>NZ_JANKOG010000001.1:0-722272 GCF_024656005.1 Burkholderia sp. SCN-KJ
ATAGATCTGGATCGACAGCAGCGACAGCGCGGCGATCGACGCCATCATCAGCCGCGCGGGCTTCCAGCGCCAGCCGAGCACGACGAGCGCCGGCACGGTGCCGATCATCACCGCCTTGTCGTAGTCATTCATGTGTTCGTTGTAATGCACGAACGCATGGCCCGCGCCGACCACGAGTGCCAGGGCGAACAGCCAGTCGATGACCGACAGGCGCGCGAGGAACGGACGGTCGTCGCCCGGCCCGCACGCGCGAACCGCGGCCGGCGCGCGAAGTCGTCGAGGCAGCCGATACAGCGACGCGGCAACGGACATCATGCCGCCGCGGGACGATTGAATGGCTTTCATGAGCGTCACCAGGATGGAACCATCGGATGCAAATAAAAAGAGGCGCCCCGCCCCGGGGGAGACGAGACACCTAAACGATCGCCGCCGGCGCCGCTCGTCTGCCCGCCCCGCGGCACCTGCCGCATGTGACGCCGGTTCGGCGCCGGCGGCTCATTGCTCGACCGCCGGGCTCGCCGGGCTCGCCGGTGCGTCGGCTTCCGGCGGAAAGGCCTCGACATAGGCCGCGACCGCGCGCATGTCCTGTTCGGTCATGTTCGCGCACACCGCCTTCATGATCGCGCCGCGTGGCCGCGTGTCGGTTTCCCGGAAAACCCTCAGCTGCTTCATCACGTAGTCCGCGTGCTGGCCGGCGAGCCGGGGGAACCCGGTCATGCCCTCGCCATGCTGGCCATGACACCCGACACAGGCCGACACGCCCTTGTCCGGCAGTCCCGACACGAAGATCGCCTTGCCCGCGTCGAGCAGCAAGCGATCGCCGACCTCGCCGAGCACCGCCGGCTGGCTCGAGAAATAATCGGCGAGCTGCTCGATCTGCGCATCGGTCAGATGCGTGAAACCCCACATGTAGCGCTTCGCATTCGGATCGGCGCGCGCGTGATGCTTGAAGTCGGTCAACTGATCGACGAGGTATTCCTTGCGTTGCCCGGCGAGCTTCGGAAACATCGGCGATACCGACACACCGGTCGCGCCATGGCAGTTCGAGCACACCTGCAATGCAATGGTCTTGCCCGACACGGCCGGATTGTCGACTTCCCGCGACCGCTCCAGGTCGTGACAACCCGATGCCGCCAGCACCAGCGCAAGCCAAGCGAAATGGGTCACCTTGTTCATGTCAGCGCTCTCCCTGCCGCAATGTCCGTCGCCCCGCCGGGTGTCAGAATGAAGCCAGCCATAGATAGATGAACAGCGTGTCGTTGTCCCTTGCATTGCGTCCGTTGCCGTCGTAGTTGGTCGTCGCGCCGAGGAACTTGGTGAAGTGCGTGTACTGGATACCGATGCGCACGTGCTGATCAGGTATCCAGAATATTTCCGGCGTCCACCCCTGCGTATTCGGATGGAAGTTCGCGCTTGCCGCATAGGCGGCGCTGTCCGCGGTCCCCGTCGTATTGAAGAACGACAGGCTGACGCCGTACTTGGCCTGGTAGATGTACGACGCCTTGAGCCGCAACGAATTCAGGTTCGCCGCCGTGTTGTCGCTCACGACGAAGTTGTTGGGATCGTGAATGTTCTCGCGCACGTAGCGCGCCTGCGCGGTAATCGTGTGCGGCTCCAGCAGGTACTGGTACTGCGTGTCGAAACCGTAGTCGCGATAGCGCGTCACGCCCGTGCCGAAGATCGGGAAACTGTTCGGGTCGTTCGGATAGACGTTGACGCTCAGCCCGAACGCGCCGACCATCAGGCTGTGTGGCCCCCATTCGCGCGTCAGCGCGATGCGCGCATACGGGTTGTAGCCGCGCAGATAGACCTGCGGGTGGTCCGGGTTGCCCGCGTGGTTGCCCTTGCTCAGGAACGACCAGATGCCGTCGGCGGTGCTGTAGGCGGTCAGCTCCGCATAGACCGTCTTGTTCCAGTACAGGTAACCGCCCATGCCGACGACCTGCATCGCGAGCGCGCCCTCGATCACCGGCGTGACCGGAACGCCGGCCACCGGGCTGATCGCCGAGCCGATGTACGGGTAGCTCCAGGCCGGCGCGGTATTGAATACATCCTGCACGGTCGGGTTGTTGTGCAACGTCAGGCCGAGGATCAGATCGTTGGCCGGAGACATGATCCGGTCGACGAAGCGGAAGTCGGTGTTGTCCGATGCCCACCAGCCTTTCCATTTTCCGTTGGCATCCTGATGATCGTAGTTCGCATAGGTGAATTGCGCGAAGCCGCCGAGATGGTCGGTGATCTTCCCGGCGAGGAACACGCTCGCGAAGTCGAAGATCGGCAGGCCGTTCTTCGGCGTGACCGGATTGCCGCTGGCGTCGCTGTTGGCTCGCGTCTTGCTCATGTCGGCGACGGCCATCGCCGCGAGCGGAATCGTGCGCTCGCCCAACGTATAACCGTTCAGCTTGAACATGCGCCCGTACGGCGTCAGTTCGGGAAACTGGCCGCCGGCATGGCACGCGACGCAACTTTGTCCGGTCTGGCGCGCGAAGATCGGCAGCGCGTGCCCGACGGACGCCTGCAGCAGCGCGAGCGCCGCGATCACGATCATCCCGCCGCGATGCGCCCAGCGATGACGCGTGTCATGCCCGACAAGAAACGTTGTCATGGCGGTTTCCCTCCTCACGCCGTGTGGCCCGCGCTGCGCCGGAACGTCGCGCGATGTCTCCATTGTGCGAAGCGTCCGCGAAAACCGGCATGGGGAGACTTCCTCCATACGCGGTCTGATTCCTACTCCATCCATCTCGACGTGCGCGCTCCGCTCAGGGAACGATCCAGCCTCCATCGGCGGCAAGCGTCGCGCGATCCGGCCCGGCGAACCGCGCGATATAGCCGCCCTTCGACGCGAAGCGCTGCCCGGGCGCGAGCGTCAGGCGCGGGTAGTAGCCGGTCAGGATGCGACGTTCGAGCATGTCCTCGATGCGCTCGACGAGATACTCGCCCACGAACGCATCGACCAGATGCTTCAGCGTCTCGGCGAGCAGGCCGCATGCGAGATACGTGTCGGCCTGCACCTGCGGCGCGACCATCGGGATGTGCCGGATCGTGAACCAGCCGAATGCGTAGTCGACGCGCACGCGCCGCCCTTCGGGCAAGTCGAACGGATAGGCGACGCGCGTCACGCCGCGCCAGCGCGTCGGCAGCGGCGTGCTGTCGAGCCCGCCGAGCAGCCCCGACATGAACACCGTGTCCGACGCGGGCGGCACATGCTCGAGCGCCGCGAGGTCGGGCGGCCGCAGCCACAGCACGAGCGCATCGTCGCGCGGCATCCCGTGCAACGCATGTGCGACATCCTCGTGAGGCGCAAGCGCGCGATTCGACACCGCGATGCCGTGCGCCTTCAGCGCGGCGGCCAGCGCCTGTGCGCCCCGCTCGCCGTTGTCGCCCGCGCGATAGACCTGCCGGACCGTCTTCACCGGCCGCGCACCGGCTTCGTCCAGGATGCGCTTCGCGATCAGGTCCGACTCGAGCAGCACGCCGCGCGAGAAGTACACGGAATAGAAATCGTGATCGGTCTCGACCGGCACCTCGACGTTCGGAAACAGGCACGGCACGGCCTGCTGTTCGCAGAAGTCGTGAACGGGCGCCCAGTTCCTGCCGCCGAGCCCCGACACGACGGCCAGCACCGGCTGTCGCGCGAAATACTGCCTGAGCTGCTCATGCCACGTGTCGGGCGGGCCGGTGAGCGACCACACATGAAGCTCCCAGCGCCGATTGACCATGAACATCATTTTTCGCGTCGAGCGCAGCGGCGGCGTCGCGCCGAACGGAAACGCGTTCTTGTCCGCGAAGTAGTGCTGCAGGACGTCGAGCATGCCCGCCCGCTTCACCGGGTCCGCATCGGGCGTGACGATCGTCGCGAAATGCAGCACCGTGTCGGTCACGCCCGACGGCCGGCGGCGATCGAGGCGCTTCAGATAGGCCGTCAGCGCAACCATGTCGGCATCGCCGAGCGCGTACTGCGGCATCAGCCTGCCGAGCGGCTGGCCATCCGGGGCGGTCCCGTCGCGCACGGCCCGCGCGAGCCGTTCCTCCGTGTACGGTTCGCGATCGGTGCGCATGCCGGCAACGTACGGGATGTCGAGATCCTCGGCGGTTTGCGCGCGCGGATGCGCCAGATAGCGCCACGTGATCGGCGGGACCGTGTTGTTGCCTTCCTTCGAACCGAGGCCGCTGCGCCGGTGGCAATTGATGCAGGCGGCCGCCGCGCCGCGCAGGCGCACGCCGTCCGGATGCACGGCTTCGAGCGGCGCGCCCGAACCGAGGATGCCGCGCCGGTAGATCGCCTCGCCCGCGTCCGCCGGCGCGACGGGCACGGGCTCGACCGGCGCGACGGGCTCGGCGGGCGCCACCTCGTCGCAGCGCGCGTAACCGGCGGGCGCGCACAGCGCGGCCAGCAACATCCAGCGCGCCAGCCGGCGGCTCACGGCAAGCGGACGCGCCGCCACGAGGGCGCGCAGCCGCCGCCGGATGCCGTTCATGGCCGTGCCGTCGGCAGGCCGGCACGCGGCGGCGCCGGCGACACGCTCGCATCGATCGCGACCGAACGGCGTCCGCCCGGCGACGCGGGCCGGGTGAAGATCGCATCGTCGAGCGGCGGATTCAGCGACACCTTGTCGATGACCAGCGTGTCCCTGTTCGGGGAAGCCGCCGTATGGCTTTCGATCCTGAGCGGGATCTGCAGGCCGTCGATGGCCTTGAAATCGCTGTAGCTCACTTCGACGGTGACCGGGCCGCGCGGGCCGCGCAACTGACGGTCGAACTTCACGTCCAGGAACGTGCGGCCATCGATCCACACATGGCGAACCGCGCCGGAAGGCAGCGTCACCGCGAGGCGGTATGCATCGTGCCCGCCGATCTGGTCGACCCCTTCCAGCGCCACGCCGACGCCCTTCGCGTCGTGATCGATCAGCGGCCCGTCGATCACCTGCTCGTCACGCGCCGACCTGATCTCGTCGCTCGAATACGGCCGCGGACTCGCGCCCAGCTTCCAGCCTTCCCTGCCGTCGAAGACACGCACACTCTTCTCGTTCAATACCGTCAGCTCGAAGCGCGTCTTGTTCGGCCGCTTCATCGCGAGGACGAACGGCATGTCCCGCACGGGGGCGTTCGCGCTGTCGACATGGCCGAACCAGACCATCGTCCGGACCTTGCGCCATGCGTCGAGCCCGCCCCGCGCGGCGACATTCTTCTCGACGATCTGGTCCGCGGTGAGACCCTGCCCCGGTACTTGCTTGCACGCGCACAAGGCTGCCGCCATGCAGGCGGCGAGCACCCACGATTCGATTCGCTTCATGGCCTCGGTCCTCGCCCGATCGTCCGGCTAGCGGCTCGACACCCTGGCCGCCCCGAGCTGCGGCTTGCCGAACGACGCATCGTCCACCGGCTGATTCACCGCCACGTGATCGATCGTCAACTTGTGCGTGCCCTTCACGCCGGCAACGGCCGTCTCGAGCGTGTGCGGCACGACGATTCCCCCCTCCTTGCGGAAGTCGCGGAAGAACACGGAGACGCCGTGCGTCCTGCCGTCGAGCACGCGCGGCTCGCCGTCGATCTTCAGCTCGAGGAACGTGGCCGCATCGATCCATACGCGACGCTCCGCACGCTCTTTCGTCGTCACTTTCAACACGTAGGCGCGATGTCCTTCCACCGTTTCCGAGCCGATCAGCTGAACCGTGCTGCCCTTGCTCGCGTAATCGACGAGCGGCCCGTCCAGTTCCGCGGACTGCGCCGCCGACTTCGCCTCGGCCGGCGTGTAGGGCTCGACTTCGTCACGGCCGAGAAACGGCCGGACTTTCCAGCCCTGTGTACCGTCATAGACCTGGAACGCCGTCTGCCCGTTGAAGCGGACTTCGAAGCGACTCTTGTGCGGACGCTTCATCGTCATCACGAACGGCAGCGCGGTGTTCTTCTTGCCACCGGCCTCCATCAGCCCCGACATCGTCAGCGTGTTGACCGTGCGCCACGCTTGCAGCCCGCCGCGCGCCGCCACGTTGCGCTCGACGATCTGCGCGGCGCTCGCGTGCCCCGCCGATGCCGCCTTGGCCTGGGCGGTGCCTGCCGCCGAGGCCGCGATCGAGTCGGGCGCCAGCGCAAGCAAACCCGCCAATGAGACCGCCCCCATTGCTACCGAAAGAAACCGGGTCATGAGTCTTCTCCTGTTCCCGTGCCGCGCATCGCGGCCGCATCGTCATTCGACCAGCAGCCCGTCGATATGCAACGATCCGATGATCACGTTCACGCGTTCGCCGACCTTGACGACGTTGCCCTTGTTCGAAAACACCATCCAGTATTCCCGGCCGGCTTCGAGCCGGCCGCTTTGCCGCAACTGGCCAATCTTGTCCATCACCGGCACCTCGAGCAGCGCGTGACTCGTCTGCCCGTACAGATACGGTGTCGCGCTCCTGTCGGCTAGCCGCTTCGCCGCGGCCGGATCGGTCACGCGGTAGCTGAAACGGATCAGGTTGTCCGATGTGATGCGGTGCACCTTCAGGTTGTCGATCCCGCGCGTCACCATGAAGTAGGTCCGCGCCCGCTTCGGCAGGTCGGGCCGATACGGCGAATGCCTGGCGCCGGCCCCCGCAGTCGCCGCCTGCTGGGCCGCGACCGGCCCCGCGAGCGCGGCGGCGGCGGCAACGCAGGCGGCGACTGCGCAAAGCGCCGCCCGCCGGCGCAACAAACGTGAACGGTTCATTGCCTTCTCCATTCAAGGTAGCGTCACCAGCGGGGTGAGCGGCAAGCCACCCACGCCGCCGGTCAGCACCGTGCCGAGCGCCAGCGGATCGATCGGCAGACCGCTCACGAGCCCGGACGGCAGGAACTCGACCGCACCGATGTCGTACTTCCCCTGCTGCGGACGCGTCGTGCCGAAGAAATCATGATTCGGCGCGCCCGCCTGCGTTCCAGCGTTGATCGCGGGCGAACCTGCGCGCAGCGAGTAGTTGCCGAGCAGCACGCCATACCCGGAGCCGCCTGACGCGATCGACATGTTGAACAGCGACAGCGGGCCGTACGACATGTTGATCCACTGATTGCCCTCGTCAGGCACCGCCGACGGCAGCAGGCTGAACAGCGGGTTCGGCAGCACCGTGTCCGAGATGCCGGGCGGCACCGCGAAGCCGTTTCCGCCTCCTTCCGGCGGCACGCGCGCCCCATTGCAGTACTGGCTCACGACCGACGGGTTGGACCCGCTGTTGTTCGCGCCCGGGTAGTCGCCCACGTCGGTCAGGATCGAGTACTGCGGGCTCAGCGTGAGACCCGACTGATGGTTGCCCGGGCCCGTGTCGCCATACGCACCGATGTCCCAATAGACCGCGTTCGGATCGCAATAGCCCGTCGCATGCCCGGCCTGGTTCAACGTCGGGTTCAGCGCAACCGTGTTCTGCAGCCCGGGGATGTTCGGATTCACCCCGGACACCGTGATGAAGAACGTGCGGTTCTGCCAGAACACGTTGTTGGTCAGCACCGGGTTCGAGAACGTCGTGCAGTTCGGCAGACCTGCCGGACACGCGACGCCGGGCGCGGTGAACGCGGCGATGAAGTTCGCCGTATGCCGCGCGGTCTCGAGCCCGGCCGGCTGGTACGTCGACGTCGTGATCGGGTTGCACGTCGTTTGCGCGCCGACCGTGGTGCAGTTCGGCGGCCCGACGTTCGCCTGGCTGGCCGCATCCGTGTTGAACAGCACGCCGGCGGACGCCGTCGCGTCGTTCGACATCACGGTGTTGTTGACGAAACTCACGCGCACCGCGTCCTGCAACGACACGCCGCCTCCGCCCCAGCCCGCGACGTTGTTCGCAATGATGTTGTTGATGACGCGAACCGTGTACCAATTTGCCGCGTTGTTGGGGCTGCGCTCCACGTCCGTGCCGTTCACCTGCTGCAGCCGCAGCCCGCCGCCCTTGCCGCTCTCCGCCGTGTTGCCCATGATCAGGTTGCCGTCGATCACCAGTTGCGGCCCGATGCCGTCGGACAGTTGCGGTGCGCAGTCCACGTCGACCGTCGAGTTTTCGCAGAAGGTGCCGTCCGGCGGCACGCCCTGGGCGATGATGCCGCCGCCGTAGGTGGGCAGTGTCGGGTTGTTGCTCTGGTTGAACAGCACCCAGTTGTGCGAGATGTCGCCGGCGTAGCTGAAGCCGAAGTGCGCGACGCCTCCGCCGTCGCCGCTGCTCATGTTGCCGCACACCCAGTTGTAGTTGAAGTGATAGTTGTCGGCGCCCGAGCAGAACACCACGCCGCCGGCCGACGACGGCGTGCTCGAATTGATTTCGTCGCCGTACGCCGCGTTCGACGTCACCGAGTTGTGATGCACGTTCACGGCCTTGTTGAAGCCGAACGGAAGCTGGGTGATGCCGTCGGCCGCGATCGTGCCGTCCGGTACCTCGACCTGGCCGACCGAGATGCCGCCGGAAAGCGTGCCCGCGTTCGCGAACACACGGTTGTTCGACACCTCCATCAGATGGTTCCAGCCGTGCAGGAAAATCCCGCCGCCGCCTTGCGAGCTGTTCGTGACCGTGATGCCGTCGATGCGCGACGGATTGCACAGGAAGTTGCTCGGGTTATTCCGGCAATCCGGCGGGTTCGGCTGGAACCGCGTCGGGCCCGTGAGCGGCACGCAAATGCCGTTCGCGGTGCAGTTCGGGTCGGGTTGCGGCACGCCGCCCACCAGCACGTCCCGCACGCCCTTGCCGAGCACCGTGATGCCCGCGCCTTCGTACGCGCCCATCAGCGTCGGCTCGAGCAGCATTTCGCCGAGGTTGCCGTTCAGGTTCGCGTCCCACCCCACGGTCGGCTCGAACGGGATCGGGTCCACCTTGCGCTGCATCGCCGTCGGGCACGTGTACGTGCCGGTCGGATCGAACGGGTTCGATGCCGAGATCATCGCGCCGTTCATTGCGACACCGAACAGGCAGTCGACCTTCCTGCGCCACGCGTCCATCTTGCCCGACGGATGCGTGTTCGCGTTGATCACGACCGACGGGGCGCCGACGCCCTGCAGCCGCACCGGCTTCCACATCACGACCATTTCGTTGTAGGTGCCCGGACCGACGATGATCAGGTCGCCCGGGGTCGCGTTGTCGATCGCGGTCTGGATCGCGTCGTTGGTCGCGTTCTCGCCGTTCACGTAGGTCGGCGCCTTGCCGCCCACCGTCACGGTGACCGTATCGATCGTGTTCTTGCCGCTGGCGGTCGTGACGACCAGTTCGCCGCACGACGCCGGCGTCAGCACGCCGCGTTGATCAACGGTGCAGCTCGAGCCGATCAACGGCGTGACGACGACATGGATCTCCGAGTCGCTCCACGACTGCACTGAAGCCACGTGGCCGCCGATCGTGACCTTCCCTTGCGTCGCGCCGAAGCCATAGTGGCGCGTGACGAATTTCTGGTTGAACGGCGCGGCGGTCGCGGCTGGCCCGTTGTACGCGTTGTTCGGCACGACCTGGTCGCCGAGCGCCTTGATCGTCAACTGGTGACCGACCGCGCTGACCCACGGGCCCGCCCCTCCGCCGCTCGCGTCGCCGGTCACGCTGGCGATCGCGGGCGTGCCGTCCGGGTACGCGCAGTCGGGCGGGTTGTAGCCGGAAGCGAACGCCTGCACCGGCACCACCGGCGTGTCCATGTACTGGGTCTGGCCGGGCATGAACGGGATCTCGTAGCAGAACTGGCTGTATGCCGGGTTGAACATCGGATCGCGGATCGTCTTCCCCGGATGCGCCGGGTCGGGCATGTCCGGATCGTTCATGCACGCGACCATCATCGTCGGCGCGTAGCCGGTCGGGTTCGGCGGGTTGACCTGCCACGTCGAATAGTTCAGCCCGTTGAAGATGCCCCACGAATCCGAATACGTACGCGCCACTTCATTGCCGGCGAAGTCCTTCATCGAGATCGGCACGTTCGGCACCGCGAACTTCTCGCCGAACTGCGGCGAGTACGGATCGAACTCGGACGAGAAGTCGTCGAGCATGAAGCCGGTGTAGTGCGCGGCGACATGCGTCGAGCTGAACAGCCAGAACTTCGCGAGCGCCGACATCTCGTTCGTGAGCGTGACTTCCTTGCGGTCGCACAGGTGCCGCGATGCACCCGCGAACGGCGCGACCTCCTTCGAGCCCGGGAACAGGCTGATGTAGTCCGGCACGATACGCAGCGCGCCGACGCACGGCCAGAAGGTCTCGACACTGCCCGTGTCGCCTTCGTGCCGCGGCAGCGAGCCCAGGTCCGTCGTCGGATTCTGCGCATTGTTCGGGTTGAAGGTCGAATTCATCGCTGCCTGGTCGGGCAGGATGAAGATGTTGCCGAGGCCGCCGAACTGCTGCGTCACCGGGGCGATGTAGTTGTCGCCGATCAGGATGTTCTTGTCCTCCTCCTTCACGAGCTCGTAGCCCGGCGGCACCACCACCTCGACGACGTATTTCCCGGTCGGCAGCATCTTGGTGCCGTCGCCCGACGGATTCGCCACGCAGATCGTGCAGTTCGTGCCCGTCGGCAGGCCTGTCGACGGATCGCGCGTCGTCACGCTCGGGAACTGGTACATCCCGTCGTACGGCGCCGGCTGCACCTGGTTGAACGCATGCATGCCGTCATAGCACTTGAACTGCGAATTCGCAGGCAACGCACGATGCGTCGGGTCGAGCCACTGCGGGCTGTTCTTCAACGTATAGAAGAACGGGTCGCTCGCCTCCTGCCCCGGGCAGTTCATGTTCGGAATGCCGTCGGAGCGGAAGCCCTGCGCCCAGTCGTCCCAGCTGCTGGTCTTGGTCGTATCGACGAGCGCGAGCGTCGTCGTGCCGTCCGTCGCCGTGTCCTCCCGGTACAGGTTGACCGTCACGTTCGGAATGTCCGGCGTCCAGCTCGTGTGAATCAGCAGCGCCGGGTCGTCGAACGGCCGCGTCGACGCGTAGATCACCTCGCCCTTGATGCCGCCGTTCTCGGTCGGGCCGTACGGCTTCTTGCCGAACTCGATGAACGAATTCTGGCCGGAGAAGCCCTGCCAGCCTTCGGTCGTCACCCACGGCGGGTCGATCCGCGCGGTCGACGGGTTCGTGCCGGACTGGTCGGTGCAATCCGCGTCGTTGCAATACTTGGCACCCGGCACGCGCAGGTTCGTCGGCAGATGCGCCGTCGACGATTCGACCGTGTTGGCGAAATTCGCCGCGATGTTCGAGTTGCCGCCGCCAGGCGTGCCGTCGACCGGGCCGCCCGCGTCATACACCACGTGCACGCCCGTCTGTTTGTAGCGCGTCGTGTCGGCTTCGGCCACGTACCAGTTGAACAGCGGGAACACTTCGTTGAATCCGGCGAAGCCGTTCAGGTCCGTGTTGTTGAAATTCGAATAGCTCCCGTCGCGGAAACGGATGTTGGTCGGCACGAGCGCGAGCCCGGGCTCGCTGTCCTGCGACACGCCGTCGCCGTTCTGGTCGAAGAAGGACCGCGTATACAGATTCGTATGCCACTGCAGCACGGGGATGTCGCCGAGGTCCTTGGACTGTCCGCCCTTCAACTGTGTCGCCGTCGCCAGCCCGTCGACGATCTGGTCGTTCCACTGATCGAAGACCGTGATGCGGAACGTGCCGTCGGGCAGGCCGCTGATCTTGAACGTGCCGTCGGGATTGCACTTGGTAAAGGCGATGTCCTCCCCGTCGGTGTCGCCGACGCTCACGTAGCACTGCGTGAAGCCGAGCGAATCGCGCGAGCCCGAGCCGTACAGGTTCTCGTTCGGTGGGCGGCTGTAGTGCAGATTCGTGATCCGGCCGGCGAGCGAGTTGTTGCAGGTCGCGCCGGCGCATACCACCGGCAGCCGGTCGTTGATGATCTTCGGATTCGCGAAGCCGATCGACACGTGGAAGCCCGCGGGCCCGAACTCCTGGAAGTACGACGGGCCGCCGACCTTGATGAACGCGTCGTGCGCCTTCTGTCCGTCCAGCGTGTTGGTCTGCAGCCATTCCTCGCCGCGGCCGGTCCGGTCGGCGCCCGGCGTCGCGACGACGCCATAGCGTCCCGGCATCAGGTTCGCGATGACCGCCTGGCCGACCAGCGGCGACAGCGTCTTGCCGTCGGACTCGTACTTCGGGCAGGTCGGGATCATGCCGACGAGGCCGTCGGTCGACGTCGTCGAAATCGGGCAAGCGTTCAGGCCCGTGGCGGGATCGCGGGTGCCCTGCAGCGAATTCGACAGCGGCATGTTGAACATGTCGTAGGTCATCTGCCCGGTGGCGTCGCCGGTGCCGCCGGCATCGTCGAACAGCTTGATCTCGAACCCGCCGAGACCCGGCTCATGCGCGCTGCCGAAGGCGTCGTTGCCGCCGCTCACGTCCACTTCGCCGTTGACGGGCGCGTCGTCCTCGAACACGAATACCGAGATCTTCGCGGTCTGCAATGGCGTCTCCTGCACGAGCACGTTGACGCTCTTCTGGGCCGGCGCGATCGGCGCGCCGCCCATCGTATGACCGCAGGTGCCCGTGCCCGGCGCGAAATCCGCGCCGCCGGGGCCCGACGGGCAATCCTTCGAGATGTCGAACTGACGCTTCGGTCCGTCGGGCTTGTCCGGATCGACGGGCTGCGGGGCGCCTGCGCCATTCGAGAAGCTGTTGCCCGCGTCGCCCGGCAGGATCGAGATGTAGTAGTGCTTGGTCGGATCGAGCGACACCTGGCTCGGGTCGACCGCCACCTGTTGCGCGGCGTTCGTGCGGCACGCACCGTTGCCGATATCGCATACCGTGGGCACGTGCGTGTTGGTGGCAGGATCGAACACCGTCTGCCCCGACTCGCACGCCACCGTGCCGACGCAACCCGCCGCGACCACCGGCATGTAGCTCGTATGGAAGCTGGTGCCGAGACTCGGCACCGGCAGCGGCGGACAGTTCGCGGGGCGCGGCGTCGTGTTCACCTGGCAGGCCGGGTCGATCTGGAACGTGCGGTCTTCCTCGATGATCCAGCGGTAGTCGGTGAGCTGCACGGGCGTCTTGCCCGGTGCCGTGCTCGGCCCGTCCAGCACCTTCACGGCGAGCCCGCTGCCGCCCTTGAACGTGACGGCAACGTTCGCGGCGGCGCTCGCCGTGTTCTGCGAGTTGACCGCCGTATACTTGAAGGTCACGCCCGCGGTCGCGGCGCCGACGGGCGGCGCGCTCGGCGTCACGGAGAACGAACCGTCCGCATTCAGCGTGACGGTGCCGCCGCTGACGCTGCCCGGCACCACTGCCGCGGTGAGCGGCAGGCCGCTCGGGTCCGTGTCGTTGACGAGCACGCCCGGCGCGCCGATCTGCAGCCGCGACGCGATGTTGCTCGTGTAGCTGTCGTCGTGAGCGACCGGCGGCCCGGACAGGCAGCCGGCGGCTTGCGTGCAGGGAGCCAGCGTCACCGTCGCGGTGACCGCGGGATTGCCGTTCGCCTGATACACGAAGCTGTCCGACGTTGCACCGGCATTAGGCACGTAGTTGAACGTGCCGTCCGGGTTCAGCGTCACCGTGCCGTTGGCCGGCTTGGTCACGAGCTGCACGCCATAGACGCCGACGTCATTGGCGATCACCCCTTTCCCGGGGTCCGCCACGGTCAGCGTGTTGCCCGCCACGAGGAAGTACTTGTCGGGATTGGCGACGACGTTCTGGCCGCCTCCGCCAGCCGACGGAAGCGCGCCGTTGTTGATGCTGAGATACGCCTGCATGCCGCCGTCGCGCTGGTTGTTGGTGGACAGGCTCAGTTGCCGGTCGAACACCGGCAGCGCGGGCGCATTCAGGCCCGGCGCGGTCATCATCACGTCGTAAGTCTTGCCGGCCGCCATGAACACGGACGACTGCACGCGCGGATTGCCGGGCAGCGGATTGCCGTCCTCGGCGACGAGCGCGAAGCCGGAGACCTGCGGGGTGCCGGTTTGCGCGCCGACCACCGACGGCACGTGCATCCGCAGGCCCGCGTTGACGAAGCGCAGGAGCACCTGGCCGGTCGACACGGAAGCCGTTGCTGGGAACGACGAGCGCTCCGGATGCGTACGATCGAAAGCGACGCCGTTGATCAGGTAATAACGCGGATCGTAGTTCACGGCCGGCGGATAGCAGGTGCCGAACGATGAGGAGTGCGAATCCCCGCAGCCACCGGAAAGGCCGGACCATACCTTGGTTTCGCTGAAGCCGGTCGTCGCCACGGCCGCGGCGACCGCGGCGTTCTGCACCGGATCGATTTCGCTCAGCACGAGCGGGATGTCGGCATCGTATGGCACGCCCGGATAGGCGACCGGTCGCGACGTTGCGGACGCCGGCGGCGTGCTCACCACCAGCACGCCGTAAAGGCCCATCGGCCCCTGGATCGACGGATGGGAGCCCGATTCGATCAGGTAGGTGCCGGGGCGCAGGTTGTTCCACGTCAACGCCGTCGTCGCGCCGTGCGCCACTTCGGTCGAGAACGACTGAACCCGCGGCCCTTGCGCGGGCGGCGTAAACGTCGCACCGCTGCCGGTGCCGGCGATCGGCCAGGTCGTCGAGGTCTGGGTCGGATGCACGGGGCTCGGGGTCGACGTCGCCGTCTTGCCGAGACCGCCGCCCAGCTGGCCGACGATCACGAGCGACGTCGGCACGGAGGCCGGCAGACTGTTCGTGAGGTTGATCGTCAGCGACGCGCCGGACGGCACGGTGATCACCACCGGCGACCAGCCCGATCCGGCGCCGGGATTGGCCGCCGCACAGGTGGCCGGCGCCACGGCGGCCGCCGAGCACGTGTAGCCCCACATCGGCACGATCTCGCCGTCGGGCATCGTGGCAGTCACTGCCTTCGCCGTCAGGTTCACGGTCTGGGCGAGCGATGCCTCGCTCGCTGCCAGCAGCATCGACGCGGCGAGGCTCGCCTTGGCCAGGCGGAGAAACGTCGCCTTGAACTGGATGAATCGCATTTCCGTTCTCCCCGCCTCTAGTTGCCTTCGTTGATCACGAAGACTTGTGGATCGACGAGCATCATCATCATCATTCCGCCCGGGAAGATGTTGTTCGTGGTGATCTCGCGTTCATTGTGCGAATGCCACATGAATGCAAAGCCCGCTTCGCTTCCCGGCGGATTCGCGATCGTGCCGCTCGGCGGCGTCGTGCCGGTCGGCGAGGTCGCGCGGATCGTCGCATCCGGTCCGAGATAGGGACTGCCGCCATACCACGCACCGTTCGTCAGGATGTGCGAGTCGGGCAGCGTGACCGGTCCGCCGCTGCCGACGTTGCCGAACGGATGCGCTTCGAGCGCCTTGTTGTGGTCCGCGCACCATTCGTAGTAGTTCGGCGCCGTCGGGTCAGCGGTGTAGTAGCCGTTCGCATCGGGAATGCAGACGCTGCCGTCGCCGGGCTTGTGCCCGTAGACGTCCCAGTTGAGCCCCTTGCCGGTCCAGTAGAAGATGCCGTCCAGGGTTTCGCCCGGCGTCGTGGTCGTGGTGAACAGCAGCGGGCCCGCGACCTTGGTCGCGTCCGACTGGGCAAGCAGCAGGTTGCCGTCGCGCGCGAGCACGCGGACGTGGTTGCCGTGCTCGTGGAACGGATGCTGCCATCGGCCCGTACCGATGATCCGCAACAGCACCAGCTCGCCGGGGTGCATGTGCGGATTGCCGTTGTAGGGCTGATGCGGATACTGCATCGCATAGTTCGGATCCATGTCGTCCGGCATCGAACGGCCGTTGATCATGAAGTACGCGGGGTGATAAGGCTCGGTCTCGACGGTCATGCAGCCCGTCGGCAGCGCGCACGTCTTCGCGGCCTCCTGCTCGGCCTGCGTATGGATGCGCGGATCCATTTCGGAGAACTGAAAAAGATACTCACGGTCATAGCAGGCCGAAACATGGTTGTATGCCGCCGCCGCGTTGCGGTAGTCCGGCTGGCCGTCGGGCAGCGTCGCGGCGACTGCGCGGCATCCGGCCGGCACGGCCAGCACGCCCGGCGCCGAGGTCGGCAATACGATGATCGCGCCATAGAGGCCCATCTCGATCTGCAGGTCGCCCCGTGTACCGCTGTAGTAGGCATGCGTGCCGGGCGTCGCCGCGACGAAACTGTAGGTGACCGTGTTGCCGTGCGACGCCTCGCGCGTGAGCAGCCCGGGCACGCCGGTGAGCGCGGCCGGACACGAGCCGTCGGGATTGAGCGCCGCCGCGCACACCTGGAACCCCTGAAACAGGATCGACGTGTTGCCCGCGGCCGCGGGCAGGTTGTTCGTGAGCGTCACCGTGATCACGTCGCCTTGCCGCACGATCAGCGTCGGCCCGGGAATCTGCATGCTCGGGCAGTTCGCCCCCGTGATGCCCGCCGGCGAGAATCCCGCCGGCGCCGTGCGGCAGCCGTAGCCCCACGAATAGACGCTCGTGCCGTCCGGCTGGCTGATGCGGCTCGCTTCCGCGCTCAGGTCGAAATGCGTGCCGGTGATGCCCGGCGCGGCGGCCAGAACCGGCCCGCAGAGCAATGCGGCAAGCATTGCCACGGCGAGCCGTACGAGCCGTCCGGCACCCGTGCACATAGCGGTCCGGATGTCATGAGTGAAGTGGCCCACGATATTTCTCCTAGATGCAGGACTTCGTAGCCGGGTTGAGCGCGGCCGGGCAGATGCGGACCTCCGTCATCAGCCCCCCGAAGTTCTCGGCGTCGTTCGACAGGTGATCGAGATTCGGCGTGTAGAGGTAGTAGACCGACCCCGGCGCGTACTTCGTCGTGTCGCTCGCATCGAGAATCACGTCGATGGATTCGCCGCCGCCGAGCGTGATCGAGTTCGTGTAGTAGGTCATGTCGTTGCCGGCCATGTCGCGCAGCAACCGGGCGTTGACGCCGATCACGTGCATCCTCACGCCCAGCGACGCGAGCGTCTGGAATTCGGTGACGTCGAGATCGGAAATCCTGAGCAGCGCGCGGCCGCCGGCCGGGATATTGATGATGGTCGGCAGCGGCTGGGAAACATGGGCCGTGCCGTCGGCCACCGGGGTCTGCATCGGCCCCTGGGTCACCGTGTCCGGATAGCTGCGCCCGTTCAGCATGAAGTACTTGTCCTTCATGTCGGTGAACGGTTCCGGGTTGAACGTCATCCCCACGAAATGGAAGTTCGGATCGAAGCCGTGGATCTGCACCGGATACTCGACGTCGTATGCAGTCGAACCGTCGCCGTCGTTATACGCGTAGAGCGTCGGCTTGCCGCTCTTGTCATTCACGTGCAGCACGCCGTTCGAAGGCGGCAGCGGCGTCGAGCACAGAATGTCGTTGCCGCAGCGCGTGCGAAGATCGCCTTGCTGCGCGACCAGCGACGCGTACAGCGACTGGCCGGACGGCACCCGGTTCTGGCGCGGCCGCACGAAGATCTGGCCGACCATCCCCATCTGGAGGTGCTCCGGCGGCGTGATGTGGCAGTGCCAGAAGTAGGTGCCGGCGTCGGGCGCGAGATAGTAATAGGTGAAGCTGGCGCCGATGTTGATCGCCACCGACGCATCCGGCACGCCGTCATAGAACGACGACGCGTTCGGATAGCCGTGGAAGTGCACCGTGTGCTGCTCGAACAGGTCGGGGCGCATGATCATGCCGACGTTCGTGAGCGTCAGGAAGAACTCGTCGTCCTCGTCGATCGCCATCTCGGGCGCCGGCATGTTGCCGTTCATCACGCCGATGTCCATGATCGGGCGCGGATCCACATGGCCGGTCAACTGGCCCGGCGGCGACGATTCCGGGTCGGGCACGAGGCCGACCGCGCCGTTGTAGGTCGTGTCGGTTCGCGGATCGCCGACCGTGTTGAACACGGCCGCGAATTCCGTACCGGCGCGGCCGGCCTGGATATCGGCGATGCCGGACAACGGGCCGAAGGCAAACAGGTACGTCTGCGTGCCGTCGGCCATGGTGGCGTACCCGTCGCCGCCCGAGATCTGCTGACACTTGATGGCGCCGTTGACGACACCGGTCGGCGTGGAGTTCGGCCCGGTGAAGGACGGTCCGGTGTAGGCGGGTTCCGCACCGCCGGCCGGCAGCGCCGTCGGATGGGACGGCGTGGTGAACGGACATTGGACGCGAAACGTTTGGGCAAACGAGGGAACGGCGCACATCAGGAGCAACAGTGCCGCCACACTGCTGCAACACGCGCGGGTACTGAACATATGACCTCCATCCAAGGGGTCCGCCAGCGACACGCGCTGGACGTCATGCTCTGCTGCAGACGCGGGCCGCGAAGCTTTCACGGCCCGTACCGGCATTCTGCGGACGCGCGCGCAAGGCCGGGATGGGTCACCCTCCTACTTTTGCATAGGGGGTCCCCGGCGAACGGGGAGCATCATTTGCCGCACGATCGGCGCACACCGCGCGGGCACGCCGGCGGCGCGGCCAGCCGATGATAGAAATGACGGAAACGAGGGTCGGGCGCCGAACGACGCGGCGATCCGGGGAAGGATGGCTGGCGACGCGGTAGACTTCGCTGTGGCGCAACCGCGGCATTCAGGCCCTGGTGGCGGGCTTGCCGGGCTGCAACGGGAACGACGGGCAAAAAAAAGCGCCACGGAGACCGTGGCGCTAAAAAAGTTCTAGCCATTCCGAGGGCCGTGCTAGAACCTGAGAGACTGCGCGAAACACCGTTGCCGGTTAAACTCCTGAAACGATGTTTCGAAAACGTGAGACATTCTTTCCGTTTCCGCCCGACAAGTCAAGCGGTATTTGCACCGGTTTGTTCACTTTCCGGCAAGGCTCATTTGAGCACTTTCCTAATAAACCAAGGGTGAACCCGTAAAATCGCATCGGATGAACGATTCACCCATGGAACATGCATCTTTTGACAATCATCCTACAATACCAACAAAATTGAAATCGAGTTTCGGAAATAGAGAGAATCCCTCGTGTCGACATCTGTAACCCCTCCCGCGCCCCGAGACCGCGAATCGTCGCCGGACGAGATCACCGCGCTCGCGCGCGGCCTCGCCGTGCTGCGCCGCATCGCGGCCGCCGACGCCCCGGTCAGCAACCGCGAGCTGACCGAATTGACGGGCATCCCGAAGCCGACCGTGTCGCGCATCACGGCGACGCTCGTCAGCGCCGGCTTCCTGTTCCAGCTGCCCGACAGCGAGCGCTTCGTGCTGACCGCGTCGGTGCTGGAGCTGAGCCACGGCTTCCTGCGCAACTTCGACATCCGCGCGCGCTCGCGGCCGTTCATGATCGAACTCGCCGAGCGCACGTCGCTGTCGGTGCACCTCGCGGTGCGCGACCGGCTCGACATGGTCGCGATCGACGTGATCCGGCCGCGCTCGGCCGTGCTCGTCACGCGCCTCGAGATCGGCTCGCGGATGGACATCGCGCGCACCGCGGTCGGCCGCGCGTATCTCGCGGCGCTGGAGGACGACGAGCGCCGCGCGCTGCTCGATGCGCTGCGCGCGACGGCCGGCGACGACTGGCCGCACGTATCGGCGCGCCTGACCCCCGGCCTCGACGACGCGATGCGCGCCGGCCACGCGATCGCGATCGGCGAATGGCGCGAAGGGCTGAATGCGGTCGCGGCCGGGTTCGTCGGCCCGTCGGGCCAGCGCTATTCGGTGAACTGCGGCGGCGCATCCAGTCAGTGCCCGCCCGAATGGCTGCAGGAACACGTGGTGCCCGCGCTGCACGAGTGCATCGCGAAAATCACCCGCGAGATCGGCGGCGCGCCGGCCCGGCGCAGCGCCGTGTAATCGATCCGTCATCGCCCCGTCGCGTTCTGTAACGACCGTAACCCGTTGAAAGATAGGCGACTGGACTGTAACGGGGACGGGACGTAGGATCATGCCCATCGTCGCGCCGCATTCGCGGCGCGCACCGCTCTTTTCTTTTTCCGCGCAGACCGGAAGGGCCCGGACCGAGCCGGCCTTCCGGCACCGCATGCCCCTGCGCCGCCCAGGCCCGTTTTCCAGCCCGGTTTCGAGCCCGTTTCCCGGCCTGCCGAGCCGTCTTCCTGACAGAACCCGATGGACAATCAACAAAAGCCCACGCCCCCTTCGAAGGATCCCGCCTCCCCCGCCGCGCGCCGGCCGCGCCGCACGCTGGTGATCGGGACGCTCGCGGTCGTTGTCATCGGCGGCCTGCTGTGGTGGCACCCGTGGAACCGCTCGCAAGCCGACGCGCAGGCGGCGGCCGGCGCGGCCTCCGGCGCGAGCGCAGGCGGCGGCCATCGCGGCCGCGGCGGCCCCGCCGCGATGGCGAACGTTCCGCAACCCGTATCGGTCGCGACCGCGACGCAGGGCGAGATGCCGATCGTGCTGTCCGCGCTCGGCACCGTGACGCCGCTCGCGAGCGTGACGGTCAAGACGCAGCTGTCGGGCTACCTGCAGTCGGTCGCGTTCCAGGAAGGCCAGATCGTCAGGAAGGGCGACCTGCTCGCGCAGATCGACCCGCGCCCGTACCAGGTCGCGCTCGAGAACGCCGAAGGCACGCACGCGCGCGACTCGGCACTGCTCGCGACGGCCCGCCTCGACCTGAAGCGCTACCAGACGCTGCTGTCGCAGGATTCGATCGCGTCGCAGACGGTCGACACCCAGGCGTCGCTCGTCAAGCAATACGAAGGAACGGTGAAGACCGACCAGGCGGCGATCGACTCCGCGAAGCTGAACCTCGCGTACGCGCGCATCACGGCGCCGGTGTCGGGCCGCGTCGGCCTGCGCCAGGTCGACCCCGGCAACTACGTGACGCCGGGCGACACGAACGGGATCGTCGTGATCACGCAGCTGCAGCCGATGAGCGTGATCTTCACGACCTCGGAAGACAACCTGCCGCAGATCGTCAAGCAGGTGAACGCGGGCCGGAAACTGTCGGTCACCGCGTACAACCGCAACAACACGGTGCCGCTCGAGACGGGTTCGCTCGCCACGCTCGACAACCAGATCGACACCAGCACCGGCACGGTCAAGCTGCGCGCGACCTTCGATAACAAGGAAGGGCTGCTGTTCCCGAATCAGTTCGTGAACGCGCGGCTGCTGGTCGACGTGATGCGCGATGCGACGATCGTGCCGACGGCCGCCGTGCTGACGGGCTCGATCGGCCAGTTCGTATACATCGTGAAGCCCGACAACACGGTGACGGTGCGCAAGGTCACGATCGGCCCGGTCGACGGCGAGCGCACGAGCATCGTCAGCGGCGTCGCGCTCGGCGAGCGCGTGGTCACCGACGGCTCCGACCGGCTGCGCGAAGGCGCAAAGATCACGATCCCGGCCGACAAGCCGAAAGGCGCGTCGGGCGCGCACGGCGCCGGCGCGGCGTCCGGCGCATCGGGCGCGGCCGTCCGCCGCGGCGGACACAAGCACGGCGCGTCGCAGGCAGCGGCCCCCGCGGCCCAGTAACGCGCGGGCCGCTCGATGAATCCATCCCGCCTCTTCATTCTCCGGCCGGTCGGCACCGCCCTCCTGATGGCGGCGATCATGCTGGCCGGCCTCGTCGCGCTGCGCTTCCTGCCGCTCGCCGCCCTGCCCGAGGTCGACTACCCGACGATCCAGGTCCAGACCTTCTATCCGGGCGCGAGCCCGGAGGTGATGACGTCGGCGGTCACCGCGCCGCTCGAGCGGCAGTTCGGCCAGATGCCGTCGCTGAACCAGATGTCGTCGCAAAGCTCGGCCGGCGCGTCGGTGATCACGCTGCAGTTCTCGCTCGACCTGCCGCTCGACATCGCCGAACAGGAAGTGCAGGCCGCGATCAACGCGGCCGGCAACCTGCTGCCGTCCGACCTCCCGGCCCCGCCGATCTACGCGAAGGTCAACCCGGCCGACGCGCCGGTGCTGACCCTCGCGATCACGTCGAAGACCCTGCCGCTCACGCAGGTGCAGGACCTGACCGACACGCGTCTCGCGATGAAGATCTCGCAGATCGCGGGCGTCGGCCTCGTCAGCCTGTCGGGCGGCAACCGGCCGGCCGTGCGGATCCAGGCGAACCCGACCGCGCTCGCGCAGTACGGGATGAACCTCGACGACCTGCGCACGACGATCTCGAACCTGAACGTGAACACGCCGAAGGGCAACTTCGACGGCCCGACGCGCGCGTACACGATCAATGCCAACGATCAGCTCACCAGCGCCGATCAATACAACGACGCGGTCGTCGCCTACAAGAGCGGCCGCCCGGTGATGCTGACCGACGTCGCGAAGATCGTCGCCGGCTCCGAGAACACCAAGCTCGGCGCGTGGGTCAATGCGGAGCCCGCGATCATCCTGAACGTGCAGCGCCAGCCGGGCGCGAACGTGATCGCGACCGTCGACGCGATCAAGGCGCAGCTGCCGAAGCTGCAGGAGACGCTGCCCGCCGCGCTCGACGTGCAGATCGTCACCGACCGCACGACGATGATCCGCGCCGCCGTGCGCGACGTGCAGTTCGAGCTGCTGCTCGCGGTCGCGCTGGTCGTGCTGGTGATGTACCTGTTCCTCGCGAACGTCTACGCGACCATCATCCCGAGCCTGTCGGTGCCGCTGTCGCTGATCGGCACGCTCGCGGTGATGTACCTGGCCGGCTTCTCGCTGAACAACCTGTCGCTGATGGCGCTCACCATCGCGACCGGCTTCGTCGTCGACGACGCGATCGTGATGATCGAGAACATCGCGCGCTACGTCGAGGAAGGCGACACGGGCCTCGAGGCCGCGCTGAAGGGCTCGAGACAGATCGGCTTCACGATCATCTCGCTGACGGTGTCGCTGATCGCGGTGCTGATCCCGCTGCTGTTCATGGGCGACGTGGTCGGCCGGCTGTTCCACGAGTTCGCGATCACGCTCGCGGTGACGATCGTGATCTCGGCGATCGTGTCGCTCACGCTCGTGCCGATGATGTGCGCGAAGCTGCTGCGCCATTCGCCGCCGCCGGAGAGCCACCGCTTCGAGGCGCGCGTGCACCGCGCGATCGACCGGGTGATCGCGCGCTACGGGGTCGCGCTCGAATGGGTGCTGAACCGCCAGCGCTCGACGCTCGTCGTCGCGGTGCTGACGCTCGTGCTGACCGGCCTGCTCTACGTGTTCATACCGAAGGGCTTCTTCCCCGCGCAGGATACCGGCGTGATCCAGGCGATCACGCAGGCGCCGCAGTCGATCTCGTACGGCGCGATGGCCGAACGCCAGCAGGCGCTCGCGGCCGAGATCCTGAAGGATCCGAACGTCGCGAGCCTCACGTCGTTCATCGGCGTCGACGGCAGCAACATCACGCTGAACAGCGGCCGGATGCTGATCAACCTGAAGGCACGCGACGCCCGCTCCGAATCGTCCGCGCAGATCATCCGCGACCTGCAGCAGCGCGTCGCGAACGTGACCGGCATCTCGCTGTTCATGCAGTCGGTGCAGGACCTGACGATCGACTCGACCGTGAGCCCGACGCAGTACCAGTTCATGCTGACGAGCCCGAACCCGGACGAGTTCGCGACCTGGGTACCGAAGCTCGTCACGCGGCTGCAGAAGGAGCCGTCGCTCGCCGACGTCGCGACCGACCTGCAGAGCAACGGCCAGTCGGTCTACATCGAGATCGACCGCGCGAGCGCCGCGCGCTTCGGCATCACGCCGGCGACCGTCGACAACGCGCTGTACGACGCGTTCGGCCAGCGCATCGTGTCGACCATCTTCACGCAGTCGAACCAGTATCGCGTGATTCTCGAGTCGGAGCCGAAGGAGCAGCATTACGCCGAATCGCTGAGCGACATCTACCTGCCGTCCGCGGGCGGCGGCCAGGTGCCGCTGTCGTCGATCGCGTCGTTCCACGAGCGGCCGTCGCCGCTGCTCGTCGCGCACCTGTCGCAGTTCCCGTCGACGACGATCTCGTTCAACCTCGCGCCGGGCGCGTCGCTCGGCGAGGCCGTGAAGGCGATCGGCGCCGCCGAGCAGGACATCGGCCTGCCCGGCTCGTTCCAGACGCGCTTCCAGGGCGCCGCGCTCGCGTTCCAGGCGTCGCTGTCGAACCAGCTGTTCCTGATCCTCGCGGCGGTCGTCACGATGTACATCGTGCTCGGCGTGCTGTACGAGAGCTACATCCATCCGATCACGATCCTGTCGACGCTGCCGTCGGCCGGCGTCGGCGCGCTGCTTGCGCTGATGATCACCGG
The DNA here is from genome assembly GCF_024656005.1 of Burkholderia sp. SCN-KJ. NCBI lineage: Bacteria > Pseudomonadati > Pseudomonadota > Betaproteobacteria > Burkholderiales > Burkholderiaceae > Burkholderia > Burkholderia sp. SCN-KJ. The sequence continues at coordinate 23,995 of NZ_JANKOG010000001.1, forward strand.
GCACGACCTCGACATCATCGGGATCATCGGGATCGTGCTGCTGATCGGCATCGTGAAGAAGAACGCGATCATGATGATCGACTTCGCGCTCGAAGCCGAGCGGGTCGAAGGCAAGCCGCCGCGCGAGGCGATCTACCAGGCGTGCCTGCTGCGCTTCCGGCCGATCCTGATGACGACGCTCGCCGCGCTGCTCGGCGCGGTGCCGCTGATCGTCGGCGCGGGTGCGGGCTCCGAGCTGCGCCAGCCGCTCGGGATCGCGATCGCGGGCGGCCTGATCGTGTCGCAGGTGCTGACGCTGTTCACGACGCCGGTGATCTACCTCGGCTTCGACAGCCTCGCGCGCCGCGTGCGCGGCTGGTTCGAGCGGCACGGCCCGGCCGCCGGCACGCGCACGGATGCGTAAATGAAACGACCCCCACGCTCACTTCGTTCGCGTGGGGGGGCGCAGCCCCCCCATCTCCCGAAAACGCATCCGTCGGAACACGCGGCGGCCCAGCGAGTGCCGACATGAACCTGTCGCGCCCCTTCATCACCCGCCCCGTCGCGACGACGCTGCTCGCGCTCGGCGTCGCGCTCGCGGGCCTGTTCGCGTTCATCCGGCTGCCGGTGTCGCCGCTGCCGCAGGTCGACTTCCCGACCATCTCGGTGCAGGCGTCGCTGCCCGGCGCGAGCCCCGAGACAGTCGCGACCAGCGTGACGAGCCCGCTCGAGCGGCACCTCGGCTCAATCGCCGACGTCAGCGAAATGACGTCGACCAGCACCGTCGGCAACGCGCGGATCATCCTGCAGTTCGGGCTGAACCGCGACATCGACGGCGCCGCGCGCGACGTGCAGGCCGCGATCAACGCGGCGCGCGCCGACCTGCCCGCGTCGCTCAGGAGCAACCCGACGTATCGCAAGGTCAACCCGGCCGACTCGCCGATCATGATCGTGTCGCTCACGTCGGAAACGTCGTCGCCCGCGAAACTGTACGACGCCGCATCGACGGTGCTGCAGCAGTCGCTGTCGCAGATCGACGGGATCGGCCAGGTGTCGGTGAGCGGCTCCGCGAACCCGGCCGTGCGCGTCGAGCTCGAACCGCATGCGCTGTTCCACTACGGGATCGGCCTCGAGGACGTGCGGGCCGCGCTCGCGTCCGCGAACGCCAACAGCCCGAAGGGCGCGATCGAATTCGGCCCGAAGCACTTCCAGCTCTATACGAACGACCAGGCGTCGCAGGCGTCGCAGTACAGCGACCTGGTCGTGGCCTACCGCAACGGCGCGGCCGTGCGGCTGTCCGACCTGTCCGAGGTCGTGGACGGCGTCGAGGACCTGCGCAACCTCGGTCTGTCGAACGGCAAGCGCGCGGTGCTCGTGATCCTCTACCGCTCGCCCGGCGCGAACATCATCGAGACGATCGACCGCGTGCGCGCGGCGCTGCCGCAGCTCACCGCGTCGCTGCCGGCCGACATCACGGTCACGCCGGTGCTCGACCGTTCGACGACGATCCGCGCGTCGCTGAAGGACACCGAGCACACGCTGCTGATCGCGGTCAGCCTGGTCGTGATGGTCGTGTTCCTGTTCCTGCGCAACTGGCGCGCGACGCTGATCCCGAGCGTCGCGGTGCCGATCTCGATCGTCGGCACGTTCGGCGCGATGTACCTGCTCGGCTTCTCGATCGACAACCTGTCGCTGATGGCGCTGATCGTCGCGACCGGCTTCGTCGTCGACGATGCGATCGTCGTGCTCGAGAACATCACGCGCCACATCGAGAACGGCAAGCCGAGGTTGCAGGCCGCGTTCGACGGCGCGCGCGAGGTCGGCTTCACGGTGCTGTCGATGAGCATCTCGCTCGTCGCGGTGTTCCTGCCGATCCTGCTGATGGGCGGTATCGTCGGGCGCCTGTTCCGCGAGTTCGCGCTGACGCTGTCGCTCGCGATCGGCGTGTCGCTCGCGGTGTCGCTCACCGTCACGCCGATGATGTGCGCGCGGCTGCTGCGCGAAGCGCACGACGTGCAGGAGGAAGGCCGCCTGGGCCGCTTCCTCGAGCGCTTCTTCACGCGGATGCAGCGCGGCTACGAGCGCTCGCTGTCGTGGGCGCTGCGCCGCCCGCTGCTGGTGCTGCTGATCCTGTTCGCGACGATCGGGCTGAACGTCTACCTGTACATCATCGTGCCGAAGGGCTTCTTCCCGCAGCAGGACACCGGGCTGATGATCGGCGGCATCCAGGCCGACCAGTCGACCTCGTTCCAGGCGATGAAGCTGAAGTTCGCCGAGATGATGCGGATCGTGCAGGCGAACCCGAACGTGAAGAGCGTCGCGGGCTTCACCGGCGGCACCCAGACCAACTCGGGCTTCATGTTCGTCACGCTGAAGGACCGCACCGAGCGCAAGCTGTCGGCCGACCAGGTGATCCAGCAGCTGCGCAGGCCGCTGTCGGACGTCGCGGGCGCGCGCACGTTCCTGCAGGCCGCGCAGGACATCCGCGTCGGCGGCCGGCAAAGCAGCGCGCAGTACCAGTTCACGCTGCTCGGCGATTCGAGCGCCGAGCTGTACAAGTGGGCGCCGCTCCTGACCGAGGCGCTGCAAAAGCGCGCCGAGCTGACCGACGTGAACTCCGACCAGCAGCAAGGCGGCCTCGAGGCGATGGTGACGATCGACCGCGCGAGCGCCGCACGGCTCGGCATCAAGCCCGCGCAGATCGACAACACGCTGTACGACGCGTTCGGCCAGCGCCAGGTCTCGACGATCTACAACCCGCTGAACCAGTACCACGTCGTGATGGAAATCGCGCCGAAATACTGGCAGAGCCCCGAGATGCTGAACCAGGTGTGGATCAGCAAGTCGGGCGGCAGCGCGAACGGCTCGCAGACCACCAACGCCGCGGCCGGCACCTTCGTCGCGACCTCGGCCGGCACGTCGAGCGCCGGCACGGCCGCGACGAGCGCCGCGGCGATCGCGTCCGATTCCGCGCGCAACCAGGCGCTGAACTCGATCGCGTCGAGCGGCAAGTCGAGCGCGTCGTCGGGCGCGGCGGTGTCGACGTCGAAGTCGACGATGATTCCGCTGTCCGCGATCGCGACCTTCGGCCCGAGCACGACACCGCTGTCGGTCAACCACCAGGGGCTGTTCGTCGCGACGACGATCTCGTTCAACCTGCCGCCGGGCGTGTCGCTGTCGCAGGCGACCCAGGTGATCTACCAGACGATGGCGCAGATCGGCGTGCCGCCAACGATCGTCGGCAGCTTCCAGGGCACCGCGCAGGCGTTCCAGCAATCGCTGAACAACCAGCCGATCCTGATTCTCGCGGCGCTGCTGGCCGTCTACATCGTGCTCGGGATCCTGTACGAGAGTTACATCCACCCGATCACGATCCTGTCGACGCTGCCGTCGGCCGGCGTCGGCGCCCTGCTCGCGCTGCTGCTGTTCAAGACCGAGTTCAGCATCATTGCGCTGATCGGCGTGATCCTGCTGATCGGTATCGTGAAGAAGAACGCGATCATGATGGTCGACTTCGCGATCGACCAGACGCGCAACGGCAACAAATCGTCGTTCGATGCGATCCACGAGGCGTGCCTGCTGCGCTTCCGGCCGATCATGATGACCACGATGGCGGCACTCCTCGGCGCGCTGCCGCTCGCGTTCGGCCACGGCGACGGCGCCGAGCTGCGCGCGCCGCTCGGGATCGCGATCGCGGGCGGCCTGATCATGTCGCAGGTGCTGACGCTCTATACGACGCCGGTCGTCTATCTGTACATGGACCGGTTCCGCGTGTGGGGCGAAAAGCGCCGCAACCGCCGCGGCAATTCGGGCGGACCGGCGGTGGCCGGGGAGTAAGCGGATCACGAGCAAGCGGCCGCGCCACGCGGCCGCTTGACAGGCTTGCACGCCGGCGGCGATCGGCTATCGTGTGTCCATGCCCACCCTCGCGCCCCGTCCCGGGGATCCGCCATGAACGTCCAGCTGAACCATACGATCGTCTGGTGCCGCGACAAGCACGCATCGAGCCGCTTCCTCACCGAGCTTCTGGAACTGCCGGCGCCGACGCCGTTCGGCGCGATGCTGGTCGTCCAGCTCGACAACGGCGTGTCGCTCGATTTTTATGAAAAAGAGGGAGAGATCACGGCCCAGCACTACGCGTTCCTGACCGACGAGGCCGGCTTCGATCGCGTGTTCGCGCGCATTCGCGCGCGCGGCCTGCCGCACTGGGCCGATCCGGCGAAGCGGCAGCCCGGTGAGATCTACCGCCATGACGGCGGTCGTGGTGTGTATTTCGACGATCCGGACGGCCACTTCCTCGAGGTGATGACGCGGCCGTACGTGCTGAACGGGTAACGAAGCGCGTCGGCCGGTGTTGCACCGGCCGACGCGGCGGCACGGGCAGCGCCCTCGGTCGGACGCCGTCCCGCCCGGACGCCCTCTGACGCCCGCTGACTACGTTACTCGGCGGCGGCAGCCGTCTTGCGCGGACGGCGCGCGCGGGTCGCCGTCTTGCGGGCCGGCTTCTTCGGCTTGGCGCCAGCTGCTGCGTCGGCGGTCGCTTCAACGGTCGATTCGGCGGCCGGTGCAGCTTCGTGCGACGGCTGCGCGGCAGCCGCCGAGGCACCGTACTCGCCGGCCGTCGGCGCCGCGTGCTGCGCCGCGACGTGCCGGTCCTCACCGTGGTCCGCGTCGCGATGCGTCGCTACTGCCTGCTTGCCTTCGGTGTGCTTGCCTTCCGCATGCTTGTCGCCACCGTGCTTCGCACCGCCGTGCGCGGCCTCGTCCGGATTCGCCGCCGTGTGACGGCCGGCACCCTTCGCATCGCCGGCCTGCTTCACGCCGGCCTTTTTCGCGCCGGCCTTCTTCGCTGCGGTCTTGCGCGCGCGCTTGCGGCCGTCCTTTGCGTCACCGTGCGTGTCGGCCGCCTCATTCGCGTCGGCCGTCGCGGCCGGCACGCGTGCCGCTTCGTTCACGACGTCGACGACGTCCGCCTCGTCCGCATCGGCCCGCACGCTTTCGCCGACCGCCGCTTCCGCCTGCTGCCCGCGGCGCCGCGGCTCGCGCTCGGCCGTTGCGGCTTCCCCGTGGCGCCCGCCGTGACCGTGCTGCGCGCCGCCCGTATCGCGCGCCACCGCCACCGGCTCGGCCGCCGCCGCGGACTGGCGCGGCCGCGACACGAACGCGCCGGACTTGTCGTCGCGTCCCACCTCGAGCAGGCCGCGCGCCTGCGCTTCGTCGAGCAGGTTGCCGAACGCGCGGAAACCGTAATACGACTCGTTGAAGTCCGGCTTGCGGCGCTTGATCGCGCTCTTGAGCACCGACGCCCAGATCTTGCCGACGTCGTCGCGCTCCGACGCCAGCGCATCGAACGTCTCGACCGCGAGCGCGATCGCCTCGCTGCGGCGCACTTCCAGTTCCGGCTTGCGCGACGGCTCGTCGGCGCGCTTCGCGCCGCCGTTGCCGGTGCGCTGCTGTTCGCGCTTCGCCAGCGCGCGCTGCTGCTCGCGCACCAGATCGTCGTAGAAGATGAACTCGTCGCAGTTCGCGACCAGCAGGTCCGACGTCGACTTCTTCACGCCGACCCCGATCACCTTCTTCGCGTTCTCGCGCAGCTTCGACACGAGCGGCGAGAAATCCGAGTCGCCGCTGATGATCACGAACGTATCGACGTGCGACTTCGTGTAGCAGAGATCGAGCGCGTCCACGACGAGCCGGATGTCGGCCGAATTCTTGCCCGACTGGCGCACGTGCGGAATCTCGATCAGCTCGAAGCTCGCCTCGTGCATCGAGGCCTTGAAGCCCTTGTAGCGCTCCCAGTCGCAATACGCCTTCTTCACGACGATGCTGCCCTTCAGCAGCAGCCGCTCCAGCACGGGCTTGATGTCGAACTTCTCGTACTTCGCGTCGCGTACGCCGAGCGCGACGTTCTCGAAGTCGCAGAACACGGCCATGCTGACGTTGTCCAGGGGTAATGCCATGTGTACTCCAACCGGTTGGCCGCCGCGTTGTATTGCCTGGCGGCGAAAAATGCATCGCGCACATGATAGCCGGTCGGCGGGGCGATTCCGCGATCCGTGCGCGCGAGCGCGCGGAGACGGGGCGCCGCGCCAGCTGTTTCGGTGCGGTACAGCCCCAATTACCCGAGCGCCGCCGCCCCGATCGACATACACTTGAGTATCGGTCGTCCGTCCCTATCTGGAAGGATGACGCATCGAGCAAGGAGCGGTTTCATGACGACGAAGGTATTGCTGATTGGCGCGACCGGCCGCACCGGCCGGGCCTGCGCGGATCTGCTGCTCGAACAGCCGGAATTCGAGGTGACTGCGCTGGTGCGCCGGCACGGCTATGCGCTGCCGGGCGCGAAGGTCGTCGAGGCCGATCTGACGGGCGATTTCTCGCACGCGTTCCAGGGCATCACGCACGTGATCTACGCGGCCGGCTCGGCGGAATCGGAAGGCGCCGCCGAAGAGGAGCAGATCGACCGCGACGCGGTCGCGCGCACGGCCGAGCATGCGCTCGCCTACAACGTGCAGAAGCTGGTCGTGATCAGTTCGCTGACCGCGTACTGGCCGGAGCGCAGCGGCGACGCGCTGCGCCACTACTCGCAGATGAAGCGCGAAGGTGACGACCGCGTGATCGCGTCGGGCATCGATTACGTGATCCTGCGCCCCGGCCCGCTCGCGGACCGCCCGGGCGTCGGCAAGATCGCGCTGACCGAGGAGCCGCTCGACGCGGCACCGCCGGTGTCGCGCCAGGATGTCGCGTGGGCCGCGATCGAGGCGATCAAGCTCGGCATTTCGCGCAAGGTCATCGGCTTCGTCGGCGGCAGCGTGCCGATCGAACAGGCATTGCGCGCGTAACACCTGCCCGGCTTGCGCGGCCTGCCCGCGCCGCCATGGGGCGGCGCATTTCATCGCGCCTGCGGCCCGCGAGGCGGGCCGCTTGACGGCAGGCTGACCGCCTGCGGGCAACTGCTTACGGCTTCGGATGCGCGTCGGCCCACGCCTTCACCGCGCCGAGCGTGTTCTCGACATGCTTGTCGGGCGACAGGCTCGTATAGTTGTACAACACCTTCCCTTCCGGCGAAATCACGTAGGACACGCGGTTCGCGCGATCGAGCGCGGGCAGCTTCGCATCGTATTCGCGGATGATCTTCGCGTCCGGATCGGCCGCGACCGGGAACTTGCTGCGGCACTCGCTCACGGAGAACTTCGTCAGCGTGTCGATGTTGTCCGCGGATACGCCGATCACCGTCGCGCCGTAAGCCTTGTAACGATCGACCGCATCCGCGAACGCGTGCGCCTCGATGGTGCAGCCCTTCGTGAACGCGGCCGGGTAGAAGTACAGCACGACCGGCCCGCGCTTCAGCGCATCGGCCAGCGAGTACGTGTAAGTCTTGCCGCCCAGCGACGCCTGCGTCGTGAAACCGGGCGCCGCGTCGCCCGGCTTCAGTTCCGCCTGCGCGACCCGCGCATGGCCGGCCACCAGCAGCGCCGCTGCGGCGCCCACCAATAGTTTTCGCTTCATCTGCGTCCTCATTTCTTATAAAGTCAGCCTCGATGTAGGCCGCAGCGACGTTCGCCTGTCGAACGCCGCTGCACACGCCCCGGTCCGGCGGCCGTGCCAGCCGCGGCCGCCCGGTTAAAGATTTCGCGCAGCCTGCCGTTATTCCTTCCGGACAACCAGTTCCAGCCCTTCACGTCAGCGAGACACATGGAAGCCAACAGGAAACAGACGCCACGCAAGGGCTCCTGGCGCAATGCCTTGCATACGCTGCGCCGCTTCGCCTGGTCGGGCGGCGCGCTGATGCCTGCGCGCGCCGGCGCGCCGCGCCGCGACGACACCGTGCGCAACTGGCTGGAACAGACGGTCGGCACGGTGGACTTCCTCGCCCATGTCGACCGCGAGCTGCGTTTCCTGTACGTGTCCGATGCGAGCCTGCGCTTCATCGGTTATCACCGCGACTACCTGCACACGCTGACGCTGCGCGACCTGATCGCGGAACAGGATACCGCGACGCTCGAAGGCCTGCTTGCACGCGCCGCGCGCTCCGGCCAGGTCGAGAAGGCGACGATGTGCATCGTCAAGTCGCTCACCTACCCGCTCGACGTCGAGGTCCGCGCGTTCAAGAGCCGCCACCACGGCGTCGACGGCTTCGCGATCGCGGCATTCGACGTGTCGGCCTGGCGTGCGCTCGAGGCCCGCCTGACCTACGAGATGCACCACGACCCGATGACGGGGCTCGGCAACCTGTCCGCACTCGTGCCGGCGCTGATGCGCGCCCAGCAGGCCGCCGACGAAAGCGGCACCTGTGCCGCCCTGCTGCTGCTCGACCTCGACGACTACCAGCGCATCAACCGCGCGCTCGGCTACGACGCCGGCGACACGCTGCTGCGCGACACCGCGCAGCGGCTGCAGGCGCTCGTCGCGCCCGGCGAGCAGCTCGCGCGTGTCGCGAGCGACAAGTTCGCGGTCGTGCTCACCGCACCGGACCGCGCACACGCGAGCAATGCCGCGGACGCGCTCGCGCGCCGGCTGCAGGCCGCGGTGCGCGAACCTTACGCGTACCAGGGGCAGACCGTCCACCTGTCCGCGAGCATCGGCATCGCCGTGTACCCGGACGAACGGGCTGCGTCCCATCGCGCGCAGCACCACAGCCCGCTGCTGCGCCGCGCCGACCACGCCCTCGCGCAGGCGAAGGCATCGGGCGGCAACGCGCTCGCGTTTCACGCGCCGGTCGACGATCCGGCCGACGCCGAGCGGCTCAAGCTCGAAGCCGACCTGTACGACGGCGTGCGCAACGGCGAGTTCTCGCTCCACTTCCAGCCGATCACGCGCAGCCAGTCGGGGGCGGTGGACGGCGTCGAGGCGCTGATCCGCTGGCGTCATCCGGTGCACGGCCTCGTGCCGCCGGCGACCTTCATTCCGCTCGCCGAATCGATCGGCCTGATCAACTATCTCGGCAACTGGGTGCTCAAGGCCGCGTGCATGCAGCTCGTCGCCTGGGATCGCCAGGGGCTCGCGCTGCAGTACGTGGCGGTCAACGTGTCGCCGCAGCAGTTCCGCGACCCGCGCTTCACGCAGAGCGTGCGCGAGGCGATCGCGCTGACGGGCATCGACCCGCGCCGCATCGTGCTGGAAATCACCGAAAGCCTGCTGATGCACGACCCGGTGCAGGCAAAGGGGCTGCTCGAGGAGCTGACCGAGCTCGGCATCCGCTTCGCGATCGACGATTTCGGCACTGGCTATTCGAGCCTCGCCTACCTGCAGCGCTTCCCGCTCGCGAAGCTGAAGATCGACCGCAGCTTCGTCGAGAACCTGCTGACGTCGCGCAACGACCGCGCGATCGTGTCGGCGGTGGTCGGCCTCGCGCAGACGCTCGATCTCGAGCTCGTCGCGGAAGGCGTCGAGACCGAGGCGCAGCGCGAACTGCTGACCGAGATGGGCTGCAACCACATCCAGGGCTGGCTCGTGTGCCAGGCGCTGCCGTCCGAGGAACTCGCACGGCGCTTCGAGGCGCAGCAGCTGCGCCTGCACGCCGCCTGACGCGCGCGGCGAACCGGATAGATCCGTATGTCAATCACCGCACACCTGCCCCGCACGGCGCTGCTCGACAAGCTGTGGGCCCGGATGAACGAACGGGGCGACTTCCCGCTGCTGTCGGAGTCGCTGCGCGCGACGATGGCCGCGATGAAGAACGACGACCTCGACTTCACCGCGCTCGTGCGCGTCGTGCTGTCGGACTTCGCGCTCACGCAGAAAGTCCTGCGGCTCGCCAATTCCGCGATGTACATGGCGTTCGGCGGCAACATCACGACCGTCACGCGGGCGCTGATGGTGCTCGGCATGGACACGGTCGGCCATCTCGTCGTCGGGCTGAAGCTCGTCGATCACTTCCACCACAGCACGCCGCGCCGCATCGACGCGAAGCTCGAGTTGAACCGCGCGCTGCTGTCCGGCTGCGTCGCCCGCAAGCTCACCGAGCATGCGGAACTGCGCGGCGGCGAGGAAGCCGTCGTCTGCACGCTGATGCGCCAGGTCGGCAAGCTGCTGGTGGTCTGCTATCTCGACAGCGAATGGGACCGGATCCGCCGTCGCGCCGCCGAGCTGGACGGCGACGATGCGGCCGCGTGCATCGACGTGCTCGGCGTCGGCTTCGACGAGATCGGTCTCGAGGCCGCCGCGAGCTGGCGGCTGCCCGACGTGATCCGCGCCGGGATGGCCGACGACGGCCGTACCGCGCATGCCGCGAGCCTCGACGAGGACGAGGACGAGGACGACGCCGACGACGACCGCCAGCGCTCCCGCGACGCGTGCGCCGACGACAGCCCCGGCCGCGTACGCTGGCTGCGCGCGGTGAGCCGCTGCTCGACCGATGTCGCCGGTGCGCTCGCGATGCCCGTGGGCCCGCAGCGCGACGCGCACATCGCGCTGCTCGCGCAGCACTACGGCCAGGAGCTGGACATCGACGCCGACGCGCTGGTGGCGATCGCCGACCGGCTCGCATCCGAGGAAGCGAGCGACACCGTGATGCGCGAGATCGTCGAGCTGCGCGCGAACGCCGACGCGATCGCGCGGGCGCAGCCCGATCCCGAGGCGTGCCTCGAGGCCGGTCTCGCGGACCTGCGCGCGCTGCCGTCCGAGCACGTGCTGACGCCGGTGCTCGCGCTCGCGTCGGAAAGCCTGCTCGCGGGCCTCGCGTTCACGCGCACCGTGATGTTCGTGCGCCGGGAAGACGGCGCGTTCGCCGCGCGTCTCGGCTTCGGCCCGGGCGTCGATGCGGCGCTCGACCGGCTGTGCTTCGACGAGCGCTTCGAGCCGGACGTGTTCCATCTCGCGATCACGAACTCGGTCGGCATCTTCATCGAGCAGGCGCAGGACCCAAAGATGGTGAAGCGCCTGCCCGCGTGGTATCTCGACGCGCTTCCGGACACGCGCGCGTTCGTGCTGCTGCCGGTGCGCGTCGGCGCGAAAACGGTCGGCCTGCTGTACGGCGACTGGGCCGGCGCGCAGCCGGCGCGCAAGATCACCCAGCAGGAGATGAGCGTGCTCAACGAACTCGCGCGCGAACTGGGGCGGTTCTTTCCCGCGTAATCGGCGCGATGCGGGCGGCGCCCCAAAAGCAAACCGGCCGCAAAAGCGGCCGGCTGCAGGTACGACGGATCGAAACGCTTACTTGAGCGTGACCGGCACGCTGAAGTACTTCTTCGCGAGGTTGTCGATCGTGCCGTCGGCCTTCAGTTCCTTCAGCGCCTGATCGAGCGCGGTCTTCAGCGCCGCGTCGTTCTTGCGCAGACCGAAGCCGACGCCCGAACCGAGGATCTCGGCATCGCTGACCGTGCCGCCGGCGAAGCCGAAGCCCTGGCCTTGCGGCTTCGACAGGAAGCCCTTCGAGCCCGCCTCCGAATCCTGGAACGCCGCGTCGAGACGGCCCGACTTCAGGTCGGCGTAGGCCAGGTCCTGCGTCTGGTACGGCACGACTTCGACGCCGGCCGGCGCCCACTTCTTCTTCGCGTACGCTTCCTGGATCGTGCCCTGCAGCACGCCGACGCGCTTGCCCTTCAGTGCTTGCGGGGTCGGCTGCAGGCCGCTGCCCTGCTTCGCGATCAGCTGGTTCGGGATCGTGTAGATCGGATCGGTGAACGCGATCGCGTGCTTGCGCTGATCGGTGATCGTCATGTCCGAGTTGATCGCGTCGAACTTGCGCGCCTGCAGCGCGGGGATCAGGCCGTCGAAGTCGTTCTCGACCCACACGCACTTCGTCTTCAGCTTCGCGCACACCGCGTTGCCGATGTCGATGTCGAAGCCGGTCAGCTTGCCGTCGGGCGTCTTGTATTCGAACGGCGCGTACGAGGCCTCGACGCCGAACCGGATCTCCTTCAGATCCGCTGCCATCGCACCGCCTGCCGCCACGGCCGATGCCGCCACTACCGCGTGCGCGGCCACTTTACGCCAATCCAACTTCATCAGGTGTTCTCCTCGATACTCGAATGTTCCGGAACTACGGGCGCATGCATCATCGCAGGGTCGGATGACGACGCCAATGCCGATGCCGCGCCTTGATGCGGCGCAACAGCCGCAAGGCCGCGATTGTACCAATCCGCGCGGCCCGGCACGGCAAAGCGGCCGCCTGCCCGCGATGCTGCGCTGCGTGCACGATGACGGCCGGGTGAACCGTCGAACTTGCAAGACGATGTCGCAAATACGCAAGCGCGACGCACGGGCCGTCTGCGCGGCATGCGGGCGTCGATCGCAAGAAAGGGAAATGCGGCCGGACGATGCGCGGGCCGCGGCCCCCGCAGCCACGCGCCATCGGCCTTGGATCAGACGAGTGCGGCCAGCGTCTCGCGCGTCGTATCGACCACGAGCAGCCCCGCGCGCAAACCCGGCTTCACGGTCGGATTCGGAAACACGATGCGCTCCTCGTCGTGCTGCACCGTGTAGCGGTAGTCGCCGTCCTGCGCGAGTACCGTGCCGCGCGCGAACGCGGTGAAATTCGCGACGTCGGCCGCGACGAACAGTTCGAGCGCATCGCTCTGCTTCGTGATCTGGTCGATCACGGTGAACACGCGCGGCAACGCGGCGTCGACGTCGCGCGGCGCACCGGACACGAGCTTGCGCACCGCACGGTCCGCCGGCGCGAAGCGCGACAGGTCGTTCTGGCCGAACGGCCGCACCTTGCCGAGTTCGAGCGTGCACGCGAGCGCGCCGCAGTGCTCGGCCGTGTAATGCGAATACGTGTTGCCCTTCGCGGTATGCAGCAGCACGGCCGCGATGCGCGCATCGCCGAGCCATTCGACCATCTTGCGGGCAGGCGGCGTGCCCGTGTGGGGCAGCAGCGCGAACTGTTCGAACACCGATGCGCGGATCGCCGTGTGCATGTCGACGTGCCAGCGCGCGCTGCCTGCCGGCGCGGCCGCGAAGAACGCAGCGGCCGCCGCTTCGAGCTGCACCGCGCGCGGCGCTTCGCGGCTCGCGGGCACTTGTGCGTGACGGCCGCTGAACAGGCGGTTCAGGTCGTCGTCGAGATAGCGTGCGCCCGCGCGCATCGCCGGCACGTTGCCGAGCACGACGAGCAGGCGGCACGCGAGCGGCAGCGTGCCCGCCGCGAGATCGCGCACGAGCATCGACAGCAGCTCGATCGGCGCGGTCTCGTCGCCATGCACGCCGGCCGACACGAGCACGCTCGCACGCGCCGCATCGCCCGCTTCATCCGCTGCCGGCTCGAGCGCGAGCAGCCCGTCGCCGAGCCATTGCCAGCGCACCGCACCGTTCGCGCACGTGCCGACCTTCACGGCCGGCGCGTCGCCCGCGAGCGTGAACGCGAGGAAGTCGTCGAGCAGCGCGGCGGCCGGCACGCGGGACTCAGCGCTGGAAGTCATACAGCGACCCGACGCGCAGGATCTGCGTGAGCTCGTCGAGCGCCGTGCGCGATTCGTCGAGCAGCGTCGGATCGGCGAGGTCTTCCGGTGCGAGACGGTCGCGGTAGTGCTTTTCGATCCATGCGTCGAGCGACGCGAACAGCGTGTCGTTGATCCACACGTTCGACGTGACGGCCGCACGCTCGACGTCGTTCAGCACGACGCGCAGGCGCAGGCAAGCCGGGCCGCCGCCGTTCTTCATGCTTTCGCGCAGGTCGAACACGAGCACGTCGCGGATCGGGCCGTTGCCGGCCGCCAGCTGGTCGAGATAAGCGGCGACGTTCGCGTTCTCGCGGCATTCCTGCGGCACGACGAGCACCTGCGAGCCGTCGGCGCGCGACAGCAGCTGGCTGTTGAACAGGTACGACGTGACCGCATCGTTCACGCTCACGGCCGCATCGGGCACCTCGATCACGTTCAGCCGCGCGCCGCGCGCGTCGAGCGTGGCCGTCAGCGTGTCGTAGATCGCCTGCTTGTTGACGAACGCGCGCTCGTGCGTGAACAGCGTGTCGCGGTTGCCGACCGAGATCACGTCGTTGTGGAACACGCCTGCATCGATCACGTCCGGATCCTGCTGCGCATAGACCGTCGCCGTTTCGGCGAGACCGTGGCGATGCGCGACCGCGCGGCTCGCCTCGAACGTCTGGCGCGCCGGGAAGCGCTTCGGCTCCACGCCGCGGCGGTATTCCGCGCGGCCGTACACGAAGAACTCGACGCCCGGCAGGCCGTATTCGGCGCAAAAGCGCGTGTGGTTGGCCGCGCCCTCGTCGCCGAGTGCCGGCGTGCCCGTCAGCGCCTCGTGCACCGCGAAGTGCGCGGGATCGGCGAACAGCGTCGACAGCGTGCGGCGCGTCGCTTCGTGCTCGATCGCGCGATGCAGCTTGCTGCACAGGTTGGCCGGCGTGAAGTGCACGCGGCCGTCGCTCGTGTCGGCCGACGGGCTGACGGTCGCCGCGTTCGCGGTCCACATCGCCGACGCCGAGCTCGCCGCGGCGAGCAGCTCGGGCGCCTGCTTCGCGGCCTTCGCGATCACGTCCGCGTCCTTGCCGGAGAAGCCGAGCTCGCGCAGCAGGCGCAGCGACGGGCGCTCCTGCGGCGGCAGCACGCCTTGCGCGAAGCCGAGATCCGCGAGCTGCTTCATCTTGCGCAGCCCCTGCTTCGCGGCGGCCTTCGGATTCGCGGCCGACTTCTCGTTGTTGAGCGACGCCACGTTGCCGAACGACAGCCCGGCGTAGTTGTGGGTCGGGCCGACGAGTCCGTCGAAATTGGCTTCTTGTGCGTTCATCGTCGTTCCCTCGATCAGAAATGCAGGCCCGGCGACAGGCTCGCGGGCAAGGTCAGTTGGGTGCTTTCCACCGACGCCATCGGATATGCGCAATAGTCGGCCGCGTAGTACGCGCTCGGCCGATGGTTGCCCGAGCGGCCCGTGCCGCCGAACGGCGCGGCGGACGATGCGCCGTTGGTCGGGCGGTTCCAGTTGACGATCCCCGCACGAATCGTGCGGCGGAAGTGGTCCCATGCGTTGGCGTCATCGGCGAGCAGGCCGGCCGACAGGCCGAACGCCGTGTCGTTCGCGCGCTCGATCGCTTCGTCGAACGTCGCGTAGCGGACGATCTGCGCGAGCGGGCCGAAGTGCTCCTCGTCGGGCAGGTTCGCCACGCCGGTTACGTCGATGATCGACGCGTTCACGAAGCCCAGGCGCGGATCGCGCTGCGTCATCGCGATGATCGGCTTCGCGCCCTGCTCGATCAGGCGCGACTGCGCGTCGACGAGCTTGGCGGCCGCGCGTGCCGAGATCACCGCGCCCATGAACGGCTGCGGATCGGCGTCGAACACGTCGGCCGTGATCTTCGACGTGACGTCGGCGAAGCGTGCGAGGAAGCGGTCGCCGAACGCGCCCTGCGGCACGAAGATGCGGCGTGCGCACGTGCAGCGCTGGCCGGCCGACAGGAACGCCGACTGGATCGTGTGATGCACGGCCGCGTCGACGTCCTCGACTTCGCCGATCACGAGCGGGTTGTTGCCGCCCATCTCGAGCGCGAGCACGATTTCCGGACGGCCGCCGAACTGCTTGTGCAGCAGCGTGCCGGTATCCGAGCTGCCGGTGAAGAACAGCCCGTCGATCTGCCGGTGATTCGCGAGCGCGATGCCCGTGTCCTTCTCGCCCTGCACGAGGTTCAGCACGCCGGCCGGCAGACCGGCTTCCTGCCACACCTCGACCGTCGCGCGCGCAACGCCCGGCGCGAGCTCCGACGGCTTGAACACGACCGTGTTGCCCGCGATCAGCGCCGGCACGATATGACCGTTCGGCAAATGGCCGGGGAAGTTGTACGGACCGAACACCGCGACGACGCCGTGCGGGCGATGGCGCAGCACCGCGACGCCGTCGGCCATGTCCTGGCGCTTCTCGCCGGTGCGTTCCTGGTAGGCCTGGATCGAGATGCCGACCTTCGCGGCCATCGCCGCGACTTCGGTGCGGGCTTCCCACAGCGGCTTGCCGGTCTCGCGGCCGATCGCGGTCGCGATCGCTTCCTTGCGTTCGGTGAGCAGCGCGGCGAAGCGCTTGACGATTTCGCAGCGCGCTTCGAAGTCGAGCGCCGACCAGCCGGCGAACGCGCGGCGCGCGCTTGCGACCGCGCGGTCGACGTCGGCCGCCGACGCGCTTTCGCCCTGCCATGCGATCGCGTCGGTGCCCGGGTTGCGCGAAGCGAAGACGGGGCCCGAGCCTGCGACCCAGGCGCCGTCGATGAAGAGTTCCGTCATGATTCGTTTATCCCTGTTTGACTTTGAGCGGCAGCACGCGGACCGGATCGCCGGCCTTCACGTCGAGCGCGGCGGCATCGTCGGCCGACAGCACGAACGACCCGTTCGCGACCACGCCCGGCGCGACGCCGACGCGGAAATCGTTCAGCGACGTGTTCGACACGAGCGACTTCGGCATATCTTCCCGTGCATCGGGCACACCGATCGCGACCGGCACGACGACGCTCTCGCGCACCGTGCGCAGGTCGTTGATGTGGCATTCGAGCACCGGGCCCGCGTCGAAGATGTCGACGTGGTTCTGGTAGCGCAGCCCTTCGGCCTCGAGCATCTTGCGGGCCGGCAGCGTGTCGCGGTGCGTGAGGCCGACCGCGTCCTGCGCGTCCTGCGGCAGCAGGTCGACGTACACCGGATAGCGCGGCATCAGTTCCGCGAGGAACGACTTGCGGCCGTGCGAGCTGAGGTAGTCCGCCGCGTTGAAATCGATCTGGTAGAAGTGCGAACCGACCGCGCGCCAGAACGGCGACGTGCCATCCTCGTCGAAGTGGCCGCGCAGCTCCGCGCAGATGCGTTCCGGGAAGCGTTCGCGGAACTGCGCGATGAACATGAAGCGCGAGCGCGACAGCAGGCCGCCGACGCCGCCCGTGCGGTAACGCGGGCTCAGGAACAGCGAGCACACTTCCGCGTAGCCCGTCAGGTCGTGCGAGATGTTGAGCGCGGACATCCGCGTCCACACGCCGAGCTCCTGGCTCGCGTGCACGACCGTGCTCACGCGGTAGTTGTAGAACGGCTGTTCGAGGCCGACCTGCGTCTCGATCCCGCACACGCCCGCGATGTCGCCCGTCTTCGATTCTTCCATCACGAAGAAGTAGCCGGCCTCGCCCGGTGCGGCCTCGCCGTCGAGCGTGCGGCGCGTGCGTTCGATGCGCGCGGCGAGCGCGTCGCGATCGGGCTTGAACGTGGTCAGGCCCGGCCCGGTTTCCTTCGCGAGCGACACGAGCGCGTCGACGTCGCCCGTTTGTACGACCCGAACGACGATCATGCTGCGTCTCCCTTCATGTCTTCATCGTCGCGGCGGTGCAGCGGCACGCAGCGCACGACATCACCCTCCTTCACATCGAGCGCCGCGCGCGCGTCGCCGGCGAGCGGCGCGTCGGCCGTATCGCCCGGCAGGTCGGCCAGCACGCAGCGGAACGATTCGCCGCTGCCGGTCGACACCATGTACGCGACGTCGCCCTGCTGATGCGCGGCTTCGCGCACCGTGCGCTCCGCGCCGTGCTTCACGCATGCGGTGCGGTCGACCTGCGCGGTCAGCACGGGGCCCGCGTCGAAGATGTCGACGAAGCGGTCCGGCTCGAAGCCTTCCTCGAGATGGATGTCGTACGCGAGCAGCGCCGTTTCGTTCGGCTCGCCGAGCACGCGCTGCGCGGCTTCCGGCAGCAGCGGCACGTAGAGCGGATACGCCGGCATCACTTCCGCGATGAACGTGCGGCTGCGGCCGCCCGACGCGATGTCGACGTCGGTGAAGTTGCGGCCGAAGAACTTGCGGCCCACCGCTTCCCAGAACGGCGATGCGCCCGTGCTGTCGCTCACGCCGAGCAGCAGCGTGAACACTTCCGGCGTGAAGCGGCGGCGGTTCGCGGCGATGTACATCATCCGCGCACGCGAGATCAGGTGCGCGGCCGCGTCGCCGCGCAGCGACGGATCGACGTAGAAGCCCGCCAGCCGGCTCTTGCCGGTCAGCTCGTGCGACATCGTGAGCGCATGGATCTTGCGGTTCACGTGCAGCTCGCGCGACGCGTGGATCAGTGCATCGTTGCGGAATGCGTAGAACGGTTCCGAGTAGCCGGCCGCGGCCACGATGCTCGCCGTGCCGAGCAGCTTGCCCGTCGACGAATCCTCGAGCACGAAGAGATAGAACTCCTCGCCGGCGAAGTCGACGTCCGCGCGAAACGAATCCTCGGAGAGCGCCACACGCGCTTCGAGCGCCGCGCGATCGTGCGGCAGCGAGTGCAGGACCGGCTGCGCGGTGCGCGCCATGTGCGCGAGCGCATCGAGATCCGTGAGTTTGCCGGGGCGAACAAATAGCATCGTCGTTCCTGTCTGCGATGGGCGCGACGCTCAGCGCGCGGTGGCTTCCTGGGCCGCGAGCACCTGCTCGACTGCCTTCTCGAAGCGCTTCACGCCTTCGTCGAGCAGGTCGAACGGGATCACGAGCGACGGCACGAAGCGCAGCACGTTCGGGCCCGCGATCAGCATGATCAGGCCGTTCTCGGCGGCGGCGGTGACGAAGTCCTTCGCGCGGCCGTCGAATGCGGCGGTGAGTTCCGCGCCGACCAGCAGGCCCTTGCCGCGGATGTCCTTGAAGATGCCGAAGCGTGCGTTGATGCGTTCCAGCGCGCCCTTCAGGCGCACGCTGCGTTCGCGCACGCCTTCGAGCAGCGCCGGGTCGCCGATCAGCTCGACGACCTTGTCCGCGATCGCCGACGCGAGCGGGTTGCCGCCGTACGTCGTGCCGTGCACGCCGACCTTGAAGTGGGCGGCCAGTTCGTTCGTCGTCAGCATCGCGCCGATCGGGAAACCGTTGCCGAGTGCCTTCGCGGTCGTGAGGATGTCCGGCGTGACGCCCGTGTCCATGTATGCGTAGAACTGGCCCGTGCGGCCGACGCCCGTCTGCACTTCGTCGAAGATCAGCACTGCGTCGTTGGCGTCGCACGCTTCGCGCAGTGCCTTCAGGAAGGCCGGATCGGCCGGGATCACGCCGCCTTCGCCCTGCACCGGCTCGACGATCACCGCGCAGGTTTGCGGGCCGATCGCGGCCTTGGCCGCTTCGATGTCGTTGAACGGCAGGTGCTTGATGCCTTCCGGCACCGGGCCGAAGCCTTCCGAGTATTTCGGCTGGCCGCCGACGCTGACCGTGAAGAACGTGCGGCCGTGGAACGACTGGACGAACGACACGATTTCGTATTTGTCGGCGCCGTGGCGGTCGAATGCGACGCGGCGCGCGAGCTTGAGGGCGGCTTCGTTCGCTTCCGCGCCCGAGTTCGCGAAGAACGCGCGGTCGGCGAAGGTCAGCGCTTCGAGGCGCTTCGCGAGGCGCAGCACCGGCTCGTTCGTGTAGCCGTTGCCGATGTGCCAGAGCTTGCGGCCTTGTTCGTCCAGGACCTTCAGCAGTTCCGGGTGGCCGTGGCCGAGCGACGTGACGGCGATGCCGCAGGCGAAATCCACGTATTCGCGGCCGGCCGTGTCCCACACGCGCGAGCCCTCTGCACGGTCCGGCACGAACGGCGCGGGGGAGAATACCGGCACCATCACTTCGTCGAATGTCTGGCGGGTCACGGTCGAGGTCGTCATGGTCGTTCCTTTCGGTTTCGTAAGAGGGTTCAACAGGATCAAGTTTAGGTAAGGGTGACGCAAGCGTCTTGCGGAATTGCGACGGGTTCTATCGGAAGCGGATAGGGCGCTTTATTTTGCCTCTCCCCGGCGGGGGTGGTGGCGTTTTGTGCTCGGTTGGTGTTTTGCGGTTTTTTTGCGGTTCGCTCGCTGTTATCGTGAAGCACCTGTGATCGTGTCGGTCTATTAGCGTCGCCCCTGCGCGGGGCGGCGGTTACTTTTCTTTGTCTTGCCAAAGAAAAGTAACCAAAAGAAAGGCGCCCGGATAACGCATGACTTCCCGGTGCCGTAGTCCACCAAGTGGCCCTCGCCTAAGTGTCCGCGCCAGCCGGGAACCCGGAGTGGTTCGAGCAATGGCTCTGACACCACTCACCACCCCGCGGAGTGGTATACCGCGCGCTAGCTCCGCCCTCGCTTCGCTCGGTCGACAGGTCCACACGCCCCGTTTTGAAAGCTGTCGGTTGATTGGCTTCCACAATTGCGGCGGGTGGCGCATGAATTCAATAAATTGAAATCGTCGTTGTGTTACAGCGGCCCCTCACTGATTTGGGGAACTGATCAGTGGGTGTCCATGTGTGGCGCGGGCGCATGAATGCGGCCGAAGAACCTTGCAGCCGAGCATAGCGAGGATGGAGCTAGCGGGCGGTATACCGCTCTGTTGCGTAGGGAGTGATGTCAGAACCATTGCTCGAACCACTCCGGGTTCCCGACTGGCGCGGACACTTAGGCGGGGGCCACTCCGGTGGCCATGGCACGGGGAAGTCATGCGTTATCCGGGCGCCTTTCTTTTGGTTACTTTTCTTTGGCAAGACAAAGAAAAGTAACCGCCGCCCCGCGCAGGGGCGACGCTAATAGACCGACACGATCACAGGTGCTTCACGACAAATGCAAGCGCACCACAAAAAACAGAATCAATCCTTGCCACCCCGCTCAACAAGCGCGCCCCCGCGAGGCTCCCCCCCACCGCCGGTCTGCTTCTCGAGCCAGGCTCTCCGATCCTCCCGAGGCGTGACCCCGAACCTTTCGCGGTACGCATTGGAAAAGTGCGCAGCAGAAGAAAACCCACAGGCGAGGCTCACCTGAACGACCGACTTGCTGGTCCGCTGCAACTGCGTGCGAGCCTTGAGCAACCGGAGATTGAGGTAATACTTGGAGGGCATCGCCCCGAGATACTGCCGAAAGAGCCGCTCCAGCTGCCGCCGCGACACGCCGACGAGCCCGGCGATCTCATCGGTCGTCAAAGGATCCTCGACATTGGCTTCCATCAAAAGCAACGCATCGTTCAGCCGAGGATGCCGCTCACCGGGCGCGGTCACAAAAGGAATCCGCTGCCGCTCCTCGCCGCTGCGCAGCGTGCCGGCCCCGAGCGCATCGGCAATGCGCTCACCCAAATCCGCCCCGTGTTCCCGGCCGATCATGGCCAGCATGAAATCGACGGTCGCCTGCCCGCCCGCACAGGTCGCCCGATCGCGATCGATCTCGAAGATCTGCTGCGTGACGATCGACCGCTCGAACTGTTCGGCGAACTGCTGATACGTCTCCCAGTTCACGCTCACGCGATATCCGGAAAGCTGCCCGGCCATCGCGAGCCACCACACGCCGTGGTGAATCCCCGTGACGACCGGCGTGCGCTGCCCCACCCGCGCGAGACTCGCGAGAAACAACCGATAGTCGGCAAACTGCTGAAACCGCTCCGACACGACGATCAGCCAGTCGCACGCGATCGCATCGTTGAACGCCGCATCGGCATGCCACTGCGCGCCGCCGGCGAGCGGCACCGGCCGCCCGTCCCACGAACACACCTGCCAGCGATACAGCAAGCGCCCGTCGATCTCGTTCGCGAGATGCAACGCATCGACGATCGGACCCACACCCGACATCGACACGGGCGGCAATGCAACGATCGCCACCTGCGTCGTGCGGGTGGCGCCTGCGGGACGAGACACCGGTACCACGTATGAAACGCCCTGCGCGTTACTTGAGACTGCCCGACAGGAACTGCTTCAGACGCTCGCTCTGCGGACGCACCAGCACCTCCTTCGGATCACCCTCTTCCTCGGTCCGCCCCTGATGCAGGAACATCACATGATTCGACACGTTGCGCGCGAAACCCATCTCGTGCGTGACGACGATCATCGTGCGGCCCTCCTCGGCCAGCTTCTGCATCACCTTCAGCACCTCACCGACGAGCTCCGGGTCGAGCGCCGACGTCGGCTCGTCGAACAGCATCACGTCCGGATGCATCGCCAGCGCCCGCGCGATCGCGACACGCTGCTGCTGGCCACCCGACAGATGCGACGGATACTGCTTCTCGACGCGCGGCGGCAAACCGACCTTCTCCAGGTACTCGCGCGCACGCTCCTCGGCTTCCTTCTTCGAAATGCCGAGCACGTGCACCGGCGCTTCCATCACGTTCTCGAGCACGTTCATGTGCGCCCAGAGGTTGAAGTGCTGGAACACCATCGCGAGCTTGGTGCGGATGCGCTGCAACTGCTTGTGATCGGCCACCTCGAGTGCACCGGCGCGGTCGGTCCTGGTGCGCACGGCCTCGCCGTCGACGACGATCTGCCCCGCATTCGGCCGCTCGAGAAAATTGATGCAGCGCAGGAACGTGCTCTTGCCCGAACCGCTGGCGCCGATGATGCTGATGACGTCGCCGGCCTTCGCGTTCAGCGACACGCCCTTGAGCACCTCGTTGTCGCCATAGCGCTTGTGAATGTCGACCGCGGCAAGCTTGGTGGAAGCGGACGCGCTCGTTTGAGTGATCTCGGCCATCTGGCTCTCCTCGAATGAAATCAATGACGGCCGGCCGCGAGATACGCGAGCCAGTGGCGCTCCGCCCGGCGAAATGCCGCGACGAGTGCGAACGATACCGCAAGATAGATCAGTGCGGCGATCCCGAACGACTGGAACGCCATGTAGGTCGCCGAATTGGCGTCACGCGCGACCTTCAGGATGTCGGGCACGGTCGCCGTGAACGCAACGGTGGTCGCGTGCAGCATCAGGATCACCTCGTTGCTGTACAGCGGCAACGCACGGCGCAGCGCCGACGGCAGGATCACCCGGCGGTACATCGTGAACGGCGACATCCCGTAGGCACGCGCCGCCTCGACCTCGCCGTGCGGAATCGCACGAATCGCACCCGCGAAGATCTCGGTCGTGTACGCGCAGGTGTTCAGCGCGAACGCGAGGATCGCGCAGTTGAAGCCGCTGCGGAAGAACGCGTCGAGCAGCGAGTGCGAGCGCACGAACTCGAGGCTGTACATGCCCGTGTACAGCAACAGCAGCTGCACGTAGAGCGGCGTGCCGCGGAACACGTACGTGTAGAACCGCACCGGCATCGACAGCCACTTCTTCTTCGACACGCGTGCAACCGCGAGCGGCACCGCGCACACGAAGCCGAGCGAAATCGACGCGACGAGCAGCCACAGCGTCACCGCAAGGCCGGAGAGGCGCTGGCCGTCCCAGTAAAGGAACGCCTGGCCGAATTCCTGGAGGATCTCGATCATAGTTCTGCGTGGCGCACGCCCGTGGAATAACGTTTCTCGAGCTGGATCAGCACGAGGTTGGAAACGGTCGTGATCGCGAGGTAGATCAGCGCCGCAACGAGGATGAAGAAGAACATGTTGAACGTGCTCTTGCCGGCGTCCTGCGCCGCCTTCACGACGTCGGCGAGGCCGATGATCGACACCAGCGCGGTCGCCTTCACAAGCACCTGCCAGTTGTTGCCGATGCCCGGCAGCGCGAAGCGCATCATCTGCGGAAACATGATCCGCACGAACACGCGCAGCCCGCTCATCCCGTACGCCGAGCCGGCCTCGAGCTGGCCGCGCGGCACCGACAGGAACGCACCGCGGAACGTCTCGGTGAAGTACGCGCCGTAGATGAAGCCGAGCGTCAGCACGCCGGCGACGAACGGGTCGATGTCGATCTGGTCCCAGCCGACGAGGTCGGTGAACTGGTTCAGCCAGATCTGGATGCTGTAGAACAACAGCAGCATCAGGACGAGATCGGGCACCGAGCGGATCAGCGTCGTATAACCGGTCGCGACCGCTCGCAGCACCCGGTTGTGCGACAGCTTCGCCACCGCGCCGATCAGCCCCAGCGCCACCGCAGCGGCGAGCGACAGCACCGACAGCTCGATGGTCTGCACGGTGCCGGCCCAGAGGACAGGACCAAAGCCGTAAAGGAACACGCGCGTCTCCAGTGTTGATGTGAACACCGGCGCGCATCACTGTCCGGCGCCGGGCTGACGCGGATAGTCGCAAGCGAAATTGTTTGCCTCAAATCACCGTGCGTGTGATTGCTGCGTCGCAGCAATTCGCCCCACCATTTGCAGGCACGGCCTACCGCGCTGTTTCAAAAGGAAAAAAGCCGCTTCCTGACAGTCGGATGACACGCAGGGAAGCGGACTTTTTGCAATTTTCCGGTCGCTTTTTCGATATAGCGCCGCAGGCGGTCTCACCGCCCTTTCAGGATGTCGGAGCGCGAAGTCGTATAGACAAGCCCGTCCGGGCCGAAATGGACGTTGAAGAACGCGTCGGTGTTGACGCCGTCCTCGAGCCAGCGCCAGCTCCATACGGTCTCGGGCTTCAGCGGGTACTGCGCGACGTCGCCGGGCTTGCCGAGCAGGCGCCGCACCTCGTCCTCGGTCATCCCCGGGCGCACCTTCGCGAAGTTCTCGGCGGTCAGCACCTGCGTCGCGCCCGTGTAGTACCCGCCCGGGTCGAGGTCGACGAACCAGGTCTGGTTGCCCATCGGGCCGCGCGGGTATTCGAGGCGCTTCGAGCCGTCGGTGAACGCGCGCTCGGTCTCGGGCTTGCCCATCGTGGCGCGCACGTCGGCTTCGGTCGAGACGCCGGCCTTCAGCCCCTTGAGCAGCAGCGGCGCCGGCTTGATCGCGTTGAAGAAGTCCCTGATACGTTGCACGTCGAGATTGCCTTGCTTGTCGTCGCAGCCGGTCAGCGCCAGCGCGGCGGCCAGCATCGTGACGGGAAGCAGCCGGAAACGGAAAATCATCGGAGGAAATGCGCGTGGAGAAAAACACGCGGCAAGGATACCTGCGCAACGCCAAAAGCGCGAGACGGACCGCGCGGCCCGTCTCGTGATCAATGCGTCGTTTCGGTTTGCACCTCGGCCTCGCGGCCCGCCTGCGGGGCGCGCGGCCCGGCCGGCACCGCCTTGATCCGGCGGCGCGTGCGCACCAGCTCGGCCAGTTGCCACGACCCGAGCGCGAGACAGCCGAACAGCACCTCGCGGCCGCGCTTGACCAGCGCGAGCGACAGCGCCGTCTCGCGATCGACGCCGAACATCTGCGCGAGCAGCACGACGGTCGCCTCCTGCACGCCGAGACCGCCCGGCACCATGAACGCCGCATGCCGCACGGCCTGCGTCATCGCCTCGATCGCGATCGCGCCGCCGATCGAGACCGGATGACCGAGCAGCGCGAGCGCCCAGTAGATTTCGAGCGCGCCGAGCACGTAGCCGGACAGCTGCCAGAAGAACGCACTGAACAGCAGCGGCGTGCGCGACATCAGCGCGTCGATGTCGCCGTCGAGGCGGCGGCCGTCGACGCCCTGCAGCAACCGGTGCGAATCGCCGAGCAGACGCCCCGCGAACCGCTCGATCGCGTGGAAGATCCCGCCGCGCCGCATCAGCACGACGCCGAGCACCGGCAGCGGCAGGGTCAGCAGCAGCGCGAGGCCGATCGTGCCGCCGCCCATGTCGTGCGTCGTCGCGAGCAGCAGCACGAGGCCGAGCGCGGCGAACGCATACTGGACGACGATCGTCACCAGCACCTCGACGATCACCGACGCGGTCACGCGGCTCGCGTCGGGCACCTGCCAGCGCGCCATCCGGATCCCGACCAGCTCGCCGCCGATCCCGACGACCGGCAGCAGCCGGTTCACCGCCTCGCGTACGGTCGCGACCCACCACAGGAACGACAGCGACGCGCGCCGGTCGAGCAGCTGGTGCCACGCGTACGCGTCGAGCAGCAGCGGCAGCGCATGGAACGGCACGAGCCACAGCAGCGCGAAGCCGGCGCGCTCGAGCATCCGCGTCACGTCGCCAATGCCTTCGTGCAGCCCGAGCGCGAGCAGGATCCCGATGCCGATCGGCCAGCCGAGCCATTTGATCCACTTGGTCATGACGGCTGCGCCCCCGCTTCGCGCGATGCGCGCGTGCCGCGCCGCGCCGCGGGCTGGCCGAACACGTCGGCAAAACCGCCGGTCGCGACGCCCGCGGCCTTCAGCGCGGCCGCGACGCGCGGCGACAGCAGCGCGTCGAGTTCGTCGACCGGCCGGTAAGCGGCCATCGTCGGCGTGATCGGCCCGTCGCCGGCTTCCGCCGGATGACAGTAGATCTCGCCGACCCCGGGCGGCAGCGCCGCGAGCGCGTCGAGCAGCACGGCCTCGTCCATCGCGCCCGTATGCTCGATCCCGACCACGTAGTCGTTGTGCGCGAGCCCCGCACGGTCGAGCCGGGCGCGCACCAGCGCGATCCACGGCTTGAGCAGCTCGGGCGCACGCGTTTCGTACGGCAGCCGCACCGCACGCAGCCCGTAGTCGCGACCGATCTCGATGATCATCGACAGCACGGTCGGATGCAGGTGGAAATGCTTGTGCGCGTTCACGTGGTCGAGCGGCAGGCCGCTCGCCGCGAACGCGTCGAACTGCGCGCGGATCTCGCGGCGCAGCTGCGCACGCACGTGCGGCAGGAAGAAGAAGCGGCAGCCATCCTTCGCCATCGCATCGCCGAAGCGCCCGTCGCGGCCGACCAGCGCGGGTATGTCATGCGCGGGCAGCGTGGCCGGCCCGTCCGCGAGGACGAGATGCAGGCCGACCGCGAGCGACGGCAGGCGCCGCGCGCGTTCGATCGCATCCTGCGCCGCGGGCGCACCGACCATCAGGCTCGCGGCGTTCAGCACGCCGTCGCGATGCGCGCGCTCGACCGCCGCGTTGACGCGCGGATGCAGCCCGAAGTCGTCCGCGGTGAAGATCAGCGCCCGCGCCGCCCGCTGCGTCGCCACGAATCAGGCCTCGTGCGCGCGCAGGAAGCGGAAGAACTCGACGCCTTCGCGCAGGCGGCGCTTCATCATGTCCCAGCTCGTCAGCATCTCGCGGACGATCTCCCAGATCTTCGACGGACGGAAGTAGAACTGGCGATAGAACTGCTCGAGATGGTGATAGATCTCGTCGCGCGACAGGTGCGGATAGCCGATCGCCGCGAGCTGCACGCCTTCCTTGCTGACCAGGTTGATGGTCTTGTTCTCTTCCATCCAGCCGTTCTCGACGGCCTGCTTGTAGAGCGTCGTACCCGGATACGGCGCGGCGAGCGACACCTGGATCGTGTGCGGATTGATTTCCTTCGCGTACTCGATCGTCTTCTTGATGGTGTCCTGCGTCTCGCCCGGCAGGCCGAGGATGAAGGTGCCGTGGATCTTGATGCCGAGCTTCTTGCAGTCCGCGCTGAAGCGGCGCGCGAAATCGGTGCGCACGCCCTTCTTGATGTTCACGAGGATCTGGTCGTCGCCGGATTCGAAGCCGACCAGCAGCAGGCGCAGGCCGTTTTCCTTCATGATCTTCAGCGACTTGTACGGCACGTTCGCCTTCGCGTTGCACGACCACGTCATGCCGAGCTTGCCCAGGCCGATGGCGATCGCTTCGGCGCGCGGCAGGTCGTCGGTGAAGGTGTCGTCGTCGAACATCAGCTCCTTCACTTCCGGCATGTTGTCGCGGATCCACTTCGCTTCCGCGAGCACGTTCTCGACCGAGCGCGTGCGGTAGCGATGGCCGCTGACCGTCTGCGGCCACAGGCAGAACGTGCAGCGCGACTTGCAGCCGCGGCCCGTGTAGATCGACACGTACGGGTAGTTCAGGTAGCCGATGAAGTAGTTGTCGATCTTCAGGTCGCGCTTGTAGACGGGCGCGACGAACGGCAGTTCGTCCATGTTCTCGAGGATCGGACGCGCTTCGTTGTGCTCGATCGAGCCGTCCTTCGCGCGCCAGCTCAAGCCCTTGATCTCGGGGAACGGCTTGCCTTCGGCGATTTCCTTGCAGGTGTAGTCGAATTCCTCGCGACACACGAAGTCGATCGCGTCGCTCGCCGTGAGCGAGTTGTGCGGATCGACCATCACCTTCGCGCCCACCATGCCGACCAGCATCGACGGCTTCATCTTCTTCAGATCCTGCGCGAACATCGCGTCGGTCGGGAACGACGGCGTGCTCGTGTGGATGATCACGAGATCGTAGTCGTTGGCGATCTTCAGCGTTTCCTCGACCGACAGGCCGTCGGCCGGCGCGTCGACGACGCGGCTGCCCGGCACGAGCGCGGCCGGCTGCGCGAGCCACGTCGGGTACCAGAAGGAACGGATTTCGCGCTTCGCCTGATAGCGCGAGCCGGCTCCGCCGTCGAAGCCGTCATACGAAGGGGCCTGCAAGAACAGCGTTTTCATGAATGCTCCGGTAGCCTGCATAGTTCGATTCGTTTCAACGATTCAGTCAATCAACCGCGGGCCGCCCTGCCGGCGCCCGCCTCTCTGTCATGTCGCGTCGCGCGGCGTGGCCGCGCGGCGCGTCTCGGCCCTCGGGCCGGATTCGATCGGGACCGGGCGCATCGCCGGTTCCCTTCGGGGAACGTACGTCAGCGGCCGTCCCCGCCCTCCGCGATCACCGTCGCGCGTTCGCCGCCGACGACCGTCATCCGCGCGCCGCGCCACACGACGTGCGTGCCGAACACGGCCGCGAGCCATTCGAGCGCGAGCAGCGTGTCGCGCACCGCGACGAGCGGCAGGTCGCGCCAGAACGCGCGCCAGCCATCCTCGCCGCGCGCGTGCAGCACGAGCCGCCCGAACGCGCCCACCACGGCCGCGCCACCCGCCAGCGTGCCGGCGACGGTGCCGTCGAGACGCAGCGCGAGCGCCGCGCCGATCGCGAGCCACGGCGCGGTAAACGTGATGAACAGGAACGCGAAGCCGGCCGGGTTCAGCGAGCGGATCGTGCGCAGCCAGCGCGTCTCGCGGTGCCAGAGCGGCCCGAACGACGGCTCGATCACGTCGGTCGCGACCTCGACCTCGGACAGCACGGTGCGCCGCCCGAGGCGGCGCGGCAGCTCGGCCAGCCAGAAGTCGTCGGCCAGCTCGTCCTTCAACGCGAGAAAACCGCCGATCCGCTCGAGCGTGTCGCGCGTGAGCGCGAGCGTCGCGCCGAAGCCGAAGCGGCTCGAGCGGCCGAGGTGCGTGATCCGTACCGACGGCGCGAACCAGGCATCGACGAACTGCGCGCCGATCCGCGTCCAGAACCCGCCGACGCTGCGCGCATGATACAGGCACGTGACGACCCCGACCGACGCATCGGCGAGCGGCGCCGTCACGCGCTCCAGATAGTCCGGCTGCACCGCGATGTCGCTGTCCGCGATCACGATGCGGCCGTACTTCGCGCGTTCGGCGAGATTGATCAGGTTGCTGACCTTCAGGTTCTTGCCGTGCACGCGCGCGTCGATCACGAGCGTGATGTCGCATTCCGGATAGTCGGCGCGCAGCCGCTCGACCACGGCGACAGCCGGATCGGATGCCGACGCGACGCCGAACAGCACTTCATGGCGCGGGTGGCGCTGTTCGCAGAACGTCGCGAGGTTCTCGTACAGGTGCGGCTCGGCGCCGCACAGCGGCTTGAGCACGCTGACGGGCTCGAAGCCGTCGCGCGCGGCGGTGCGCGGCGTGCGCGGGCGCGGCGCGAACGCCGCGACGAACGCATAGCCGGCCGCAGCCAGCGTGAACACGGTCAGGAGCCAGTCGAGCAGCGTGACGGTCGGCGTCATGCGCGACGCCCTCCGGCGACGCGGGCGCCCTGCCGACCGATCGAACCGGGTTGAACGTGATTGGGTATTCCGACAGCAACGAACGCGGGCACGACCCGACTCCTTGTTCCAGCAGCGTCTGTGTAATGGGGAGGCACGGCCCATTTCCCCGAAAGCGGCCATGCCCGGCATCGCGTGGCACATCCTCCCGCGATGCCCGGACGGGATGCGGGAAGATGCTAATGGCTGCCATCGGCACAACATGGACAGGCGCCGGATTTTAGCAGCCCGCGCCTCCCCGCGCTTGGCACCACGCGGAACGGACTACTGCGATTTCGGCAAAGCTGTGCGGCCGGGGAACCATTCTGGTGCCATCTCGTTCACGTTAGCGTAAGCACTTTGCAGGCGGATTGCAGTCTTGAAAATCAAACGTTTCGTGGAAATTTGTACGTCGATGCGAAGACATGACCAATCGCAGTAAAGATTGGTAATTATTCGGCGATTAGATTGATTTTTGCAACAATTGCCAGCCCCGCCTTGCGCCCCTGAAAGGCGCATGGGTATCCGCGCGTCGCCAGCGCGTTCCGGAACCCTTTGGCAAAATCGTCGCCATCTGTTGCGCATGCGCATCACCGCGCCCCCCTTCCGAAGGCCACCCGATGATTCCGTTTTCCGTACTCGATCTCGCCCCCATTCCCGTCGGCGCCGACGCCGCGCAGGCGTTCCGCAACACCGTCGATCTCGCACGGCACGCGGAGCGCCTCGGCTACCGACGCTACTGGCTCGCCGAACATCACAACATGCCCGGCATCGCGAGCGCGGCGACCGCCGTCGTGATCGGCCACGTGGCGGGTGCGACGAAGACGATCCGCGTCGGCTCGGGCGGGATCATGCTACCGAACCATGCGCCGCTCGTGATCGCCGAGCAGTTCGGCACGCTCGCGTCGCTGTATCCGGGGCGCATCGATCTCGGGCTCGGCCGCGCGCCCGGCACCGACCAGACCACGTCGCGCGCGCTGCGCCGCGACCTGATCGGCAGCGCCGACTCGTTTCCGGACGACGTCGCCGAGCTGCAGCGCTACTTCGCGGAACCGGTGCCCGGCCAGCGCGTGCGCGCGGTGCCCGGCGCGGGGCTGGACGTGCCCGTGTGGCTGCTCGGTTCGAGCCTCTTCAGCGCGCAGCTCGCCGCGATGCTCGGGCTGCCGTTCGCGTTCGCGTCGCACTTCGCGCCCGACTACCTGATGCGCGCGCTCGAGCTCTATCGCGCGCAGTACCGGCCGTCGGCCGCGTGGCCGAAGCCGCATGCGATGGTCGGCGTCAACGTGTTCGCGGCCGATACCGACGACGAGGCGCGGCACCTCTTCACGTCGCTGCAGCAGCAGTTCATCAACCTGCGCCGCGGCACGCCCGGCAAGCTGCCGCCGCCCGTCGACGCGCTCGAGGCGCTCGAGGCGAGCGAATTCGAACTCGCGAACGTCGCGCATGCACTGTCGTTCGCGGCGGTCGGCTCGCGCGACACGGTACGCGACAAGCTGCGCGACCGGATCGCACAAACCGGCGCGAACGAGGTGATCATCACCGCGCAGATCTACGATCACGCCGCGCGCGTGCGCTCGTTCGAGCTGGCCGCGCAGATCCGCGACGAACTCGCGAACGAAACCCGCTGACCTGGCGCCCGTGCCCGCCCGGGCGGGTGCGCCCGCCTGCGCGTCACTGCGGGTGCACCGCCCCCATCCCGTCGAGCAGCGCCTTGTGGAACGCGTCCGGATCCTGGATCTGCGGCGCGTGCCCGAGCGCCGGGAATTCGACGAGCTGCGCGCCGGGAATCGCCGCCTGCGTGCGTTTCGCGAGTTCCGGGTAACGGCCGAGCTTCGCATGCACGTCCGGCGGCGCCACGTCCTTGCCGATCGCGGTCGTGTCCTTGTCGCCGATCAGCAGCAGCGTCGGCACGCGAATCGCGCCGAGTTCGTAGACCACCGGCTGCGTGAGGATCAT
The DNA here is from genome assembly GCF_024656005.1 of Burkholderia sp. SCN-KJ. Classification (NCBI taxonomy): domain Bacteria; kingdom Pseudomonadati; phylum Pseudomonadota; class Betaproteobacteria; order Burkholderiales; family Burkholderiaceae; genus Burkholderia; species Burkholderia sp. SCN-KJ. The sequence goes on from NZ_JANKOG010000001.1 coordinate 55,323, forward strand.
GTCGTAGATCAGCGCCGAGTTCCACGCGACCGCGTCGCGGCCCGGGCCGCGATACATGCCGGCGAGCATCTGCACCCAGCGCTCGTAGGACGGCGCCCACTTGCCCGCGTAGTAGGTCGCCTGCTCGTAGCGGCGGATGCCGTCCGCCGTCGTCTTCTGCTCGCGTGCGTACCAGTAGTCGACCGACAGCGGCGGCACGCCGAGCGCTTTCCAGTCCTCGAGGCCGATCGGGTTCACCAGCACGAGCTGCTCGGTCGCCTTCGGGTACATCAGCGCGTAACGCATCGCGAGCATCCCGCCCGTCGAATGGCCGACGATCGTCGCCGATTTCACGCCGACCGACTCGAGCAGCGCATGCGTGTTGCGTGCGAGCTGCTGGAAGCTGTACTGGTAGCGCTCGGGCTTCGACGACTTGCAGAAGCCGATCTGGTCCGGCGCGATCACGCGATAGCCGGCGCGGCTCAGCACGCCGATCGTGTCCTCCCAGGTCGCCGCGCAGAAGTTCTTCCCGTGCAGCAGCACGACGGTGCGGCCGTTCGGGTGCGCCGGCTGCACGTCCATGTACATCATCTCGAGGGTGTCGCGCTGCGAAACGAACGCGTAGCGGTGCACCGGCTCCGGATAGACGAAGCCTTCCAGGCGAGGGCCGTACGCGGGCCCGTCGTTGCCGGCCGGTGCCGGAACGTCGGCCGCTGCCGACGTCGCGCATGCGGCGGCGACGCTCGCGCCGAGCACGGCCGCGCGCGCGAGGGAGAACATCTTGCAATTCGAAGGCATGGCGCTCACGGTAATGGGAAATGCACGCGGTCAGCCGGGCGGCTTCACGCCCCGCGATTCTACGCGGTCGGGCTGACGACGGCGCGCAACACTCGTCGGCCGAGCGACTTCCGCGCACGCGACGAACTCGGGTATCGTGTGACGAGACCCTGAAACGCCTGCAGGCGAACGCTCATGAAAAACGTCCTCAGCATTCAGTCGCACGTCATCTACGGACACGCCGGCAACAGCGCGGCCGTGTTCCCGATGCAGCGCCTCGGCGTCAACGTCTGGCCGCTCAACACCGTCCAGCTGTCGAATCACATGCAGTACGGCCACTGGGCCGGCAGCGCGATCGACGCCGCGAAGATGGAGCAGCTGGTCGACGGCGTCGCCGCGATCGGCGCGCTCAAGCGCTGCGACGCGGTACTGTCCGGCTTCGTCGGCTCGCCGGCGCAGGCGCGCGCGACGGTCGAGATCGTGCGCTCGGTGAAGGCGATGAACCCGAACGCGTGGTACTTCTGCGATCCGGCGATGGGCCAGACGGGCGGCATCCGCCCCGAACCCGGCGTCGAGGAATTCATCGTCGCGGAGATGCCGGCGCTCGCGGACGGCATGTCGCCGAACCACACCGAGCTGCAGAAGCTCGCCGGGCGGCGCATCGAGACCGTCGCCGAAGCCGTCGACGCGTGCCGCGCGCTGATCCGCCGCGGCCCGAAGATCATCCTCGTCAAGCACCTGCACGACCGCAGCAGTCCGGCCGACCGCTTCAACATGCTCGCCGTCACCGAGACCGAAGCGTGGATCGGCCAGCGCCCGCTGTATGCGTTTCCGCGCCATCCGGTCGGCGTCGGCGACCTCACCAGCGCCATTTTCGTCGCGCGCCGGTTGCGCGGCGACTCGGTGCGCGCCGCGTTCGAGCACACGCTCGCGGCCGTGCACGCGGTCGTGAAGGCAACCTACGACGCACGCCGCTACGAGCTCGAACTCGTCGCCGCGCAGGACGAAATCGCGCGCCCGAGCGAATGGTTCGGCGCGTGGGTGACGGACGCCTGACGCCGCTGCATCCGCATCGCGGGCGCGCGTCAAGCGCCATCTGCTGTCCTGCTGTCCTGCTGTCCTGCTTTCCCGCTTTCCCGCTTTCCCGCTTTCCCGCTTTCCCGCTTTCCCGCTGTCCGCTGTCCGCTGTCCGCGTCCCCGCTGCCCGTTGCACCGCGACCGTCGGCCGTTGTCCGTTCAACGCCGCACCTGCAAACGTTTCCGGACTTCACATGAATGACACCGATTTCTCGCTATGCTCGCGGCGGCACGACCCGGCGCAGCCGCATCCTGCGCCGCGGGGCGCGTCCATTTTCCGCATGTCCCGCCAACCGGCTCCCCCCTTTAACGCACGATAACGACCATGACCCGATCGAACCGTCGTGACTTCCTGCGCGTCGCCGCCGGCACCGCCGGCGCAGCCGCGCTGAACCTGTTCCCGCCCGTGATCCGCGATGCGCTCGCCATCCCCGCGAACCGCCGTACCGGCACGATCCGCGATATCGAACACATCGTGATCCTGATGCAGGAGAACCGTTCGTTCGACCATTACTTCGGCACGATGCGTGGTGTCCGCGGATTCGGCGACCCGCGCCCGCTGCGCCTCGCGAACGGCAAGTCGGTGTTTCACCAGCCGGTCGGCCCCGCCGAGCTGCTGCCGTTCCACCCGGGCGCCGACAAGCTCGGCCTGCAGTTCCTGCAGGACCTGCCGCACGGCTGGCAGGACATGCACGCCGCCTGGAACAAGGGCCGCTACGACCAGTGGGTGCCGAACAAGGGCACCACGACGATGGCGTACCTGAAGCGCGACGACATCCCGTTCCACTACCAGCTCGCCGACGCGTTCACGATCTGCGACGCGTACCACTGCGCGATCCCGAGCTCGACCGACCCGAACCGCTACTACATGTGGACCGGCTATGTCGGCAATGACGGCACGGGCGGCGGCCCGGTGCTCGGCAACGAGGAAAAGGGCTACGGCTGGACGACCTATCCGGAAGTGCTCGAGCAGGCCGGCGTGTCGTGGAAGATCTACCAGGACGTCGGCACGGGGCTCGACGCGAACGGCTCGTGGGGCTGGACGCAGAACCCGTACATCGGCAACTACGGCGACAACGCGCTGCTCTACTTCAACCAGTACCGCAGCGCGCTGCCCGGCACGCCGCTGTACGACAAGGCGCGCACCGGCACCAACATCAGCGCCGGCGGCACGCTGTTCGACGTGCTGCAGCAGGACGTGAAGAACGGCACGCTGCCGCAGGTGTCGTGGATCTGCGCGCCGGAAGCGTACTCGGAGCACCCGAACTGGCCGGCGAACTACGGCGCGTGGTACATCGAGCAGGTGCTGAAGGCGCTCGTGTCGAATCCGGACGTGTGGAGCAAGACCGCGCTCTTCATCACCTACGACGAGAACGACGGCTTCTTCGACCACGTGCCGCCGCCGTTCGCACCGCAGTCGCGCGACAACGGGCTGTCGACGGTCGCGACGACCAACGAGGCATTCGCCGGCGACGCGTCGCACATGGCCGGCCCGTACGGGCTCGGGCCGCGCGTGCCGATGCTGGTGGTGTCGCCGTGGACCAAGGGCGGCTGGGTCTGCTCGCAGACCTTCGATCACACGTCGCTGCTGCAATTCATCGAAGCACGCTTCGGCGCGCAGTACGCGGTCACCGCGGCGAACGTGTCGCCGTGGCGCCGCACGGTGTGCGGCAACCTGACGTCCGCGTTCGACTTCGCGACGCCCGACGCAAGCTGGCCGCAGCTCCCGGACACGAGCGGCTATGCGCCGCCCGACCGCAACCGTCACCCCGACTACATCCCGGTGCCGCCGGTCGTCCAGCATCTGCCGAAGCAGGAGGCCGGCCTGCGTCCGGCGCGCGCGCTGCCGTACGAACTGTTCGTGCACGGCCGGATCGACAATGCGAGCGGCCAGTTCCGGCTGACCTTCGCGAACACCGGCACTGCAGGCGCGGCGTTCCAGGTCCAGGCGCGCAATCGTGTCGACGGCCCGTGGACCTACACGGTCGACGCCGGCAAGCGGGTTTCCGACCTGTGGAGCCCGGCGCCGTCGCTCGGCCTGTACGACCTCGACGTGTACGGCCCGAACGGCTTCTACTGCCACTTCCGCAGCCCCGCGGCAGCGGCGGTCGGCCCCGCGAGCGTCAACCCCGAGGTGGTCTACGGCTACGACGTCGCGAACGGCAACATCACGCTGCGCCTGATGAACCGCGGCCACAAGGCCGTGCGGCTCAAGGTGACGAGCGCATATGGCCACGACCATCCGCGCGAGTTCGACCTCAAGCCGGGTACGCACGTCGACGACTACTGGGATCTGCGCGGCAGCCACGGCTGGTACGACCTGACCGTCAGCGACGGCCGCCCGCTCGGCTTCCTGCGCCGTTTCGCGGGCCACGTGGAGACCGGCCGCCCGAGCACGAGCGACCCGGCGATCCGCACGAACGCGTCGCATGACGACGCCGAAGCCGCGTCGGACGCCCTGTCCGACTGACGACGGCGAACGCGGCGCGGCCCCGCCGGGGGCTGCGCCGCCCGCCCGCACCCGCCTCCCGTCCGTTCGTGACGGGAAACTCCCGATACCGGCCGCCCGCGCTCGCGCGGAAGCTGTGCGCAAATCCGCATCGAATGCGCGGCAAATTGCCAAGACCCGCGCATATCGGCGACCTATATATCGAGACGATCGGGGCTCCTCGCAGAGCCTGACGGGAGATCCTTTCCGGGAAGCATCAGCAAGCCGACCTCCCCGCCCGATTCCGAGAAGCGGTCGAACCGCCCGCCCGTCGCACGCGCCCGGCCCGCCGGCTGCGTGCGGTACCCACCCGCTGGTGTTAGAACAAGAGGAACGAACATGACATTCCGTCATTCCCTGTTGTCGGTATCGGTCGTATCCGCGGTAGCCCTTCTCTCGCAACACGCCGCCCAGGCCGCCGACGCGTCCGACGTGAAGGTCGGCTTTGCCGCGCCGCTCACCGGCGTGAACGCCGGCTACGGCAAGGATCTCCAGAACGGCGTGCAGCTCGCGCTCGACGACGCCGCCGCGCAGAAGGTGCAGATCGCCGGCAAGCCCGTGCATTTCGACCTGGTCGTGCAGGACGACCAGGCCGACCCGCGCATCGGCGTGCAGGCCGCGCAGGCGCTCGTCGACCAGAACGTGTCGGTGGTGGTCGGCCACTTCAACTCGGGCACGACGATTCCGGCGTCGGTGGTCTACGACAAGGCCGGCATTCCGGTGATCGACCCGGCCGCGACCAACCCGACGCTCACGTCGCGCGGGCTCGCGAACATGTTCATGGTGATCGCGACCGACGGCCAGAACGCCGGCAACGCGGGCAAGTACGCGGTCGACGTGACCAAGGCGAAGCGCATCGCGATCATCGACGACCGCACCGCGTTCGGCCAGGGTGAGGCGGACGAGTTCGAGAAGGCCGTGAAGGCGGCCGGCGGCAACATCATCGGCCGCGAGTTCACCAGCAACCAGGCGGTCGACTTCCGCGCGCAGATCACGAGCCTGAAGGGCAAGAACCCCGACCTGATCTTCTTCGGCGGTCTCGATTCGCTCGCCGCGAACTTCATCAAGCAGATGCGCCAGCTCGGGCTGAACGCGCAGTTCGTCGGCGGCGGCGGTGTGAAGGACAACGAGTTCATCAAGATCGCCGGCCCGGCCGCGGAAGGCGCGATGGCGTGGGAATACGGGCGGCCGCTCGACGAGCTGCCGCAGGGCAAGGATTTCGAGCAGCGCTTCAAGAAGCGCTTCGGCGTCGACGTGCTGTCGTACGCGCAGTTCGGCTACGACGCGGCATGGGCGGCGATCAAGGCGATGCAGGCGGCGAACTCGACCGATCCGAAGGTCTATCGCCCGGCGCTGAAGAAGGTCGACTTCGAAGGCGTCACCGGCCGCATCTCGTTCGCGAACGACGGCTCGCTGAAGAGCGGGATGTCGACGCTGTACCAGGTGAAGAGCGGCGCGTGGAAGACCATCGTGACGAAGGGGGGCTGATCGGGTAGTTTCGGCGGTCCGGGTAGCCGGGCCGCCCCGGGGCGCGGGCGGCGGCGGAACGCCGCCCCGCCGCCCCTCGCACGATGCAGGTGACCGGACGATCTGCCGCCGGCGCTAAAACAATCGGCGCAATCGCACCGATCTCATACGATGACTGATGTTATGGCGATATTCGTCATGACCTGCGCCACTGCGCAGGCCGTGTCGGCGGCCACGGGTCAGCTGGCCTGCGTGTCGCGTTCCGCCTCGGCCGCCTCGTGCGCACGGCGCAGCCGCTCGCGGCTGTTGGTCAGGTGCGTGCGCATCGCGGCGCGCGCGGCTTCCGGGTCGTGACGCGCGATCGCCTCGTAAATGTCTTCGTGCTCGTGATTGAGCCGGGCGACATAGCGCTCGAGGTCGTCGCCGGCGAAGCGCGCCGAATTCACGCGCGTGCGCGGAATGATCGACGCGCCGAGCTGCGTCATGATGTCGACGAAATAGCGGTTGCCGGTGGACTGCGCGATCTGCAGGTGGAACTGGAAATCGAGTGGTGCCGTGTCGCGGTCGCCGCCCGCCCCCGACGCAATCGCGTCGAGCGCACGCCGCAACGCGGCGAGGTCGGTATCGTTCGCGCGCTGCGCGGCGAGGCTCGCGCATTCGCTTTCGAGACTGATGCGCAGCTCGAGCACCGCGAGCACGTCGCGCAGCGTCGTGATGGTCGCGGGATCGATACCGAACGTCTGCCGGCGCGCCGGCTCGAGCACGAAGCTGCCGATGCCGTGGCGCGTCTCGACGAGGCCGCTCGCCTGCATCCGCGAGATCGCTTCGCGCACGACCGTGCGGCTGACACCCTGCGCCGCCATGACTTCGGTTTCGGTCGGCAGCTTGTCGCCGGGACGCAGCGTGCCGTTTTCGATCTGCGCGGTCAGCGCGTCGACGACATCTTGTGCGAGGCTGCGTGCGCGACGGCGCGGCGCTGCGGGAAGCGTGGGCACGGACATGAGGCCGGTTCCTTTTTGAATGATCGTAATGTGAGCCGAGGGTTTACGCGGGGTTTGAGCGAACGCCGATGATTCATTATACTGCGTCACAAGTCATCCGACGACTGATGATCGCGACACGGATCTCCTGTCGACCGAGGCTGCGCTCCAGCGCCTGCCCGGTCCCGTGGCTCGCGATCGGCCGGCATTCGCGCTTCTGCGCGGCTGCCGGCGCCCGGTTTCGCGACCGATCGAAGCGCGCTTGCGCGCGTGCTCCGGCCTGTCGCGACACCGGCATCGAGCGGGTCGCCCCCATCCTTTCGGGTTGCCGTCGACATGCGGGGCTTGCGCACCGCGCACGTCGGTTGTCGAATGATCGCACCTCCCGCCGCGCGCAGCAAAGATTTTGCCGCACGGCATCGCCCACTCTTTTGCCATCGCCGCCATGAACGCCGTCACTGCCTCGCCTTCCCACGACACGCCGCGCATCGTCGACCTGCAAGCCATTCCGGTCGCGGGCCACGACAGCATGCTGCTCAACCTGAGCGGCGCGCACGGCCCGTTCTTCACCCGCAACCTCGTGATCCTGAAGGACAGCGCGGGCCGGACCGGCGTCGGCGAGGTGCCGGGCGGCGAAAGCATCCGCCGCACGCTGGAGGACGCGCGCGCGCTCGTCGTCGGTCAGCCGGTCGGCAACTACCATGCGGTGCTCAACGACGTGCGGCGCACCTTCGCCGACCGTGACGCGAGCGGCCGCGGCCTGCAGACCTTCGACCTGCGCACCACGATCCACGCGGTCACCGCGCTCGAAGCCGCGCTGCTCGACCTGCTCGGCCAGCATCTCGGTGTGCCCGTGGCTGCCCTCCTCGGCGAAGGGCAGCAGCGCGAGCGCGTCGAGATGCTCGGCTATCTGTTCTACATCGGCGATCGCACGCAAACTGCGCTGCCCTATCGCGACGGCCGCGGCGCGACCGACGACTGGACCCGCGTGCGCGACGAAGCCGCGCTGACGCCCGAGGCGGTCGTGCGCCTCGCCGAAGCCGCGCATGCGCGCTATGGGTTCAACGACTTCAAGCTGAAGGGCGGCGTGTTCGAAGGCGCGCGCGAGGTCGACGCCGTGACGGCGCTTGCCGAGCGCTTCCCCGAAGCGCGCGTGACGCTCGATCCGAACGGCGCGTGGTCGCTCGACGAGGCCGTGCGGCTGTGCCGCGACCTGCATCACGTGCTCGCGTATGCGGAAGATCCGTGCGGCGCGGAGAACGGTTATTCGGGCCGCGAGGTGATGGCCGAATTCCGCCGCTCGACCGGGCTGCCGACGGCCACCAACATGATCGCGACCGACTGGCGCCAGATGGGCCACGCGGTGCAGTTGCAGGCGGTCGACATCCCGCTCGCCGATCCGCACTTCTGGACGATGCAGGGCTCGGTGCGCGTCGCGCAGATGTGCCGCGACTGGGGCCTCACGTGGGGCTCGCATTCGAACAACCACTTCGACGTATCGCTCGCGATGTTCACGCACGTCGCGGCCGCCGCGCCCGGCCAGGTCACCGCGATCGACACGCACTGGATCTGGCAGGACGGCGAACGGCTGACGCGCGAGCCGCTGAAGATCGAGAACGGGCTCGTGGAAGTGCCGAAGCGTCCGGGCCTCGGCATCGACATCGACATGGAGGCGGTCGCGGTCGCGCACGAACTGTACAAGCAGCACGGGCTCGGCGCGCGCGACGACGCGGCCGCGATGCAGTATCTGATTCCGGGGTGGACGTTCAACAACAAGCGCCCCTGCCTCGTGCGCTGAGCGCGGGACGAAACGGGCGGCGGGTCCGCCCGGTCGACATGCGTAGCCGGCCGGGCCTAGCCGGCCAGACCTAGCCGGCCGCACCTACCCGGCCAGACCTAGCCGGCCGCCCCAATCCCCCGCGCCATCCCCGACGCGGCGAGCACGATCACCATCACGAGCACGGCCTGCCAGTGGCCGATCCGCACATAGCTCCGTGCGCGGCCCAGATCCGGCATCTGCTGCTGCCGCGCGGCGATGCGCCAGCGGATCAGCCCGAGCATCGGCACGATCTCGAGCAGCAGGATCAGCACGAGCGCGGTCATCTTGAGGTGAAAGAGCGGCTCATGAAGGTAGTACGCCGAGCCCTTCTCGAAGCCGCCGAATGCGCGCGTGAGCCCGGTCGCGATCAGGACCAGCGCGGACAATCCCCAGGCCGCGTCGGCCTTGAACACGCCGGGCAGGTCAGCGGCCTGCGCCGACGCGATGACCCGGCGCAGCGCACGGTTGCGTCCCGCGATCGCGGCGAACGCGACGCCGAATGCCATCAGGTGAACGGCTGCCAGCAACCAGCGGACGATCATTGCGCCTCCTTGTCGCCCGCGCGCCGCGCAGGCCTTGTCAGACGATCTGTTTGAGCGCCGCGTCGAGCGCGAGCACCGCGACGCGGTCGCCCTCGGTCGCGAGCGGCGCGCGCATCACGATCTGCCGGTTATGGCCGACGGCCGCCGGCGAATCCCACAGCAGTTCCACCTTCGGCCGCCGGAACAGGCTGCCGCGACGCGGCGGCATGACGGCCGGCTGCGCACCCTGCTCGCCCGCGGCGGGCGCGACCCGGCCGGGCCAGCGCACCGACAGTTCGCGCGCGTCGTACTGACCGACCTTGCGGCTCTCCATCCAGACGATCGCGGTACGCGTGAGCGTATCGAGCGAGATCGCGTAGCGGCCGACCGCGAAGCGGCGCGCGGCCACGTTGGTGCGCCACAGCGGCCGCGGGCGGCACATCCAGACGATCGCCGCATACAGCGCCGGCGCGGCGACGAGCCAGCCGTTGGTCGCCGTCACCGCGTGCAGCGCGCGGCGCCAGCCGGCCGCCCACGCGAACGCGCCGATCGACCACACGGCGAACAGGAAACCGATCAGCGCGAACACGCGCAGCGCCTGGCGCAGCCACTGCGGCAGCGGATGGAACGGCCGCTCGGCGCGCGCGACGGCGCCCGGCAGCGCGAGCAGCAGGAAGATCAGGACGAGATAGACGAACGCCCAGGGCGACGACACCATCGCCGACAGCGACGCGCGATAGCCCATCTGGGACATCGAGAACAGCCAGCGCGCGAGCAGCACGAGACCGATCGCGCGCAACGCGAAGATCACGCCGGCGCCGGGGGCCGGCGCTGCGCGCGTGGTTTTCGTTCTCGCCAAGACTGCTCTCCTCTCGATGTTCGTGCGGGGCCGGATTTCACGGCACGGCCATTATAGGGACATTACCGTCTGGACAGACGGCCGGATGGCGTGCCGGACCGCTTCCGGGGCCGTTCGTGGCGCCGGGCGCGGCGAGAATACAACAGATCCGCGCCGCAGATGTGACAACGCCCCGCCGGAAACCCGGACGGGGCGTCGATGACGGGGCCTCAGCCGCGGTGCGGCCGCCGGCCCGGCATCAGCCTGCGTTGACTTCGCGCAGCACCGTGCGGTGCTTCTGGCGCAGCAGTTCCTCGTAGCCCTTCACGTAGTTCTGCGCCATCACCTTCGACGAGAAGCGTGCTTCGAACGCGGCGCGCACCTTCTCGCGCGGCAGCGTATCGAGGCGCTTGAGCGCCGCGACGGCCGACAGTTCGTCTTCGACGACGAAGCCCGACACGCCGTTCTCGATCACTTCCGGCACCGAGCCGCGCTTGAACGCGATCACCGGCGTGCCGCACGCCATCGCCTCGATCATCACCAGGCCGAACGGCTCCGGCCAGTCGATCGGGAACAGCAGCGCGTGCGCGTTGCCCAGGAATTCGGTCTTTTCCGACTCGCTGATTTCGCCGATGTACTCGACGTGCGGCAGCGCGAACAGCGGCTTGATCTTCTCTTCGTAGTACGCGCGGTCAGCCTTGTCGAGCTTCGCGGCGATCTTGATCGGCAGGCCGGCCTGCTCGGCGATGCGGATCGCGGTGTCGACGCGCTTTTCCGGCGAGATGCGGCCGAGGAACGCGAGGTAGCTCGGCTTCACGTTCGGGATCGGCGTCAGCAGGTTTTCCGGCAGGCCGTGGTACACGGTCGACAGCCAGTTCGCCTGCGGAAGCGGGATGCGCTGGTTGTCGGAGATCGACACGACCGGCACGTCGCTGAACGCATTGAAGATCGGCTGCAGTTCCGGCAGGTCGAGACGGCCGTGCATCGTCGTCAGATGCGGGACCGGCTGGCGCGAGAACAGCGAGAACGGGTAGTAGTCGATGTGGCAGTGCAGGACGTCGAACTCTTCCGCGCGACGGCGCACCTGCTCGAGGAGCAGCATGTGCGGAGCCATCACGTCGCGGATCGTCGGGTCGAGGCGCAGTGCCTGCGGCCAGCACGCTTCGAGCTTTGCCGACGTTTGCGAATCGCCGCTCGCGAAGAGCGTGACGTCATGCCCCATCTCGACGAGTGCTTCGGTCAGGTAGGACACCACTCGCTCGGTCCCACCGTACAGTTTCGGGGGCACCGCTTCGTGCAACGGAGCGATTTGGGCGATTCGCATGCGTAACTCCTAAAAAATCGGCTAAAAACCAGGTATGGGTCGGCAACCTGCCGGCGGTCCGGGCTGGATGCATGTCATCCGAAAAATCGGACGAATCAGCCTGCCGGGGGCGTCGAACCCGCGCTGCTCAAGGAGCGTCGGCGACGCGACAGGCATAGAACGTTTGAAACGAAGACCCGTTGACAGGGGTTCGTAAAAAACCTGGAATCGAACCCGGAGCCGATTATCTAGGGTTAATCCCGATACGGCGCACAACATTTCAAACTCTTTGCTTTGTTACAAAGGCGCAACACTTTGCAACCCGCGGACTTGGGTGTCCGTTCTAGAGTGGAAGGCTCTTTTTGGCGTTCCGAGTCATCCGCCACGGCCGGCATCGTGATTCCGGTGCACGCGGCAGGACGGATGCCGGATTTTATCTCAAAATTGATCGCGCGCCCCTGACCAAGGCAAGATTCGCGCAGCGCAATGCACGGCCTTGTTTACAATGCCGGATTATTCAGTCCGGGCGGCCGTGGGCTGCGATCCTGACGATCCGCTCAACCACCGAATCACCGCACGCATATTTTGGAATCTCTCACCCCTGCCCAGCGCAACGCCCACAACGCGAAGCTGTCGAGCTACGCGCATCGGCCGATCGCGTTCCTGTTCCGCTACATCCGCCTGCATCCGGTCGCGCACCTGGTCGTGCTCTGCAGCGTGCTGGCCGCCGTCGGCTGCGCGCTCGGCTCGCAATACGCGATCAAGCACCTGATCGACGTGCTCGCGACCGGGCGCCATCATCCGGGCCCGCTGTGGAGCGCGTTCGCGCTGCTCGTCGGCCTGATCGCGGCCGACAACCTGCTGTGGCGCGTCGGCGGCTGGGCCGCCGCGCACACGTTCGTCGCGGTCACCGGCGACCTGCGGCGCGACCTGTTCCAGTACCTGATCGGCCATTCTCCGACCTACTACTCGGAAAAGCAGCCGGGCACGCTCGCGAGCCGCATCACCGCCACGTCGAACGCCGTCTATACGTCGGAGAACACGATGGCGTGGAACGTGCTGCCGCCGTGCATCGCGGTGATGGGCGCGATCCTGATGATCATCGTCGTGAACCCGCTGATGGCCGCCGGCCTGCTCGGCTGTTCGGCCGTGCTCTCCGTCGTGCTGTTCAAGCTCGCCGGGCGCGGCTCCGCGCGCCATCACGCGTTCGCGTCGAAGGCCGCCGCGGTCGACGGCGAGCTCGTCGACGTGATCGGCAACATGGGCCTCGTGCGCGCATTCGGGATGACGCTGCGCGAACAGAAGCGCTTCGGCGCGACGGTGAAGGCCGAGATGGACGCGCGCCAGCAAAGCCTGTTCTACCTCGAGAAGCTGCGCCTGCTGCACGCGGTGATCACCGCGATGCTGTCCGCCGGCCTGCTCGGCTGGGCGCTGTGGCTGTGGGACCAGGGCCGCGCGACCTCCGGCGACATCGTGCTCGTCAGCTCGCTCGGCTTCACGATCCTGCACGGCACACGCGACCTCGCCGTCGCGCTCGTCGACGTCACGCAGCACGTGGCACGCCTGTCCGAAGCCGTGAAGACGCTGCTCGAGCCGCACGGGATGCCGGACCGCTCCGACGCGCAGCCGCTGTCGGCCACGGGCGGCCGCGTCGATTTCGAACGCGTGACGTTCGCGTATCCGCACCGCCGCGCGATCCTCGACCACTTCGATCTCCATATCGAGCCGGGCCAGCGCGTCGGCCTGATCGGCAAGTCGGGCGCCGGCAAGTCGACCGTGCTCGCGCTGCTGCAGCGCTTCTACGACACGCAGGACGGCGCCGTGATGGTCGACGGCCAGGACGTGAAGGCGATCACGCAGGACAGCCTGCGCCATGCGATCGCGCTCGTGCCGCAGGACATCTCGCTGCTGCACCGGACCATCTACGACAACATCGCGTACGGCCGCCCCGACGCGACCCGCGAGGAAGTGCTCGCCGCCGCGCGCGACGCCCGCTGCTCGGAGTTCATCGAGGCGATGCCGGAAGGCTATGACACGATCGTCGGCGACCGCGGCGTGAAACTGTCGGGCGGCCAGCGCCAGCGCATCGCGATCGCGCGCGCGATCCTGAAGGACGCGCCGATCCTGCTGCTCGACGAAGCGACCTCCGCACTCGACAGCGCATCCGAGGAAGCGATCCAGAGCGCGCTCGACCGCCTGATGGTCGGCCGCACGGTGATCGCGATCGCGCACCGGCTGTCGACGCTGCGCAACTTCGACCGGATCATCGTGATGAGCAACGGCAAGGTGATCGACGACGGCAGCCCCGACGTGCTGCGCAATCGTCCGGGCCTGTACCGCGACCTGCTCGCGAAGCAGCACGGCCGCCATCACGCCCCCGACGGCACCGCGCCGACCGGCGAACGCGTGGCCTGACGCCGCGCAGGCAGCATCCCGTCCTGGCAGCCGATAAAAAAACCGCCGTGCGCGAAGCACGGCGGCTTTTTTTCACGGCATCGCGCGACCGTCGCCGCGCTGCACGCGGATTACACGCGCTGCAGGTCGCGCAGGAAGTTGTCGCGCCACACCGACACGTTGTTCTCGCGCAGCTGCGCGATCATGTCCGCATAACGCGCGCGCCGCTCCGCGAGCGGCATCGTCAGCGCCTGCGACAGCGCATCGGCCATCCCGTCGATGTCGATCGGATTGACGATCAGCGCGCCCGTCAGCTCGCGCGCGGCGCCCGCGAAGCGCGACAACACCAGCACGCCCGGATCGTCCGGATTCTGCGCGGACACGTACTCCTTCGCGACCAGGTTCATCCCGTCGCGCAGCGGCGTCACGAAGCCCACGCGTGCGAGGCGATACAGTGCGGCCAGCACCTGCCGATCGTACTGCCGGTGAATGTAGAGGATCGGCGCCCAGTCGAGCTCCGCATAGCGGCCGTTGATGCGCCCCGACTCCGCTTCGAGCTGCAGGCGGATGTCCTGGTACGCGCGCAGGTCGGCGCGCGTCGACGGCGCGATCTGCAGGAACGACACGCGGTTGCGGATCGAGGTCTGGTGCTCCAGCAGCTTCTCGAACGCGCGGAACCGCTCGACGAGACCCTTCGAATAATCGAGCCGGTCGACGCTCATGATCAGTTGGCGCCCGCGCAGCGACGTGGCCATGCGCGCGGCCTTGCCGTGCTCGCCCGCCTGCGCGAGCGACGCGATCTCGTCCGGATACACGCCGATCGGATAGGCGGCCGCGCGCAGCGTGTTGCCGAACGCGCTCACGCGCACCGTGTGCCCTTCGCGCGCCACTTCGCCGCCGGCCTCGAACTCGATGTAGTCGCAGAACGCGCGCAGGTCCGGCTCGGTCTGGAAGCCGAGCAGATCGAACGCGCACAGCGACTCGACGAGCTCGCGATGCGGCGGCACGTTGACGAGCACCTGCGCGGCCGGAAACGGAATGTGCAGGAAAAAGCCGATGCGGTTCTTCACGCCGGCCGCACGCAGCGCACGCGCGAACGGGATCAGGTGATAGTCGTGCACCCAGATCACGTCGTCGTGCTGCAGCAGCGGCACGAGCTGCTGCGCGAGCCAGACGTTCACGCGGCCGTAGCCGTCGAACTCGTGGCGGTCGTACTGGATCAGGTCCGCGCGGTAATGGAACGCAGGCCACAGCGTCGCGTTCGAGAAACCGCGGTAGTACTGGTCGTAATCGCGGCGCGACAGCCCGACGGTCGCGAACGTCACGGGCCCGCGCTCCTCGATGCGGATCTGCGGCGCACCGGACGCGACCACCTCGCCACTCCAGCCGAACCACATGCCGCCCGTCTCCTTCAGCGCATCGTAGACGCCGATCGCGAGACCGCCCGCCGCCGGCTCGCCTTCCGAAATCGGGGCGACGCGGTTCGAAACGATGATGAGTCGACTCATGCGCCCTGCTGCTCCGCGCCGAGCCAGCGGGCGATCTGCGCGTGCAGCGCGTCGACCGAGTCGAGCCGCGTGCGGGCCGACGTCTCGCCCGCGCCGACCTTGATCGACAGGCCGCCGCGCGCGTTGACCACCGCGAAGCCCTTCTCGTCGGTCAGGTCGTCGCCCGCGAACAGCGGCACGCGGCCCGCGAACGGCGGCTCGTCGAGGAACGCGGCCAGCGCGCGCCCCTTGTCGACGCCCTTCGGCTTGATCTCGAACACCATCTTGCCGGGCTGCAGCACGTACGCATCCGCGTATTCGGCGACGAGGCGCTCGGCCGCTGCGCGCGCAACCGGCTCACGCTCGGGCGCGTTGCGGTAGTGCAGCGCGACGGCCGCGCCCTTGATTTCGAGCAGCATGCCCGGATGACGGTCGACGACGGCCGCGAGCTCGCGCTCGATGCGCAGCAGCCGTTCGTCGTTGAAGCCGATGCGCTGCGTGTCGCCGTTCGCGTCGCGCCGCTCGGCGCCGTGCAGGCCGGCGATCGGCAGGTCCGGCATGTTCAGGAACGTGTCGAGGTTGTCGATGCCGCGCCCCGACACGACGGCGAGCGCACCGTGCGAACGGCGCCGCAGTTCATCGAGCAGCGTCAGCAGCGACGGCGGCACGTGAATGCTGTCGGGCGTCGGCGCCAGCTCGACGAGCGTGCCGTCGAAGTCGAAAAAGAACGCGGTATCGGTCAGGGACAGGGAAGCCGGAACGGATTGCATCGATTCGATGGTCTGAGAGCGGCCTGCCAACGCGGGGCCGCCGCTGCGAGAATGGAATTGTGCGCATCTTACCGCGCCTGCGTACCGAGATGGGCGAAACCGGTGCGGGGCTTGCCTCGCGCCGCCGCCCGCGTCAACTGCGACATATTGCCCCGCTCGCCCGTGCCGTACGGGTTTCGAAAGGACGCGGGCGCGGGAATTGCGCTACAGTCGGCAACCGCCGGCCGCGCGACGCATGGCGCCGCGCCGGCCGACGACCGTTCCGTCCGATCGAGCCCCAGGATGTCGTCTGCCCGTCCCGCGCCGCACTGGCGCTTCCTCAGCCTGACCCGCCTCGTCCGCACGGCCGCGGCGCTGACCGCCGCCGTCGCGCTCGCGGCCTGCACACACGACGAGCCGGGCTGGCGCCTGACCAACGTCACGGGCCACCTGCCCGACCTGTCATTCACGCTCACCGGCAGCGACGGCCGCCCGGTCGACGCGAACGCGTTTCGCGGCCGCATCGCGCTCGTCTACTTCGGCTACACGCACTGTCCGGACGTCTGCCCCGAAACGATGGCGCGGCTGATGGAAGTGCTCGCGAAGCTCGGCCCGCAGGCGAACGGCGTGCGCATCCTGTTCGTCTCGGTCGATCCCGCGCGCGACACGCCGCAGGCGATGCAGTCGTACGTCGCCGCGTTCGATGCCGCGCACGCGCGCGGCCTGACCGGCACCGACGGCCAGATCGAATCGCTCGCGAAACGCTATCGGGTCGCGTACCAGATGGAAAAACGCGACCCGTCCGGCGGCTACGAAGTCACGCACAGCTCGGCCGTGTACATCTTCGACGCGACCGGCCGCGCGCGCCTGCTCGCGACCGACCGCGATTCGCCCGACGCGATCGCCGCCGATGTACGCCGGATCATCGACACTGCCTCCACCACCTCCTGAATTCCGAACTCCGACATCTCCGACATGAAGACGACCCTCAAGACGTTCGCCCTCCTCGCCGCGCTGTGCACCGCTGCGCAAGCCTGTGCCGCGGGCGCGATCACCGCGCAGAATGCATGGGTGCGCTGGCTGCCGAACCGGCTGCCCGCGGGCGGCTACGTGACGCTCGTCAACACGGGCGACAAGCCGGTCGATCTCGTCGACGTCGACAGCCCCGACTACGGGATGGCGATGCTGCACCAGACCGTGTCGAACGGCTCGACGCAGAAGATGGAAATGGTCGACAAGCTGACGATCCCCGCGCGCGGCAAGGTCGACATCGCGCCGGGCAGCTATCACTTCATGCTCGAGGAACCGAAGCACGCGATCAAGCCCGGCGACACCGTGCGCCTGCGCCTGAAGTTCTCCGACGGCGAAACGGTCGACGCGCCGTTCGCCGTGAAGTCGCCGGCCCAGGCGAAGTGATGCGCGCGCGATGAACGTCCTGTACTGGCTCGATCCGTGGGAACCGTCGCCGACCGTGGTCATCGCGGTGCTGACGGCCGCCGTGCTGTTCGCGCGCGGCGTGAAGAAGGCGAAGGTGTCGCCGCTGCGGCAGTTCTCGTTCTGGCTCGGGCTGACGGCGCTCTACATCGCGCTGCATACGCGGCTCGACTACTTCTTCGAGCACGAATTCTTCCTGCACCGCGCGCAGCACCTGGTGCTGCATCACCTCGGGCCGTTCTTCATCGCACTGGCCTACCCGGGCGCCGCGATCCGCGCGGGTATCCCGTTTCGCTGGCGGCAGCGCTTCGTGCGCCCCGCGCTCGCGTGGGCACCCGTGCGCGCGACGCTCGACGTGGTGTTCCATCCGGTCGTCGCGGTCGTGCTGTTCGTCGGGCTGATCTATTTCTGGCTGCTGTCGCCGATCCACTTCGTCGCGATGCTCGACTGGCGCCTGTATCGCATGATGAACTGGAGCATGGTGATCGACGGGCTGCTGTTCTGGTGGCTGGTCGTCGATCCGCGTCCCGCACCGCCCGCGCGGCTGTCGCCGGGCCGCCGGATCCTGATCGTCGTCGCGGCGATTCCGCCGCAGATCGCGCTCGGCGCGCTGATCTTCTTCACGCCGCACGAGCTGTATCCGATCTACTCGATCTGCGGACGCGCGTTCACGTGGCTCAGCCCGCTGCGCGACCAGCAGATCGGCGGCCTGCTGCTGTGGATTCCGGGTTCGATGATGAGCGTGATCGGCGCGCTGATCGCGCTGCGGCACTGGTTGCGGTTGTCCGCGCGCGGCCGCTTGATCGAGGAGCGGGCTGCCGCCCTGCACGCGGCACGCCCGCCGGTGACGCGCGCCGCCCACTGACGGCGCGCCGCGCGTCAGCCGCGCGCGCTGGTCATCCACACGTGCGGGATGCCGTCCTCGTCGTGCACGTCCGAACTCGGCGTGAAGCCGAATGCCCCATAGAAGCGCTGCAGGTGCGCCTGCGCATGCAGGCTCACCTGCGCATCCGGCCACTGCGCGCGGATGTGTCCGAGCGCGCGAGAGAGCAGCGCGTTACCGAGGCCCGCGCCGCGAAACGCAGCGGTCGTCAGCACGCGGCCGATGCGCACGTCAGGGTGCTGCGCATCCGGCAGCAGCACGCGCAGGTAACCGGCGAGACGGCCCGCGGGATCGTATGCGGCCAGGTGCCACGCAGCCTCGTCCGCACCGTCGATGTCGCGATAGACGCAGTTCTGCTCGACGACGAACACGGCGCTGCGCGCGTCGAGGATCGAATAGACTTCGCGCGCCGTCAGCGCGTCGAAGAATTTCCAGTGCCAGTCGAGATCGTCGGCATGCAGGGGTGCGGCGGCTGCGGAAGCATTCATGGTCGGTCCTGATTCGGGCGCGCCGGCCGGCGCGCGGCAACCGTCGATTATGCCTCGAAGCGCACGCGGCACGCGTGCCGCCCTTCCCCGCGTGAAAAAAAGGCCCCGCATTGCGCGGGGCCTGTCCGTCATGCCGGCATCTGGCCGAAGCGGCCGTTATTGAAATCGTCGATCGCGGCCCGGATTTCCTCTTGCGAGTTCATCACGAACGGCCCGTAACCGACGACCGGCTCATCGATCGGCTCGCCGCTCAGGATCAGCAGCTTGGCATCGCCGTTCGCTTCGATCTCGACGTCGCGGCCGTCGCGGCTCAGCTGCACGAACTGCGCTTCGCGGGCGACCGTCTCGCCGTTCACCAGCAGCGTACCGCTCAGCACGACCACCGCGAGCGTGCGCCCTTCGGCGATCGGGAACCGCGCAAGGCCGCCGCCGGCGAGCCGCACGTCCCACACGTCGATCGGCGTGTGCGTGCGGGCCGGGCCGCGCCGGCCGTCGAATTCGCCCGCGATGATCCGCGCGCGACCTGCGCCGTCCGGCAGTTCGACCACCGGGATGTCCGCGTCCAGAATCGTCTGATAGCCGGGCGCACCCATCTTGTCGGCGGCGGGCAGGTTCACCCACAGCTGCACCATCTCGAGCGGGCCGCCCCGCTTCGTGAACGCTTCCGAGTGGAATTCCTCGTGCAGGATCCCGCTCGCGGCCGTCATCCACTGCACGTCGCCCGGGCCGATCACGCCGCCCGCACCGGTCGAGTCGCGGTGAGCGACTTCGCCGTCATAGAC
Source organism: Burkholderia sp. SCN-KJ (assembly GCF_024656005.1). Taxonomy (NCBI): domain Bacteria; kingdom Pseudomonadati; phylum Pseudomonadota; class Betaproteobacteria; order Burkholderiales; family Burkholderiaceae; genus Burkholderia; species Burkholderia sp. SCN-KJ. Next base: position 74,789 of record NZ_JANKOG010000001.1, read on the forward strand.
GATCGTCACCGTTTCGAAGCCGCGGTGCGGGTGCTGCCCCACCCCGCGCGGTGCCGAAGCCGGCTCGAAGTTCGCGGGACCCGCGTAGTCGAGCAGCAGGAACGGGCTCAGGTGCGTCCCGTGAGACTGGTAGCTGAACATCGAACGCACCGGGAAACCGTCGCCGACCCAATGACCGCGCGGCGCACTGTACACACCCTGGATCTTCTTCATTTGCCTTCTCCGAATTGCGGCGAAACACGTGTTTCGCAACCTGAGTAGGAATATAGAGGTGGAACGATCGATCCGGTAGACTGCCAAAATCGCACTCAGCGTTCTATTTCATGAACGATCACGAACGGGATCTGAACGATCTGTATTACTTCGTACAGGTGGTCGAGCACGGCGGCTTCGCGCCGGCCGGACGCGCGCTGAACATGCCGAAGTCGAAGCTGAGCCGCCGCATCGCGCTGCTCGAGGCGCGGCTCGGGATGCGGCTGATCCAGCGTTCGACGCGCCGTTTCACCGTCACCGACGTCGGCCAGACCTACTACGCGCATTGTCGCGCGATGCTCGTCGAGGCCGACGCCGCCGACGAGGCGATCGCGCTGCTGCACGAGGAGCCGCGCGGCATCGTGCGGGTCAGTTGCCCGGTCGTGCTGCTCGATTCGCTGGTCGGCACGATGATCGCCGCGTTCATGGTCGCGTGCCCGCGCGTCGAGATTCACCTGGAAGCGACCAACCGGCGCGTCGACGTGGTCGGCGAAGGGATCGACGTCGCGATTCGCGTGCGCCCGCCGCCGCTCGAGGACAGCGATCTCGCGCTGCGCGTGCTGGCCGAGCGCGGCCAGTGCCTCGTCGCGAGCCCCGCGTTGCTGCGCGAGCGCGGCGTGCCGGCCGTCCCCGCCGACCTGACCCGCCTGCCGAGCCTAGATCACGGCGTGCCGCAGGCCACGCACGTGTGGCGGCTGCGCGGCCCCGACGGCGCGCAGGCGGAAATCCATCACCAGCCGCGGCTCGTCACGAGCGGCATGCTCGCGCTGCGCGCGGCCGCCGTCGCGGGGGTCGGCGTCGTGCAGTTGCCGACGATGATGGTGCGCGACGAAGTCGCGCGCGGCGAACTGGCGACCGTGCTGCCGGACTGGGCGCCGCGCCGCGAGATCGTGCATGCGGTGTTCGCGTCGCGGCGCGGGCTGCTGCCCGCGGTGCGCGCGCTGCTCGATTTCCTGGCCGAGCGGTTCGCCGAACTCGAGCCCGATTGAGCGGCATCGCCACGGCGGTCACCCCGCGTTCGGCGTTCAGCGTGTGCATCATGAACCGGACGCTGCAGACCAGCCGCGCGTGCCGTAGACTGCGGGACGCGCACCGCGCTTTTCACGACCCGTTTCACAACCCCGCTGTTCACAACCTCTTTTCGCCTTTCAGCCATGTTCACGCTGTCCACCGACCCTCACGCCTCCAAGGCCGAACTCTATGCGACGCTCGTCGAGCAGGCACGCGCGCTCGTCGAATCGGAACGCGACCTGACCGCGAACGCCGCGAACTTCTCCGCGCTCGTCTATCACTCGCTCGACCGCCTGAACTGGGCCGGCTTCTACTTCTTCGACGGTTCGGAACTCGTGGTCGGGCCGTTCCAGGGCAAGCCCGCGTGCGTGCGGATCGCGCTCGGCAAGGGCGTGTGCGGCACGGCTGCGCAGACCCGCGAGACACAGGTCGTGCGCGACGTGCATGCATTCCCCGGCCATATCGCCTGCGATGCCGCGTCGGAATCGGAAATCGTCGTGCCGCTGGTCGCTGCCGACGGCACGCTGATCGGTGTGTGGGACGTCGACAGCCCCGTCGCCGCGCGTTTCGACGACGAGGACCGCAACGGAATGGAAGCGCTGTGCCGCGTGTTCGTCGAACACGCGTGGCAGAAGGCGCGCGGTCGAGCCGCGTGACGCTGCCGGCGGCGGCTGCGGAGGCCGCAGCCTGCTGATCGCGCCGCTTGGCCGCCAACGAAAACGGGCCCCGCTCATTCACGCGGGGCCCGTTTTCGTTGCGTCGCGGCCCGCCGCGCGTCAGGCCGCGTGCGTGCCGGAAAGCGCCGCGAACGCCGGCGGCTTCACGTCGTCCGACAGGATCTCGAAGCCCTGCTCCGTCACGACGACCATGTGCTCCCACTGCGCGGACAGCGAATGATCCTTCGTGACGACCGTCCAGCCGTCCGCCAGCACGCGCGTATCGCGCTTGCCCGCATTCAGCATCGGCTCGATCGTAAAGATCATCCCCGGCCGCAGCGGCACGCCGGTGCCCGGGCGACCATAGTGCAGCACCTGCGGCTCGTCGTGGTACACGTCGCCGATCCCGTGCCCGCAGTACTCGCGGACCACGCTGAATCCCTCACGATGCGCGACCTGCTGGATCGCATAGCCGACGTCGCCGAGCGTCGCGCCGGGACGAACCGCACGGATGCCCGCATGCATCGCCTCATAGGTCGTCGCGACGAGGCGCCGCGCGAGTTCGCCCGGCTCGCCGACGAAGTACATGCGGCTCGTGTCGCCGAACCAGCCGTCCTTGATCACCGCGATGTCGAGATTCACGATGTCGCCGTCGCGCATCGGCCGCGACGACGGAATGCCGTGACAGACCACGTGATTGACCGACGTGCACAGGGTTTTCGGATAGCCGTGATAGCCGATGTTCGCCGGGATCGCGCCGAGCACGTCGACGATATATTCGCGGCAGCGCACGTCGAGCTCGTCGGTGGTGACGCCCGGTTTCACGTGTTCGGTGATCATCGTCAGCACCTGGGACGCGAGCTTCGCGGCCTCGCGCGACTTGGCGATTTCCGCGGCACCGCGGATCGGGATTTCGCGCCTCGCCATTACGCCACCTGCTCGATGCCGTGGGCGACGACCGATTCCGTGCCGCCGGCATCGCCGCCGCGCGCTTCGGTCTCGATCAGCAGCCGGCAGATATCGCCGTAGGACAGAGACGGATTGAGTTCCGCCAGCATCCCGACGCGCAGCCAGTGCTCCGCCTGCGCATTGATCGAACGGCTCAGCGCGGTACTGGTCGAGCGCAGCCGTTCGTGCATGTGCTCGGATATCTTGATGATTCCCATATGTCTCTAATTAAACGAAATATAGTCGTTTCGTATATTACGCTCACCTCGGTCGCCGGGCAAGCGCCGGGCTGCCGGTGAATCGCCGATCCGGGACCCCGTTGACATCGAATTCCAACTTGCTGGAAAATAAATCCATCATGCAAGAATCAACCGACGCCCCTGGCAACGACACCGGCATCAACGAACGCATCGCCCGGCGCGTGCGCGAGCTGCGCACGCTACGAGGCTACACGCTCGATGCGCTCGCCGCGCGTTCCGGCGTCAGCCGTTCGATGATCTCGCTCATCGAGCGCGCGTCGGCGAGCCCGACGGCCGTCGTGCTCGACAAGCTCGCGGCCGGTCTCGGCGTGTCGCTGGCCGGGCTGTTCGGCGGCGATCGCGACGACGCGCCCGCGCAACCGCTGGTGCGGCGCGCGCAGCAGGCGGAATGGCGCGATCCGGCGTCCGGTTACGTGCGGCGCAATCTGTCGCCGCCCGGCTGGCCGTCGCCGATCCAGCTCGTCGAGGTCGATTTCCCGCCCGGCGCGCGCGTCGCGTACGACTCCGGCGGGCGCGAAAGCGCGCTGCATCAACAAATATGGGTCGTCCACGGGCGCGTCGACGTCACGTGCGGCGACCAGCTTCACGAACTTCACGAAGGCGACTGTCTGGCCATGCGCGTCGATCAGCCGCTGATTTTCAGCAATCCGTCGTCGCACGTCGCGCGCTATGTCGTCGCGATCTGCGATGTCCCCGCCGCCGCCGGCGCGCGGAGTGTTTCATCCGTTCAAGGCCGACAGGCGCAGGAGCCCGCATGAATTCCCCGAAACCGCGCGAAGACGTGCGCCTGATCGATTGCAGCGAGGCCGAGCATGCCGCGGCCATCCTCGACATCCTGAACGACGCGATCGTGAATTCGACCGCGCTGTACGACTACCGGCCGCGCCCGCCGGAAGCGATGGTCACGTGGTTCGCGACGAAGCGCGCCGGCGGTTTTCCGGTCGTCGGCGCGGTGGATGAATCGGGCATGCTGGTCGGCTTCGCGAGCTGGGGCACGTTCCGCGCGTTCCCCGCGTTCAAGTACACGGTCGAACACAGCGTGTACGTCCACCGCGACCATCGCGGCCGCGGGCTCGGCGAGCTGCTGCTGCGCGAGTTGATCCGGCGGGCGCGTGAAGCCGAAGTGCATGTGCTGGTCGGCTGCATCGACGCGACCAACGGCGGCAGCGTCGCGCTGCACACGCGCCTCGGCTTCGTGCACTCGGGCACGATCACCGAAGCCGGCTTCAAGTTCGGCCGCTGGCTCGATGCGGCGTTCTATCAGCTGAGGCTCGACACGCCGGCTCGGCCGGTCGATGGCTGATCGGCATCGCAGAATGGTCGGTGCGCTCGTGATGACGCGGGCGAGCGGCACCGCGGTCCGGAAAACGGCACGACACCCCGGCGGATCTCGAATCGGAAATTCGCAAACAGGTTTTTTGACGAACCGGCCGACGGCAACAATCCGAATCGCAGGACGATCACGCTGCCGATCCTGAACAGCAAGGGCCACCATCTGCTCGCGATATACGACTACGACGGCAAGAGCACGTCGAAGTGCGAGCGGGTGACGCTGACGTATCCGGCGGAGTAGCCGCGCGGATGAAGTGCGGATCGAACGCTGAAAAAAGAAAAGCCCCGCCGAAGCGGGGCTTTTCTTTTCTTGCTGGAGGCGCGAGCCGGAGTCGAACCGGCCTAAACGGCTTTGCAGGCCGCTGCATAACCGCTTTGCTATCGCGCCAAAAGCGGACTGTCCGGATGCCATGAAGGCAAGCGACAGATTCTTTTATTCGAGGACCGTCGATCCATCAAATAAAAAGGGAAGCGTGGCTTCCCCATGACTTGGAGCGGGAGACGAGTCTCGAACTCGCGACCTCAACCTTGGCAAGGTTGCGCTCTACCAACTGAGCTACTCCCGCATTGTCCTGCACCTGCAGCGCTTTGCCTTACAACACGCTGCCAGAAAAATCTGGAGCGGGAGACGAGTCTCGAACTCGCGACCTCAACCTTGGCAAGGTTGCGCTCTACCAACTGAGCTACTCCCGCATGTGTCCTGCATCTGCAGCGCTTTGCCGTACAACACGCTGCCAGAAAAAATCTGGAGCGGGAGACGAGTCTCGAACTCGCGACCTCAACCTTGGCAAGGTTGCGCTCTACCAACTGAGCTACTCCCGCGTATTGCTGCGCTACTTCTACTGCTTCCCCGTCACACACTTACTTCGTCGTGCAGCGGAGAAGCGAGATTATGTCGAAGGCACATTCGTGTGTCAAGGGCTTTTCCAGCCCTTTTTCCAAAAAACTGCGAACCGACCGTGCACGGGCCGGTCACGCGCCGCCGCGCTCGCGAATCTGCGGCCATGCGAGCTTCATGTAGTACAGCATCGACCAGATCGTCAGCACCGCGGCGAGGTACATCAGCCACTCGCCCCACACGCGCGTGTCGATCGTCGCGATGCCGAGCGGCAGCGGGCCGTAGTACAGCAGCATCGGAATCGCGACCATCTGGCACGCGGTCTTGAACTTGCCGAGCTGGTTCACCGCGACGCTCTTCGACGCACCGATCTGTGCCATCCATTCGCGCAGCGCCGAAATCGCGATCTCGCGGCCGACGATCACGAGCGCGATCGCCGCGTCGACCCGCGAAATCTGCACGAGGATCAGCAGCGCGGCCGTCACCATCAGCTTGTCCGCGACCGGATCGAGGAACGCGCCGAACGACGACGTCTGGTTCCACTTGCGGGCGAGAAAGCCGTCGAACCAGTCGGTCAGCGCGGCGAGGATGAAGATCGCCGCCGCCGCGAGGTTGCGGTGCGCGCCGCCCATCACCGTGTCCGGCAGATAGAACACGCCGACGACGAGCGGGATCAGCACGATCCGTACCCACGTCAGGAAAATCGGGAAATTGAACGGCATGGCATGCGGGTCAGTAAAGGATTCGCAATTGTGCCGTGTCGACCGGCCTGCCACAAGAACGCGAGATCGCGCCCAGGCGCGGCCGGTCGCACGGCCGGATCAGTGAAGCTGCTTGTAGATCTGCTCGGCGAGCGCGTGCGAGATGCCGTCGACGCTCGCCAGCTCCTCGACGCTCGCCGCGACGACACCGCGCAGCCCGCCGAACCGCGCAAGCAGCCGCTGCCGGCGTTTCGCACCGACCCCTTCGAGCTCCTCGAGCCGCGAGGTCTGGCGCGCCTTCGCCCGTTTCGCGCGCATCCCGGTGATCGCGAAGCGGTGCGCCTCGTCGCGGATCTGCGCGACGAGCATCAGCGCGGCGCTCTCCTTGCCGAGTTCGAGCGGCGTGCGGCCGTCCGCGAACACGAGCGTCTCGAGGCCGACCTTGCGCCCCTCGCCCTTCGCGACGCCGACCAGCATCGACGTATCGAGCCCGAGCTCGGTGAACACCTGGCGCGCGATCTCGACCTGCCCCTTGCCGCCGTCGATCAGCACGATGTTCGGCAGCAGGCTCGATGCCTCGGCCTGGCGCGTCGATTCGCCGTCGATGCCGGCCGCATCGTCGGCGGCCGCCGCCTGCGCGGCCTGCTCGACCATCTTCTCGTAGCGGCGCGTCAGCACCTGCCGCATGGCCGCGTAATCGTCGCCCGGCGTGATGCCGGTGATGTTGTAGCGACGGTACTCGCCCGACTGCATCTTGTGATGGTGATAGACGACGCACGACGCCTGCGTCGCCTCGCCCATCGTATGGCTGATGTCGAAACATTCGATCCGCAGCGTCGCGAGATCGTCGCTTTCGAAGCCGAGCGTTTCCGCGAGCGCGCGCGTGCGCGCCTGCTGCGAACCCTGCTCGGACAGCAGCCGCGCGAGCGCGATCTGCGCGTTCTGCTCGGCCATCGACAGCCACGCGCGCCGCTGCCCCTGCGGCTGCCGGACCAGCGAGACCTTGTGACCGGCCTGCTCGGACAGCAGCTCGAGCAGGTCGCGGCTCGCGGGCGCATGGCTCACGACCAGCACGGGCGGCACGCGATTGCCGAGATAGTGCTGCGCGATGAACGCATCGAGCACCTCGGCCTCCACCGACGCGCCCGCGTCACGCGCGGCGGCAGCGTCTTCCGCGGGCCGCTCGGGCAACGCCGCAGCGGTGTCGCCGGCAGCCTCCGCTGCGTCGGCCTCGCCCTCGGCCTCGTCGCCGAGCCCGCCTTCGGCCAGCGTCAGCGCACTTTCGACGTGCGCCGGGAAATAGGCCTTGTCGCCGAGATGCCGGCCGCCGCGCACCATCGCCAGGTTCACGCACACGCGTCCGCCCTGCGCGACGACCGCGAGGATGTCGACGTCGCTGTCGCTGCCGACCTCGATCGCCTGCTGGTGCAGCACCGTCGCGAGCGAGCTCATCTGGTTGCGCACGGCGGCTGCCTGCTCGAACTTCAGCTCGGCCGCGAACGCGTGCATCTTCTGCTCGAGTTCCTTCATCACTTCCGATTGCCGGCCGAGCAGGAAGCGCGCGGCGTTCGACACGTCGATCGCGTAGTCGTCCTCGGAAATCGCGCCGACGCACGGCGCCGTGCAGCGCCCGATCTGATGCAGCAGGCACGGCCGCGTGCGATTGTTGAAGACCGAATCCTCGCAGGTGCGCAACTGGAACACGCGCTGCAGGATCTGGATGCTCTCGCGCACGGCCCACGCGCTCGGGAACGGCCCGAAATACTGGTTCTGCTTGTCGACCGAGCCGCGGTAGTACGCCATGCGCGGAAAGCGGTGCGCGGTGAGCTTCAGGTACGGATACGACTTGTCGTCGCGAAACAGGATGTTGTAGCGCGGCGCAAGCGCCTTGATCAGGTTGTTCTCGAGCAGCAGCGCCTCCGCCTCCGAGCGCGTGACGGTCGTCTCGATGCGCGCGATGCGCGTGACCATCATCGCGATGCGCGGCGACAGCTGCGTCTTCGTGAAATAGCTCGAGACGCGCTTCTTCAGGTCGCGCGCCTTGCCGACGTAAAGCACGGCGCCCGCCGCATCGTAGTAGCGGTAGACGCCCGGCATGTGCGGCAGTTGCACGAGGATCTTCTTCGGTTCGAACGGGGTGTCGGCGGCTTCTGGGGATGTCATGCGCGATTCGGGTGCCTTGTGGCGCGGAACGGGTCCATTAGAATCGCCAGTTTAGAGCATTCACCGGTCCGCTTCGATGCCCCGCACCGCCCCCGCCTCCCCTGCCTCCGCTGCGCCGCTCGCACCCGACGAACCGATCGCGTGCGACCTCTTCTGCACCGTGATCGACAACTTCGGCGACATCGGCGTGTGCTGGCGCCTCGCCCGCCAGCTCGCGCACGAGCACGGCTGGCAGGTGCGCCTGTTCATCGACGACCTGCGCACGTTCGCGCGGCTGCTGCCGGGGGTCGATCCCGATGCGGGGCGGCAGACGCTCGACGGCGTCGTGATCGAACACTGGCATGCGGAAGTCGGCGACGCACTGGAGATCGCCGACGTCGTGATCGAGGCCTTCGCGTGCGAGCTGCCCGGCGCCTATCTCGCGGCGATGGCGCGCCGCGCGCGCCGCCCGGTGTGGATCAATCTCGAATACCTGAGCGCCGAGGACTGGGTCGCCGATTTCCATTTGCGGCCTTCGCCGCATCCGCGCTATCCGCTGCTGAAGACATTCTTCTTCCCGGGACTGTCGGCCGGCACGGGCGGCGTGCTGAAGGAACGCGACCTCGACGCGCGCCGCACGGCCTTCGAAGCCGACGCGGCGGCGCGCACCGCGTGGTGGCGGCATGCGACGGGAGACGCGCCACCGGCGCCGGGCACGACCGTCGTCAGCCTGTTCGCGTATGAGAATCCGGGCGTCGACGCGCTGCTCGCGCAGTGGCGCGACGGCCCGTCGCCCGTCGTCGCGCTCGTGCCCGCCGGCCGCGTGTCGCCGGCCGTTGCCCGCTTCTTCGGGGTCGAATCGTTCGGCGCCGGCGCGCGCGCAAGCCGCGGCAATCTGACCGCGTACGGGCTCGCGTTCGTCCCGCAAGCCGACTACGACCCGCTGCTGTGGGTGGCCGACGTCAACTTCGTGCGCGGCGAGGACTCGTTCGTCCGCGCGCAATGGGCGCGCAAGCCGTTCGTATGGCACATCTACCCGCAGGCCGACGATGCGCATCTGCCGAAGCTCGACGCCGCGCTCGCGCACCTGTCGGCCGGCCTCGCCGACGCGCCGCGCGCGGCGCTCGCGCGCTTCTGGCATGCGTGGAACGGCGCCGGCACGCCCGACTGGGCCGATTTGCTGCAACACCGTGCCGCACTGGATGCCAACGCGGCGCGCTGGGCCGACGCGCTGGCGAGCGTCGGCGATCTCGCCGGAAAGCTGGCGGAATACGTAAAATCTCAGTTAAAATAAGCGGTTATCCGACGGCTGACCACGCAAGCGCTCGCGTTTGGGGCTCTTGGCACCTACCGGAACGCACCGCCGCTTGCGCCGTCAGCCGTTGCGCAACGCTCAGGCACCTATTTATTTGATTGGATCAGGACAGTTTTTATGAAGACCGCACAGGAACTCCGCGTAGGCAACGTCGTGCAGATCGGCAGCGAAGCATGGGTCATCGCAAAGGCGGAATACAACAAGTCGGGCCGTAACTCCGCCGTCGTCAAGATGAAGATGAAGAACCTGCTGACGAACGCAGGCCAGGAATCGGTCTACAAGGCTGACGACAAGTTCGACGTCGTCGTGCTCGACCGCAAGGAAGTGACGTACTCGTACTTTGCCGACCCGATGTACGTGTTCATGGACGCCGACTACAACCAGTACGAAGTCGAAGCGGAAATGATGGGCGAAGCGCTGAACTACCTCGAAGACGGCATGGCGTGCGAAGTCGTGTTCTACAACGAGAAGGCGATCTCGGTCGAACTGCCGACGATCCTGGTTCGCGAGATCACCTACACGGAACCGGCCGTCAAGGGCGACACGTCGTCGGGCAAGGTGCTGAAGAACGCCAAGCTCGCAACGGGCTTCGAACTGCAAGTGCCGCTGTTCTGCAATACCGGCGACAAGATCGAAATCGATACGCGTACGAACGAATACCGCAGCCGCGCGTAATCGCCCGCGATTGCCGGATCGAACAAAGCGCCCTTCGGGGCGCTTTTTGTTTGTCTGCGGTCAACAGCAGCGGGGCGTCGGCACCATGGACAACACAAAAATCCAGCACTAAAGGTATTCAATTTGTATCATCGGTAACTGTTTTATAGCGCCAAAGAAATAATGCACGTCAGGCGTTCAGCGGGGCATAAAATCAGTTTTTAATCTGACATGCGGCTGCGGCCGGCTCGATGGCCGACAGCCCGCCTCTCTTGACTCGACTCGCGTCCACCATGCCACACGCCCTGATTGTCGAAGACGATCCCAACAGTCTGTCCGGCCTGACCGCGCTGCTCGCCGCAGACGGCTTCTCGGTCGACACGGCCACGTCGCTCGCCGAGGCACGCACGGCGCTCGGCCGCTCGATTCCCGATGTCGTCCTGGTCGACCTGAACCTGCCGGACGGCAGCGGGTTCGACCTGCTCCAGCACCTGCCGCAGCAGCAACCGAACGGCTCGCTGCCGGTGATCGTGCTGACGGGCAATGCGACGGTCGAGAGCGCGATCGAAGGCCTGCGTCACGGCATCTGGGACTACCTGCTGAAGCCGATCAACATTCCGCGCCTGCGCAGCCTGCTGGCCCGGATTCCGCGCCCCTACGAACTGATCGACGAAGTGCGGACGCTGCGCGCGTCGCTGCGCCACCTCGGCCGCTTTGGCGCGCTGGTCGGCCGCAGCGAGGCGATGCAGCACGTGTACGACATGATCGAGCACAACGCGGGCACCGAAACGGCCGTGCTGTTCACCGGCGAAGCCGGCACCGGCAAGAAGCTGGCCGCGCGCACGCTGCACGACCTGAGCCGGCGCCGCAAAGGGCCGTTCGTGTCGTTCGACTGCCGCACGATCGCCCAGGCCGGGCGCCACGGCGCATCGCTCGACAGCGTGCTGTTCGGCCATGAACGCGGCGCGTTCGACGGTGCCGAGCGGCGCGAGTCGGGCCTGTTCGAACAGGCCGGCGGCGGCACGCTGTTCCTCGACGAGATCACCGCACTGCCGCTCGTGCTGCAGGAGGCGCTGCTGCATGCGCTCGACTCGCAGAACTTCATGCGGATCGGCGGCACGAGCTCGATCGCGAGCGACTTCCGGCTGATCGCGACCACGCGCCGCCCGGCCCGCGAGGCGGTCGCGAACGGCATGCTGCGCGAGGATCTGTGGCTGCGTCTCGATGCGGCATCGATCACGATGCCGCCGCTGCGCGAACGCGACGGCGATGTACTCGCCATCGCGGACGCGCTGATCGACGACCTCAACCGCGAAGCGCGCGGCACCGGCCGCAGCACGACCGACAAGCGCGCGGCGCCGGGCTTCGTGCGCGAATGCGTGTCCTACGAATGGCCCGGCAACGTGCGCGAACTGCAGGAGCGCGTGCGCTTCGCCTATGACGCATCCGGCGATTTCATCGAAACGCTGCGCGCGGGTGAAGCGAGCTTCGCGGCCGGCGCCGCGCTGAACGGCAGCAGCGTGCAGATCAAGGTCGGCACCCCGCTGTCCGACGTCGAGGATCTGCTGATCCGCGCGACGCTCGACGCGGTCGGCGGCACGCGCCATCGCGCGGCGACGCTGCTCGGCATCAGCCCCAAGACGCTGTACAACAAGTTGCAGCGGATGAAGGTCAACTGACCGGGCGGCCGTTGTTCGGGGCGCCGGCCGGAGCTGACGGTTAGTTGCGCACAAAGGCGTGTGGCCCCACGCTTCGCCGTCAAAGCAAAAAGCCGCGCAAAAGCGCGGCTTTTTGCTTTCGGCAACGGAACAGGCGGCCTCGCGCCGCCCTTCCCGCTTACGCCAGTGCGCTGCTCAGCAGCGCCTGCGCCTGCAGATACTCGGGCTGCACGATCAGCTTGTCCCACTTCAGCGGCTTGCCGCGCGCCCGCATCCGCTTGATGCGCCGCACCGACTCGGCCGATGCCTGCGCCTTCAGGCCGTTCAGCACGACTTCGGCCGCATCCGGCTGGTTGCAGACGAGCACCATGTCGCAACCGGCGGCGAGCGCCGCGTCGGCCGCCTGCGTGAGCGTGCCGCCCTCGCGTGCCGCCTCCATCGACAGGTCGTCGCTGAAGATCGCGCCCGTGAAGCCGAGCTGCCCGCGCAGGATGTCCTGCAGCCACACGCGCGAGAAGCCGGCCGGCCGCTTGTCGACCTGCGTGTAGATCACGTGTGCGGGAATCACCGCGGTCAGCGCCAGGCCGAGCCAGTCGTACGGCGCGACGTCCTGCTTGAGGATCGCGTCGAGCGGCCGGTCGTCGGTCGGCAGCGCGACGTGCGAATCGGCTTCCGCGAAGCCGTGCCCCGGGAAATGCTTGCCGCAGTTCGCCATGCCCGCGAGCGACAGCCCGTGGTTCACGCTCTTCGCGAGCAGCGTGACGACGCGCGGGTCGCGATGGAATGCGCGATCGCCGATCACCTTCGAGTGCCCGTAGTCGAGATCGAGCACCGGCGTGAAGCTCATGTCGATCCCGCATGCGCGCAGCTCGGCCGCCAGGATGTAGCCGACCGCGGTCGCGACCTTCGTCGCGAGCAGCACGTCGCGGTCCCACAGTTCGCCGAGGCGGCGCATCGCCGGCAACACCGTGAAGCCGTCGGTGCGGAATCGCTGCACGCGGCCGCCTTCGTGATCGACGGCGATCAGGATGTCCTCACGCACCGCGCGGATCGAGTCGGTCAGCGCGGTGAGCTGCGCACGGTTCTGGAAATGCCGCGCGAACAGGATCACGCCGCCGGTGTTCGGATGCGCAAGGCGCCGCGCATCGTCGCGCGACAGGGCCGTGCCGACGACGTCGAGCATGACCGGGCCGGGAGTCGTTTTCATCGAATCGGAAAGTCCGTCAGGGAGTGGTTCGGGAAACAGGTGCGGGTGCAGGCGGCGCTGCGTCGGTCTCGGCGACCACGAACGACACCGCGTAGTCGCGTTCGTCGCTGACCGTCACGCGCGCCGTGATGCCGCGCGCGGCGAGCCAGTCGGCCAGCTCGCCCGACGCGACGACGTACGGTTCGCCGCTGCGCTGGTTGAGGGTCTGCAGCGCGCGCCACGTCATCGGCCAGTGCATGCCGAGCCCGATCGCCTTCGAGAACGCTTCCTTCGCGGAAAAGCGCGTCGCGAGAAACGCGATGCCGCGCGCCTCGGAGCGCGCGCGGCGCGCATGGAACACGCGCAGTTCGTCGGGGCCCAGCACCTTCTCGGCAAACCGGCCGCCCGTGCGCTCGAGCACGGCCGCGATGCGGCTCACCTGGACGATGTCGGTACCGATGCCGTAGATCGCCATGTCAGCGCCCGCCGTGATGCACGGACGACGCCGGGTGACGAGCGAAGCGCGCGCGCACGGAATGCATCGTCAGCGCGCGCCGCCGTGCAGCGCGGCCACACGCGCGGCGACCATGATCGCCTTCATCTCGCGCACCGCGTTGTCCCAGCCCGCGAAGATCGCGTGCGCGACGATCGCGTGGCCGATGTTCAGCTCGACGATGCCGTCGATCGCGGCGATCTGCTGCACGTTCGTGTAATGCAGTCCGTGACCGGCGTTGACCTTCAGGCCCAGTTGCGCGCCGGCTTGCACGCCCGCGACGATGCGTTCGTATTCGCGCTGCTGCTCGGCTTCGTCGTGCGCATCGGCATAGCGGCCGGTATGCAGCTCGACCACCGGCGCGCCGGCTTCGTGTGCGGCACGGATCTGCGTTTCGTCCGGATCGATGAACAGCGACACGCGCACGCCGGCGTCGGCGAGCTGCCTGCATGCCGCACGCACGGCCTCGAAGCGGCCGGCGACGTCGAGACCGCCTTCGGTCGTCAGTTCCTCGCGCTTCTCGGGCACGAGGCACGCGTCGTGCGGACGCACTTCGCATGCGATGTCGAGCATCTCGGCCGTCACCGCGCATTCGAGGTTCATCCGCGTCTTCAGCAGCGGGCGCAGCGTGCGCACGTCGGCGTCGACGATGTGGCGGCGGTCCTCGCGCAGGTGCAGCGTGATCGCGTCAGCACCGGCCTCTTCGGCCGCGAGCGCCGCGCGGATCGGATCGGGATAGGCCGTGCCGCGCGCGTTGCGCAGCGTCGCGACGTGGTCGATGTTCACGCCGAGGTCGATGACGGTGGGCGTTGTCAGGAAGAAGCTCATAGGTTTTGCAGGTCGATCAGGATCTGACGCGTGGCAAGCGGCGTACCGCCGAGATAGGTGTTCAGCAGGAAGCGCATCAGCGTCTTGCTTTGCGCGACCGTCTGGGCTCGATGGTAATCGTCCTGCTCCATGTCGAGCAACGTCTGTCCGGTAATCACCGGCCAGTGCGACGGCACGTCGTCGTCCGCATTGCGCACGCCGCGCTCGGGATCGAACACGTAGCGGCGATCGGGCTCGACCGCCCGGCGCGCGACCGTGCGGTTCAGCGCCATCGCATAGCCGGTCTCGCGCAGCAGCACGCGCTCGAACGAACGCAGCACCTGCACCGCGGGCTCGCCGTGCGCGAGGCGCGTCAAGGTCAGCACGTAATGATTGAAGAGCGGCGGCTGCGGATCCTCGCGCGCGCAGAATTTCACGAGCAGCTCGTTCGCGTAGAAGCCGCACAGTAGCCCGTCGCCGCCGAGCGGCAGCATCCCGCCGACCCATTCGGCGCCCGTCAGCGTGCGCACTTCGGATTTGCCCGACCAGGACAGCAGCAGCGGCTGGAACGTCTGCAGCACGCCGCGCAGCGCGGAGTGCGGGCGCTTCGCGCCCTTCGCGACGAGCGCGAGCCGGCCGTGATCGCGCGTCAGCACGTCGATGATCAGGCTCGTTTCCCGGTACGGATAGCTGTGCAGCACGAACGCCGGCTGCTCGGCGACGCGGAAATCGGACGTGCGAGAGGTCGCGCGCCGCGCCTTGCGACGCGGCGGTTCGGGCGGTGCCGGCAATGGCGCGTCGTTCGCGCCGGCGGTCACCGCATCTTCGGTCGACGTCAGCGCGTCATTCGTACCCATAGGCGCGCAGCCCCGCCTCGTTGTCGGCCCAGCCGCTCTTCACCTTCACGAAGGTCTCGAGGTACACGGGGCCGTCGAACAGCTTCTCCATGTCCATCCGCGCCTCGGTGCTGATCTGCTTGAGCTTCTCGCCCTTCTTGCCGATCACCATCGCCTTGTGCGAATCGCGTTCGACGAGGATCGTCGCGAAGATGCGCTTCAGGCGCCCTTCCTCCTCGAACTTGTCGATCAGGACGGTGCTCGTGTACGGCAGTTCGTCGCCGGTCCAGCGGAACACCTTCTCGCGCAGGATCTCGGCCGCGAGAAAGCGCGAGCTGCGGTCGGTCAGCTCGTCCTCGCCGTAGATCGGCTCGCCTTCCGGCAGGTACGGCTTGATCGTGTCCAGCAGGCGCTTGATGTCTTCCGGCTTCTGCGCCGACAGCGGCACGAGCTCGGTGAATTCGCGCAGCTCGCTCACCTTCTGCATGAACGGGAACAGCGTGGCCTTGTCGTTCACGCGGTCGATCTTGTTCGCGATCAGCAGCGTCGGCATGCCGGGCGGGATCAGGTCGAGCACCTTCTGGTCGTCGGGCCCGAAGCGGCCGGCCTCGATCACGAACAGGATCACGTCGACCGACGTGAGCGTCGACGTGACCGCGCGGTTCAGCGAGCGGTTCAGCGCGGTACTGTGACGGGTCTGGAAGCCCGGCGTGTCGACGAACACGAATTGCGCGTCGTCGAACGTGTTGATGCCGGTGATGCGATGGCGCGTGGTTTGCGCCTTGCGCGACGTGATGCTGATCTTCTGGCCGACGAGTGCGTTCATCAACGTCGACTTGCCGACGTTCGGGCGGCCCACGATCGCGATCATGCCGCAACGGAAACCGGTAGGAGCGGGAGTGTTCATATCGTTTGGGAGACAGGTTCGGAAACGGCCGCGCGACGCGCGGCACGATCGATGGGCAATTCAGTGATCGGCATCGGCCACGCGCGCCTGCGCGGCAGCGAGGCTTGCGCCGCCCTGCGGCGCCTCGGGGCCGGGCGCCGCGGCGTCGCGGGCGCGCGGCGTCGCACGCGAAGCGGCATCGGAACCGGCCGCCTTGTCGGCGGACGGCGCGGCCGGATCGGTCGCCTGGCCCGCCGGCTTGTCGGCTGCACGGGGCGCGCCTTCGACTGGCTTGTCGGCGCGTTCGGCAGGCTTGTCGGCCGCGCGCGTGCCGGGTTCGTTGCGATCCGCGGGCTTGTCTGACGGTTTGTCGGTCGCCTTGTCGGCAGGTTTCTCGGCAGGCTTGTCGGCCGTCGGTTTCGCGGGCCGGTCGGCCTTGTCCGCGGCTGTATCGACATGCGCCGCGCGAATCGCGGCCATCGGCGCCTGCGCCGGCCGGTCGCCCGGCTGTGCGCCGGCATCGGCCGCTGCGGACGCGGCAGCGGCCGCCTTCGCGTCGCGCGCCGCCGCACGCTCCTTGCGTTCCGGAGAACGCAGGTCGAGCGCTTCCTGCACACCCTTCACGCCCGGCACGATTTCAGGCTCGACATGCTTCGACCCGCGTGCGTTCTTCGAACGCTTCGGCTTCGAAGCGAGCATCGGCGCGGCCGCCAGCACCTCGTCGAGCGCCTTCTTCGCGGCGGCCTGCTCGGCCGCGCGCCGGCTCGCGCCGGAGCCCGACACCTTCACGTCGAGCTTCGGCACCGTGCATTCGACCTCGAACTGCTGGTTGTGCGCCGCACCATGCGTCGCGACGACCGTGTAGGTCGGCAGCGCGATCTTGTGCCCCTGCAGGTATTCCTGCAGCAGCGTCTTCGCATCCTTGCCGAGCGTGCGCGGATCGATGTGGTCGAGAATCGGGATATAGAGGCGCTTGATGACCCCTTGGGCGGCTTCGAAGCCGCCATCGAGGAATACCGCCCCGATGATGGCTTCGAACGCGTCCGCGAGGATCGACGGGCGACGGAAGCCGCCGCTGCGCAACTCGCCCTCGCCCAGCCGCAACCCTTCGGAAATATTCAGGGCCTGAGCGATTTCATACAGCGACTGCTGCTTGACGAGATTGGCGCGCACGCGCGACAGGTCGCCTTCGTCCAGCTTGCTGAAACGCTGGAACAAAAGGGCGGCCACCGCGCAATTCAGAACGGAATCGCCGAGAAACTCGAGCCGTTCGTTGTGCGTGGCACTGTGACTGCGATGGGTCAAAGCCTGGCGCAACAATTCCGCATTGCGAAATTCGTAGCGCAGCCGGCTTTCCAACTGGGATAGGGGCATGTGCAGGAGTATAACGCGGGCGCCGGTCGGGCCGAAACGGCACGGCCGGACGCGAAAAGGCGTGACGAGGCGGTGTTGCCGCCGGTTCTTAAAGTAGTTCGGCAATACGCGACGCGGCCCGTGCGTCGCATATTGCGTGCGAGTCGAATACGGTCAGTTGAAGGAACCGATGCGCTTCAGGTCGCCGAAGTTCATCCAGATGAAGAACGCGCGGCCGACGATGTTGTTGTCCGGCACGAAACCCCAGTAGCGGCTGTCCGCGCTGTTGTCGCGGTTGTCGCCCATCATGAAGTAGTGACCGGGCGGCACCTTGCAGATCACGCCGCGGCTGTTGTACGTGCAGTTGTCGCGATACGGATAGTCGTAGGCGCCCATCACGAACGGCGGCACGGCGGGATTGTTGAGGATCGCGTTCTTCTTCGTGCCGATCGTTTCCTCGAACTGCTTCGCGTAGTTCTGGCGCTCGTCGTCGAAGAAATCCGGCAGCGGCGTTTCGGGCACCGGCTGGCCGTTGATCGTCAGTTGCTTGTCCTGGTAAGCGACCGTGTCGCCCGGCAAGCCGATCACGCGCTTGATGTAGTCGACCGACTCGTCCTTCGGATAACGGAACACGACGACGTCGCCGCGCGACAGCGGGCTGCCCTGCGTGATCTTCGTGTTCGTGATCGGCATGCGCAGGCCGTATTCGAACTTGTTGACGAGGATGAAGTCGCCGACCAGCAGCGTCGGCACCATCGAGCCCGACGGGATCTTGAACGGCTCGACGATGAACGAACGCACGACGAACACGGCCAGGATCACCGGGAAGAAGCTCGCGGTGTACTCGAGCCACCACGGCTGGCGCAGCTTTTCGTCGCGCAGCTTCGAACGCGTCTGCCCCGCGTTTTCGTCCGCGAAACGCTTGTCGATACGCGACTGCTGACGATCGAACTCCTCGATCGCCGCGTCGGCCGCCTTGCGCCGCTGCGGCAGGAACACCAGTTTGTCCAACACCCACGCTACGCCCGTCACGACGACGAGCACAAAAAGAATCAGCGCAAAATTCATAAAAGGATCAGTCCTGTTATTTGTCTTCGACGCGCAAGATCGCGAGGAACGCCTCCTGCGGGATCTCGACCGAACCCACCTGCTTCATGCGTTTCTTACCTTCTTTCTGCTTCTCGAGCAGTTTCTTCTTTCGCGTGATGTCGCCGCCGTAGCACTTCGCGAGCACGTTCTTGCGCAGTGCCTTGATGTTCTCGCGCGCGACGATGTGCGCGCCGATCGCGGCCTGGATCGCCACGTCGTACATCTGGCGCGGAATGATCTCGCGCATCTTCGCGGCGACCTCGCGACCGCGGTATTGCGACTGCGACCGGTGCACGATGATCGACAGCGCGTCGACCTTGTCGCCGTTGATCAGCATGTCGACCTTCACGACGTCCGACGAACGGTATTCCTTGAACTCGTAGTCCATCGACGCATAGCCGCGCGACACCGACTTCAGGCGATCGAAGAAGTCGAGCACGATCTCGGCCATCGGGATTTCGTACGTGAGCTGCACCTGGCGGCCGTGATACTGCATGTTGATCTGCGAGCCGCGCTTCTGCTCGCACAGCGTGATCACGGAACCGACGTAGTCCTGCGGCATGTACAGGTTCACGGTGACGATCGGCTCGCGCACTTCGGCGATGCGGCCAGGCTCCGGCATCTTCGCCGGGTTCTCGACCATGATCGTCGAGCCGTCGCTCTGCACGACCTCGTAGACGACCGTCGGTGCGGTCGTGATGAGGTCCATGTCGAACTCGCGCTCGAGTCGTTCCTGCACGATTTCCATGTGCAGCAGCCCGAGGAAGCCGCAGCGGAAACCGAAGCCGAGTGCCTGCGACACTTCCGGCTCGTACTGCAGCGACGCGTCATTGAGCTTCAGCTTCTCGAGCGACTCGCGCAGCGCGTCGTACTGGTTCGCCTCGACCGGATACAGCCCCGCGAACACCTGCGGCTTCACTTCCTTGAAGCCCGGCAGCGGCTCGGCGGCCGCCTTGGTCGCGTGCGTGACGGTATCGCCGACCTTCGCGGCCGTCAGTTCCTTGATGCCGGCGATGATGAAGCCCACCTGCCCCGCCGACAGCGAGTCGAGATTGCGCGACTTCGGCGTGAACACGCCGACGTGCTCGACCGGATACTGCGCGCCGGTCGCCATCATCTTGATCTTGTCCTTCGGACGCAGCGTGCCGTTGACGATCCGCACGAGCATCACGACGCCGACGTAGTTGTCGAACCACGAGTCGATGATCAGCGCCTGCAGCGGCGCGGCCGGATCGCCCTTCGGCGGCGGCACCTTCGCGATCAGCGCTTCGAGCACGTCCTCGACGCCGAGACCCGTCTTCGCGCTGCAACGCGTCGCGTCGGTCGCGTCGATGCCGATCACGTCCTCTATCTCCTCGATCGCGTTCTCGGGGTTCGCGGCCGGCAGGTCGATCTTGTTCAGCACCGGCACGACCTCGACGCCGAGCTCGATCGCCGTGTAGCAGTTCGCGACCGTCTGCGCCTCGACGCCCTGGCTCGCGTCGACCACGAGCAGCGCCCCTTCGCACGCGGACAGCGAACGGCTGACTTCGTACGAGAAGTCGACGTGCCCCGGCGTATCGATCAGGTTGAGGTTGTAGACCTTGCCGTCGCGGGCGCGATAGGACAGTGCAGCCGTCTGCGCCTTGATCGTGATGCCGCGCTCGCGCTCGATATCCATCGAGTCGAGCACCTGCGCTTCCATTTCACGGTCGGCGAGGCCGCCGCATACCTGGATGATGCGATCCGCGAGCGTCGACTTGCCATGGTCGATGTGCGCGATGATCGAGAAATTGCGAATATGATCCATTCAGTGCCGATCAAGCGAAAAAGGCGCGCTCGACGACTGCGGAGCACGCCTTGTAAGTCGGTGAAAAAACGGCTTATTTTAGCCGAAAAGGCCTTTGCCGGGCGGTAATTTGGGGCGACCGATCAGGGGCGGCCAGCCAGGAGCGCCTCGCCGGAGGCCCTGGCCGGCGGGTCCGCCGCCGGAAGCCCCGCGCAACGCGCGGCCGGCCGGCAGCGCAGCCGGGTTCAGCGCCGGGCCGCGAGCGCCCCGCGCACCCTCGCCTCGTCGAACCGGTGGCGGCACACTTCCGTGCCGTCCAGCAACAGCACCGGCACGTCCTCGTCGTAACGGGCAACGAGTGCCGGATCCGCATCGATGTCGACGTAGTCGACCGCGACGCCGAATTCGGCCGCCACCGGCGCCAGCGCATCGCGCAGGTCGTCGCACAGATGGCACCAGCCGCGGCCGTAGAGCGTGAACATCGGCGCGTTACTTCTGAACCGGGCGCGGGCGCACCGGCACGAACTGCGTGTTGTCGCCGCGCCGCACCAGCACCGCGACCGCCTTTTGCGGATCGAGCTGCGCGGTGACGTCGGCGAACTGCTTCGCGCTCGTGATGTCGGTGTCGCCGACGCGCAGCACGATGTCGCCGCGCTGCAGCCCCGCACGGGCCGCCGGGCCGTCGACGCCGTCAATCTGCACGCCGTTCTTCAGCTTCAGCGACTTCAGCTGATCCGCGGAAAGGTCACTGACCGTCAAGCCGAGCGAATTCGCCGGGCGCGGCTTCTGCGGCGCACTCTTGCGCTGCTCGGCCTTCGCCGTCGTCTCGGCCGGCGTCTCGGCGATCGTGATCGGCAGATCGCGCGCCTGACCCTTGCGCCACACGCTGACGGTCGCCTTGGTGCCCGGCTTCGTGTCGCCGACCATGCGCGGCAGATCCGACGCCGCATCGACCGGCCGGCCGTTGAACTTCAGAATGATGTCGCCCGGCTGGATGCCGGCCTTGTCGGCCGGACCGCCCGGTTCGACGCTGCTGACGAGCGCGCCTTCCGCCTTCGGCAACCCGATCGAGTCGGCCACGTCCTTCGTCACCTCGCCGATCGCCACCGCGATACGGCCGCGCGTGACCTTGCCGGTCGCCTTCAGCTGGTCGGCCACGCGCATCGCCTCGTCGATCGGGATCGCGAACGAAATGCCCATGAAACCGCCGGTGCGGCTGTAGATCTGCGAGTTGATGCCGATCACCTCGCCCTGCATGTTGATCAGCGGGCCGCCCGAGTTGCCGGGATTCACCGCGACGTCGGTCTGGATGAACGGCAGGTAATCGCCCGTGTTGCGGCTCTTCGAACTCACGATGCCGGCCGTCACGGTGTTGTCGAGGCCGAACGGCGAACCGATCGCGACGACCCACTCGCCGACGCGCACCTTGTTCGAATCGCCGATCGCGACGACCGGCAGGTTCGACGCCTGGATCTTGACGACCGCGACGTCCGTGCGATCGTCGACGCCGATCAGCTTCGCCTTGAATTCGCGCTTGTCGGTCAGCGTCACATAGATGGTGTCCGCGTCGTCGACGACGTGCGCGTTGGTCATCACGTAGCCGTCAGCCGACACGATGAAGCCCGAACCGACACCGCGGTTCTGCTCGGTGTCGGGCGGATTGTCCGGCGCCGGCGCGTTCTTCGGATTGCCATTGCCGCCGCCGCCACCACCGTTGCCGGGCGCCTGCGGCAGCGGAATGCCGAAGAAGCGCCGGAAGAATTCCGACATGTCGCCATTATCGAAGCCCGGCGGGAGCACGCCGCGCGGGCCGGGCGTCGGCACGTTCGCGGTGGTCCGGATGTTCACGACAGCCGGCCCGACCTTTTCGACCAGATCGGCGAAATCGGGAAGGCTGGCAGCGGGAGGCGTGACCGCGGCCGCGGTATGCGGGGCGAGCGGCAGGCAGGCACACAGCACCGCCGCCGCGAACACTTTGCGCAGCGTGAGTTTCATCATGTCGGAAGCCGTAGCGTTACTTGGAAGCCTTGTATTCTATGGCAGACGCGAACTGCTGCAACGTGGCCGGCGGCACTTCGCCGAGCACGGTGATCCAGTAGTCGCCGCGACGCTTCACGAGCACGTGGGTCGCGCCGGTGCTGCCCGCGCCTTCCTTGCGCGTATTCTTTTCAGCCGGCTCGATGAAGACGGAGATCGTCGCGAGGCCGTCCGTGAAGACGGCCTGGTCGACCGGAATCGGCGGATCGCCGGCGTCGCGCGCGGCCATCGGCCGGCGCACCTCGCGAATCTTCCGGAAGCCGGCGATGGTCGGCGCGATCTGCCAGCCCTGCGCCTCCATGTCGACCGCCGCGACCGGCGGGCGGACCACCGTCCAGCCGCTCAGGTTGCGCATGCCGGCCGCGATCGCGGATTTGTCACCGGTCGCGCCGCCCGTCTGCAGTTGCGAAAACGCGACCTGCTCGAGCACGTGATCGCTCGCATCGAGCGTCTGCGAACGCAGCAGCAGCCCGGTGCGGGTGTCGGCCCACAGCTTGTAGGTGAAGCGGTACGCGTCCTTCGGCACGAGCTCGACCACCTGCGCGTCGATCCCGGCCACACGGTCCTTGCCGAGCAGCTTCGCGTCGTAGACGGACATCACGTGCTCGCCGCCGGCACCGAGCAGCGCGGGGAACGAATCGCGCGTCTGGCGGCGCTCGACCACGCACAGCTTGCGCTCGGGCACGAACGTGTACAGCTCGTCGTTATGCCGCAGCACCTTGCGCGGCTTGCCGTCGAGCGACTCGATCCGCTCGAACTCGCCGTCACGGGACGCCACATGCGCGATGCGCGACGACTGGACATACCCGCCGCGCTGGTAGACGAACGTACCCTCGTAGCTCTGCTGCTGCGCCGCCTGCTGGATGCGGTCGAGCCAGTCCGCCGCACCCTTGCGGGTCGCGACGGGATCGTCCGGTTGCTGGGCGCTGGCAGGCAGGGATTGAACGGACAACAGGGCGGCTGCGCAAAGCAGGAGAGCCGGCAGCCGCTTCCATCCGGAGATGGCGTGATTCAACTGCAATGTCCGCATCGGGTTTATTGGCCTGGCGTGGTGGTCACGGCAGCGCGGATCAGCGGCATCGAGCCCGTGACGACGGGCTGCTGCGCGAATTGCTGATGCGCTTCAAGGTATTGGTCGAGACTTGCGTCGCGGATGATGTTGACGTCCTGCAGGCCCGGCTGCGCCGATGCCTGTGCAACCGTCACGCGCTGCAGGTTGCCGCTCTGCGGCGCGCCTGCCGATGCGACCTGGACGGCGCCCGGCACACCGGCCGTCTGCATCTGCGGGACGACGATCCACGTCAGCGTGGCTGCCGCGGCGGCCACCGCGAACGCGGGCACGACACGCCGGCGCAGCGACAGCAGCTTGCGCGCGGCCGGCGCGGCGGCCGGCGCGAGCAGGTGCGGCTCGCTTTCGAGCGCGGCGGACATGCGCGCTGTGAACGCGACGCTCAGCGCGGGCGACAGCGCGAGCTCGTCCGAGCGCAGCGCATCGCCGATCAGGTGGTAATGGGCCCACGCAGCGCGATCCGCGCGGTCGAGCTCAGCCAGAAACTGCCCGTGATCCGGGCCGTCGAACAGTTCACCGTCGACCAGAGCGGAAAGGCGCTCGCTGCGCGAGCACGCTTGCGACTGCGTATTGACCGACCCCATGATGCTCCCCATCTTGCACACACCCCGTCGTGATTTCACGACTCTATCCGTAACTAGACCCCGACCCGCGTCGTTGCACCCGTCGCGCTTACCAGCGCTTGCCTTCGGGCGTATCGAGCAGCGGACGCAATTTCGCAGCGATTGCCTCGCGCGCCCGGAAGATCCGCGACCGGACCGTCCCGATCGGACAATCCATCATTTCCGCGATCTCTTCGTAGCTCAAGCCCTCGATCTCGCGCAGCGTAATCGCCTGGCGCAGCTCTTCGGGCAGGACGGCCATTGCAGCGTTGACCGTCTCGGCAATCTGCTTGCTCATCAACATCGACTCAGGCGTGTTGATATCCCTTAGTTGGTCTGCGTCGGAGAAAGTTTCCGCTTCCTCGGCATCGGCCTCGGTGGAGGTCGGTGCCCGCCGGCCTTGCGTCGCAAGGTAGTTCTTCGCCGTATTGACGGCAATCCGGTACAACCACGTGTAGAACGCCGACTCGCCGCGAAATTGCGGCAGCGCACGATACGCCTTGATGAACGCGTCCTGGGCCACATCCTCGACCTCGGCGGGATCCCGCACGAGGCGCGAGATCAGCCGAATGATCTTGCGGTGGTATTTGGAGACCAGGAGTTCGAACGCTGCCTTGTCGCCTTTCTGTACGCGCTCGACCAGAGCCTGATCGATTTCTTTTTCACTCACCTGACAAATCCGTTAACTAGGGATGCAACGCGGAGCGTTATTGTAGCGTTCCGGCGCCGGCCGCTGGTTACGGCTGGTAACCGCGCCGCCGTCATGCCCGTCCCGCCGTGCCCGCGGTACGCGCCAGCACGGACAACGCGCTGAACGACGCGGCGTCGAGCGCATCGGCCGGAATCAGCAACGGCCGCGCGCGCCGGGCGCCCTGCCCGACCGACAGCACGAGCAGCAGGCTGCTCCAGTGTGCATGACCCGTCACGCGGCCCCGGGCCAGCAAGCGCCCGGTGCGGCCAAACGCCGCAATCTCCCCGAATGCATCGATCCGCAACTCGGCCGGCAGCCGGCAGCCGGCGGGCACAGGCCCGCGCGGCGCACACGGCAAGCAGCGCGGTCGTCGCCGCCGACACGCACGCACCGGCGGCGGCACCGGCCCGCGGCGCCCAGAACAGGTACGCGGAGGCGGCCGCCGCCGCGACGAACGCGGCCAGCACCACATACGACACGGCCGAGCCCCGCAATGCAAAGCACTGCGGACGCCCGGCCGGAGCATCGAATGGACTCGTCAAGCGATTTCAGCGTCAGACGCGCTTGAACACCAGCGTGCCGTTGGTACCGCCGAAGCCGAAGTTGTTCTTCACGGCCACGTCGATCTTCATGTCACGCGCGGTGTTTGCGCAGTAGTCGAGATCGCACTCGGGGTCCTGGTTGAAGATGTTGATGGTCGGCGGCGACACGTTGTTGTGCAGCGCCAGCACCGTGAACACCGACTCGAGGCCGCCCGCGCCACCCAGCAGGTGGCCCGTCATCGACTTCGTCGAGTTCACCACGAGCTTGTACGCGTGCTCACCGAATGCCGCCTTCACCGCATCGGACTCGTTCTTGTCGCCGAGCTGCGTCGACGTGCCGTGCGCGTTGAGGTACTGGACCTCGTCCGCGTTCACGCCGGCGTCGCGCAGTGCCGCGACCATGCAGCGGCGCGGACCGTCCATGTTCGGCGCGGTCATGTGGTACGCATCGCCCGTCATGCCGAAGCCCGAGACTTCCGCATAGATCTTCGCGCCGCGTGCCTTCGCCGCCTCGTATTCCTCGAGCACCATCACGCCTGCACCCTCGCCCAGCACGAAGCCGTCGCGGTCCTTGTCCCACGGACGGGACGCGGTGGCCGGATCGTCGTTGCGGGTCGACAGCGCGCGCGCGGCCGCGAAACCGCCGATGCCCAGCGGCGACACCGTCGATTCGGCGCCGCCCGCGACCATCACGTCGGCGTCGCCGGCCTGAATCAGGCGCGCCGCGAGGCCGATGCTGTGCAGACCGGTCGTGCAGGCCGTCACGGCCGCGAGGTTCGGGCCCTTCAGGCCGAACATGATGCTCAGGTGACCCGAGATCATGTTGATGATCGAACCCGGCACGAAGAACGGCGAAATCCGGCGTGGGCCGCGATCGACGTAGGTCTGGTGCGTGTCTTCGATCATCGGCAGGCCGCCGATACCGGAGCCGACCAGCACGCCGATGCGTTCCGCATTGGCTTCGTTCACTTCGAGGCCGCTGTCCCGGATCGCCTGGACGCCGGCTGCGATGCCGTAATGGATGAACGTATCCATGTTGCGGGCTTCCTTCGCCGGGATGTACTCCTCGGCGCTGAAACCCTTCACTTCGCCCGCGAAATGGCAGGCGAGGTTCGACGCATCGAACTTCGTGACGGTGGCGATACCGGACTTGCCGGCGACGAGATTGGCCCAGCCGTCGGCAACATTATTGCCAACAGGCGAAATCAGCCCCAGGCCTGTAACAACAACACGACGGCGGCTCACGGTAACCTCTTTTCCATTATTGGATGACAAAAACAAAAGCCACAGTGGCCACAGGAACCAGCCCTGCGAGCCCTGTGGCTGTTAGTCCGTCCGGCACGAAGCCGGCAGGATGGCGCGTCAATCGCGAAGATCGCGGCGACGTGGCGGACAAGCGCGAAAGGCGCTTACGCCTTGACGTTTGCGCGAGCGTAGTCGATCGCTTGCTGAACGGTCGTGATCTTCTCTGCTTCTTCGTCCGGGATTTCCATGCCGAACTCGTCTTCCAGAGCCATCACCAGTTCGACCGTGTCGAGCGAATCCGCGCCCAGATCGTTCACGAACGATGCTTCGTTCTTGATCTCGGCTTCCGCGACGCCCAGTTGCTCAGCGACGATCTTCTTGACACGTTGTTCGATGTTATCCATTACCCCTCCGAGGGAAAGTTCAGATTTACAAGTGCGCGCATTTTATCAGGTTTGCTGACGGCAAAACGCGCGTTGGCTTGATGGTCGATCAAGCACCGATCCGCCTGAAAAACGGGATACGGCGCGGATGGTAAACGAAAACCGTTACGACATGTACATGCCGCCGTTCACGTGCAGCGTCGTGCCGGTGATATAACCGGCCTGCGGCGATGCGAGGAACGCGACGGCATGGGCGATGTCTGCCGGGCTGCCGAGGCGGCCGAGCGGAATCTGGGTCTTGAGCGCGGCCTGCTGTTCTTCCGGCAGCGTCTTCGTCATGTCGGTGTCGATGAAGCCCGGCGCGACGCAGTTCACCGTGATGCCACGGCTGCCGATTTCACGTGCAAGCGCACGCGTCATGCCCGCGACGCCGGCCTTCGCGGCCGCGTAGTTGACCTGGCCCGGGTTGCCGGCCGAGCCGACCACCGACGTGATGTTGATGATGCGGCCGCCGCGGGCCTTCATCATCGGGCGCAGCACCGCGCGCGACAGGCGGAACACCGACTTCAGGTTGGTGTCGATCACCGCATCCCAGTCCTCGTCCTTCATCCGCATCGCGAGCTGGTCCTGCGTGATCCCCGCGTTGTTGACGAGCACGTGGAGCGCGCCGAATTCCTTCACGGTCGCGTCGATCAGCGCTTCGGCTGCCGCCGCGTCGTTGACGTTCAGCACCGCGCCGCGGCCCGTCACGCCCGCTTCCGCGAACCCGGCGGTAATCGCGGCGGCGCCCGATTCGCTCGTCGCCGTGCCGATCACCGTCGCGCCCAGGCGCGCGAGTTCGAGCGCGATCGCCCGGCCGATGCCGCGCGATGCGCCGGTCACGATCGCGACCTGTTTATCGAGGGTCTTTTCCATGAATCGAATATCCGTCTCTTGAGGAAAGGCGCCGCGTCAGGCGGTCGCCAGCTTCAGTGCTTCGTCGAGCGAAGCCGGATCGAACACCGATGCGCCGACCAGGTTGCCGTCGATGCGCTTCGTCAGGCCTGCCAGCACCTTGCCCGGACCGCATTCGATCACGTGCGTGACGCCCGTGCCCGCGATGTGCCGCACGCATTCGACCCAGCGCACCGGGCCCGCGGCCTGGCGCACCAGCGCGTCCTTGATCGCGGCCGGATCGCTGACCACCGCGACGTCGATGTTGTTGACGACCGGAATCTGCGGCGCCTTCACGTCGACGTTTGCCAGATAGTCGCGCAACTGGTCCGATGCCGGCTTGAGCAGCGACGAATGGAACGGCGCCGATACCGGCAGCGGCAGCGCGCGTTTCGCGCCCTTCGCCTTCGCGATCTCGCAGGCCTTCTCGACGGCCGCCTTCGCGCCCGCGATCACGACCTGCGCCGGCGCGTTGAAGTTCACCGCTTCGACGATACCCGCTTCCGCGGCTTCGGCGCACACGGCGCGCACCGTGTCGTCATCGAGACCCAGGATCGCCGCCATGCCGCCCTGGCCGACCGGCACGGCCGTCTGCATCGCCTGCGCGCGGAAGCGCACGAGCGGCACCGCGTCCTTGAACGCGATCGCGCCCGCGGCGACGAGCGCCGTGTATTCGCCGAGGCTGTGGCCCGCGACGATCGACGGTGCCGGACCGCCGGCCTGCTGCCATGCGCGATAGCACGCGTAGGCGGCCGTCAGCATCACGGGCTGCGTGTTGGTGGTCAGATTCAGCTCTTCGGCCGGACCTTCGGCGATCAGCTTGCCGAGATCCTGATTGAGTGCATCGGATGCTTCCTGGAGCGTCTCGCGCACGACGGCGAGATCGGCGAATGCGTTGAGCATGCCGACCGACTGCGAGCCCTGCCCCGGAAAAACGAATGCGAATTTCATATCGTCCCCAATTGAATCGATTCGGACGGCGCGCACGAACGGCGCGCCGGTTCGGGATCCGCGCGCAGCAGTTGCGCGCCGCGGATCAGTAGCGGAAGACGGACGCGCCCCACGTGAAGCCGCCGCCGACGCCTTCGATCAGCACGTGCTGACCGCGCTGGATGCGGCCGTCGCGCACCGCGGCGTCGAGCGCCAGCGGGATCGACGCCGCCGACGTGTTGCCGTGCTGGTCGACCGTCACGACCATGCGCTCCTGCGGCAGGCCGAGCTTGCGGCAGGTGCTGGTCATGATGCGGATGTTGGCCTGGTGCGGAATCAGCCAGTCGACCTGCTCGGGCGCGAGGTTCGCCTTGGCGAGCGCCTCGATCGCGACCTTTTCGAGCACGTTGACCGCGAGCTTGAACACGGCCTGCCCATCCATGTACAGGAACGCGCTGCCGTCGATCACACCGCGATTGACGTTGCCCGGCGTGCAGAGGATGTTCGAATAGCTGCCGTCCGCGTGCAGCGCGCTGCCGAGCACGCCCGGCTCTTCCGATGCGGACAGGATCACCGCGCCCGCGCCGTCGCCGAACAGCACGCACGTCGTGCGGTCCTTGAAATCGAGAATGCGCGAGAACGTCTCCGCGCCGACGATGAGCGCCGTACGGTGCTGGCCGCTGCGGATGAAGCTGTCGGCCGTCGCCATCGCATAGGCGAAGCCCGAGCACACGGCCTGCACGTCGAATGCCGCGCCGCCGTTCTTGATGCCGAGCTTGTTCTGCAGCAGGCAGGCCGTGCTGGGGAACACGAAATCGGGGGTCGAAGTCGCGACGATGATCAGGTCGATCGACTGCGGATCGATATCGGCCGCCTCGATCGCACGGCGCGCCGCTTCGAGCGCGAGATCGCTCGTCGTGACGTCCGGTGCGGCGAAATGGCGCGCATGGATGCCCGTGCGCGCAACGATCCACTCATCGCTCGTCTCGATGCCTTCCTTCGCGAGACGGTCGGCGAGCTGCTGGTTCGTGACCCGGTCGGGCGGCAGGTAGCTGCCCGTGCCGAGCACGCGGGAATAGAGAGTCGATTGGGCCATTTATGCTTTAGAGGATTGCGCAGCGGAAGGTTCGGCGTGGTGGCCTGCGGCCGGGCTCGTCGGGCCTGCGCCGCCCGCGTCGTGTTCGCCGTCGCCGAGCGACACCGAATTGTCCGCCATCGCACGCGTGAGGCGCTCCAGCACGCCGTTTTTGACGGCATCATAACCCCGTTTGATCGCCCACTCAAACGCGTAGGCGTCGGCCGAACCGTGGCTTTTGATCACGAGGCTCTTCAGCCCGAGCAGCGCCGCGCCGTTGTACTGGCGGTGGTCGACGCGCTTCTTGAAACGCATCAGCACCGGCAGCGCGAGCAGCGCCATCAGCTTCGACATCAGCGAACGGCCGAACTCCTCGCGGATGATGTCGGACAGCATCTGCGCGAGCCCTTCGGACGTCTTCAGCGCGACGTTGCCGACGAAGCCGTCGCAGACGATCACGTCGACCGTGCCTTTGTAGATGTCGTTGCCTTCGACGTTGCCGCGGAAATTCAGCGTGCTGGCGCGCAGCAGTTCGCCGGCGCGCTTGATGGTCTCGTTGCCCTTGATGACCTCTTCGCCGATGTTCAGCAGGCCGATCGTCGGACGCTCCTTGCCTTCGAGCGCGGCGACGAGCGCGTGCCCCATCTCCGCGAACTGCAGCAGGTGCTGCGGCTCGCAGTCGACGTTCGCGCCGAGGTCCAGCATCATCGTATAGCCGGTCGGGTTCGGCAGCGCGAACGCGATCGCGGGCCGCTCGATGCCGGGCAGCGTCTTGAGCACATAACGGGAAACGGCCATCAGCGCGCCGGTGTTGCCGGCGGAGATGCAGGCCTGGGCCGCGCCTTCCTTGACGTGGTTGAGCGCGACACGCATCGAAGAATCCTTCTTCTTGCGCAGCGCCACTTCGACAGGGTCGTCCATCGCCACGACTTCGGTGGCGGGCACGATGGTCAGCGCGGGATCGTCGAGGGCTTTCAGCTTTTTCAGCTGAGCGCGGATCGCGCTTTCGATGCCGACGAGCATCAGGTGCGCATCGGGATGCGCGCGGACGAACTTGACTGCCGCGGGAACGGTCACGGACGGGCCGTGGTCGCCTCCCATGCAATCGATTGTGAGCTTTACGGTCATGGAATGCGACGAATTTCAGGCACAAAAAAGCGGCAGTTGAATGCCGCCTTTTTGTTGAGCCAGGAAAGTGTCAAGCGAACCAGTTGTCACGCGAACGGCGATCGTAGCGCGCAACGCGTGACTTGACGCTTAGTCGTTCTTCGTCTTGACGACTTTCTTGCCGCGATAGTAGCCGTTCGGGCTGACGTGGTGACGCAGGTGCACTTCACCCGTGCTCGGCTCGACTGCCAGCGGCGCTGCCGTCAGGAAATCGTGCGAACGATGCATGCCGCGCTTCGACGGCGACTTCTTGTTTTGCTGGACTGCCATGACTAACTCCTAAATAATTTTCCGGATTCTAACACAGCCCGATCCGGCGCTTAACTACCCTGGCCCAAAGCCCTTACGCCTTCCCGCGCCACAACTGCTTAGTGTTTCTTGCTGCCGTCCCCGTCCTTCTTCAGCGCTTCCAGCGCTGCGAACGGATTCGGCCGTTTGCCTTCGTCCTCGTCTTCGGCGGACTCGTCGTCCGCGTCTTCCGAAGGACCGCTCGCACCCGACACGAGGCTTTCGTGAACTGCCGGGCAAACCTCGTGCTTGGGCACGAGCGGCAACGAAAGCAGCAATTCCTCTTCGATCAAGTCGACGAGATCGAACTGGCGGGAGCCCACGATCACATCGGCTTCATCGTCGTCGAGCGGAAATTCTTCAGCTTCTTCTTCGGTTGCAACGACCCGGTACGTCATGTCGACGTCGAACGTCTGATCGTACGGGGTCATGCAGCGCTGGCACGTGAGCCACGCATGGCCGTGCACCGCGAGGCGCAGATACGGCTGCTGCCCATCGGCGCCGTCGTCCTGCAGCTCCTTCTGGGTGAACCCTTCGGCCTGCCACGTGAAGACCGTGTCGCGATCGGGCGCGTCCGCCGGCACTTCGTTCAGCATGCGCGGCAGTTGCGACAGGCGCACGGCACCCGCTGCCTGCCGCCCGCTGCGGGCGAATTCGAACAGGTCGACCGCATGCGGATCAAGCGCTGCCGCAGGCTTGCCAGAAGAAGTGTTCATGTTGCGCTCCTGCCTACAGGCTGACTTGCGGGATCCGGCTTGCTGGCGCCACTCATTTGACGCCGCGCACGTACGCGATCTACGCCACGTACGCCTCGCACGCGCCTCGCACGATTACGTACTTTACTTCCGAAGACCCGGCAGGCGCCACCACTGCGGAAAGCCTGCCGACGAAAAGCGGGAAAGCATACCTGTTTTACCTTTTGCGGTCAATCACTTATGCTTGCGCCCTTGCAACACCACGCCACACCCGACGACTCACCGACCCAACCGATCATGCCGGATACCGTTTGCCGCCCGCCGCGGCTGATTCTCGCCTCCAGTTCCCGCTACCGCCGCGCGCTCCTCGAGCGCCTGGGCCTGCCGTTCGACGTCGTGTCGCCCGACGTCGACGAAACCCCGCTCGCGGGCGAAACGCCGGCCGCGACCGCGCTGCGCCTCGCCGGCGCGAAGGCGCGCGCGGTCGCCGCGACGATCGACGCGCCCGACGGCGTGCTCGTGATCGGGTCGGACCAGGTCGCGACGTTCGACGGCCACCAGATCGGCAAGCCCGGCACGCACGAGCGCGCGCTCGCGCAGCTGCTGTCGATGCAGGGCCGCGACGTCGAATTCCACAGCGCGCTCAGCCTGTACGACAGCCGCACCGGCGAAACGCAGAGCGAGGACGTCGTCACGCACGTGCGCTTTCGCTCGCTGCCTGAAGTCGAACTCGATGCGTACCTGCGCGCGGAAACGCCGTACGACGTCGCCGGCAGCGCGAAGTCCGAAGGGCTCGGCATCGCGCTGCTGGATGCCATCGACTCCGACGACCCGACGGCGCTCGTCGGCCTGCCGCTGATCGCGCTCACGCGGATGCTGCGCGCCGTCGGTTATCCGCTGTTCGCCGCACCCCAAGGAGACCGCGCATGACCGCCGGCACGCTCTATCTCGTCCCGAACACGCTCGGCGAGGGCGACGCATCGATGCTCGCCGCCGTGCTGCCCGCCGCCGTGCAGGCGCGCGCCGGCACACTCGGCTATTACATCGGCGAAAACGCGAAAACGACCCGCGCGTTCCTGAAGAAGATCGGCACGACCCGGCCGATCCAGGAAATCGAGATCAGCGAGCTGAACGTCAATACGCCGGCCGGCGCCATCGACCGGCTGCTCGCGCCGATACTGGCCGGCGCGGACGCCGGCCTGGTGTCGGAGGCCGGCTGCCCGGCCGTCGCCGATCCGGGCGCGCTGCTGGTGCGCCGCGCGCACGAGCGCGGCGTGAAGGTCGTGCCGCTCGTCGGGCCGAGTTCGATCCTGCTCGCGTTGATGGCGTCGGGCCTGAACGGCCAGAGTTTCGCGTTCAACGGCTACCTGCCGGTCGACGCGGCCGCACGTGCGAAGCGCTTGCGCGAACTTGAGCAACTGTCACGCAAGGCGCGCCAGACGCAGATCTTCATCGAGACGCCGTACCGGAACCAGGCGATGCTCGACACGCTGATCGCGACCTGCGCGCCGTCGACGCAAATCTGCGTCGCGGCCGACCTGACCCTCGAGACCGAGACGATCGCCAGCCGCTCCGTGGCGGACTGGAAAAAGACGCCTGCGCCGAATCTGCAGAAGCGCCCCGCCATCTTCCTGCTGCTCGCGAACTGAAGCCGGCGGCCGCGCGACCCGGGGCGCCCTGCCCCGTTCGCCGCGGCGCCGGCCGGCCGCCACTCAGCGCAGGCTGAACGACGTGCCGCCCGCGGTGAGCGCCTTCATCGCGGCACCGCCGACCGCCGCGCCGAACTTGCGCGCGACGCGGTTCGTCAGGCTTTCCTTCACCGTATAGTCGACGAGATCCGGCGCCTTCAGCACGTCGCGCGCGACCGTGTCGGTCGTGCCGTAGCCGTCGGCGAGCCCGAGCTCGACGCTCTTTTCGCCGGTCCAGAACAGGCCCGAGAACATGTCGGGCGTTTCGTGCAGCCGCTTGCCGCGGCCGTCCTTCACGGCCTTGATGAACTGCGCATGGACCTGGTCGAGCAGCGCCTGCGCGTGGGCATCCATCTTCGGCGTCTCGGGCGAGAACGGGTCGTAGAAGCCCTTGTTTTCGCCCGACGTATGCAGGCGGCGATCGACGCCGAGCTTGCCCATCAGGCCCGTGAAGCCGAACCCGTCCATCAGCACGCCGATCGAGCCGACGATGCTCGCCTTGTCGACGAAGATCTTGTCGGCGGCGGATGCGATGTAATAACCGCCCGATGCGCACATGTCGGTCACGACGACGTACAACGGCTTGTCCGGATACTTCTTGCGCAGCCGGCGGATCTCGTCGTAGACCATCCCGGCCTGCACCGGGCTGCCGCCCGGGCTGTTGATCCGCAGCACGACGCCGGCCGTGCCGCTGTCGTCGAAAGCGGTATCCAGCGCCGTGTTGATGTCGTCGGCGTTCGCGTTGGTGCCCGCCGCGATCTCGCCGTCGATCGTCACGAGCGCCGTGTGGCGGCCGCTCGCCGAGAATTTCGAGTCGCTCGAGAAATCGATCAGCGCGAACGCGAACAGCACGAACACGCCGAGGAACGCGAAGCGGAAGAAGATCTTCCAGCGCCGCGCGGCGCGCTGCTCCTTGACGGCCGCGAGCGCGATCCGCTCGAGCGCCGCGCGCTCCCAGTTCGGTTCGCGGCTGTCGGGACGGGACGAGGAATCAGGAAGGTTCGGTTGGTCGGCCATGCAGTGGTGTCGTCAGTCGGTCGTGGCGGGAGGGGGCGAAGCGGCGGGACCCAGGTCGGCATCCGGCACCCAGAATACCGCACGCCCGTCCGGCGTGTCGCGCTCGTCGACCTCGACCGGCCGCAGGCGGCCGCCGCGGCACGGGCCGCCGACGCACTTGCCGGTATCCGGCGCGTAGATCGCGCCGTGCGTCGCGCACATCAGGTACAGGCCCGACGACTCGAAGAACTGCCCTTCGGCCCAGTCGAGCTCCATCGGCACGTGCGCGCAGCGGTTCAGGTAGCCGTATGCACGGCCTTCGTAGCGCACGAAGAACACGACCGCCTGCTCGCCGCGCAGCGTCGCATCGACGCGCACGCCGGCGCCGCCGTCGGCCAGCGCGTCCGATGCGCACACGCGCACGGCATCCGGCGCCGCGCTCACGCGTGCTCCCGCAGCCACGCGGCCAGCGCGCCGACGTCCGGCGCGACGAAGCGCGGTGTCAGCGCAGCCAGCGCATCGGCCGTATGCGCGCCGTACGCGACGCCGATGCCGGCCGCCCCCGCACTCGCGGCCATCTGCAGGTCGTGCGTGGTGTCGCCGATCATCACGGTACGCGCAAGATCCTGCCCCAATTCGCGGGTCAGTTCGTGCAGCATCGCCGGGTGTGGCTTCGAGAACGTTTCGTCCGCGCAGCGCGTCGCATCGAACAGGCTCGTGAGCTTCGACTGGTCGAGCACGCGGTTCAGCCCGACCCTGCCCTTGCCGGTCGCGACCGCGAGCAGGTAGCCCGTATCGCGCAATTCCGCGAGCAGTTCGCGCACGCCGGCGAACAGCTCGATGCGCTGATCGTCCAGCAGGTAGTGATAGCGGTAGCGTTCGGCCAGCCGTGGATAGTCGGACGGATCGAGGGTCGGAGCAGTAATCTGCAGTGCATCGCGCAGGCCGAGGCCGATGACGTAGCGGGACGCCTCGTCCGACGGCGTGGGCAGGCCGAGATCGCGGCAGGCGGCCTGGATGCTGTGCGCGATGTGCGCAGTCGAATCCATCAGCGTGCCGTCCCAGTCGAAGACGATCAGATCAAATTGCTGTCGGGCCATGCGAGTCAGGCGGTATCGCGCAGAGCGCTGAGTTGATCGAGGAAGCGCCGGCATTCGTCCGGCAGCGGCGCATCGAACTGCAGCGCCTCGCCGGTCAGCGGATGCGCGAGCTTGAGCCGGTGCGCATGCAGGAACATCCGTTTGAGCGACGGTTGCGCGTTCGCGCGCGCCAGCGCCTTGTTCAGTG
The DNA here is from genome assembly GCF_024656005.1 of Burkholderia sp. SCN-KJ. Lineage (NCBI taxonomy): Bacteria > Pseudomonadati > Pseudomonadota > Betaproteobacteria > Burkholderiales > Burkholderiaceae > Burkholderia > Burkholderia sp. SCN-KJ. The sequence goes on from NZ_JANKOG010000001.1 coordinate 110,602, forward strand.
CGAAATCGCCGTACTTGGCGTCGCCGGCGATCGGCAGGCCGAGATGCGCGAGGTGCACCCGGATCTGATGGGTCCGACCCGTTTTGAGTTCCGCTTCGACCAGCGCGTAGTCCGGCCAGCGCTCGATCAGGTTGAACACCGTGTGCGACGGCAGGCCATCGTCCTGCACGCGCACGCGCCGCTCCCCTTCCGGGGTCGAATACTTGAACAGCGGCGCCTTCACGGCACGGCGGCGCCCCCAGTCGGGCTGCCATTCGCCGTGTCCGCACGCGAAGTAGCGCTTGTCCATCCGGTTCTCCCGGATTTGCTCATGAAGGCCGACGAGCGCCGTGCGCTTCTTCGCGAGCATCAGGATTCCGGAGGTCTCGCGGTCGAGCCGATGCACGAGTTCGAGGAATTTCGCACGCGGGCGCGCCTGGCGCATCTGCTCGATCACGCCGAACGCGACGCCGCTGCCGCCGTGCACGGCGACGCCGGCCGGCTTGTTGATGACGAGCAGCGCGTCGTCTTCGTACAGCACCTCGAACTGCGCGGGCGGCACGATCGGCGTGTCGGCGCGCGCGAGGTCGGCGGCCGCCACCCGCACGGGCGGGACGCGGACGAGATCGCCGAACGCGAGACGGTACTGGGCGTCGACCCGACCCTTGTTCACGCGGACTTCGCCGCTGCGCAGGATCCGGTAAATATGGCTTTTGGGCACGCCTTTACAGACGCGCAACAGGAAGTTGTCGATCCGCTGACCGGCCGAGTTTTCGTCGATCTGGATCATCGATACCTGGCCGCTTGCGACTGAATTCTGGGATATTTTGCCTAACTCATTCATACTGAATATAATTTTGCCCAGCCTGACGTTGAGGGTGGCCTGACAGGCCGGTCCGACGGAATCGGGCAAGGCGCAAGCGCAAACCGTTATTTTACTTGCGCCGGGGGTCTGCTGCTCGCCCCTAATCAAAGAGATGCAGCAAGTTGCACGCACGGCGCCGGCCGTCGGCAAGGATCGCGCCCACAGGCGGATTCGGTCGACCAGGCGCCGCGGTAACGGAAAGTTGGTTGAAAAGAATTTGATCGGCAGCCCGACGGCGCGAGGTGCGTCCGCAGGCTGCCGGTTGCGAAAATTACGGCGTTGCGCCCGATTTGGCCCCGCGAAGCGTGCGGGGCTTGGCGACGTCAAACCAGGGAAGTACACCCCAGGCGGGAAAGTCGGGCTGGATTCGATACTCCCCGCTGCGGCCCAAGCCGCAGCATCTGCCGCCCGTCGGCGCGCGCGACGCATTGCGCGCGCCCCGTGGCAGTGCCCCGGTCTCAGGCTTAGCGCGCTTTCGCAGCGTGCGGTGTGTGGACGCCGTGCTTTGAAGCCGTGTTCGCAGGTGCCCTATGGCCGCCGGCCCCGTCTTTCGGGCCCAAGCGCCTCTTCAGGCAATTCTCCCCGCCATCCTTCCCGCTCCAGCGTGCTTGTGACAACACAACAAGGCGCGGCCTGCCGTCGTTCCCGCCCTCGCGACTGACAACCGCGAGGCGCCGGCAGCAGAGCCGCCTGGAGTCGTTCATGAAACGCATGCTGTTCAATGCGACGCAGCAGGAGGAGCTGCGCGTCGCCATCGTCGATGGGCAAAAGCTCATCGACATCGACATCGAGACAGCCGGGCGCGAACAGCGCAAAGGCAATATCTACAAAGGTGTCATCACGCGCATCGAGCCGTCGCTCGAAGCGTGCTTCGTCAACTACGGCGAAGACCGCCACGGCTTCCTGCCGTTCAAGGAAGTCGCCCGCCAGTACTTCAAGGAAGGCATCGACATGCGCTCCGCGCGCATCCAGGATGCCCTGCGCGAAGGTCAGGAGCTGATCGTCCAGGTCGAGAAGGAAGAGCGCGGCAACAAGGGCGCCGCCCTCACAACCTTCATCTCGCTCGCCGGCCGCTACCTCGTGCTGATGCCGAACAATCCGCGCGGCGGCGGCGTATCGCGCCGGATCGAAGGCGACGAGCGTCAGGAACTGCGCGAAACCATGGCGCAGCTGCAGATTCCGGACGGCATGAGCATGATCGCCCGCACCGCGGGCATCGGCCGCAGCGCCGAGGAACTGCAGTGGGACCTGAACTACCTGCTGCAGCTGTGGCGCGCAATCGAAGCGGCGTCGCAAAGCGGCAATGCCGGCCAGCCGATGCTGATCTATCTGGAATCGAGCCTCGTGATCCGCGCGATCCGGGACTATTTCCAGCCCGATATCGGCGAAATCCTGATCGATACGACCGAGATCTACGATCAGGCCCGTGCGTTCATGGACATCGTGATGCCGGACAACGTGTCGAAGGTGAAGCGCTACCACGACGACGTGCCGCTCTTCTCCCGCTTCCAGATCGAGCACCAGATCGAGACCGCGTACTCGCGCACGGTGCCGCTGCCGTCGGGCGGTGCGATCGTGATCGACCACACCGAGGCGCTCGTCGCGATCGACGTGAACTCGGCGCGTGCGACCAAGGGCGCGGACATCGAGGAAACGGCGACCCGCACGAACCTCGAGGCGGCCGACGAAGTGGCCCGCCAGCTGCGCCTGCGCGATCTCGGCGGCCTGATCGTGATCGACTTCATCGACATGGAGTCGGCGAAGAGCCAGCGCGAAGTCGAGCAACGCCTGAAGGACGCGCTCAAGCACGACCGTGCGCGCGTGCAGATGGGCAAGATCTCCCGCTTCGGCCTGATGGAACTGTCGCGCCAGCGCCTGCGTCCGGCCCTGTCGGAAGGCAGCCACGTGACGTGCCCGCGCTGTAACGGCACGGGCCACATCCGCGATACCGAATCGTCCGCGCTGCAAGTCCTGCGGATCATTCAGGAAGAAGCGATGAAGGAAAACACCGCGGCGATCCATTGCCAGGTGCCGGTCGAGGTGACCGCCTTCCTGCTCAACGAAAAGCGTCAGGAAATCAACAAGATCGAGTCGCGCTTCAAGGTCGGCATCGTGCTGATCCCGAACAAGCACCTCGATACGCCGCACTACAAGCTCGAGCGCCTGCGCCATGACGACGCGCGCCTCGACGATCCGCGCGCGTCCTGGAAGATGGCCGAGGAAGCCGCCCGCGAACTGGAATCGGAAACCGGCTACAGCAAGCGCGCGGCCGACGTGAAGCCGAAGCAGGAAGCGGCGGTCAAGGGCATCACGCCCGAGCGTCCGGCGCCGAGCCCGGCACCGCAGCGCCCGGTCGAGCCGGTTGCGGCACCCGCACCGGTCGCCGCGGCGAGCGGCGGCTTCATCGGCTGGCTGAAGGGCCTGTTCGGCATCTCGCCGGCTCCGGCGCCCGCGCCGGTTGCACCGGCACCGGCCAAGGAACAGGCTGCCCGTCCGGCCCGCGAGCGGACCGAGAAGACCGAGCAGCGCGGCGGCGATCGCAACCGCAATCGTCGTGGCGGCGCCCAGCAGGCTCAGGGTGGTCGCGACCAGGCAGCGGCAGGCCGTGGCCAGTCGCAACGCCAGGAGCGCGAAGGCAAGGAAGCGCGCGAGCCGCGTGAACCGCGCGAGGGTCGCGAACCGCGTGAAGGCCGCGAGCCGCGCGAAAGCCGTGAAGGTCGTGAAGGTCGTGAAGGTCGTGAGGGCCGCGAAGGTCGCGAGGGCCGTGGCCCGCGCGAAGGCCGCGAACCGCGCGAGCCGCGTGAAAGCCGTGAGCCGCGCGAACCGCGCGAGAACCGCGAACCGCGCGAGCGCACCGAGCAGCCGGAAGCCGTCGAGGCAGCCGGCCGCGGCGAGCGCCAGGAACGCGGCGAACGTCGCGAGCGCGGTGAGCGCCGCAAGCCGACGCAACACGCGGCTACGCTCGAGACCGTCACCCGTGGCGAGAACCATCCGGAAGCGGAAGCCGACCAGGCCGCAGCCGTCGCCCTGCCGGGCGCCGATGTCGCAGCCGACGCGGAAGCCGGCGCACGTGACGGCGAGGAACGTCGTCGCCGCCGCCGCGGTCGCCGCGGCGGTCGTCGCGAGCGCGAAGACGAAGGCGCAGCCGTCGACCACGCCGAGCAAGGCGCGGACGGCGAAGCCGTGCAAGCTGTGACGACGGAAGCCCCGAGCGCGGGCGAGCCGGCCCATACGGCCGCACCGGTCGCCGTGGCAGCGGTCGCCGCAGCGGGCGCCGTGGTATCCGAGGCCGCAGTCGAACAGCGTGCCGAAGCGGTCGAGCCGGCCGTGGTCGAGCCGGAACCGGCACCGGTTCGCGTCGAAGCGACGCCGGTCGCGCCGATCGAGCCCGCCCCGGTCGCACCGGTCGCCGAATCGGTACCGGTCGCGCCGGCCGCTGCTCCGGAAGCCGGCCCGGCGCCGGTCGCGGTGTCGCCGACCGATGCGTTCGAAGTGCCGGCTGCCGTCGAAGCGCCGCAGTTCGCGCCCGTCGAGCAAGCCGCACCGGCACCGGTCGCCGCGGTTGAAGTCGCTCCGGCACCGGTCGCGCCGGCAGCCGTCGAACCGGCTCAGGTCGAACCGGCCCCGGTCGAAGCCGTTGCCGCGCCCGCGCCGGCGCCGGTTCAACCGGCCGCTGCGCCCGCTTCGGCGAGCCTCGACGTCGTGCTGGAACAAGCCGGCCTCGTGTGGGTGAACACGGATGCCGACAAGTTCCGCGCTGCCCAGGAAGCCGCGTCGCGCCTGCCGCGTCCGGCCCGCGTGCCGCGCGAGCGCAAGGCGCTGCCGCCGGTCGATACGACCCCGATGCAGCAGGTCGAGACGTCGCACCATTAAGTGGCGCATCGCCCGACCAGGAAAAGCCCGCCTCCGGCGGGCTTTTTCATGTCCGCGCTGCGGGTTTCCGCCCACCGGCCCGGCCGGCCGCTTGCGGCTAAAATAGAAGACTGGCTCGCACTTCTTTCAACATGTCCCGACGCATCATTCCCCTCGCCGACGTCAGCGGGATGCCGGATATCTCCGGCGTCGCGCATACCCCTGACGGCGCCCTGGCCGACACGTTCGCCAGGCCGCTGCGCGACCTGCGCATCTCGGTGACGGATCGCTGCAACTTCCGTTGCGTGTACTGCATGCCGCGGGACGTGTTCGACAAGGACTACCCGTTCCTGCCGCACAGCGCCCTGCTCACGCACGAAGAGATCGAGCGCGTGGCACGGCTGTTCGTCGCGCACGGCGTCGAAAAGATCCGGATCACCGGCGGCGAGCCGCTGCTGCGCAAGAACCTCGAATTCCTGATCGAGCGCCTCGCGCGCCTGACGACCCACGACGGCCGCCCGCTCGACCTGACGCTGACCACCAACGGCTCACTGCTCGCGCGCAAGGCGCGCGCGCTGAAGGATGCCGGCCTCACACGCGTGACGGTCAGCCTCGACGCGCTCGACGACACGCTGTTCAAGCGCATGAACGACGCCGACTTCGCGAGCGCCGACGTGCTCGACGGCATCTTCGCCGCGCAGGCCGCGGGCCTCGCGCCGGTCAAGGTCAACATGGTCGTGAAGCGCGGTACCAATGACAGCGAGATCCTGCCGATGGCCGAGCGCTTCCGCGGCACCGGCGTGATCCTGCGCTTCATCGAATACATGGACGTCGGCACGTCGAACGGCTGGAACATGACCGAAGTGTTGCCGTCCGCGGACGTCGTCGCACGGATCGCCGAGCAGTTCCCGCTCGTGCCGCTCGAGCCGCACACGGCGGCGGAAACCGCGCAGCGCTGGGGCTATGCGGACGGCAGCGGCGAAATCGGCGTGATCTCGAGCGTGACGCAGGCATTCTGCGGCGACTGCACGCGCGCGCGGCTGTCGACCGAAGGCAAGCTGTACCTGTGCCTGTTCGCGTCGAGCGGCCATGACCTGCGCGCACTGGTGCGCGGCGGCGCGAGCGACGCCGAGATCGCGACCGCGATCGCCCGGATCTGGCAGGCCCGCACCGACCGCTACTCGCAGCTGCGCGGCAGCGCGGCCGCCGAGGCCGCGCCCGACGGCGCCGGCAAGCGCGTCGAAATGTCGTACATCGGCGGCTGACGCGCGCCGCCCGCCCCGCTTTCCCGCGATGCCCGCTTCCGCCTCGCCTTCCATCACCGGCCTGCTGCTCGCGGGCGGGCGCGCGACGCGCATGGACGGCGCCGACAAGGGCCTGCAGCTGCTCGACGGTACGCCGCTCGCGCTGCACGTGCTGCGCCGGCTCGCGCCGCAGGTCGACGAGACGCTGATCAGCGCGAATCGCAACGCCGCGCGCTACGCCGAACTCGGTGCGCCGTTCGACGCGCGCATCGTGCCGGACGAAACCCCCGATTTCCCCGGCCCGCTCGCGGGCCTGCTCGCCGGCATGCGCGCGGCGCGCGCACCGCTCGTCGCGTGCTCGCCGTGCGATACGCCCTATTTGCCGGCCGACCTCGTCGCGCGCCTGCACGCGGCGCTCGACGCGCAGCAGGCCGACATCGCGATGGCGGTGACCGTCGACGCGCACCACGCGCGTTCGCAGCAGCCGACCTTCGCGCTGCTGCGCGCGTCGCTCGCCGACGATCTCGCGGCCAGGCTCGCGGCCGGCGAGCGCAAGGTGCGTGCGTGGTACGCACGCCACAAGACGGTCGAAGTCGAGTTTCGCGACGAGCGTGCGTTTTACAATGCCAATTCCTGGCAGGAACTTGCCGCGCTTGCCCGCCGCTGACGGCACCGGCATCCGTTCCCGCCCGCCGCATGCGCCTTCGCGCTTCGGCGCCCTCCGCGCGCCACCGGCCACGAACCCGATACGCCTTGCGGCGCAGTCCAACTGATGATCACGCAATCCTCGCCCGCCTCCCGAACCGCACCCGATTCCGCGGCCCCGCTGTCGCTCGCCGATGCGCAGGCGCTCGCGTGCCGGTTCGCGGTGCCGGTCGACGCGTGCGAAACGGTGCCGCTGCATGACGCCCTCGACCGCGTGCTCGCGGCCGACGTGAATGCGCCGTTCGACATTCCCGCATACGACAACTCGGCGATGGACGGCTATGCATTCGACGGCAGTGCAGTCGCGCTGGCAGCGGCCGCCGACATCGCGCTGACGGTCGCCGGCACGGCGCTCGCCGGCCATCCGTTCGATGGGGCCGTGGTGCCCGGCACGTGCATCCGCATCATGACCGGCGCGTCGATGCCGGCCGGATGCGACACGGTCATTCCGCAGGAACGCGTGCGCGTCGACGGCGACGTCATCCGCTTCGCCGCACACGACGTCGCGCGCGGCGCAAACTGCCGCCGGGCCGGCGAGGATCTCGCGCGCGGCGCCTGCGCGCTTGCCGCCGGCCGCATCCTGCGCCCGTCCGATCTCGGCCTGCTCGGATCGTTCGGGTTGCGCGAAGTCACGGTGCGCCGCCGCGTGCGTGTCGCTGTGTTCTCGACCGGCGACGAACTGCGCGAACCCGGCGAGCCGCTCGGCCGCGGCACGCTGTACGACAGCAATCGCGGGATGCTGGTCGCGATGCTCGAAAGGCTGCACATCGACGCACTCGAACTCGGGATCGTCCGCGACGATCCGGCCGCGCTCGAACGCGCATTGCGCGATGCGGTCGCCGCACAGGCCGACGCGGTGATCACGTCCGGCGGCGTGTCGGTCGGCGAAGCCGATTTCACGCGCGACGTGATGGCGCGGCTCGGCGACGTGACCTTCGCGAGCCTCGCGCTGCGGCCCGGCCGGCCGCTCGCGTGCGGCACGCTCGCGCGTGCGGACGACGGCGCAGGTCACGCGCTGTTCTTCGGGTTGCCCGGCAATCCGGTCGCTTCCGCCGTGACGTTCTACGCGATCGTGCGCCCCGCGCTGCTGACGCTGGCCGGCGCGCATGCGCCGCCGCCGGCGATGTACACGGCACGCAGCACGCAGGCGCTGAAAAAGCGTCCGGGCCGCACCGAATACCTGCGCGCCATTGCGACGCGCGCCGCCGACGGCCAGTGGGACGTCGCGCCGGCCGGTTCGCAGAGTTCCGCATCGCTGAGCGGCCTCGCGGCCGCCAACTGTTTCATCGTCCTGGGCCATGATTCCGCGGCAGTCGACGCGGGCGCCCCGGTCGACATCCTGCCGCTCGACGGCCTGATCTGAATTCCAATCGGTATATTTCTACGGGGGCAATCCGCACATGAAGAAACAAATCTCGTCGATCGCCGCGGGGCAGACCGCGAAGGCACTGATCCTCGTCTACCTGACGTTCAGCGTGCCGATCGTGCTGCTCGGCATCCTGGTCGCGTACATCCGTTACGGGATGGTCGAGTTGAGCACGATCCTGAGCGCGCTGCTGCTGAACGCGATCCTCGGTTTCGTGCTGCTGTGGATCGCCTGCCACGCGTACAACTGGGTCGCGTCGCGCTTCGGCGGCATCGAGATCGTGCTGTCCGATCCGCCGGAGGAAGCGTGAGCAGCGCACCGCTGATCCGCGCGGCCGAAACGCGCGACGTCGGCGCGATCCTCGCGCTGATGCGCGAGCTGGCCGAGTTCGAGAAGCTCACGCACCTGTTCGTCGCGAGCGACGCCGACCTGGCCGACGCGCTGTTCGGCGAACGCCCCGCCGCCGAAGCGCTGGTGGCCGAGCGCGACGGCGCGATCGTCGCGTATGCGCTGTTCTTCCACAACTACTCGACGTTCCTCGGCCGGCGCGGGCTGTATCTCGAGGATCTGTACGTGCAGCCGTCACAGCGCGGCACGGGCCTCGGCACCGCGATGCTGCAGCACCTCGCGGCACTCGCCGTCGAGCGCCGCTGCGCTCGCTTCGAATGGTCGGTGCTCGACTGGAACCAGCCGGCGATCGACTTCTACGAGAAGATGGGCGCGACCGTGCTGCCGGAGTGGCGCATCGTGCGCGTTACCGGCGACGCGCTGGACGCGCTCGCCGCACGCTGAACGCGGGCCGGCTACGCCGGTCGCCGTGTCAAAGGAAAACGGGCGCTGCGGCGCCCGTCTTCGTTCCAGCCGGTTTCGGCTGCGTGCATCGTGCGGGATGCGTCATGCGTCGTCCGCATCGGCGCCGTCGGCGGCTTCCGCGCCGAGCAGCCCGGCCGCCGTCTCGCCCGGCAACGCCTCGACCTGTTTCAGCTTGCGGTTCATCACGCGGGTGCGCTGCTCGGCAGCCTCGATCGAACGCGTGACCGTCTCGAGCTGCGCCTTCGTGCGTGCGAGCACGTCGCCAAACTTGCCGAATTCGGTCTTCACCGCACCGAGCACCTGCCATACCTCGCTCGAGCGCTGCTCGATCGCGAGCGTGCGAAAGCCCATCTGCAGGCTGTTCAGCAACGCGGTCAGTGTGGTCGGCCCGGCCACCGTCACGCGATAGTCGCGCTGCAGCAGGTCGGTCAGGCCCGGGCGGCGCAGGATCTCCGCATAAAGCCCCTCGGTCGGCAGGAACAGCAGCGCGAAATCGGTCGTATGCGGGGGTGCGACGTACTTCTCGGCGATCGTACGCGCCTCCATCCGCACGCGCGCCTCGAGCGCACGGGCCGCCTCCTCGACCGCCACCGAATCGGCACGCTCCTGCGCATCGATCAGGCGCTCATAGTCCTCACGCGGAAACTTCGCGTCGATCGGCAGCCACACCGGCGGCGCGTCGCGCGTGCCGGCTTCGCGGCCCGGCAGCCGGATCGCGAATTCGACGCGTTCGCTGCTCTTCGGCACTGTCGCGACGTTCTTCGCATACTGGTCGGGCGTGAGCATCTGTTCGAGCAACGCTTCGAGCTGCACCTCGCCCCAGGTGCCACGCGTCTTCACGTTGGTCAGCACCTTCTTCAGGTCGCCGACGCCGGCCGCGAGCGTCTGCATCTCGCCGAGCCCGCGGTGCACCTGCTCGAGCCGGTCCGACACGAGCTTGAACGATTCGCCGAGCCGCTGCTCCAGCGTCGCATGCAGCTTCTCGTCGACGGTGCGGCGCATCTCCTCGAGCTTCGCCGCGTTGTTCGTCTCGATTTCCTTCAATCGCTGTTCGAGCGTCGCGCGCACTTCGCCAATCCGGCGATCGTTGGCCTCGGTCAGTTGCGTGAGCTGCCGGTTCAGCGTGTCGCCGAACAGCCGCAGCGCAACCGTCTGCTCTTCGCGCGCCTGCTGCGCCTGGCGCTGCACGCTCTCGCGCATCGCGTCGAACTGCTGCGCGTTGCCGGCAACCAGTTTGCCCAGCTGCTGCGCGAAACCGTCGATCTGGTTATTCTGCACGGTCGCGATGCTCGTCAGCTGCGTCGCGAGCGTCTGCTGAAGCTGCGAGAAACTGCCGGCCAGCTCGGTGCGCGAACCGCGCGCGTTCTCGACGATCTCGCCGCGCAACTCGCGCTCGAGCCGTTCGACCGCGAGCGCCTGCGCGTGCGCCGCGTCCTCGATCTGGTCGCCGAGCACGGCCGCGTCGTCGTGGCGACCGCCGCCGCGCACGATCGCGACGATCGCCACCGCCAGCGCGACGGCCAGCACGACGACCGCCGCCAGCAACAACATCGTCGTCATGCGCGCGGCTTCCCGATCACGTCGGGGTTGATCGGATTCGGCGGCTGCCCCGCGCGCGGCCCTTCGCCCAGCGCGGCGATCAGGTTGTCGGCCGCGAGGTTCGCCATCGCGCGGCGCGTCTTTTCGGTCGCGCTCGCGATATGCGGCGTCAGCACGACGTTCGGCACCTCGAGCAGCGCCGGATGCACGCTCGGCTCGCCTTCGAACACGTCGAGGCCGGCCGCGGCGATCGTCCCGTCGCGCAGCGCGACGGCCAGCGCCGCGTCATCGACGATGCCGCCGCGCGCGATGTTGGTCAGCGTCGCGGTGTGCTTCATCTTCGCGAGCTCGGCCGCGCCGATCGTGTGATGGTTCTCCTTCGTGTACGGCAGCACCAGCACGACGTGATCGGCGCGCGCCAGCAGCGCATCCTTCGACACGTATTCGGCGTTCAGCTCGGCCTCGATCTCGGGCGCGACCCGCGACCGGTTGTGATAGATCACCTGCATCCCGAAGCCGCGCGCGCGCCGTGCGAGCGCCTGGCCGATGCGCCCCATGCCGATGACGCCCAGCGTCGAGCCGTGAATGTCGCCGCCGAGGAAACCGTCGTACGCCCACTTCTGCCAGTGCCCGGCGCGCAGCCAGTGCTCGGATTCGGCGATCCGGCGCGCGGCGGCCATCATCAGCGCCCAGCCGAAATCCGCGGTCGACTCGTTCAGCACGTCGGGCGTGTTGGTGCCGAGCACGTTCGCCGCGTTGAACGCGGCCATGTCGAAGTTGTTGTAGCCGACCGCCATGTTCGACACGACGCGCAGGCGCGGCGCCGCCGCGAGCGCAGCCGCGCCGACCGGGTCGCCCGCCGTCAGCGCGCCGTCCTTGTCCGCGAGACGTGCGGCGAGCGCATCGGGGGCGAGCGCGTCGCCGTTGTTCCAGTCGACTTCGAAATACTGCTCGAGCCGTTCGATCACGTCCGGAAAGATCGGACGTGCGACCAGGATCTTCTGCATCGCCATCTCCGCATGCCGCGGCCGGAACGAGGCGCATCGTGCGCCGCCGGAACCGTCCGCGCTTGGTTGAAAATCGTCAGCCTACGCCGGGAAGAAGATCCACGACGTCAGCAGGAATACGGGTACCAGTATGGCGAACGCCCAGCCGAGATACGCGAAGAAGCTCGGCATCTTCACGCCGCGCGATTCCGCGATCGCCTTCACCATGAAGTTCGGCGCGTTGCCGATGTAGCTGTTCGCGCCCATGAACACCGCCCCCGCGGAGATCGCGGCGAGCGTCGTCGCGCCCGCCGTCATCAGCGCTTGCGCGTCGCCGCCCGCGAGGTTGAAGAACACGAGGTAGGTCGGTGCGTTGTCGAGGAACGACGACAACAGGCCGGTCGCCCAGAAGTACATCGCATCGATCGGCTTGCCGTCCGACCCCGTCACGAGATGGACGATCTGCGCGAACGCACCGTCCGCCCCCGCGCGCAGGATCACGATCACCGGCGCGATCGTCACGAAGATCCCCGCGAACAGCTTCGCGACCTCCTCGATCGGCGCCCAGTTGAACGCGTTGCCTTCGCGCGCGGAGCGCGGCGTCAGCGCGAGCGACGCGAGCGCCACGACAACCAGCGCGACGTCGCGCACGAGATTCTGCAGCGCGACGTGCGTGCCCCACACGTCGAACGCGATGCCCGGCTTCCAGATGCCGCTCATCAGCACGAGGCCGATCACGGCCGCGAGCAGCACGAAGTTGACCTTGCCGTCGATCGACAGCGCGCCATCGTCGGGTGTCGGGTCGAGCACGACCGGCCGCTCCTCGCCGCCCTTCCGGTAGAAGTACGTATCGAGCACGAAGAACAGCGTCAGCAGCACCGCGCAGATGAACAGCATCGGCAGCGCGAGATGCGTGGTCGTCCAGAAGAAGCTCACGCCGTTCAGGAAGCCGAGGAACAGCGGCGGATCGCCGAGCGGCGACAGCGAGCCGCCCGCGTTCGCGACGAGGAAGATGAAGAAGATCACGACGTGCACGACGTGCTTGCGATTGTCGTTCGCGCGCAGCAGCGGCCGGATCAGCAGCATCGCGGCGCCCGTCGTGCCCATCACGCTCGCGAGCAGCGTGCCGAGCGCGAGGATCGCGGTGTTCAGCTTCGGCGTGCCGTGCAGGTTGCCGTTGACGCAAATGCCGCCGGCGACCGTATACAGCGCGGTCAGCAGCACGATGAACGGGATGTACTCCTCGAGCAGCGCGTGCACCAGCGTTCCGAACGCCGTGCCCGCGCCGAACGCGACCGCGAACGGGACCAGAAACGCGATCGCCCATGCCGCGGCGATCTTGCCGAAGTGGTGATGCCAGAACACCGGCGCGACGAGCGGGAACACCGCGATGGACAGCAGGATCCCGGCGAACGGAATGCCCCAGAGTGCGGACAGCGTGGCACCGTCGAGCGTGGCGGCCGATGCGAGCGCCGGAACGGCGCCAAGCGCGGCTCCCGACGCCATGCCCGCCCAGGCGGCATGTCGTTTCATGCAGAACTTCCTTGTGCGAGTGAGTCGAGTGAGGATCGATCGGACGCGATCGTCATGCACCGCGCACGACGATCGCGTGAACGCGGTACGGGCCGTGTGCGCCGAGCACGATGGTCTGCTCGATATCGCCGGTGCGCGACGGGCCCGATACGAAATTGACCGCGCGCGGCAATTCGCCGCGCTCCGCGCGAATCAGCGCGAATGCGTCTTCATGGCCCGCGACGATCCGCGACGCCGGCACGATCGCGATGTGGGTTTCCGGCAGCAGCCCGGCCGATGAATAGGTGTCGGGGCCGGACAGCAGCACCAGCGAGCCCGTTTCGGCGGTGGCGCAAAAGCACCCCGTGAGGCCGACGAGATCGCCGTCGCGCGGCTTGCGGCATTCGACCGACAGGCCGGCGCCGGCCCAGTCGAGCTCGGCCAGCGTGCGCCATGCGACGGCCTGCATCGGCAAGCCGTGAGCGGAAAGATAGCGGGCAGCGGCGGCGGGCGCGTCGGCCAGCGTCGCGACTTCGTCGACCGTCGTCGACAGGCGCGCCGCTTCATCGACGAATGCGGCGACGAGGTCGGCCGGCATCGGCGGGCGCGGCCCCTCGGGATGGCGGGCGAGATAGTCGGCGACGCCGTCGCGCTCCGCTGCATCGGGTTCGGGCGCGCGTCCTTGCGCCGCGCGAATGCGTGCGAGGATCTGGCGACGGGCAGCGGAAGTGTCCATGAACGGTCCTCGTGACGTTGGCGTGCGATACCGTCGGATTATACCGGCCGCCCCCGCCGCGACGCACCTCGCCGGACGGCCGACGCTTGCTACGATGCGGCGTCGTCGGCCGGCTGCGCGATGCCGAACACCTGGCGCAGGTACGCGAGATACGCCTTGTCGTCGCACATGCTCTTGCCCGGCGTATCCGACAGCTTCGCGACCGGCTGGCCGTTGCAGCGGACCATCTTGATCACGATCTGCAGCGGCACGTAGCCGAGATCGTTCGTGAGGTTGGTGCCGACGCCGAACGCGAGCTTGCAGCGGCCGCGGAACCGTTCGTACAGCTGCATGACCCTCGGGATGTCGAGCGCGTCCGAGAACACGAGCACCTTGGTACGCGGATCGCAGCGGTTCGCCTCGTAGTGGCGCAGCATGCGCTCGCCCCACTCGAACGGATCACCCGAATCGTGGCGCGCGCCATCGAACAGCTTGCAGAAGTACATGTCGAAGTCGTTCAGGAACGCGTCCATGCCATAGACGTCCGACAGCGCGATCCCGAGGTCGCCGCGATACTCCTTCGCCCACATCTCGAAGCCGTAGGTCTGCGAATCGCGCAGCCGCGGGCCGAGCGCCTGGCAGGCCTGCAGGTATTCGTGCGCCATCGTGCCGAGCGGCGTCAGGCCGTGCTTCATCGCGTAGAACACGTTGCTCGTGCCCGCGAACTGCGGCCCGAGCCCGTCGCGCAGCGTCAGCGCGACCTCTTCGTGCCAGACCTTCGAGAAGCGCCGGCGCGTGCCGTAGTCGGCGATCTTGCAGTCGGCGAACTCGGGCTTCGCGCCGAGCAGCTTGATCTTCTCGCCGAGCCGCTCGCGGCCTTCGCGATAGTCGGGCTCGCGTTGCGTGTTGCGGAAATAGACCTCGTTGACGATCGCGAGCACCGGGATCTCGAACAGGATCGTGTGCAGCCACGGCCCTTCGATCACGATGTCGATCTCGCCGTTGCCCTTCGGCGAAGGCGTGATCGAGATGTACTTCTCGTTCAGATGGAACAGCGCGAGGAAGTCGACGAAGTCGCTCTTGATGAAGCGCATGCGCCGCAGGTAGTCGAGTTCGTCGTCGGTGAAGCGCAGCGCACACAGGCCGCGCACCTCGTCGCGGATCTCGTCGATGTACGGCACGAGATCGACGCCGGGCGTGCGACACCGGAACCGGTACTCGACGTTTGCGGCAGGAAAGTGATGCAGGACGACCTGCATCATCGTGAACTTGTAGAGATCCGTGTCGAGCAGCGAAGTGATGATCATGTTTACGGCACCGCCAATATCGTGACAGGGCCCCGGCGCACCGCGCGCCGCCCGGTCTGTCGGCCATGTTACCCGAATGCGGGCCCGACCATCGTGAAACCGCCCTGCCCGACGCGCCGCGCGCGCGGCCGCACGCGCCGCGCCCGCCGCCAGCCCCATAAACTAATCACGAAACGATATAAGCCGGAAAGCCGACCACGCCATGCGGGTTTTGCGCTTCAGTTACAATGCCGCTTTTGGCGCACACGCCACCCCATATATACCGCCAAGCAGGAGCGTTTTAATGACTCACGTTGTGACCGAAGGCTGCATCAAGTGCAAATACACGGATTGCGTGGATGTGTGCCCGGTGGATTGCTTCCGTGAAGGTCCCAACTTTCTCGCCATCGATCCGGACGAGTGCATCGACTGCGCCGTGTGCGTCGCCGAGTGCCCGACCAATGCGATCTATGCCGAAGAAGACGTTCCGGGCGACCAGCAGCAGTTCACCGCGCTGAACGCCGAGCTGGCGAAGGACTGGCCGTCGATCACGAAGACCAAGCCGGCACCGGCCGACGCGGACGAGTGGAAGGACGTGCAGGACAAGCTGCACCTGCTCGAGCGCTGATCGCGCAGCGGCGCTGCAAAAATTTTTTGGTGCGCCGCCGATCAAAAGTGTTGACAGGTTAGCGAACACTCCATACAATCTCGTTTCTCTGCTGTTGTTGTTTGTTCCCCGATAGCTCAGTCGGTAGAGCGCCGGACTGTTAATCCGTAGGTCCCTGGTTCGAGCCCAGGTCGGGGAGCCAAAAAACAAAGGCCCGTTGAAAGTGGACGGGTTTTTTGTTGGTTACCGAACACGCAAGCAGATGTACCGATTTATTCCCCGATAGCTCAGTCGGTAGAGCGCCGGACTGTTAATCCGTAGGTCCCTGGTTCGAGCCCAGGTCGGGGAGCCAGACAGCGAAAGGCCCGTCATTCGACGGGCCTTTTGTTTTTCCGGCGCCCGCCGGTCACCGCCGCGCATGCTAGAGTTTCTGTCCCGCATTCGCATCCGGTTCCGTCGATGAAGCACCGCCTCCTTTCCGCCGCGTCGCTCGCCCTTCTGCTCTCCGCCTTTGCCACCGCGCCGCTCGCGCACGCGGAGGAAGTCGGCAGCGTCAACACCCATTTCCGCGTGACGGGCTCCGACCGCGTGGTCGTCGAAGCGTACGACGATCCGCTCGTGACGGGCGTCACCTGCTACGTGTCGCGGGCGCGCACCGGCGGGATCAAGGGCACGCTCGGCGTCGCCGAGGATCCGAGCGAAGCGTCGATCGCGTGCCGGCAAGTCGGCCCGCTCAGCTTCAAGGAGCCGCTCAAGCAGCAGACCGACGTGTTCAGCGAACGGATGTCGTTCATCTTCAAGACGCTGCACGTCGTGCGCGTGGTCGACAAGAAGCGCAACACGCTCGTCTACCTGACCTACAGCGACCGCATCGTCAGCGGCAGCCCGAAGAACGCCGTGACCGCCGTGCCGATGCCGGCCGGCACGACCATTCCGGTCAAGTAAGCCCGCGCCGGCCGGGCGCGCGAGCGCTACACTGTCGATTCGACCGCCCTCGCGCCCGACCATGTCCGCCCCCCGCCTTCTTCCGGACTCCGCACGTTACTGGCGCACGCCGCTGCTGCCGGACGCGGATCTGCTCACGGCCACCTATCGCGACCATACGTTCGCGCCGCACTGGCACGACGCGTACACGATCCCCGTGATCCTCGAGGGTGCGGAGCGCTACACCTGTCGCGGTAGCGGCCATGTCGCCGAAACGGGCACCGTGCCCGTGATCAATCCCGGCGAAGTGCACACGGGCTCGCGCGCGGCCGACGAAGGCTGGTGCTATCGCGTGAGCTACGTGCCGGTCGACTACATTCGCGCGCTCGCGAGCGCGATCGCGGGGCGGCCGCAGGATGCGCCATGGTTCCCGTCCGACGTGATCCGCGACACCGATCTCGCGGCACGGCTCGCGCTGGCCCACCGGATGATGGAGGCCGGCAGCGAACGCATGCCGCCGTTCCACCCCCACGAGCAGCCGCCCGCCAATGATCCGGCCGCCGCGGCACCGCGCGTCTACGATCCGCTCGCCGCCGAAACGGCGATGCTCGATGCGCTGTCGACACTGATCGCGCGCCATGCCGACGCGCGGCTTCAACCGGCGGCGCTCGCGGCCGACGAACCGCGCGTCGACGCGATGCGCGAACGGCTCGCCGCCGATCTCACGGGCACGGTCACGCTCGACGACGTCGCGCAGGCCGCCGGCCTGTCGCCGTTTCACGCGGCGCGCCTGTTCACGCGCACGACCGGGATGCCGCCACATGCGTGGCGCAACCAGCTGCGGCTGCAGCGCGCGCTTGCGCCGTTGCGCGCGGGCGTGCCGATCGCCGATGTCGCCGCGGCCAGCGGCTTCGTCGACCAGAGTCACTTCACGCGGCACTTCAAACGGATGTTCGGCGTGTCGCCCGGACGCTGGCAGGCGCGCTGACGCCCTTCCCTGCATTCGACGACGAACGGCAACCGGCGCGCACGCAGCGCCATCGGCACCTGCACGGGCGCAAGAACATACAAGCCGCCGCTGCATCGCCCCGCTATCCTCCATTTCATGGAGACGCGCCCCTTGAACCCTACACCCACACCTACGCCCCCGCCTCGCCGCCCGCTCAACGAATGGCTCGACGGCGCACGCGACACGATCCCGATGATGATCGGCGCGGCACCGTTCGGCGTGATCTTCGGCACGCTCGTCGGCGGCGGCCCGCTCGCCGCATGGCACGGCGCGCTGATGTCGCTCGCGGTGTTCGCGGGCTCCGCGCAATTCATCGCGCTCGGCCTGATCGCGGGCAGCGCGAGCTTCGTCGTCGTGCTCGCGACGACGCTGATCGTGAACCTGCGGCACCTGCTGTACAGCGCGACGCTCGCGCCGTACGTCGCGCACCTGCCGCTGCGCTGGCGCGCGACGCTCGGCGCGCTGATGACCGACGAGGTGTTCGCGGTCGCCTACGCGCACTACCGGCACTTCCCGCCCGGCGCGATCGGCCCGCACTACTTCTTCGGCTCGGGCCTCGCGATGTACCTGAACTGGCAGGTCTGGACGCTCGCGGGCATCGGCTTCGGCGCGGCCTTCCCGGGCCTCCAGTCGCTCGGCCTCGATTTCGCGATGGCGGCGACCTTCATCGCGATCGTCGTCCCGCAGCTCGGCACGCTGCGCTATCTGGCGGCCGCCGCGACGGCCGGCACGCTCGCGTACTTCTGGCAGGGCTGGCCGTACAAGCTCGGGCTGCTCGGCGCGGTCGCCGCCGGCGTCGTGGTCGGCGTCGCGCTCACGCTGCTGCACGAGCGGTCGCGCACCGCTTCACGCACGGAGGCCGCATCGTGAGCTACGCGCTGCTGATCCTCGGGATGGCCGTGATCACCTATGCGATCCGGACGACGCTGTTCCTGTTCGGCGAGCGACTGACCTTCCCGCCGCTCGTGCGGACCGCGCTCGGCTTCGTGCCCGTCACCGTGCTGACCGCGATCATCGTGCCGATGACCGTCTCGCCGCACGGCGGCACGGCCGAGCTGACCTGGCGCAATCCGCAGCTGGTCGGCGCGCTCGCCGCCGTGCTCGTATCGGCGACGACACGCCGGCCGCTCGTGACGATCGCGGTCGGGCTCGCGGTGTTCTTCTTCTGGCAAGGGGTCGTGATGCCGCACTGGCTGCCGGCCTGAGCGGACCTCGCCGGCCGCGCTCAAGTTTCCGTCCGGCGCGCCGATATAGGAAGGGAAGACCCGCCATCGGCCTCGGCGCGAACCGGTCCGTCGACGCCGCGCCCGCACCGGTGCGCGATGTCGGCCGCCGGCCCGCGCGGGCCGCCATCGAGACGATTCATGGGCCAGATCACCCTTTCCCTCAAGGACGACACGCTTGCGTCCCTGCGCAAGGACTACGACGCATTCGTGCGCGTGTCGCTGAAACTCGACCCGCAGTTCGCGACGCCGTCGTTCGAGGATTTCCTGCGCGCCAAGCTGCTCGACAACATGGTGCCGCTGACCGAGCACGCCGTGCAGCGGATGCTCGAGGGCGGCCAGTACGCGTGGGCGAAGCGCACGCTCGACAAGGAATTCCCGGACGTCGTCGCGATCCTGATGCGGCAGGCCGGCGAATTCGGCTTCGGCTTCGCGTCGCGCTCCGAATGGACGCCCGACGAGCTCGCAAAGGCGTGCCGCGACTGGGCCAAGGCGATCGTCGCCGAAGCGCAGGGCGATGCGTCGCTGGTCGATCCGCTCGCGGCGCAGATCAAGAGCGCGGTGCACGACATCCAGGCGCTCGAGGAATCGATGCAGACGCCCGCGTGGCGGCTCGCGGAATCGTTGCGCCAGCGCGTCTACGAGGCGAAGCTCGCGTGCGAGATGAGCGTCGGCAGCGCCGCGCGCGACAAGCTCGGCGAACTGCGCGGCCTGCTGCGGCTCGGGCTCGCGCACGGCTCGTTCCAGAAACAGGAAGCGCAGCAGATCATGGAATACCTGCGGCTGCTGAAGCCCGAGATCTTCGTCGACGAGCCATACGACGTATTCACGCGGCTCGCAGCGTGGCTGCGCAGCGTATTTGCCCCGTCCGCGGCACGACCGGCGCACGGACCGGGGCCGGAGCAGCGCCGGCCGTGACGGCCCGCGTCCACGCATGAAGAACGGCCCGGTTCGCGCGAAGCGAACCGGGCCGCCGGTCGATCGCCGTCACGACGCGCCGTCCGGGGCGAGCGTCGTGCGACGTCAGGGTGCCGCTTACTGCGCGGCGCCCGAGGCCGATGCACCGCCCTGCACGCCGGCCGACGCACTGCCTTCGACCGCTTCGTCGCCCACCTTCGACTTCGCCGAGCCGGCGTGATGCTTGGCCGACTTCGCCGCATGCTTCGCGTGCTTCTTGGCCGAGTGCACCGTCGACGCCGCCGTATCCTTCGCGCCGTCGGCTGCCGCGCCAACCGCATCGGTCGCGCCGCCGACCGCGTTGCCCGACGCGTTCGCGCCGGCACCACCCTGCATACCCGCGTCTGCCCCCGCCGCCGGAGCCTGCGTCTGCACGCCGGCGCCTGCGGTGCCTTGCGCCGCAACGCCGGTCTGCGCGAATGCGGCCGAAGTGGCGAACGCCGTCAGCGCGGCACCGATCAGCATCGTACGAATCTTGGACATGACTATCCTCCTCAAGAAGTTGTGGGCGCGGAGCGCATCGATACGCTCCGTCGCGTCCCCTGCCGCGACACGCAGCAGGTACGATGAAAGACCCGCGGGCGGCACGGCCGGTTCTCGAATCTCTCAGACTGTTACCCACCGTTTCATTTGCTGACGAATCGCTCACAGTCCTTAACAACTACGGGGCGCAAATGTGCGCGCGCGGCCGCACTCGCGCGCCGGCCCGCGGTGCCGTATGATGCGGGGCGATTCCTCCCGCGCATCGCGCGCCTCCTTCGTCATGCCCAACCTGGATTTCACGCTGACCGGCGAATACGTCGAGCTGCACAACCTTCTCAAGATCACCGGCCTCGCCGACAGCGGCGGCACCGCGAAGATGTTCGTCGCGTCCGGCGCGGTGAAAGTCGACGGCGTGGTCGAACTGCGCAAGACCTGCAAGATCCGCGCGGGCCAGGTCGTGCTGTTCGGCGATACGCGGATCGCGGTTCACGACGCATAGCGGTTCCCCCTCACCGTGACATGGCCATCGGCGCGCGCGTTCGACACCGTTCGAATAAAGCCGTAAGCTAGCCGTCTCTCAAAATAAATACAGACAGCGCGGGCCCGCACCCGCGCGAGCGCCCATTCCATGTCGCATTCCGGTCTTACGCGGACGGCCGCCGCGCCGCCGTCGCTGTCCAGTCATGCCGCCGATACCGCGCGCCTCGCCGCGCCGCTCGCGATCGCGCAACTCTCCCAAATGGCGATGAGCGTCACCGACACGGTGCTGCTCGGCTCGCTCGGCCCCGATTCGCTCGCGGCCGGCGGCCTCGGCGCGAACTTCTTCTTCGTCATCGTGACCGTGCTGCAGGGTGTGCTGTCGTCGGTCAGCGTGAGCGTCGCGCATGCGCGCGGCGCACAGGCGGAACACCGCGTGCCGCACATCTACTGGACCGGCTTCGTGCTGTCCGTGCTGCTCGCGATCCCGGCGATCGTCGCGCTGTCGCTGTCCGAGCCGATCCTGCTGATGTTCCACGAGCCGCCCACGCTCGCGCGTCACGTCGGCGAGTACACCGGCGTCCTGCGGTTCGCGGCGCTCGGCAGCCTGATCGGCGTCGGGCTGATGCGCGCCTTCCTGCCGGCGATCGGCGCCGCACGGCGGCTGCTGTGGGTGTCGATCGGCGGCGTCGGCGTGAACGGCGTGCTGAACTACGGGCTGATCCACGGCGCCTTCGGCTTGCCGCGGCTCGGCTTCCTCGGCTCGGCGGTCGCGACGACCATCACCATCTGGCTCACCGCGCTCGCGCTGATCTGGCTGCTGCACGGCCGCCAGCGGTTCCGCCATTTCGTGACTGCCGCCCGCCCGAAACTGCCGATGATGGGCGAGCTGATCGGCATCGGCTGGCCGGTGGCGATCACGTACGGGGTCGAATCGACGCTGTTTCTCGCCACGGGCCTGACCATCGGCGTGCTCGGCGCGACGTCGCTTGCCGCGCACCAGATCGCACTGAACGTCGCGTCGGTGGCGTTCATGGTGCCCCTCGCGATCGGCCAGGCCGCCAACGTGCGGGTCGGCTACTGGGTCGGCGCCGGCCAGCCGGTCGCCGCGCGGCATGCGGGCTTCGTCGCGCTCGGCCTTGGCGTCGCGTTCATGTCGCTATCGGGGCTCGTGCTGATCGTCGTGCCGCATGCGATCGTCGGCCTGTACCTCCAGCTCGACGATCCGGCCAACGCGGCGACCGTGTCGCTGGCCGCGTCGCTCCTCGGCATTGCCGCGGTGTTCCAGATCGTCGACGGCATGCAGACCGTCGGCTCGGGCGCGCTGCGCGGACTGCGCGATACGCGCATCCCGATGCTCGCGGCGACCCTCGGCTATTGGGGCATCGGCTTCCCGACCGGTTACTGGCTGGCATTCCATGCCGGCCTCGGCGCACGCGGCCTGTGGTGGGGGCTCGCAGCCGGCCTCGCTAGCGTCGCCGCGCTGATGGCCTGGCGCTTCCATCTGAAGAGCGCGTCGCTCGTCGCATCGACGCGCTGAGCGCGACGACACGACGCAAAATCGCGGCCGGCGCTATGCTTGTCGGCTGAAGACCCAACACGTCGCGCCAGCGGCGCGACTGCCTCACGATACGCCAGACGCCGCGCGACGCGCGGCCTTTCCCCTTCCCAAGAGGAGTGCATCATGAACGAAGCAGTTCGGATGGAACGCGACACGTTCGGCGAGATCGCCGTGCCGGCCAACCGGCTCTGGGGCGCGCAGACGGAACGCTCGCTGCAGAATTTCCGGATCTCGACCGAGAAGCAGTCGCCCGAGCTGATCCACGCGCTCGCGATCGTCAAGCGCGCCGCGGCCGCCGTGAACCAGTCGCTCGGCGTGCTGGCCGACGACAAGGCGCGCGCGATCATCGACGCGGCCGACGAGATCATCGCGGGCAAGCATCCGCGCGAATTCCCGCTCGCCGTGTGGCAGACGGGCTCCGGCACGCAGACCAACATGAACCTCAACGAGGTGATCGCGAACCGGGCGAGCGAACTGCTCGGCGGCGAGCGCGGCGAAGCACGCAAGGTCCACCCGAACGACGACGTGAACCGCGGCCAGTCGTCGAACGACGTGTTCCCGACCGCGATGCACGTCGCGGCCGCGTACGCGATCGTCAACCATCTGCTGCCCGCGCTGCGCACGCTGCGCGCGACGCTCGACGCGAAGTCGAAGGCCTTCGCCGATATCGTGAAGATCGGCCGCACGCACCTGCAGGACGCGACGCCGCTCACGCTCGGGCAGGAATTTTCCGGTTACGTCGCGCAGCTCGACCAGGGCATTCGGCACGTCGAATCGGCGCTGCCGCACCTGTACGAACTCGCGCTCGGCGGCACTGCCGTCGGCACCGGGCTGAACGCGCATCCGGAGTTCGCGGTGCGCGTCGCCGACGAGATCAGCCGGCTGACGACGCTGCCGTTCGTGACCGCGCCGAGCAAGTTCGAGGTGATGGCGGCCGCCGACGCGCTGGTGTTCGCGCACGGCGCGCTGAAGACGGTCGCGGCCGGCCTGATGAAGATCGCCAACGACGTCCGCTGGCTCGCGAGCGGGCCGCGCTGCGGGCTCGGCGAACTGTCGATTCCGGAAAACGAGCCGGGCAGCTCGATCATGCCAGGCAAGGTGAACCCGACGCAGTCGGAAGCCGTGACGATGCTGTGCTGCCAGGTGTTCGGCAACGACGTCGCGGTAAACGTCGGCGGCGCGAGCGGCAATTTCGAGTTGAACGTGTTCCGGCCGATGATCGCGCACAACGTGCTGCAATCGGTGCGGCTGCTCGCCGACGGCGCGCAGAGCTTCAACGACCACTGCGCGGCGGGCATCGAGCCGAACCGCGCGCGCATCGATCTGCTGCTGAACGAATCGCTGATGCTCGTGACGGCGCTCAACCCGCATATCGGCTACGACAAGGCCGCGCAGATCGCGAAGAAGGCGCACAAGGAAGGCACGACGCTGAAGGCCGCCGCGCTTGCGCTCGGCTACCTGACCGAGGCGGAATTCGACGCGTGGGTGCGCCCCGAGGAAATGATCGGATCGCGGTAATCGCGGGGGCGACGCGATGATGCGACGGGCGCGGCGCGAACGCTGCGCCCGTTGTCGTCAGACGGTGCCCTTCGCCACTTCCTCGGGCTTCATCTCGACGATCTTGTCGAGCGCGGCGCGCACGTCGGCCGCATACTTCGCGAGCACCTTCTGCTCGTCGGTCTCGGGCACGAACGGCGGCACCGGCACCGGGTTGCCGTTCTCGTCGACCGCGACGAACACGACGAGGCAGTCGGTCGTCTGGCGCAGCACGCCGCCCTTCGGATCGCCGGCGTGCACGGACACATGGATGTGCATGCTGGTGCGGCCCGTCGCGACGACGCGCGCCTTCAGCTCGACCAGGTTGCCGACGAGGATCGGACGCTGGAAGCGGATGTTGCCGACGCTGACCGTCACGCAATAGCGGCTCGACCAGACCGCCGCGCACGCATACGCGACCTCGTCGATCCACTTCATCAGCGCGCCGCCATGCACCTTGCCGCCGAAGTTCACGGACGACGGCTCGGCGAGGAAGCGGAATACGGTTTCGGTGCGGTCGAGGGCGGCCGGTACGGGGGATGGTTGGGACATCGTGGTAGCTCCAGGCGGCGGGGGTACGGCACTCGGCGCATTATACGTTGCACTGCGGCAACACGTCGCAGTGCCCGCCGCACGGCCGGCCGCCCCCGTGCGCCGAACCGGCATCGGCACCGGCAATCGACATCCGTCAGCGGCGCACCGTGATGCCCTGATCGATCGTCCCGTACATCTCGAGGCTGCCGCCCCGCTCGCCGGCGGCGCCCGCACCGCCCTGCGCACAGGCCGCGCAGAGGAACGCGGCCGCCAACAGGCAGAAAATCGTCTTCATCGTTGCATCGTGTCGCATCCGGCGGCCCACTGCCGCCGCGTCCGGCCATTCTACGCGTGCGCGGCCGGCGACCGCGCGTCGCGCACCGCCCCGCCGCATCCGACATTTCGTCCGAACACGAAACATAGAATGTGCGCAGCACCTACACTGCAGTCACTCCGCCCGACGAGACACGACGATGACCGATCAAGACGACCACCACTTTCCGGGCCTGAGCCGGATCGGAGCCCTGATCGCCGATCCGGGGCGCGCCGCGATGCTATGGGTGCTGATGGACGGCAGCGCGCGGCCGGCCGGCGAACTGACGATGATCGCGGGGCTGTCGCCGTCCGCGGCGAGCGCGCACCTCGCGCGCCTGACCGAAGGCGGCCTGCTCGCGCTCGACGTGCGCGGCCGGCACCGCTACTACCGGCTCGCGTCGGCCGACATCGCGGCGTCGCTCGAGGCGCTCGCGAACGTGGCCCGCGCGGCCGCGCCGAACCGTCCGGTGCCGCCGCCGTCGCGCGCGGTGCCGGCCGAACTGCGCTACGCGCGCACCTGCTACGACCACATGGCCGGCGAACTCGCGGTCCGCATCTTCGACGGGCTCACCGAACGCGGCTGGCTGCAGGCGGACGGCGACGCGATCGAAGCCACCGAGCTCGGCACGCAAGCGCTCGCGCGCTGGGGCATCGACGTCGCGCAGCAGCGCACGCGCCGCCGCCGCTTCGCATGCGGCTGCCTCGACTGGAGCGAGCGCCGCCCCCATCTCGGCGGCGCGCTCGGCGCGGCACTGCTCGACAGCTTCTGCGCCCACGGCTGGATCGAGCGCACCGCGCGGCCGCGCGTGCTGCGCGTCACCGTGCCCGGACAGCAGGTTTTCGACGACTGGCTTACGTCCGCTTGACGCGTACATTGCGACGGGACGACAACGGCGCGCGATGGACAGGTTTTGTTACATCGCGTGCCATCCGACTTACAAAACACCGAGCACTGAAACAGGCCGAGCGGATATCGTGAATTCAACGGCACGAATCGACGCGCCGCGATAACGACGAAGACGCTCATCATGGCTTCCCTGTTCACGCTCAAGCGAACCGCCCGCTGCACGCTGCTCGCGTTCGCCGCGCTGGCGACCGTGCCCATCGCATTCGCGCAAACGACCGAGGCCGCCGCGTATGCGGCCGCCGCCCGGCAGCCGGGCGGCGATCCGCCGAGCCGCGTCGCCCGGCTCAACTACAAGTCGGGTGCCGTGACGACGGAGCCCGCCGGCACCGATACGTGGTCGTACGCCGCCGTGAATCGGCCGCTGACGACCGGCGACCAGTTGTGGAACGATGCCGGCGCGCGCTCGGAACTGCACATCGGCTCGACCGCGGTGCGACTCGGCGAATCGACGAGCCTGTCGGTGCTGAACCTCGACGACACCACGACGCAATTGAAGGTCGGGCTCGGCACCGTATCGACGCACGTGCGCGATCTGCCGTCCGGCGGGTCGTACGAAATCGACACGCCCAATCTCGCGCTCGGCATCTCGGGCCCGGGCGACTATCGCGTCGACGTCGCGCCGAACGGCGCGAGCACGACGGTCACCGTGCGCAGCGGCAGCGCGACCGTCTACGGCAGCAACGGGCAGTATCCGCTGTCGCCCGGACAGCAGGTCGTATTCACCGGCACCGACCTGCAGGTCGCGCAGCAATCGGCCGCGCCGGCCCCCGATGCGCTCGACCAGTGGGCCGCCGGCCGCGATGCGGCCGAGCAGCGCTCGGTGTCGGCCCGCTACGTATCGCGCGACGTGCCCGGCTACCAGGATCTCGACGCGAACGGCACGTGGCGCGAAACCCCGAATTACGGCGAGGTCTGGGTGCCGAACGACACGCCCGCCGACTGGGCGCCGTATCACGACGGTCACTGGATCTGGCAGGCGCCGTGGGGCTGGACCTGGGTCGACGATGCGCCGTGGGGCTTCGCGCCATATCACTACGGCCGCTGGGCCTATGTCGACGACAGCTGGGCGTGGGTGCCCGGCCCGATGGTCGTCAGCCAGCCGCCCGTCTACGCGCCGGCGCTCGTCGCCTTCGTGGGCGGCGGCGGCGGTCCCGACTGGAGCGTCGCGCTGACGGTGGGCGGCGTCGCGGCGGCCGGCTGCGCATGGTTCGCACTCGGCCCGGGCGAACCCTGGCATCCCGGCTGGGGCGGCTGGAGCCCGCATTACTACGATCGCGTGAACCGGAACATCGTGGTCAACAACGTGACGGTCAACAAGACCGTGAACGTGACGAACATCACCAACATCACGAACATCAACAAGACGTACGTGAACTTCCGCGCGCCGCATGCGATCACGGCCGTGCCGGCGTCCGCGTTCGTGCACGGCCAGCCGGTCGCGCACTTCGCGCAACGCGTCGATCCGCAGCAGTGGCGCAACGCGCACGTGATGCCGGGCACGCCCGGCATTGCGCCGGTACGCCAGAGCTTGACCGGCGGACTGCGCACGGCCAGCTACCGTCCGCCGGCGGCGCTCGGACAGCACACGTTCGTCGCGACGCGCAATCCGGCCGTGCCGGCCGCCTATCGTGACCAGGCGGCCGCGCATCTCGCACGGCAGGGCCAGCACGTGCCGGGCGCAGGCGCACCGGTCGCGAGGACGAGCGTGCCGGCCGACTATCAGGCGCGCCCGGTCCGCGTTCCGGGCAACCCGAAAGCCGGTGCGTGGGCGATGCGCAACGTGCAGCTCGTGAATCCGCACGGTCCCGTCGTGCAACCGGCGCACGCACCACGCGACGGCCAGCCGGCACCGGCCCAGGCCGCACAGCCTGGTGCGCCGATGCCGGTCGTGGCGAACGGCGCACGACCCACGAACGGCGAAGCCCCCAATGCGCCGCGCTTCGCCAACGGTGCGATGCCGCAGGCGCCGGGCAATCCGGCTCCGCATCAGGCGCTGAGTCCCGGAAATGGCGTCCCGCATCCGCCGGCGGCCGCCAACGGGCCGGCCGGGCGCGACAACACGCATGCAGCCGCGGCGCCCGCGCCCGCGTGGATGCAGCCGCACACGCCGATGGAGCGTCAGCGCCCGACGCCACCGACGGCACTCCACGCAGCGGGACAGAACGCGCTGCCGCCCGTGCGCAGCGCGGCGCCGGTCCCGCATCCGGAAGCCACGCCCGGTACGCAGCCCGGCCATCGGCCGGAAACGCCGCGCGCGTTGCCGCAACCGCGACTCGACATGACCGCGCAGATTCCGCAGCAGCGTCCGCGCCCCGATTTCGCGGCACCGGCCCAGCATGCGCAGCCGCGGCCCGAGCGGACCGCTCCGGCACCGCAACCGCGCCCCGAATTCGCGCAACCGGCACCGCGCCGCGAAGTCGCGCCGGCGCACGTGAACGAGTACCGTCCGCCCGCGCCCGCCGTGCATGACATGCCGCGACCGCAGCCGCAGGCCCCGCGCATGGAGCCGCGGCCGTCGATGCCCGCGCCGCACATGGAACCGCGGCCGTCCATGCCCGCGCCGCGCATGGAACCGCGGCCGCAACCGGCACCGCACGTCGAGGCGCCGCACCCGGGCAATCCGCCGCCCGGCGGCCACGACGAGCGGCGCCACCAGTAACCGCGACCGCTGAAACGACAAGGCCCGACCGGCGGGTGCCGGTCGGGCCTTCTTCATGCTGCCTGGCGCGGGTCGCGTCACCCGCCGCCGCCGCAGGCCGGGCTCAGACCGCCATCGGCGCGGTCAGCGGCTCATGGTGACGGTAGCCGACGAGCGAGAAATCCGACGGCTCGATCTGCTCGAGCCATTCGGGTGCATAAACGCCGGTCTTCGCGTAGTCCGGCACGCGCTCGGCAATTTCGAGCCGCGGGCTGTCGTACGGCTCGCGCGTGAGCTGCTGCTGCAGCATGTCGAGCTGGTTCTCGTAGATGTGCGCATCACCGATGAAGTACGTGAACCAGCGCGGCGTGTAGCCCGTCAGCCGGCCGACGAGCGACAGCAGCGCGGCCCCTTCCGTCAGGTTGAACGGCGTGCCGAGCCCGACATCGTTGCTGCGGATGTACAGGCACAGCGAAATCTCGCGCTTCGTGACGTTCGGCAGGAACTGGTACAGCAGATGGCAGGCGGGCAGCGCGATCTGGTCAAGTACGGCCGGATTCCATGCATGAAACAGGATGCGGCGGTCGGCCGGGTTCTCCATGATCGTGTCGAGACACTGGCGCAGCTGGTCGATTGCCTTGTACAGCAGCACCTTCGGCACCTCGTCCTCGTCGAAACGCGTGACGATCCGGAAACCGCGGCGCGTCGCGTCGGCGATCTGCGCCTCGGCGCCCGCGTCGAGCACCTTGTAGCCGGGCCACTGGCGCCATTGCACGCCGTACACGTCGCCCAGGTCGTCGACGCCCTGGCGGTACGGGTTCGCGAGCCACTGCGCGTTGTCGTTCGCGTTCGCGTCCCACACCTTGCAGCCGAGCGCGCGGAAATCGGCCGCGCTGCGCGATGCGCGCAGGAAACCGACCAGTTCGCCGATCGCGGACTTGAACGCGAGCTTCTTGGTCGTGACCGCCGGGAAACCTTGCTGCAGGTCGAACCGCAGCATCGCACCGGGCATGCTGATGGTGCGGATGCCCGTGCGGTTCTCCTGCCAGGTGCCGGTATCGAGGATGGTGCGAACGAGGTCGAGGTACTGTTTCATGCGGGTTCCTTCGGCCGCGAGGGCGACCGTTACCCGCCAATTCTAGCAAGCGTGATGCCGAACCTCCGGCAACGGCGCCGAAAACCCGCCCAGCGGGTCGCCGCGATCGCGCATGCCATGCGCGCACATCAGCCGGTACAGCGTGACGCGCGACACGCCGAGTTCGCGCGCCGCGTCGGCAAACCGGCCGCGGTGACGCAGCAGCGCCTGCTCGATCACCTGCCGTTCGGCCGCTTCGCGCGCCTCGGTGAGCGAGACGGGCGCCAGTACCGCGAATTCGTTGAGTTCGAGATCGGCCGCGGTAATCATCCGGCCCTCCGACATCACGATCGCCCGGCGCACGCGATTGATCAGCTCGCGCACGTTGCCCGGCCACGAATAGCCGTACAGCGCGGCGATCGCGTCCGGCGAGAAGCCGCGCAGGCGGCGATGCGCATCCCCCTTGAAACGCTCGAGCATGTGGCGCGCCAGCAGTTCGATATCCTTGCCGCGCGCGCGCAGCGGCGGCTCCTCGATCTTCAACACGCACAGCCGATGAAACAGGTCCTCGCGGAACCGCCCTTCGCGCAGCGCCGCTTCCATGTCCACGTGCGTCGCGCAGATCACGCGCACGTCGACCGGCACCGAGACATGCGCGCCGAGCCGTTCGATCTTGCCTTCCTGCAGGAACCGCAGCAGGCTCGCCTGGCTCTCGAGCGGCAGGTCGCCGATCTCGTCGAGAAACAGCGTGCCGCCGTTCGCGGCCTCGACCCTGCCGATCTTGCGCTGGTTCGCGCCCGTAAACGCGCCGCGCTCATAGCCGAACAGTTCGGCCTGGAGCAGCGTCGACGGAATCGCACCGCAGTTGATCGCGACGAACGGCGCTTGCGCGCGCGCCGAGCGCTCGTGGATCGCCACGGCCGTCAGTTCCTTGCCGGTACCCGATTCGCCGGAGATGAACACCGGCGCATCGGTCGTCGCGACGCGCCGGATCGTCCTGAACAGCCCGAGTATCGCGTCGCAGGTGCCGACCATCTCGCCTTCGGCGCGTCCGGCGCCGACGGGTGCGGCTACCGGCTCGGTCAGCGCGATCATGCCGTGCGCGTGGCCGATGGTCTCGACGATGCGCGCCGCCTCGTACGGCATCGTGACGTAGTCGAAGCAATAGTCACGAATGAGATGCCGCAGCGTCGCGTCCTGCAACTGGCCACGCCGGGTCGCCGCGATCCAGCCGATGTGCTGGATGCTCAGACACGCTTCGAGTTCGCGCAGATCCGCGGGCCGAAAACCCGGCGAGAAATCGAGCAGGCCGGCCGTTGCCACGCCGTGCTGCACGACACGCCGCACGTCGCGTGCGCTTTCCGCAAGATCGACGCGCCACCCGCATTCGTCGAAATGCCCGCGCAACGCGTCGTTCGGCTCGCGCGAGAAGTAGATCACATGCCGCTGCTCGGCTCCCATATGCTCACCCCGTTCATCAACCGTCTAACGATTGCCGCACCACGCCAAGTCGCGTGCAAAAGGATCGAACCGGGTCAGCCGAAGCGGCTCGATTCGCCATGCCGATGCGCGGCGACGACAGGCCTCGCATGATGGCGCTCATCTCGCGTCCAGTTATTTTTTTGATCGAGACAGCTTAGTTATAGGCGCCGAATACGATAACGGATTGCAGCGCGGATGGGCGAACGGTCGAATCGCTCAGTGGTCGACGTTGATCAATCGTCTGCACATAGAAACGCGCAGCGACGCGTACCTGCATCGACACACGCGCAAATTTTCATCCTTGAAGCGTATCGATTGAATCCGCAGTATTCCCGAGCCCCCTCGTTTCACGCCTGAAACATTTCTCGGCGTTTTCGATCGCAAGTCACGACGCTTCCCCGCAAATCGCAGACGCGGCAATGCGCCTCGCCCGATGGCATGCATTTCGCTGAACGCGTAACGGATCGGGAGAAGGCGGCCATGCGAATATTTTTTTTGCCGTCTTGTGTGCAGATGACGATTGCATTCGCGCTCGCCTGCCATTTCATGCCGGCATGCTCGGAAGAAAGCACGAGGCTCGAACGCGCGATGCCGCTTGCCGATGACGCGCCGCGCATGCAACAGGACCACCGCTTCCGCGTCGTACCTGTCGCCGCGCCGCAAGCGCGTTCGTCAGACAAGTCATCGGTGACGCTGTGGGACGAGCTCGTCCCGCCGGTTCGGCTGCCGATACCGATTCCTGTGGCGCTCCCCCGCAACGTGCAGCATGCTATGGAAGGACACGCAGGGAACCGCATGCAACAATAATCCGCACACGACTCCATCATGCCGCTTGATCGATTAGGATTGCAGAATAAAATGAACGGCGCAGGTCGTTTCCTGCAGCGTCGACTTCGCGACGCGAACCGTTTTTTGTGTCCGTCCCCCGGCGGGCACTCTTTTTATTCAGGACATCACGGAGCAAACGCCGCACCTACGCCCGCGCATCCTCACCGGCGCGATCGCGCGCCGCCATTCCGGTAGAATCGGCGCCATTCCGGCTCTCCTCTTCCCCCGACCTTCATGACGACGTTGACCCTGATCGTCGCGCGCGCCCGCAACGGCATCATCGGCCGCGACAACCAGTTGCCTTGGAAACTTCCCGAGGACCTCGCGTTCTTCAAGCGCACGACGATGGGCGCGCCGATCGTGATGGGCCGCAAGACCCACGAGTCGATCGGCCGGCCCTTGCCGGGCCGCCGCAATATCGTCGTCACGCGCGACGCAGCGCGCCGCTTCGACGGCTGCGACACGGTCACGTCGCTCGCCGATGCGCTCGCGCTCGCCGCGCGCGACGGCGCGCCCGAAGCATTCCTGATCGGTGGCGCACAACTCTATGCGGAAGGCCTCGCGCTCGCCGACAAGCTGGTCGTCACCGAGATCGATGCCGACTTCGACGGCGATGCGTCGTTCCCGGCGCCCGATCCCGCGCACTGGCGCGAAGTATCGCGCGACCCGCACCAGGCCGCCGCGCCCAACACGTTCGGCTATGCGTTCGTCGTGTACGAGCGCAAGCGCGGCTGACACGCGGCACGCGACAAAAAAGCCCGACCGGCTCATGAACGCCGGTCGGGCTTTTCTTTTCCAGGCGGCCGATGCCGCGCCGCTTACTGCCCGGCGATCGTCATCTGCTCGATCAGCACCGAGCCCGTTTCCTTCGTACCGCGCACGATCGAATCCGCGCCGATCGCGACGATATGCCGGAACATCTCCTGCAGCGTGCTCGCGACGGTGATTTCCTCGACCGGATACTGGATCACGCCGTTCTCGACCCAGAAGCCGGCCGCGCCGCGCGAATAGTCGCCGGTCACGTAGTTCACGCCCTGCCCCATCAGCTCGGTCAGCAGCAGGCCCGTGCCGAGCTTCTTCAGCATCGCGTCGAAATCGTCGCCCGGCTGCGTGTTCGAGCTGCGCAGCGCGAGGTTGTGCGAGCCGCCCGCGTTGCCGGTCGTCTGCGTGCCGAGCTTGCGTGCCGAATAGGTCGACAGGAAGTAGCCTTCGACGACACCGTCGTTGACGACGCTGCGCGCACGCGTGCGCACGCCTTCCTCGTCGAACGGCGCGCTGCCCATCGCGCGCGGCACGTGCGGATCCTCGACGACCTGCACGTGCGGTGCGAACACCGGCTTGCCGAGGCTGTCGACGAGGAACGACGTCTTGCGGTACAGCGCGCCGCCGCTGACGGCCTGCACGAATGCGCCGAGCAGGCCGGCCGCGAGCGGTGCCTCGAACAGCACGGGCACCTTGCGGGTGTCGAGACGGCGCGCGCCCATCCGCGCCAGCGCACGCTCGGCCGCATAGCACCCGACGGCTTCCGGCGCCGCGAGATCGACCGCGCTGCGCTTCGACGAATACCAGTCGTCGCGCTGCATGTGGCGGCCGGTGCCGGCGATCGGCGCGCACGCGATGTAGTGGCGCGAGTACGGGTAGCCGGCGAGGAAACCGCGCGACGTCGCGAGCACGAACTGCGAATGCTGCGCCGACACGCTCGCGCCTTCCGAGTTGCGGATCTGCGGGCTGACCGCGAACGCGGCGTCTTCCGCGCGGCGGGCGAGCTCGACGGCCTCGTCGGCCGTCAGCGCCCACGGGTGATAGAGGTCGAGGTCGCGCGGGTCGGTTTCGAGCAGTTCGGCCTCGGCGAGGCCGGCCGCGTCGTCCTCGGCCGTGAAGCGCGCGATGTTGTACGCGGCGGCGACGGTATCCTTGATCGCGGCCGGCGAGAAGTCCGACGTGCTCGCGTTGCCGCGCTTCTTGCCGATGAACACCGTCACGCCGACCATCTTGTCGCGGTTGTGTTCGATCGTCTCGACCTCGCCGCGGCGTACCGACACCGACAGGCCGTCGCCTTCGGAGATTTCGGTCGCGGCGTCCGTCGCGCCGAGCGCCTTCGCATGGCGAAGGATGTCCGAGGCAATTTCTTTGAGCTGGTCCTGCGTGTGCGGGAAATAGCGCGCTTGTACGTCGAGATTGGCTGCCATCGTCGTGTTATCCGGTGGCGGGCGATCCGCCCGCATGGTCAAAATGTTGCGTATCCCGCGATCATAGCAAGGTCCGGGGCCATATACCGACAAGCTTGGGGCGTCCGCGCCGCGATACAATGCCGCCCATGACACGCAAAACCCGAATCCAGCCGATCGAGCACGCCGACGACGACGCCGGCAATGGCTACGATCGCCCCAGCAAATCCCAGTTGAAACGCGAGATGCACGCGCTGCAGGAGCTCGGCCAGGCCCTGGTCGACCTGCCGAAGGACGCGCTCAAGCGCATGCCGATGCCCGAGGACCTCGCGGACGCCGTGCGCGAGGCACGCCGGATCACCGACCACGAAGGCAAGCGCCGCCAGCTCCAGTACGTCGGCCGCGTGATGCGCTCGCTGACCGACGACGAAACGGCCGCGCTGCGCACCGCGCTCGACGCCCAGCGCGGCGTGAACAAGGCCGCGACCGCCCGCCTGCACTGGATCGAGCGCACGCGCGAACAGCTGCTCGCGAACGACGACGCGCTGACCGCGTTCCTCCGCCAGCACCCCGAAGCCGACATCCAGGAAGGCCGCACGCTGATCCGCAACGCGCGCAAGGAAGCGCAGCAAGGCAAGCCGCCGCGCTATTTCCGCGAGCTGTTCCAGTGGATCAAGACCGCGAGCGGTACCGACGAGGCGGAGGCAGACGAAGCGCCGGACGACGCCGGAGACGACCATGACGACGAAGCGTAACCACCCGGACGAACTCGTGGTCGGCCTCGTGTCGATCAGCGACCGCGCCAGCACGGGCGTCTACGAGGACAAGGGCATCCCGGCACTGCAGGAATGGCTCGCCGGCGCGCTGCGCTCGCCATGGCGCGCCGAAACCCGGCTGATCCAGGACGACGCGCCGACGATCTCCGCCACGCTGGCCGAACTCGTCGACGTCGCCGGCTGCGATCTGGTGCTGACGACGGGCGGCACCGGCCCCGCGCGGCGCGACGTGACGCCGGAAGCCACGCTGGCCGTGGCGACGAAGGAAATGCCGGGATTCGGCGAACAGATGCGGCAGATCAGCCTGAATTTCGTGCCGACCGCGATCCTGTCGCGGCAGGTCGCGGTGATTCGCGAAACAGCCCAGGCCGACCACGCGGCGCTGATCATCAACCTGCCCGGCCAGCCGAAGTCGATCCGGGAAACGCTCGAAGGGCTGCGCGACGCCGACGGCAAGTCGACCGTGCCCGGCATCTTCGCGGCAGTGCCCTACTGCATCGACCTGATCGGCGGCCCGTACATCGAGACCGACGCCGCGGTGGTCGCGGCGTTCCGGCCGAAGAGCGCGCAGCGCGCGCCACGCTGAAAGCGTGCCGGCCCGC
This sequence comes from Burkholderia sp. SCN-KJ, assembly GCF_024656005.1. Taxonomy (NCBI): domain Bacteria; kingdom Pseudomonadati; phylum Pseudomonadota; class Betaproteobacteria; order Burkholderiales; family Burkholderiaceae; genus Burkholderia; species Burkholderia sp. SCN-KJ. The sequence continues at coordinate 145,566 of NZ_JANKOG010000001.1, forward strand.
TCAGGCGGCCGGCGCGGACTCGCCTGCCGGCGCAGACGCGGCCGGAATCAGGAAATGCTCGCGGTAGTACTTCAGTTCGTCGATCGACTCGTGGATGTCCGCGAGCGCCGTGTGCATCGCACGCTTCTGGAAGCCCTTGTAGATCGCCGGCTGCCAGCGGCGGCACAGCTCCTTGAGCGTGCTGACGTCCAGGTTGCGGTAGTGGAAGAATCGTTCGAATTCCGGCATCCAGCGCGCCATGAAGCGGCGATCCTGGCAGATCGAGTTGCCGCACATCGGCGACTTGCCGGGCGACACGTACTGCGAGAGGAACGCCTGCAACTGCGCGGCGGCGTCCGCCTCGGTCACGGTCGACGCGCGCACGCGGTCGATCAGCCCCGAACGGCCGTGCGTCGACTTGTTCCAGTCGTCCATCTTCGCGAGCGTTTCGTCGCTCTGGTGGATCGCGAACACGGGGCCTTCCACCGCGATGTCGAGCGTGGAGTTGGTCACGACGACCGCGATTTCGATGATGCGGTCGTTATCCGGGTCGAGGCCGGTCATCTCCATGTCGAGCCAGACGAGGTTCAACTCGTTGCGCACGAGCGCGGGCTGGCTGGCGGAAGCGGCGGTATCGGTCATGAGTCATCCTGGAAAATGGCGGACGGCGCATGGCGCCGCCCGGGCGGCCGGCATCGCGTGAGCGGGCCCGGTCCGCAAGAACATATAATTCTCGCATAGAACCCTTTGGCGCCTTCGATGTCACCCTTTTCGTTCACCCTGCTGTTCGCGATCGCCGTGCTCGCGATGGTCGTCACCAAGCTGTGGCTCGCGTCGCGGCAGATCCGCTTCGTCGCCGCACATCGCAACAGCGTGCCCGCGCAGTTCAGCGCCACCATTCCATTGACCGCCCATCAGCGTGCGGCCGACTACACGGTCGAGCGCACCCGGCTGGCGATGTTCGAGATCGTCGTCAGCGCGGCCGTGCTGGTCGGCCTCACGCTGCTGGGTGGCGTCGGCGCCCTCGACACGCTGCTGACGGGCTGGTTCGGCCGCGGCTACGGGCAGCAGGTCGCGCTCGTCGCCGCCGTGCTCGCGATCACGAGCGTGATCGACGTGCCGTTCGAGTATTACCGCCAGTTCGGGATCGAGCAGCGGTTCGGCTTCAACCGGATGACCCAGCGCCTGTTCTTCACCGACATGCTGAAGAACACGCTGCTCGGCGCCGTGCTCGGCCTGCCGCTGCTGTTCGTCGTGCTGTGGCTGATGAACCAGGCCGGCAGCCTGTGGTGGCTGTGGACCTGGATCGTCTGGGTCGCGTTCCAGATGCTCGTGCTGCTGATCTATCCGACCTTCATCGCACCGATCTTCAACAAGTTCGAACCGCTGAAGGACGAAGCGCTGCGCACGCGCATCGAGTTGCTGATGAAACGGTGCGGCTTCGCGGCGAAGGGCCTGTTCGTGATGGACGGCAGCCGCCGTTCCGCGCACGGCAACGCGTACTTCACGGGCTTCGGCGCATCGAAGCGGATCGTGTTCTTCGACACGCTGCTCGCGCGGCTGACGGGCCAGGAAATCGAGGCCGTGCTTGCCCACGAGCTCGGCCACTTCAAGCGCCGCCACGTGATGAAGCGGATGCTCGTGTCGTTCGTGCTGAGCCTCGTGCCGCTCGCGCTGCTCGGCTGGCTCGCGCAGCGCACCTGGTTCTATACGGGCCTTGGCGTCACGCCGTCGCTCGACACGAGCAACGCGGGCGCCGCGCTCGTGCTGTTCTTCCTCGCGATCCCCGTGTTCCTGTTCTTTGCAACGCCGTTCAGCAGCCTGACGTCGCGCAAGCACGAATTCGAGGCCGACGCGTTCGCGGCCAGCCAGACCGATGCGCAGGATCTCGTCAGCGCGCTCGTGAAGCTTTATGAGGACAACGCGTCGACGCTCACGCCGGACCCCGTCTACACGGCCTTCTACTACTCGCATCCGCCCGCGTCGCAGCGGATCGACCGCCTGATGCAGCACGCATGAGCCGGCCGACCTCCCGCAAGCCGGCCCCGCGCGCGTCGGGCGCGCCGCGTGTCGAAGGCCGCGTGATCGCGGCGCACGGCCGCCACTACATCGTCGCGCCCGACGACGGCGGCCCGATGCTGCAGTGCTTCCCGCGCGGCAAGAAAAGCGAGATCGCGGTCGGCGACCGCGTCGTGTACGAGCAGGCGTCGGCCGACCAGGGCGTGATCGTCGAGATCGGCGAGCGGCGCAACCTGCTGTACCGCTCCGACCAGTTCAAGTCGAAGCTGTTCGCGGCCAACCTCGACCAGCTGCTGATCGTGCTCGCGACCGAGCCCTATTTCAGCGAGGATCTGCTCGGTCGCGCACTGATCGCGGCCGAAGCGAACGAACTGAAGCCGCTCGTCGTGCTGAACAAGATCGACGTCGAGGCCGCGCTGCCGGTCGCCCGCGAGCGCCTCGCGCCCTATCGCGCGCTCGGCTACGACGTGCTCGAGCTGTCGGTGAAGGGCGCGCCCGACGATGCGCGTGCGCAGCTGATGCCGCATCTGGCCGGCCATTCGACCATCCTGCTCGGCCAGTCCGGAATGGGCAAGTCGACGCTCGTGAACCTGCTCGTGCCCGATGCCGAGGCCGCAACTCGCGAAATCTCGGCCGCGCTCAACAGCGGCCGCCACACGACGACGTTCACGCGCCTCTACCCGCTCGACGGCGGTGGCGCGCTGATCGATTCGCCGGGTTTCCAGGAATTCGGCCTCTACCACCTGACGGAAGGCCGTCTCGAGCGCGCATTCCCGGAATTCCGCCCGCTGCTCGCGGACTGCCGTTTCTATAATTGCCATCATCTGCACGAGCCGGGCTGCGCGATTCTCGAGGCCGTCGCCGACGGCCGCATTGCACCGTCGCGGCACGCGCTTTACGCGCAGCTCGTGCACGAGGCAAGCCAGATCGTCCGCTGACCGCGCGGCGGGCAGAAGGCGGCCGGGGCCCCGCCCGGCCTTCACCGACAGGAGCCGCGATGCGTTTCAAGGCCCCCGATCTCGCCACCGCGCAGCATTGGGCGAATGTGCTGCAGGCGGCCGGCATCGGCTGCGAGTTGCACAACTGCTACGCGACCGGTGCGCTCGGCGGCCTGCCCGCCGATGCGTGCACGCCCGAGCTGTGGCTCGACGACGAGCGCGACGATGCGCTCGCGCGGCGGCTTCTCGATGCCGCATCGCACGGCCCGTCGGCCGGCGCCGCGCCGTGGCGCTGCCGTCAGTGCGGCGAGGCGCTCGAGGCCCAGTTCACGGCCTGCTGGCAATGTGGCGCCATACGCGATCCGCTCGACGATTGAGCGGATGGCTCACGCACAGCAAAAAGGCCGGCATGAAGCCGGCCTTTTCGTTTCATCGCGCACTGCGCTGCCGCGTCACGATACCCAGACGGCCAGCGTCAGCATCAACAGCAGGATCATCCACAGGATCACGGCGCGCCACACCAGGCCGACTGCCGACTGCAGCGTGCGCGGCGTGCAATCGTCACCGACCGTCAACGGACCGCTGTCGCCGACCGCCAGCGCGTCGAGGCTCGATGGTTCCGCGAGCGGCCCCGCGAGGCGCGCGCCGAGCGCGCCGCTGCCGGCCGCGAGCAGCACGCCGTCGTTCGGGTCGGGCCACTGGCGCGTGTGATTGCGCCACGCGTAGATTGCATCCTCGAAGTTGCCGACGATCGCGAAACCGAGCGCGGTCAGCCGCGACGGAATCCAGTCGATCACGAAGAACGCGCGCTGCGCGAACGTCGAGAACGCGGCCGTGCGATCGTCGCCCGGCGTCGACCAGCTGCGCGCGAGATATTCGGAGATGCGGTACAGCACGGCGCCGGCCGGACCGATCGGCAGCACGTACCAGAAGAACACGCCGAACACGTGGCGATGCGACGCAACGACCGCATGAATCAGCGTATGACGGACGATTTCGCCGACCGGCATGTCGACCGTGTCGAGGCCCGTCCACTCGTGCAGGATTTCACGCGCGCGCGGCACGTCGTCGTTGTTGAGCGCGAGATGGATATCGGTGAAGTAGTGGCTGAACTGGCGGAAGCCGAGCGTGAAATACACGACGGCGACGTTCCAGATGAACGCCAGCACGAAGCTCACCTTGTACAGCAGGAAGTAGATCAGCGCGACGATCAGCACCCACGGCAGCACGACTGCGAGCCATGCGAGCACGCCATGCTTTTGCTTGCCGGCGTCGAGGCCATGCGCGACGGTTTCCGCGTGAAACTGGAACAGCGCGAACACCGGATTGCTCGGCGACAACGCGCGGACCTGTTCGATGATGAGAGCGAGGAGAACCGAAAAGAAAGTCATGCGTGCGCCGTCTTCGGAGTTATGTCATTTTTTGCATAACGATAGCACAGCGTAAGCGGCGCATGGCTGACGATGCGATCGCCCGGCGGCCGGCCGCGTGCGCCGCACAGCGCGGGAAGTCAGCCGGCTGCCAAGAAGCGGTACAGATTGCGCAACATGGCGGCAGTTGCGCCCCAGATGAAGTAATGCCCGGCTGATTCGCCATTGGGATAGGGCATCGCAAAAAAACGACGCTCGCCCCCTTCCCAGCGGAACACACGCACCTGGTGGTTCGCGGGACTCATCAGGAACGCGAGCGGCACCTCGAAAATCTCGGCGACTTCGAACGTGTCGGCCTGCACGGTGAACGGCGGATGCACGAGCGCCACGACGGGCGTCACGCAGAAACCGGTCCCCGTCAGGTAGTCGGGCAGCGCACCGAGAATCTCCACCGGCTCGGCGGCCAGTCCGATTTCTTCCTTCGCCTCGCGCAACGCGGTTGCCGTCGCATCGCGATCGAACGGCTCGCGACGGCCGCCGGGGAAGCTGATCTGCCCGGCATGGTCGTTCAGGTGATCGGCGCGCTGGGTCAGCAGCACGGTGAGGCCGCTCTCGCGAACGACGAGCGGGATGAGGACGGCGGCGCTGCGCGGGTCGACGCCCTCCTGCAGCCGCGCCTCGCCGGGCTCGACGCTCCATTCGAGCGTGCGCGCAAAACGCTCGCGCAGCCCGGGCGGCGTCATCAGGCGGGACTCGATGGACGGCAGGCCCGCGCCGGTGCCTTCGACCGGCAGCACTTCGGGATCGATGATGGGGCGGCGATTCAATGGGGCTCTCGCGTTCGTGACATAACGAGCATATTGTCGCGCCAGAATGAAAAAAGCACCCGGTTGGGTGCTTTTTCCTTACAGCTCTTACTCTTGGGAAGCTGCTGCGGCGCGATCCTTCGACACCAGCTTTTCCTTGATACGAGCCGACTTGCCCGAACGCTCGCGCAGGTAGTACAGCTTCGCACGACGCACATCACCGCGACGCTTCACGACGATGCTCGCCAGCAGCGGCGAGTACGTCTGGAAGGTACGCTCGACGCCTTCGCCCGACGAGATCTTGCGGACGATGAAGTTCGAGTTCAGGCCGCGGTTGCGAATCGCGATCACGACGCCTTCGTAAGCCTGAACGCGCTTGCGGTTACCTTCAACCACGTTCACGTTCACGATCACCGTGTCGCCCGGGGCGAAATCGGGGATCGTCTTGCCGGCGAGCGCGCGCTCGATCTCTTCCTGCTCAAGTTTTGCGATCAGATTCATTACTGACTCCTTATGCCATCTTGTCGGCGTTTGCACCCGCCCGTTTCCAGGCCTGGCCCCGATAGAGGATGGATTCACATCAGGCACCGCACACACATGCACGGCACCGCCATTTCCCGTCCGCGACGCCGCCTCAGGAGGCGTTCTTCGCTTCGCGTGCGAGGTTCGCAAGCCACGCCTCGTCGGCACGACTCAGCAACTTCTCGCGGCGCGCCCGGACGATCAGGTCCGGCCGCTTCCGCAACGTATTCTTCAATGCTTCCTGCCGCCGCCACTTCTCGATCTCGGCATGATGCCCGCCGAGCAGCACGTCCGGCACGCGCATACCCTCGTATTCCTCGGGGCGCGTGTAATGCGGGCAATCGAGCAGCCCGTCGGCGAAGCTGTCCTGCACGGCCGACTGCGCATCGTTCAGCACGCCGGGCAACAGGCGCACGACGGCATCCATCATCGCCATCGCCGGCAGTTCGCCGCCGGACAGAACGAAATCGCCGAGGCTGATTTCCTCGTCGACACAACGGTCGAGCAGACGCTGATCGATCGCCTCGTAGCGACCGCACAGCACGATGACACCGGGCTCCTGCGCCATCCGCACCGCACGTTCGTGCGTGAACGGCGCACCTTGCGGCGACATCATCACCACCCGCGTGCTCGCGACGCCCTGCTCCGCCTGTGCGGCTTTCGCAGCATCGATCGCGGCCTCGAGCGGCCTGGCCAGCATCACCATGCCCGGACCGCCGCCGTACGGACGATCGTCGACCGTGCGGTAGTTGTCCGTCGTGAAATCACGCGGATTCCAGGTGCGCAGCCCGAAGCGCTCCTGCTTCACGGCCCGGCTGGTGATTCCCCAGTCGGTCAGCGCGCGGAACATTTCGGGAAAGAGCGTGACGACGTCGAACTGCACCGCGCTCTCCGTAACCTGGTTCATTAGTAATCGGCTTCCCAGTCGACGACGATGCGACGTGCCGCCTGATCCACCGTCTTGACGTAGACGCCGACGAACGGAATCAGCCGCTCGTCGGTGGTCGGCCCACCATCCTTGCCGACTGCCGGATACTCGACGCGCATGATCGAATGCACGCCGTTGTCGATCATCCCGCTCACCGTCCCGAGCGCCACCGATTGCTCGTTGACGACCTCGAGGCCGATCAGGTCGACCCAATAGAATTCGTCCGCGGCCAATGCCGGGAAATCTTCCCGGCGCACGAACACGCGAAAGCCGCGCAAAGCCAGTGCGGCATCGCGGTCGCTGACACCCGCGGTATGCGCGACGACCGTGTCGCCGTGCGTCTTCGACTGCAGGATGCGGGCGGACAACCGCTCCCCACCCCGTTCCAGCCACCAGCGGCGCGCCGTGAGCAGCGCATCGCCGCCGCGACCGGCGTCGGCATGCGTCGCCACCTTGACCCAGCCTTTCAGGCCGTAGGCGTCGACTACTGCCCCGACCTCGACAGCATCGTCGGGCCAGGCTTGCACCGCTTCGAGGCTGCCCTGCTCGGCAGCCGTACCGGCGCTCGCGACAGTGTCGCGCTCGACCGGCTTGCGGACGAATGCGCCAAACGACGCTCGCCCGCGCCTTGCGTTACCGGAATCGTGACCGGACATCAATGCTCCTTGCAGCCGGCACGACCGGCACACCGCGCCATGTTAGGCAGCCGGTTGCGCCTTTTGCGCTTCCTTCACGAGACGCTGGACGGTCGGCGACAGTTGCGCGCCAACGCCTTGCCAGTACGTCAGGCGGTCCTGAGCGATACGCAGCGATTCGCCCTTCGTGGCGACCGGGTTGTAGAAGCCGACGCGCTCGATGAAGCGGCCGTCACGACGGTTGCGCGAATCGGTAGCAACGATGTTGTAGAACGGGCGCTTCTTCGAGCCGCCGCGAGCCAGACGGATGATAACCATATGAAATCCTTCGGGAAAACCGGGTTCGAAACTACTGAAACGTGCGATTATAGCCGGAAACCAAAGCCACAACAAACACTTACGCGCAAAAATTCCGCAGACGCCCTGTTCGCCGGGCATACAATCGTCGTGTCCACGACGCTCCCCGCCGCCATGCCGCTATTTCGCGTCACCCCGGCGCGCCGCGCGCAGCACCGCCTCGCAGGCTTGCTGACCGGCCTCGTCACCTGTCTCGCATCCGCCTCGGCTTGCGCCGCACCACCGGTGGACGAACTCGTCGTGCCGCCCGGCTTCCATGTCGACGTGCTGACCAACGCCGTGCCGACCGCCCGTGAAATGGCGTGGTCGCCGCGCGGCATCCTGTATGTCGGCTCGCAGGAAGGCCGCGTACATGCCTTCGTGATGCAGGAGGGCCGGATCACTGCCCGCCATGTAATCGCGTCGGGGCTCGACACGCCCGTCGGCGTCGCATATCGCGATGGCGCCCTCTATATCTCCGCCGTGTCGCGCATCCTGCGCCTCGACCACATCGACGACCGGCTCGCCAGGCCGCCCGCGCCGGCGGTCGTGACGGACGCGCTGCCGACCGATCATCATCACGGCTGGAAATTCATCGCGTTCGGCCCCGACGGCAAGCTCTACGTGCCGGTCGGCGCACCGTGCAACGTCTGCCTCGCCGATCGCAGCCGATACGCGATCATCGCACGCATGCGCGCGGACGGCAGCAACCGCGAAGTATTTGCCCGCGGCGTGCGCAATACCGTCGGCTTCGCGTGGCATCCCGATTCGGGCGAGCTCTGGTTCACCGACAACGGGCGCGACATGATGGGCGACGACGTGCCCGACGACAAGCTGAACCGGGCGCCGCGCGCGGGCCTCGATTTCGGCTTTCCGTACTGCCATGGCGGCGACACGCCCGACCCCGAATTCGGGAGCCCCGACGTGTGCCGGCGCTATGTGCCGCCCGCGCTGAAACTCGGCGCGCACGTCGCGGCGCTCGGCATGCGCTTCTATACGGGGCCGATGTTTCCGGCGTCGTATCGCAACAACATCTTCATTGCCGAGCACGGTTCGTGGAATCGCAGCATGAAGGTCGGCTACCGCGTGATGCGCGCTGTCGTGTCGGCCGACGGCAGTCATACGCGCCAGACGCCGTTCATCACGGGCTGGCTGCGCGCGGACGGCACCGTGTGGGGGCGCCCGGCCGACGTACTGCCGCTGCCGGACGGCTCGCTGCTCGTCAGCGACGACTACGCGGGCGCCATCTACCGTGTCACCTATGCGGCACCTTGACGCAGCCGAGGGGTGACCGGGCCCGACCGGGCATCGTAGAATGCGTGCCGGGCCCGAGCGCCCTGCGCCGGCCTGCCGGCCGCCCATGCCACCGATCATCCGCCGCCACCCATGTCCAGCAGCACCGCATCATCGCCCCGCCGCTTCCGCTCCAAGACGCTCACCGCCGCCCTCGCGTTCCTGTTCGGCTCGCTCGGCGCGCACCGCTTCTACCTGTACGGCTTGCGCGACGTGTACGGCTGGGCACACCTGCTCGCGACGATCGTCGGGGTCCCGGGTTTCCTGCTGCTCGCCGCGACCCAGCGCAGTGCCGGCCTCGGCTGGTGGCTCGCCGTGCCGGGTGCGATCTCGCTGCTGGCCGCGTTCCTCGCCGCGCTCGTCTACGGCCTGCGCCCCGACGAGAAATGGGACGCGCAATTCAATGCCGACACGGGCAAGCACAGCCGGTCAGGCTGGACGGTGATCTTCATCGTGATCTTCTCGCTGCTGATCGGCGCGTTCCTGCTGATGACCGCGCTCGCGCTGTCGTTCCAGACGTACTTCGAGTCGCAAGTCGAGGCGGCGAAGCAAATCTCGCAGTAAGCTGCCGACGCGGGTCGGTCAGAACAGGCTCAACTGCAAGTCGTCGCGCGATTTCGCGCCGTTTGCGCCCACCACCGCGCGCTGCGCGGCCGCCCCGGCCGCCGGCGCACCGCGAAACTGCGACAGATCCAGAATGCCGTTCGTGCGCTCGTTCAACCCGAGCCGCTTCACGGCCTGACGGAAACGCTGCCGCAACAGGTCGGCCCAGATCCCTTCGCCCTTCATCCGTTTCGAGAAATCCGAGTCGTAGTCCTTCCCGCCGCGCATGTCGCGCACGCGATTCATCACGCGCTCCGCACGATCGGGGAAATGCGCGGAGAGCCAGTTCTTGAATAGTGGCGCGACCTCCCACGGCAGCCGCAGGATGATGTAGCTCGCGTGCGTCGCGCCGGCTTCCGCACAGGCTTCCAGCACGCGCTCCATGTCCGGCTCGGTGACGAACGGGATCATCGGTGCAATGCTCACACCCACCGGCACGCCCGCGTCGCGCAGTGCGCGGATCGTACGCAGCCGGCGCGCCGGTGTCGCCGCACGCGGCTCGAGCGTGCGCGCGAGATCGGCGTCGAGCGTCGTGATCGTGACTGCGGCCATCACCTGCCCGCGCTCGGCCATCGGGGCCAGCAGATCCAGATCGCGCTCGATCAGCGACGATTTCGTGATCGCGGCGAACGGCAGCCCGTGATCGTGCATCACCTGGATCACGCTGCGCGTGATGCGCAGATCGCGCTCGACGGGCTGGTATGCATCGGTGTTGACGCCGAGCGCGATCGGCTCCGGCACATAGCGCTTGCGCGAAATCTCGCGCTCGAGCAGTTCGGCCGCGTTGACCTTCGCATAGATGCGGCTCTCGAAATCGAGCCCCGGCGACAGGCCGAGATAGCTATGGGTCGGCCGTGCGAAGCAGTAGATGCAGCCATGCTCGCAGCCGCGATACGGATTGAGCGACACGCTGAACGGAATGTCCGGCGACTGGTTGTGCGTCAGGATGCTCTTCGCGCGCTCCTCGAACACCTGGGTGCGCAGCGGAGCAGGCAGATCGGTGTCGTCCGATTCGTGCGTCCAGCCGTCGTCGACCGCTTCGCGCAGCGCCGTTTCGTACCGCCCCTGGAGATTGTCGACCGCACCGCGCCCCTTGCGGGGCGCCGGCGGCGCTATCGGAAATTCGTTGTCGGACCGACCGTCCATGTGCTCACCCATTCGCCTGCACCCAATACTGTATATTTATACAGTATTGGGTGCAGCATGCCAAGGGCGAGATAGCGGAGCCGGCAGCGGGCCCCCGCCGCGCTCATTCGCCGACCGAAATCGTCAGCGTCTCCTTGATTTCCTCCATCACGACATAGCTCTTCGACTGCACCGCGCCGGGAAGTTGCAGCAGGATGTCGCCGAGCAGCTTGCGATAGTCGGCCATTTCGCCGATCCGCGCCTTGATCAGGTAGTCGAAGTCGCCGGACACGAGATGACATTCGAGCACCTCGTCGATCTTCATCACTTCGCGGCGGAACTGCTCGAACATGTTGCCGCCCTTGTGGCCAAGTGTGATCTCGACGAACACCAGCAGCGCGGCATCCAGCTGGTGAGGATCGACACGCGCGTGGTAGCCGGTGATCACGCCGTCGCGCTCCATGCGCCGCACGCGCTCGATGCACGGCGTGACGGTCAGTCCGACCTGTTCCGCGAGGTCCTTCATCGCCATCCGGCCGTCGTCCTGGAGCAGTTTCAGGATGCGCCGGTCGAGCTTGTCGAGCGAGCGTACTGGCTGGCGTTGCGTTCTCATTTGTTTATGCTGAAAACCTGAAAAATACGATAACAAAACCTACACATTCGACAATACCATAGCGCAAAAAACTAGATCAGCTAGAGGTTACACGGAGACGCAGGTGCGCCCGGCCTCGACCTGATCCCTTCCATCTGGAGCAGCTATGCGAGTCGTCATTCTGGGCAGCGGTGTGGTGGGCGTGGCAAGCGCGTATTACCTCGCGCGCGCCGGTCATGAGGTCACGGTGATCGACCGGGAAGCCGGCCCGGCGCTCGAGACGAGCTTCGCGAACGCAGGTCAGATCTCGCCCGGCTATGCGGCGCCGTGGGCCGCGCCCGGCGTGCCGCTGAAGGCCGTCAAGTGGATGTTCGAGAAGCACGCGCCGCTCGCGATCCGCCTCGACGGCACGCGCTTCCAGCTCCAGTGGATGTGGCAGATGCTGCGCAACTGCACGGCCGAGCGCTATGCGGTCAACAAGGGCCGCATGGTCCGCCTCGCCGAATACAGCCGCGATTGCCTGCAGGCGCTGCGCGCCGACACGGGCATCGAGTACGAAGGGCGCACGGGCGGCACGCTGCAACTGTTCCGCACCCAACAGCAACTCGACGGCGCGGCGAAGGACATCGCGGTGCTGCAGGAAGCGAACGTGCCGTTCGAACTGCTGTCGCCGGCCGAACTGAAAAATGCCGAACCGGCGCTCGCCGCCGTGTCGCACAAGCTGACCGGCGGCCTGCGCCTGCCCGGCGACGAAACGGGCGACTGCCAGCTGTTCACGACGCGCCTCGCGGCGCTCGCGGAATCGCTCGGCGTGAAGTTCCGCTACAACACGCCGATCGACGCGCTCGCGATCGCGGGTGGCAAGATCGCCGGCGTGCAGTGCGGCAGCGAGACGGTGCGCGCGGATGCGTACGTCGTCGCGCTCGGCTCGTATTCGACCCGCTTCGTCTCGAACCTGATGAAGATTCCGGTCTATCCGCTGAAGGGCTATTCGATCACCGCGCCGATCGTCGACGAGGCGGCCGCCCCCGTGTCGACGGTGCTCGACGAAACCTACAAGATCGCGATCACGCGTTTCGACCAGCGCATCCGTGTCGGCGGCATGGCGGAGATCGTCGGTTTCGACAAGAACCTGCGCGCAGCGCGCCGCGAAACGCTGGAAATGTGCGTGAACGACCTGTTCCCGGGCGGCGGCGACACGTCGAAGGCAACCTTCTGGACGGGCCTGCGCCCGATGACGCCGGACGGCACGCCGATCGTCGGCCGCACGCCGGTCTCGAACCTGTTCCTCAACACCGGCCACGGCACGCTCGGCTGGACGATGTCGTGCGGATCGGGCCAATTGCTCGCCGACCTGATCTCGGGCAAGAAGCCGGCGATCCAGGCCGACGACCTGTCGGTGCATCGCTACCTGAAGGACGTGGCCGGCCAGACGCGCCCGGCATACGCATAAGTCGGGACGGCCCGCGGCGACGCGGGCCGGTCGACATCAATGGAGAAGGCGCCCGTCGGGGCGCCTTTTTTCGTTTCAGCGAATGCGATACCGGCTCGGAACGGGGCTTCCGTCAACGCGCACGCGCGTTGCCTTCGCGCCGACGATCGATGCTTCGAGCCCATCTGCCCGCACAAAAACTGTTCCGTACGGCATGGTGCGATGGCGATGCGCTGCATCGAAGACAGATGCGTCCCCGCCCCTTCTGCCATCGCACAAAAAAAGGGGCGCTCATCGCGCCCCTTTCGTACGACTTGCCGCCGAAGCATCAAGTCACGCAGCGTCAGCCCAGCTCGTTCACGAGCTCCGGCACGAGCGCGAACAGATCGCCGACGAGGCCGTAGTCGGCCACACTGAAGATCGGCGCCTCCGGATCCTTGTTGATCGCGACGATCACCTTCGAATCCTTCATGCCGGCCAGATGCTGGATCGCACCCGAGATGCCCACCGCGATGTACAGCTGCGGTGCGACGATCTTGCCGGTCTGGCCGACCTGATAGTCGTTCGGCACGTAGCCGGCGTCGACTGCCGCGCGCGATGCGCCGAGCGCGGCGCTCAGCTTGTCGGCCAACGGCTCGAGAACCTTCGTGTAGTTCTCGCCGCTGCCCAGGCCGCGGCCACCCGACACGATGATGCTCGCCGACGTCAGTTCCGGACGGTCCAGCTTCGTCACTTCACGGCTCACGAACTGCGACTTGCCTGCGTCCGCCGCGGCTTCGATCTTCTCGACCGCTGCGCTGCCGCCTTCGGCTGCCACCGGATCGAAACCCGTCGCACGCACCGTGATGACCTTGATCGGGTCGCTCGACTGCACCGTCGCGATCGCGTTGCCCGCGTAGATCGGGCGCTCGAACGTGTCGGCACTGTCGACAGCCGTGATGTCGGAGATCTGCGCGACGTCCAGCTTCGCGGCGATACGCGGCGCGATGTTCTTGCCGTAGGCGGTAGCCGGAGCCAAGATGTGCGAATAGTCCTTCGCGATGTTCAGCGCGGTCGCTTCGACGTTTTCTGCGAGGCCCGCTTCGAGTTGCGGCGCATCGGCCAGCAGCACTTTCGAAACACCTGCAATCTTTGCTGCTGCGTCCGCCGCCGCTTGCGCATTGTGGCCCGCGACCAGCACGTGGATGTCGCCACCGATCTTCGCGGCCGCCGCCACCGTGTTCAGCGTCGCGGCCTTGATCGACGCGTTGTCGTGTTCTGCAATCACCAGAATCGTCATTTCTTTCCGCTCCCTCTTACAGCACCTTGGCTTCGGTCTTCAGCTTCTCGACCAGCGTCTTCACGTCCGGCACCTTCACGCCGGCCGCGCGCTTCGGCGGCTCGGCCACCTTCAGCGTCTTCAGACGCGGCGCGACGTCCACGCCCAGGTCTTCCGGCTTCACGGTTTCCAGCGGCTTCTTCTTCGCCTTCATGATGTTCGGCAGCGTCACGTAGCGCGGCTCGTTCAGGCGCAGGTCGGTCGTCACGACCGCCGGCAGCGTCAGCGACAGCGTTTCCGCGCCGCCGTCGACTTCACGTGCCACGGTTGCCTTGCCGTCGGCGATCGTCACCTTCGACGCGAACGTCGCTTGCGGCAGGCCTGCCAGCGCGGCCAGCATCTGGCCCGTCTGGTTCGAATCGTCGTCGATCGCCTGCTTGCCGAGGATCACCAGCTGCGGCTGTTCCTTGTCGACCAGCGCCTTCAGGATCTTCGCGACGGCCAGCGGCTCGACGCTGTCATTCGACTCGACGAGGATCGCGCGATCCGCGCCGATCGCCAGCGCCGTGCGCAGCGTTTCCTGCGCTTGCGTCACGCCGACCGATACCGCGATCACTTCGGTCGCGACACCCGCTTCCTTCAGCCGCACCGCTTCTTCCACCGCGATTTCGTCGAACGGGTTCATCGACATCTTCACGTTCGCGATGTCGACGCCCGTGTTGTCCGACTTCACGCGGACCTTCACGTTGTAATCGACCACTCTTTTCACTGGCACCAGGATTTTCATGCACACGCTCCAAAGTTACGAATACGACCAGAGGCCATTCTATAGCGAGGCCTCATGACTGCGCGGCCAAGCGGACCAATCCATCGCGGCTATCGAGGATAGCGCGCCTCTCCGGCGCGCCGGCAATAGCGAACGGTCGTTCTATTTTAAAAGAGAAAAAACCCGGACGCAAAGCCCGGGTTTTCGATCATCGACTCTAATCGTCACCGGGCGCGCCCCGCATCACGTGTTACCAGGCGGCGATCACCGCTCCGCCGAACTTCTGTTCGATGAACTGCTTCACTTCCGCGGAATGATAGGCCGCGACCAGCTTCGCGACCCACGGCTTGCCCAGGTCGGCCTCGCGAATCGCGAGGACGTTCGCGTACGGGCCGGTCGGGCCCTCGATCGCGATCGCATCCTGTTTCGGTTTCAACCCCGCTTCCATCGCGTAGTTGGTGTTGATCGCCGCCGCGTCGACGTCGCCGAGCGAGCGCGGAATCTGCGCCGCATCGAGCTCGACGATCTTCAGCTTGCGCGGGTTGTCGACGATGTCGAGCGGCGTCGCCTTGAGCCCGGCGTCCGCGCGCAGCTTCAGCAGCCCCTGCTTCTGCAGCAACAGCAGCGCACGGCCGCCGTTGGTCGGATCGTTCGGCACCGCGATGCGCGCGCCCGGCTTCAACTCGGCCAGCGACTTCACCCGCTTCGAATAGATGCCCATCGGGAACGTGACGGTCTCCGCGACCTTGATCAGCTTGTAGCCGCGATCCTTCACCTGCGCCTGCAGATACGGATCGTGCTGGTAGCTGTTCGCGTCGAGATCGCCGGACGCGAGCGCCGCGTTCGGCTGCACGTAATCCGAGAATTCGACGACGCGGATGTCGAGGCCGCCCTTGGCCGCGACCTTCTTCACCACCTCCATGATCTGCGCGTGCGGGCCGCCCGTCACGCCCACCTTGATGGTTTCGGCCTGCGCGTGCGCGCTCGCGAACAGTGCGGCCACGCCGAATGCGGCCGCGAACTTCAGCATGAAGCGTCGTTGCATCGTCTTCCCCCCAACGAATGAATGTCGTTTTTACTTGTGGCTCAGCCGGCGCACGAGCCAGTCGCCGAACGACTGCACGATCTGCACGAACACGATCAGGATCGCGACGACCGTCCACATCACTTCCGGCAGATAGCGCTGGTAGCCGTAGCGGATCCCGAGATCGCCGAGCCCGCCGCCGCCGATCGCACCGGCCATCGCCGAATAGCCGACGAGCGACACGAACGTGATCGTCAGGCCCGCGACGATGCCCGGCAGCGATTCGGGCAGCAGCACCTTGAACACGATCTGCGAGGTCGTCGCACCCATCGACTGGGCGGCCTCGATCAGCCCGCGGTCGACTTCGCGCAGCGCGGTCTCGACCAGCCGCGCGACGAACGGTGCGGCCGCGAGCGTCAGCGGCACGACCGCCGCGGCCGTGCCGATCGACGACCCCGTGACGAGCCGCGTAAACGGAATGACCGCGACCAGCAGGATGATGAACGGCGTCGAGCGCACCGCGTTCACGATGCCGCCGAGCACGCGATTCACGCCCATATTCTGCAGCACGCCCTGGCGGTCTGTCAGGTAGAGCAGCACGCCGAGCGGCAGCCCGACGAGCGCGCCGACCGCCCCCGAGATGCCGACCATGATCAGCGTCTCCCAGAACGACTGCACGAACATATCGAACATCTCACTCAACATACGAAAGCTCCTCTACCACCACACCTTGCTCGCGCAGGAACGCGAGCGCCTGCCCGACCTTGCCCGGTTCGCCGCCCGCGAGCACCGCGAGCGACCCGAACGCCTGCCCCTGGATCTCGTCGATCTGGCCATGCAGGATGTTGAAATCGAGTTCGTACCGGCGGATCGTCTCCGACAGGATCGGCTGGTCGACACCCGAGCCGGTGAACGCGAGCCGCAGCAGATGCCCGCTGCCCGTCTTCAGCCGCTCGGCCACGCGCGCCTTCAGCGCCGGCGGCAGTTCCTGCGCGATCACGTCGCCGATCAGCGCGCGCGTCACTTCGTGATGCGGCTGCAGGAACACGTCGATCACGCGGCCCTCTTCGACCACGCGGCCCGCGTCGAGCACCGCCACGCGATCGCACACCTGCTTGATGACTTCCATCTGGTGCGTGATCAGCACGATCGTCAGGCCGAGTTCGCGGTTGATGCGCTTCAGCAGGTCGAGGATCGCGCGCGTGGTCTCGGGGTCGAGCGCCGACGTCGCTTCGTCCGACAGCAGCACCTTCGGCTTGCTCGCGAGCGCGCGGGCGATGCCGACGCGCTGCTTCTGGCCGCCGCTGATCTGCGCCGGATAGCGATCCTTCTGCGCGGACAGCCCGACGAGGTCGAGCAGCGGCAGCACGGCCGCCTCGATCTCGGCACGGCTCGCGCCGGCCAGCTCGAGCGGCAGCGCGACGTTGTCGAACACCGTGCGCGACGACAGCAGGTTGAAGTGCTGGAAGATCATGCCGATTTCGCGGCGCGCTTCGCGCAGCGCGCCGGACGACAGCAGCGTGAGATCGCGTCCCCCGACGACGACATTGCCTTCGGTCGGCCGCGTGAGCAGGTTGATGGTGCGCACGAGCGTGCTCTTGCCGGCGCCGCTTCGGCCGATGATGCCGAACACCTCTCCCTGCGGGATCGTCAGATTGACGTTGTGCAATGCGTCGACCCAGCCGGTCGGCCCGGGGAAACGCTGCGACAGATTGCGTAATTCGATCATGTAAACAAAACGGCGGCCGGCTGGCGAGGCCCGCCAGTCGGCCGCCGATGCATCTGGAAATAGCCGGCGATTTTACCGCAAACGTCTCATTCCACTTAATAATCGATTTCGATCTTTTCATAACCAGACGAAATTAGAGGAGCGCTGCTGGCCCGGCGCACGGGGACCGCGACTATGATCCGGAACACCGATGCCAACCAGACAGGGGACCCGCCAGATGACCGCCACCACCACGCAGGCCGCCGCACCCGCCGCCACCTTGGCATCAGGCCCGGTATCGCCGCCCGCCCCGCGAATGGGCCGGCTGCGTACCGCGGACGGGCTCGAACTGGCGTCGTATCGCTGGCCGGCCGGCGACGGCACGGTGCCGCCGCTTGCGACGATCGCGCTCGTCCACGGCCTCGCCGAGCATGCGGGCCGTTACGCGGCGCTCGCGGCCAGATTGAACGCGGCGGGCATCGATGTGCTGGCGATCGATCTGCGCGGGCACGGCCAGTCGCCCGGCAAACGCGCATGGGTCGAGCGTTTCGACGATTACCTGAACGATGCGGATGCGCTGGTTGCCGAAGCCGCCCGCGGCGCCATGCCGCTCTTCCTGATGGGGCACAGCATGGGCGGCGCCGTCGCGGCGCTGTATGCGATCGAACGCGTGCCGGCTCGCGGCCACGCGCTGGCGGGCCTCGTGCTGTCGAGCCCGGCGCTCGCGCCGGGACGCGACGTGCCGCGCTGGATGCTCGCGATGAGCCGCTTCATCAGCCGCGTGTGGCCGAGCTTCCCTGCAATCAGGATCGATGCGGCGCTGCTGTCGCGCGATCCGGCCGTCGTCGCGGCCAATCGCGCCGATCCGCTCGTGCACCACGGCGCGGTGCCGGCGCGCACCGGCGCCGAAATCCTCGATGCGATGGCGCGCATCGAGCGCGGTCGCGGCGCGCTGCGCGTGCCGGTGCTCGTCTATCACGGCACCGAGGACAAGCTGACCGAACCCGATGGAAGCCGCGCGTTCGGCGCCCGCGTCGGCTCGCCCGATCGCACGCTGACGCTATACGAAGGCGGGTTCCACGAAACGATGAACGATCTCGAGCGCGACCGCGTGATCGATGCGCTGATCGCGTGGATTCACGCGCACGTGCCGGCGCGCTGAGCGCGCGCCGATCCGCTGTCGGTCAGATGCCGGCCAGCACGCGCAGGTGCGCGACGACGCTGCGCCCGAGTGCCGACAGGTTGTAGCCGCCCTCGAGACAGCTGACGATGCGGCCCTGCGCATGCCGGCGCGCGACGTCGACGACCTGCGCGGTCAGCCACTCGAAATCGGATTCGACGAGACCGAGGTTGCCGATGTCGTCCTCGCGATGCGCGTCGAAACCGGCCGACACGAACAGCATTTGCGGCTTGAACGCGTCGAGACGCGGCAGCCAGAACATGTCGACCGCTTCGCGGATCGCCATCCCGTTGCTGCGCGCAGGCATCGGCAGGTTGACCATGTTCGGCGCCTGGTGATCGGCGCCCGAGAACGGGTACAGCGGATGCTGGAAGAAGCTGCACATCAGCACGCGCTCGTCGTTCGCGAACGCAGCTTCGGTGCCGTTGCCGTGGTGCACGTCGAAATCGATGATCGCGACCCGCTCGAGGCCGTGCACGTCGAGCGCGTGCCGCGCGGCGATCGCGACGTTGTTGAAGAAGCAGAAGCCCATCGCGCGCGCGGGTTCCGCGTGATGGCCGGGCGGCCGAACGCTGCAGAACGCATTCGCGTAGCGGCCTCCGATCACCGCGTCGGTCGCCGCGATCGCGGCGCCGGCCGCACGCAGCGCGGCGCGCCACGTGTCGCGGTTCATCAGCGTGTCGGGATCGATCTCGACGTAGCCGTCGACGGGCATCATGCTGCGGATGTAGTCGATATGGGCCTGCGTATGCACGCGGCCCAGCGCCACCTCGCTCGCGAACGGCGCGGTTTCGTGCACGATCAGGTCGTCGATGCGGCTCGCGATCAGCTGATCCTGGATCGCCGACAGTCGGGCCGGGCATTCCGGATGCCATTCCCCCATCTCGTGCAGCATGCAGTCGGGGTGCGTATAGAAGGCGGTTGCCATAAGCTGTCATCCGCGACGCGGGGTGCGCCGCAGGTCTCCATCAATGATGTCCATCGTCTGCCGCGAATTCGCCGCTAACTTACCACAACGATGCGCTGCTACGCCCCGTCACGCAAGGTGCGTCGGGTATACTGCGCCGAACCCCATCGCCCTGTCCGCCCGCTTCGACATGAATTCCAGCAAGCCTGCCGCCCTTCTCTCCGCACTATTGCGCGTTCGCGTTCCGCTCGTTGCCGCTGCCGTCGCCGCTACCCTGGCCGCCGCACCCGCCGTCGCGCAAACACAGCCTGCGAAGTCCCCCGGCACGCTCGTCGCGCAGGCGCAACCGCAGCAGCCGGCGCCGCCGGGCCAGACCTTCGAAGAGGAGATCGTTCCGCAGCGTTACGCGAGCAACGCGAAGGTCGATGCGTTCATCGACGAGATGGTGAGCCGCAACGGCTTCGATTCCGCGAGCCTGCATGCGCTGTTCTCGCGCGTCAGCTACTCGGCCACGGCCGTGAAACTCGTGAAGCCGGCGCCGACGCCTTCGGTGAAGAACTGGAGCGTCTATCGTTCGCGCTTCATCGAACCGATCCGCATCAACGCGGGCGTGAAGTTCTGGAAGGCGAACCAGGCGACGCTGCAGCGCGCGTCCCAGGAATTCGGCGTGCCGCCCGAAGTGATCGTCGGCATCATCGGCGTCGAAACGATCTACGGCCGCTACATGGGCAACTTCCGCGTGCTCGATACGCTGACGACGCTCACGTTCGACTACCCGGACACGCCGAATCGCGACAGTCGCCAGGCCACGTTCCGCAAGAACCTCGAGGACTTCCTCGTCTGGACCCGCGACAACCAGCTCGACCCGACCACCGTGCTCGGCTCGTACACGGGCGCGATCGGCATCCCGCAGTTCCTGCCGAGCAGCATCCGCGAGTATGCGGTCGACTACGACGGCGGCGGCCACGTCGATCTGCGCAGCAGTCCTGCCGATGCGATCGGCAGCGTCGCAAACTACCTGAAGCAGCACGGCTGGGAAACCGATCGCCCGGTGGTCTGGCGGATCACGCCCGACACGGGCAGCCTCGGCATCGCCCAGGCGGCCGCGGACGGCCAGCCCGAACCGCACTGGGCACTGTCGCAGCTGCTGCGCGCCGGCATGACGCTCAACGAGCCGACGGTCAATATCACCACCGAAGCCGGCACGCCGGTGACCGTGGTCGATCTGCCGTCGCCGGGGCGCGCGACCGAGTACATGCTCGGCCTCAAGAACTTCTACGTGCTGACGCGCTACAACCGCAGCTTCTTCTACGCGCTCACCGTGTACCAGCTCGGCGAAGCCGTGAAGGCGCAGATGGAAGCGAGCGGCGCACTGCCGCTGCCCGCGGCGGACACGGAAGCGCCGGCGCAGTAAGCTCGGCCCGCGCAAAGAAAAAACGCCGCTCGTGCGGCGCTTTTTTTCGCGTGATCCTGCCGATGCCGTTCCGGCTCAGGCAGGAAACACGCCGGTCGACAGGTAGCGGTCGCCGCGATCGCAGACGATGAACACGATCGTCGCGTTCTCGACCTGGCGCGCGATGCGCATCGCGACTTCGCATGCGCCACCCGACGAGATGCCGGCAAAGATGCCTTCGACGGCCGCGAGCCGGCGCGCCATCGTTTCGGACGCGGCCTGGCTCACGCTCTCGACGCGATCGACGCGGCTGCGATCGAAGATCGTCGGCATATAGGCCTCCGGCCACTTGCGAATGCCCGGGATGCGCGACCCTTCTTCCGGCTGCGCGCCAACGATCTCGATCGCCGGATTCTGTTCCTTCAGGAAACGCGACGTGCCCATGATCGTGCCCGTCGTGCCCATCGCCGACACGAAGTGCGTGACGCGCCCCTCGGTGTCGCGCCAGATCTCCGGGCCCGTTCCTTCGTAGTGCGCGATCGGGTTGTCAGGGTTCCCGAACTGATCGAGGATCACGCCCTTGCCTTCGCGCTGCATCTGCTCCGCGAGGTCGCGCGCCAGTTCCATCCCGCCCTTTACCGGCGTCAGAATGATTTCGGCACCGTACGCGGCCATGCTCTGGCGACGCTCGACCGACAGGTCCTCCGGCATGATCAGCACCATCTTGTAACCGCGGATCGCCGCGGCCATCGCGAGCGCGATGCCCGTATTGCCGCTCGTCGCCTCGATCAGCGTATCGCCCGGCTTGATGCGGCCGCGCGCCTCGGCCTTGCTGATCATCGACAGCGCCGGGCGATCCTTCACGGAACCGGCCGGATTGTTGCCTTCCAGCTTGGCGAGCAACACGTTGTTGCGTGCGCGAATCTCGTCGTCCGGCAGGCGGACCAGTTGCACGAGCGGCGTGTTGCCGATCGTGTCTTCGATAGTTTTGTAAGCCATGGAGATACCGTGAGTGCGAGGCTGATCAATCGATTGATTGTAAACCAGCGCCGGAGCTCGCGCCGGCAACCCCCATTGCGACGGTGGAATAGGCGTGCCCGCGATTCACGATTGTGCGCGTGCAGCATGCACGCAAAAAACCCGCGGCATGCCGCGGGAAGCCGTCGCAACGACGGCGACTGAAGGAGCCCTTCGCCTCGCGTGCGTTACTTCTGCGCAGTGCGGGCGGGCGCCGCGGCAGGTTTCACTGCCGCGGGCTTGCCCGCGGCGGGTGCCTGCGCACCCGAGCCTGCTGCGCCGATCGTCAACCCCTCCTGCTGTAGGCGCTCGACCGTATGGCCGCCCATGCCTTTCACGCGCGATGCAAGATCGTCTGCATTCCTGAACGGACCGCGTGCGCCGCGCTCGTCGAGAATCGCCTTTGCCCGCGCGGGACCGATGCCCTTGATGCCGACGAGTGCATCCTCGTTCGCGGTGTTGACGTCGACGGCCGCCCAGGCCGACGCGATCGCGCCGAACATCGCGGCGGCGGCAAACCATTTCCTGATCATGTGCTGGATCTCCGATGAAAAACGGTCGGCGGCTGCCGACCGTGAGACCCAGTCTAGCGATGCGACGCGCGGACTTAAACCTGGCCGGACAGCCAACGCACGTAGCGGTCGACACCTTCCTGCACCGTCAGGAACGGCGCATCGTAGCCGGCAGCACGCAGTTTCGTCTGGTCGGCCTGCGTGAAGCACTGGTACTTGCCGCGCAGCGCATCCGGGAACGGCACGTATTCGATCAGCCCCTGCTCGACCTGCTGCGCGAGCGTCAGTGGCGGCAGGCCGTCGAGCGCGCGCAGCGTGTTCACGACGGTCGACGCGATGTCGTTGAACGGTTGTGCGCGGCCGGTGCCGAGGTTGAAGATGCCCGACTTCTCCGGATGATCGAAGAAGAACAGGTTCACCTTCGCGACATCCTCGATCGACACGAAGTCGCGCGTCTGCTCGCCCGGCGCATAACCGTTGTACTCGCCGAACAGCTTGACCTTGCCTTCCGCGCGGAACTGGTTGAAGTTGTGGAACGCGACCGACGCCATGCGGCCCTTGTGCGTCTCGCGCGGGCCGTACACGTTGAAGTAGCGGAACCCGGCGATCTGGCTCTTCGCGCTCGGCAGCACGCGGCGGACCACCTGGTCGAACAGGAACTTCGAATAGCCGTAGACGTTCAGCGGCGCCTCGACCTCACGCTCCTCGACGAAGCGCGTCGAGCCGCCGTAGGTCGCCGCCGACGACGCATACAGGAACTGCGCGCCCTGCGCGAGGCACGCATCGAGCACCGCGCGGCTGTAGCGGAAGTTGTTGTCCATCATGTAGCGGCCGTCGGTTTCCATCGTGTCCGAACAGGCGCCTTCGTGGAACACCGCGCGTACCTTGCCGAAATCGCCGCGTGCGAAGCGTTCGACGAATTCCGTCTTGTCGAGATAGTCGTCGATCTCGCAATCGACGAGATTGCGGAACTTTTCCGCGCGCGTCAGATTGTCGACCGCGATGATGCGCGACTCGCCACGCTCGTTGAGCGCCTTGACGAGGTTCGCGCCGATAAAACCGGCTGCGCCGGTGACGATGATGGTCATGGTCGTCCTGCCTGAAAAATGGGAGCCGTCCGGCCGGCGCGTGCGCCGCCCGATGCGCTCAGTGAAACAGTTCGTCGTAGCCGACGGTCGCCGTGCCGAGCTTGCCGACCACGATACCCGCGGCACGGTTCGCCAGCACGACGGCGTCGACGAGCGGCACGCCTGCGCCGAGCATCGTCGCGACGGTCGCGATCACGGTATCGCCCGCCCCCGACACGTCGTACACCTCGCGCGCGAGCGCCGGCGCGTGCAGTTCGCCCGCGGCGGAAAAGAGCGTCATCCCCTCTTCCGAACGCGTGAGCAGCAACGCATCGAGATCGAGCTCCGCGCGCAGCTTGGCGACGCGCGCGCGAAGGTCGTCTTCCGAATGCCACTGACCGACGACTTCGCGCAACTCCGCGCGGTTCGGCGTGATCAGCGAGGCGCCGCGATAGCGCGCCCAGTCGCCGCCCTTCGGATCGACGAGCACCGGCTTGTCGGCCGCGCGCGCCTTCTCGATCATCGTCGTCACGTGCGTCAGCCCGCCTTTCGCGTAATCCGACATCAGCACGACGTCGTGCTGCGGCAGCAGCGCGTCGAACCGCGCGAGCCCGGCGAGCAGCACCTCGTGCGTCGGCATCGCTTCGAAATCGACGCGCAGCAGCTGCTGCTGGCGCGCAAGCACGCGCAGCTTGATGGTGGTCGGCAGCGCAGCGTCGCGCTCGAGATGGGGCGTGACGCCACTGCTGCCGAGCAGCTCGACGATCCGCTCGCCGGGTTCGTCGCAGCCGACCACGCACAGCAGCCCGGCCTGGGCGCCGAGCGTCACGGCGTTGCGCGCGACGTTGGCCGCGCCGCCGAGCCGCTCTTCCTGGCGCTGCACGTGCACGACGGGCACCGGCGCTTCCGGTGAAATACGGTCGACGTTGCCGAACCAGTAGCGGTCGAGCATCACGTCGCCGACCACGAGCACCCGCGAACGCGCGAGCTGCGCGCGCGGGACCGGCACCACTTCGCGAAGGGTCGTCATCGTGCGCTCATCCACGGGAGGAGGACTGCGGATCGACATGCGGACGCCCGATCGCATGGTAGTCGAAGCCGAGTTCGGCCATCGCGTCCGGTTCGTACAGGTTGCGTCCGTCGAAGATCACCGGCGCCTTCAGTTCGGCCTTCAGGCGCGTGAAATCCGGGCTCCGGAATTCCTTCCACTCGGTGACGATCACGAGCGCATCCGCGGCGCTCAGGGCCGCGTCCTGGGTATCGACGAAATGCAGACGCGCAAGCGCGTCGGAAGCCTCGCCGAGATCGAGCGCAAACACGCGGCGCGCCTCGTCGATCGCGACCGGATCGTACGCGCGCACGATCGCGCCGCGCCCGAGCAGTGCGGCGATCAGCCGACGGCTCGGCGCCTCGCGCATGTCGTCCGTATTCGGCTTGAACGCGAGGCCCCAGACCGCGAATTCGCGACCGGTCAGGTCCGCGCCGAAGCGCTGCTCGATCTTGCCGATCAGCACGTCCTTCTGTGCCGAGTTGGCCGCTTCGACGGCCTCCAGGATGCGCAGCGGCTGGCCGTTCTCGCCGGCGGTGCGGATCAGTGCCTGAACGTCCTTCGGGAAGCACGAGCCGCCGTAGCCGACGCCCGCGTACAGGAAGTGATAGCCGATGCGCGGATCGGAACCGATCCCGCGGCGCACGGCCTCGATGTCGGCACCGACCTTGTCGGCGAGATTCGACATCTCGTTCATGAACGAGATGCGGGTCGCGAGCATCGCATTCGCCGCATATTTCGCGAATTCCGCCGAACGCACGTCCATGTAGATCGTGCGCTCGTGATTGCGGTTGAACGGTGCGTACAGCTTCTTCATCCTTTCGCGCGCCACCGTGCCCGTCTCGTCGTCGTCGACGCCGATGACGATCCGGTCCGGGCGCATGAAGTCCTCGACTGCCGCGCCTTCCTTCAGGAATTCCGGATTCGATACGACCGAGAAACGGTGCGCGACGCTGCCCGCGAGCCCGCGGGCGCCGAGCGCCTCGTCGACCACCGCGCGCACGCGCTGCGCGGTGCCGACCGGCACCGTCGACTTGTCGACGATCACCTTGAAACCGGTCATGTAGCGACCGATGTTGCGCGCGGCCTCGAGCACGTATTGCAGGTCGGCCGAACCGTCCTCGTCGGGCGGCGTGCCGACGGCGATGAACTGGATCTCGCCGTGCGCGACGCTCGCCTCGATGTCCGTCGAGAAACGCAGACGCCCTGCCGCGCGATTGCGCGCGATGATGTCCAGCAGGCCCGGTTCGTGAATCGGCATCCCGCCATTGTTCAGGATCTCGATCTTGCGCGGATCGACGTCCAGACAGAAGACGTCGTGGCCGATCTCGGCGAGGCAGGAGCCTGTGACGAGACCGACATAGCCGGTGCCGATGATGGTGATTTTCATAGATGTTCCGGTACGTCCCGGTAATTGACTAACTTGCCCGCCGGGCCGGACCCGGCGGGAACCGCAGTGCGTCGGCGCCGCGCGCCGGGATCAACCCGGCATCGCAGGTTCGACGCGGCGCGGCGCATAGGTTTCCCAGCCGCTGCATCCGGGGCACTGCCAGTAGAAGAGCCGTGCCCGGAAACCGCAATTCTGGCACGTATAGCGTGGCAGATTTTTGGTGCGCTGCTTGATCAGCGCGCGCATCATTTCAAGTTCCTTACGGCGCGGCTCGTCGGCGGCCGCGATCTGCGCATCGAGCAGGTGCAGCATGCCCGACAGGTTCGGCGACTTCTCCATCTGCGTGCGCGCGAGCGTATGTGCCGCGTCCTGGCCGCGCAACCCGGCGATGTGCTGATACGCAACATCGAGCAGGTCGTTCGACGGATAGCGATCGACGTAGCCCATCAGCAGCTCGGCGCCCTCGACCGGCTTGTCGAGCGCGACATAGGCCTTCATCAGCTTGTCTGCGACGAGCGGCAGATAAGCGGGATTTTGCGCCTCGACGCGCTTCCAGTGCTCGATCGCGGCCGCGTGATCGCCCGCCGCCTGCGCGGCATCACCCGACAGGATCGTCGCGCGGACGTTCTGCGGGTTCGCGGCAAGCGCGAGCTTCAACTGCTCGGCCGCGGCCGTGGCGTTCTTGCGTTGCAGCGCGTCCTGCGCGAGTTCGCAATGGAACTGCGCGATTTCGGTGCCGAGCGGCTTGTCGCTCATCGATTCGATGCGCTTCGCGGTGTCGATCGACTTGTTCCAGTCCTTCTCGATCTCGTAGATCGTCAGCAGCGCCCGCTGCGCGCCCAGCGCGTAGTCGCCGTCGGCGAGCCGGTGGAAGGCCTCCTCGGCACGATCGAGCAGCCCGGCCTTCAGGAAATCCTGGCCGAGCTCGTACAGCGCATGGTCGCGCTCGTTGACCGGCAGGTCCGTGCGGCTCAGCAGATTCTGGTGCACGCGGATCGCACGGTCCGTTTCGCCGCGACGGCGGAACAGGTTGCCGAGCGCGAAGTGCAGCTCGACCGTCTCGGGGTCGAGTTTCGCGACCTCGATGAACGCGTCGATCGCCTTGTCCGGTTGTTCGTTCAACAGAAAGTTCAGGCCGCGGAAATACGATCGCGGCAGGTTGGCGCTCTCCGACAGGAGGTTCTTCAGGTCATAGCGTGACGCCGCCCAGCCGAGCGCGAACGCCACCGGAATCGCGAGCAACCACCAGAAATCCAGATCCATGCGAAATATCGAAGCAGAGACGAAAACCGCGCGGGAGTCGCGCGGCGTCCGTGTTAAATGACGGGCGGCATCGGCGGCTGGTCGACGATGGCCGGGGTTTCGCGCGCCGCACGCAGGTCGCGCTTCAGGCGCCCGTTCTCGAGGCGCAGGCGGAACATCGCCGGCAGTGCCGACAGCAGGCCGGCCAGCAGCCCGACGACGAAGAACGCGAGACCGATCAGGATCAGCGGCGCCTGCCATGCGTAGCCGGCAACGAAATTCAGCGTCGCGGTTTGCGTATTGGCCAGTGCGAGCACCAGCAGCAGCACGAACACCAATACCCGGATCAGCCAGACGATAAACTTCATGTAGCCCTCTCTTTGTTGAGGTTTGCCGCGGCGCGCGACTCCCCTTCGCGGCGCCG
Source organism: Burkholderia sp. SCN-KJ (assembly GCF_024656005.1). Taxonomy (NCBI): domain Bacteria; kingdom Pseudomonadati; phylum Pseudomonadota; class Betaproteobacteria; order Burkholderiales; family Burkholderiaceae; genus Burkholderia; species Burkholderia sp. SCN-KJ. The sequence goes on from NZ_JANKOG010000001.1 coordinate 173,080, forward strand.
AATCGACCCGTATTGTAAAGGAAGCGTTTCCGCGTCACCGCACATCCTGCGGATGCGCATTGCCGCACGGCAGCCGGAAATGAAAAAAGCGCCCGCAAGGGGCGCTTTTTTCTTCAGCCTTCGCCGGACGGATTCCGGGCAAGCCGAACGACGTTCAACGTTCGTCGTCCGGATCATCAGCTTTCAGCGGCTCGCCGGCGCGGCCGTCGACGCGTTCACGCAATTCCTTGCCGGGCTTGAAGTGAGGCACGAACTTCTCGGGCACCTGCACTTTCTCTCCCGACTTCGGGTTGCGTCCGACGCGCGCCGGGCGACGGTTGAGGCCGAAGCTGCCGAAACCCCGAATTTCGATGCGATGCCCCTTCGCCAGGGCGTCGGACATCGCATCGAGCATCGTTTTCACCGCGAAATCCGCATCCTTGAGGACAAGTTGCGGAAATCGCAGTGCCAGCTGCGCGACCAACTCGGATTTGGTCATACTTCAGCAGACCTCGTGAGGCTTACTGGTTCTGGCCGTCGAGCTTCGCCTTCAGCAGCGCGCCGAGGTTGGTCGTACCGGTCGCAGCAGCGCTGGTGTCCGACTGCAGGCCGCGGATCGCTTCCTGTTGTTCAGCCGAATCCTTCGCCTTGATCGACAGGTTGATGCCACGCGACTTGCGATCGATGTTGATCACCATCGCGTTGACCTTGTCGCCTTCCTTCAGCACGTTGCGTGCGTCTTCGACGCGATCCTGCGAGATTTCCGATGCACGCAGGTAGCCTTCGATGTCGCCCGTCAGCGTGATGACAGCGCCCTTCGCATCGACCGACTTCACCACGCCGTCGACGATCGAACCCTTGTCGTTCATTGCAACGTAGTTGCTGAACGGGTCGCCTTCGAGCTGCTTGATGCCGAGCGAAATACGCTCCTTCTCGACGTCGATACCGAGCACGATCGCTTCGACTTCGTCGCCCTTCTTGTACTTGCGAACGGCTTCTTCGCCGGCTTCGCTCCACGACAGGTCCGACAGGTGGACCAGGCCATCGATGCCGCCCGGCAGACCGATGAACACGCCGAAGTCGGTGATCGACTTGATTGCGCCCGTGATCTTGTCGCCCTTCTTGAAGTTGCGGCTGAAGTCATCCCACGGATTCGGCTTGCACTGCTTCATGCCGAGGCTGATACGACGACGGTCTTCGTCGATCTCGAGGACCATGACTTCGACTTCGTCGCCCAGCTGGACAACCTTCGACGGTGCAACGTTCTTGTTGGTCCAGTCCATTTCCGACACGTGGACGAGGCCTTCGATGCCCGATTCCACTTCGACGAATGCGCCGTAGTCGGTGATGTTCGTGACCTTGCCGAACAGGCGCGTGCCCGACGGGTAACGGCGCGAGATGCCTTCCCACGGATCGTCGCCCAGTTGCTTGATGCCCAGCGAGACGCGGTTCTTCTCTTGGTCGAACTTGAGGATCTTCGCGGTGACTTCCTGGCCAACCGACAGGACTTCGCTCGGGTGACGCACGCGACGCCATGCGATGTCGGTGATGTGCAGCAGGCCGTCGATGCCGCCGAGGTCGACGAACGCGCCGTAGTCGGTGATGTTCTTGACCACGCCGTTGACGATCGCGCCTTCCTTCAGCGTCTCGAGCAGCTTCGCGCGCTCTTCGCCTTGCGTTGCTTCGATCACTGCACGACGCGACAGCACGACGTTGTTACGCTTGCGATCGAGCTTGATCACGCGGAACTCGAGCGTCTTGCCTTCGTACGGGGTCGTGTCCTTGACCGGACGCGTGTCGACCAGCGAACCCGGCAGGAACGCGCGGATGCCGTTGACCATCACGGTCATGCCGCCCTTCACCTTGCCGGTGATCGTGCCGGTGACGAGTTCGTTGTTGTCGAGGGCCTTTTCCAGCGACAGCCACGATGCCAGGCGCTTCGCCTTGTCGCGCGACAGGATCGTGTCGCCGTAGCCGTTTTCGAGTGCGTCGATCGCGACGGACACGAAATCGCCCGACTGCACCTCAACCTCGCCCTGATCGTTCAGGAATTCCTCGATCGGAATGTAAGCCTCGGACTTCAGGCCTGCATTGACGACCACGAAGTTGTGGTCGACGCGCACGACTTCGGCGGAAATCACTTCGCCGGCGCGCATGTCTTGACGGGTCAGCGACTCTTCGAACAGAGCCGCAAAGGATTCGGTATTCGGGGTGGAGGTTTGCAGGTCGGACATAAAAATCTGATTGTGCATGGCTCGCTGTGCCACGCCGGCCGGAATGGCAGGCTGAAAGGGCCAGATCGAGGTCCATACGGGGTTAAGGGTTCGAAACACGCTCCGCGCTGCCCGCGCGAAGCACCTACTGCCGCTCGCCTTCTCAGGCGGGCTGGCCGAGCGCCCGGTACCACTGCAGCACCTGGTCGACCGCTTCATCGACCGAAAGCGCCGACGTATCGAGCAGCTTGGCATCTGCCGCGGGCTTCAGCGGCGCGGCGGCGCGATTGCTGTCACGCGCGTCACGTTCACGAAGATCCCGGAGCAAGTCATCTATATTAGCAGAAAAACCTTTTTGCATCAATTGCTTATGCCGTCTGGCCGCGCGCGCCTCGGCGCTGGCCGTCAGAAACACCTTCAGCACGGCGTCCGGGAAGATCACGGTGCCCATGTCGCGCCCGTCGGCGACGAGGCCTGGCGTCTTGCGGAATGCGCGCTGGCGCGCGACCAGCGCGGTACGCACCGGCCCGTGCACGGCAATCGCCGACGCGCGGTTGCCGACCGCTTCGGCGCGGATGTCGTTCGACACGTCGACGCCGTCGAGCTGCGCGCAGCCCTCGCGGAACGTGATGTGAAGATCGTCGATCAGCTTCACGAGCGCGTCGATGTCCTCCGCCGCGATGCCGTAGCGTACGCTCGCGAGTGCGGCGAGTCGGTACAGCGCGCCGCTGTCGAGCAGGTGGAAGCCGAGATGCGCGGCGACGAGCGCGGCGACGGTCCCCTTGCCGGAAGCGGTCGGACCGTCGATCGTGATGACGGGGGTCGGGTGAAAGGGTCGGGTCGATTTCATCGGTACGGTGGGTCAGGCCTTGGCGAGCGCGGCGAAGCGGTCGAAATAGTCGGGGAACGTCTTGCCGACGCACTTCGGATCGTTGATTCGCACGGGCACGCCGCCCAGACTGACGAGCGAGAAGCACATCGCCATCCGGTGATCGTCGTACGTGTCGATCGCGGCGTTCGGCGTGAGTTGTTGCGGCGGCGTGACGACCAGATAGTCGGGGCCTTCCTCGACGATCGCGCCGACCTTGCGCAACTCGGTCGCCATCGCGGCGATGCGGTCGGTTTCCTTCACGCGCCAGCTCGCGATGTTGCGCAGCGTGCTCGTGCCGCTCGCGAACAGCGCCGCGACCGCGATGGTCATCGCCGCGTCGGGAATCAGGTTGAAGTCCATGTCGATCGGCTCGAGCTTGCCATGGTCGTGGCCGATGCCGCGCACCTCGATCCAGTCGTCGCCCATCGATACGTTCGCGCCCATCTGCATCAGCGCATTCGCAAAGCCGACGTCGCCCTGGATGCTCGCGCGCCCCACGCCCTCGACGCGCAGCGGGCCGCCGCCGAGCGCGCCGGCCGCGAGGAAGTACGAGGCCGACGACGCATCGCCCTCGACCATGATGCGCCCCGGCGAACGGTACCGGACGCCGGCCGGCACGACGAAGCGCTGCCAGCCGTCGCGCTCGATGGTCACGCCGAAGCGCTCCATCAGCCGGATCGTGATGTCGATGTACGGCTTCGAGATCAGTTCGCCGTCGACTTCGACGACGATCCTGCCGTCCTTCGCCTTCACGAGCGGCAGCGTCATCAGCAGCGCGGTGAGGAACTGGCTCGACACGTCGCCGCGCACGCGGATCGGCGCGTCGACCGCGATCGCCGCAGGCCTGATCCGCAGCGGCGGAAAACCGTCGTTCTGCTCGTAGTCGATCTGCGCGCCGATCTGCCGCAGGCCGTCGACGAGGTCGCCGATCGGCCGCTCGTGCATGCGCGGCACGCCATGCACGCGATAGTCGCCGCCATTGACCGCGAGCGCCGCCGTCAACGGTCGCACCGCGGTGCCCGCGTTGCCGAGGAACAGGTCGGCGGTCTTCGCGGTGAACGCGCCGCGCGTGCCGGTGACGACACAGGTGTCACCCTCGCGCGCGAGCTTCACGCCGAGCTTGCCGAGCGCATCGAGCATCACGCGCGTGTCGTCGGAATCCAGCAGGTTGGTGATCGTCGTATCGCCTTCGGCAAGCGCCGCAAGCAGCAGCACGCGGTTCGAGATGCTCTTCGAGCCGGGCAGGCGCACGGTGCCCGACGCACTGGAATACGGGCCGAGATCGAGATAGTCCATGGGAATCGTCCTGTTTCCTGTTATTTCTTGACCGGTTCGGCAGCGGGCTGCGCGCCGCGTTCCTGCCATGCCTTGCGGGCCGCGCGCGAGCGCGTGAACACAGCTTCGAGCGCCGCGCCGTCGCCGGCGTCGATCGCCGCGCGCAGCCGGGCGAGCACGCGCGTGTAGCCATCGAGCTCGTCGAGCAGCGCCGCGCGATTCGCGACACACACGTCGCGCCACATTTCCGGGCTCGACGCCGCGATCCGCGTGAAGTCGCGGAAGCCGCCCGCCGCATACGAGAATTTCAGTTCGGCATCCGTCTCGCCGAGGATCTGCTCGACGAGCGCGAACGACAGCACGTGCGGCAGATGGCTGATCGATGCGAACACGCGATCGTGCTGCGCCGTGCTCATCGTGCGCACGTCGGCGCCGGTCGCCCGCCACATCGCGTCGATCCGCGCGACCGTGTCGGGCGAGTTCTCCGGCAGCGGGCACAGCACGACGTTGCGGCCGACGTACAGATCCGGCAGCGCGGCCTCGACACCGCTCGACTCGCGCCCGGCGATCGGGTGGCCCGGCACGAATTGCGCGATCCGCGCACCGAGCACGTCGCGCGCCGCTGCGACGACATCGGACTTGGTGCTGCCCGCGTCGGTGACGATCGTCGCGGCGTCGAGCCACGGCGCGATGCGCACGAGCAGCGGGCCCGTTTGCGCGACGGGCGCGGCCAGCAGCACGAGGTCGGCGCCGGCAAGCGCGTCGCGCAGTTGCGCATCGTCGTCGAGCGCCGCCGCGCGATCGATCACGCCGAGCGCAAGCGCACGCTCGACCGACGCACGGGAACGGCCGACGCCGACGACTTCGCCCGCGCCGCCCGGCGCGCGCTCGCGCAGCGCGCGCGCCAGCGATCCGCCGATCAGGCCGACGCCGAAGATGACCAGTTTGTTGAATGCAAAGCCTGACACGACAAGAGCCAAGTGACGCGCGCGGAACGACGCCCCGCGCGCGGAAGTCCAGATTCCGGGCAACGGGCCCGCACCCGGCACGACCTGCGCCGGATACCGCCCGAGCCCGCCTTGGGCAGCGCCGCCCGGCCTGCCCTGCCCGCTTCGCCGCGCCGCCTGCGCGGTGCAGGCGACGGGCCGCTGCGCGTCAGCGCGCGCGCGGATACGAACCGAGTACCTTCAGGAACGCGGCCTTCTGGCCGAGTTCCGCGAGCGCGGCGGCCACGGCTAGCTCGTCCCGGTGCCCTTCGATGTCGATATAGAAGTAATACTCCCACGTGCCGACGCGCGCCGGGCGCGACTCGAAGCGGGTCATCGACACCCCGTGCCGCGCGAGCGGTTCGAGCAGCTTGAACACCGCGCCCGGCTCGTTCTTCACCGACACGATCAGCGAGGTCTGGTCGTGACCGCTCGGTCCGGCCGGCTGCTTGCCGATGATCACGAAGCGCGTGCGGTTGTGCGGATCGTCCTGAATCAGCGAGAACGCGATCTGCAGCCCGTAGTGCGCGGCCGCGCGGTCGCCCGCGATCGCCGCGACGCTCGGGTCGGCCGCCGCGAGACGCGCGGCCTCCGCGTTGCTCGACACCGCTTGCCGCTCGAGCTGCGGTGCGTTCGCGGCGAGCCACTGCTGGCATTGCGCGAGTGCCTGCGCATGCGCGCAGACACGCTTCACGCCGTCGAGCGTGCCGCTCTGCGTGAGCAGGTTGTGATGGATCGGCAGCGCGAGTTCGCCGCTGATCAGCAACTGCGTCTGCAGCAGCAGGTCGAGCGTGCGCGACACCGCGCCTTCGGTCGAATTCTCGACCGGCGCGATGCCGAATGCGGACGCGCCCGCCTCGACCGAGCGGAACACCTCGTCGATCGACGGACACGGCAGCCCCTCGATCGACTGGCCGAAATACTCGAACATCGCCTGTTCGCTGTACGTGCCGACCGGCCCGAGGAACGCGACGTGGATCGTCTGCTCGAGCGCGCGGCTCGCGGCCATGATCTCGCGCCAGATGGCGCTGATGTGCTCGCTTGCGAGCGGCCCCGCGCTCATGTCCTGCAGGCGCGCGATCACCTGCAGCTCGCGTTCCGGCCGGAACACCGGCGCATTGAAATGCTTCTTGACCTCGCCCACCTCGAGCGCCACCGCGGCGCGCTGGTTCAGGAGCGCGATCAGCTGCGCGTCGATCGCATCGATGCGGTCGCGCAGCGGTTTCAGGCGGGAATTCAGTTCGTCGTCCATGCGTTTTGCCGTGCTGTTTGAACAGCGCCGCCGTCAGGCGCCGCGCCGTTCGAAGTCCTTCATGTACTCGACGAGCGCTTGCACGCCCTCGAGCGGCACCGCGTTGTAGATCGACGCCCGCATGCCGCCGACGGACTTGTGGCCCTTCAGCTGCAGCAACCCGCGCGCCTTTGCGCCGGCAAGGAAGTCTTCATTGCGCGTTTCGTCGGCCAGGAAAAAGGGCACGTTCATCCGCGAACGCGCCGCCGGCTCGACCTTGTTCAGATAGAAGCTGCTCGCATCGATCGTGTCGTAGAGCAGCTTCGCCTTCTCGATATTGCGGGCCTCGATCGCCTCGAGGCCGCCCTGCCGCTTCAGCCACTGGAACACGAGGCCCGCGACGTAGATCGCATAGGTGGGCGGCGTGTTGTACAGCGAGTTGTTCTCGGCGACGGTTTTCCATTCGAATGCGGACGGGCAGATCGACAGCGCGCGATCGAGCAGATCCTCGCGCACGATCACGACCGTCACGCCGGCTATCCCGATGTTCTTCTGCGCGCCGCCGAACAGCACGCCGTACTTCGCGACGTCCATCGGGCGCGACAGGATGTGCGACGAGACATCGGCGACGAGCGGCACGTCGCCGAGGTCGGGAATCTCGAACGTCTCGACGCCGTCGATCGTCTCGTTCGTGCACAGATGCACGTAGGCCGGATCGTCCGACAGCTGCCATTCGGCACGGGCAGGTGCGCGCGTGAAACCGTCGGCCGTCTTGCCGGAGGCGGCCAGATGCGGCGTGCCGTATTTCTTCGCTTCGTTGAACGACTTCTGCGACCACGAGCCTGTCACGACGAAATCGGCGGTCTTGCGCGAGCCGAGCAGGTTCATCGGCACGGTCGCGTTCGCGCCGATGCCGCCGCCCTGCAGGAACAGGATCCGGTGGCTGGCCGGCACATCGAGCAGTTCGCGCAGGTCGGTCAGCGCCGCCTCGTGGATCGACATGAATTCCTTGCCGCGATGGCTCATCTCCATCACGCTCATGCCGCTGCCGTGCCAGTCGAGCATTTCGTCGGCGGCCTGCCGCAGCACTTCCTCGGGGAGCGCCGCAGGACCGGCGGAGAAATTAAAGACGCGCATCGTGAAAACCTCGGGAGGGACGCGACCGGCTTGCGACCGGCTTGCCGCCGGCAGAAAGAACCGCGCCTGAAAAGAAATGGCCGCTTGCGCTCGCGCGCAAACGGCCATTATCGCACTGTCATCAGGCTCCCGCCAAACCCGGCCGAACGGCCGGGCGGCGTGCCCGGACGGCTTACTTGCCCGGCTTGACTGCCGCGACTTCCTTGTCAGCCTGCGCGCGCGTCGCCTGGATCGCTTGCGGCATGTACTTCTGCATCAGGCCGTTGACCACGTCGCGGCCGACCTGATCCTGAACCTGGATGAACTTGCGGCCCGTCGGGCTCTTGTAGAACGTCGTCAGATCCTTGATCTCCGACGTGCTGTAGTACTTCGCATAGGCGTCGTACTGAGCCGACATCGCATCGTTCTGGAACTGCTGCGAGCCGAACACCTTGCCCGCGCCGTCAACCAGCTTCGGCACTGCGTTCTTCTGCAGCGTCGGCACGGCAGCTTGCTTCTGCTTGTCGTTCAGCGACTTGTTTTCCGACAGCGCGTCCGACAGGATCGCCGGCACGAGCTGCTTTGCCTGCATCTCGGCGCTGTTGCCGATAGCCGACACGAGCTTCGGCGCGTCGATCGCGTCGAGCAGATCCTTGATCGCTGCCTTCTTGTCGGCGTCGATCGGCGCAGCTGCCGCGGTCGCAGCCGGTGCGGAATTCGACAGCGCTTGCGCCATCGCGAACGTCGGCACCAGTGCAGCCAGCAGAACCAGTTGCTTGAATTGCTTTTGCATCATCACTCCCTTTTGGAAATATGAATGGTTGCTCGCCGACCGCGGCGCTTTTCGCCCGCGGCGGCTCGAGTCTCATCCGTTCTTCAGGCTTCGCCGTCCGACGCCTCGTCGGCCTCGCCATCGCCCTCTTCGGCTTCCGCGATCTGCTGCAGGCCGGAGAGCTTGGTACCCTCATCGAGACTGATGAGTGTAACACCTTGCGTGGCGCGCCCCATTTCGCGAATCTCGGACACACGCGTCCGGATCAACACGCCGGCGGTCGTGATCAGCATGATCTGATCCTCGGCGTCGACGAGCGTCGCGGCGACGACCTTGCCGTTGCGCTCGGACGTCTGGATCGCGATCATCCCCTTCGTGCCGCGGCCATGACGCGTGTACTCGGTGATCGGCGTGCGCTTGCCGTAGCCGTTTTCGGTCGCGGTGAGCACGGTCTGCTCCTCGCTGCCGGCAACCAGCAGCGCGATGACCTGCTGCCCGTCCTCGAGCTGCATGCCGCGTACGCCGCGCGCTTCCCGGCCCATCGGACGCACGTCGTTCTCGTCGAAGCGCACGGCCTTGCCGGCGTCGGAGAACAGCATCACGTCGTGCGCGCCGTCGGTGATCGACGCGCCGATCAGGAAATCGCCCTCGTCGAGGCCGACCGCGATGATGCCCTTCTTCATCGGGCGGCTGAATGCCTCGAGCGGCGTCTTCTTCACGGTGCCGAGCGACGTCGCCATGAAGATGAACTTGTCGGCCGAGAACTCCTTGACCGGCAGCACGACGTTGATCTTCTCGCCTTCCTGCAGCGGGAACATGTTGACGATCGGACGGCCGCGCGAGTTGCGCGAGCCCTGCGGCACTTCGTAGACCTTGACCCAGTACACGCGGCCGCGGTTCGAGAAGCACAGGATGTAGTCGTGCGTGTTCGCGATGAACAGCGTCTCGATCCAGTCGTCTTCCTTCATCTGCGTCGCCTGCTTGCCGCGACCGCCGCGCTTCTGCGCGCGATACTCGGACAGCGGCTGCGACTTCACGTAGCCCGCGTGCGACATCGTGACGACCATGTCCTGCGGCGTGATCAGGTCTTCGGTATTCAGCTCGGTCGCGTTCAGCTCGATCTTCGAGCGGCGCGCGTCGCCGAATTCGGCCTTCACCGTCGTCAGCTCTTCGCCGATCATCGTCGTGATCCGCTCCGGGCGCGCGAGGATGTCCAGCAGGTCGGCGATCTGCGCCATCACTTCGCGGTACTCGCCGATGATCTTGTCCTGCTCGAGACCGGTCAGGCGCTGCAGACGCATCTGCAGGATTTCCTGCGCCTGCGTGTCGGACAGACGGTACAGCCCGTCGGTCTGCATCCCGAACGCCGGGTTCAGGCCTTCCGGACGGTACGCGGAGCGGCCGCCCGCGGATGCGTTCTCGGTCTCGGCGCGCGTCAGCATCTCGCGCACGAGCGACGAATCCCACGGCTTCGCCATCAGTTCCTGCTTCGCGATCGGCGGCGTCGGCGCGGCCTTGATGATCGCGATGAACTCGTCGATGTTCGCGAGCGCGACCGCGAGACCTTCGAGCACGTGGCCGCGTTCGCGGGCCTTGCGCAGTTCGTAGATCGTGCGGCGCGTCAGCACTTCGCGTCGATGCGACAGGAAGCACTGCAGGATTTCCTTCAGGTTCAGCAGCTTCGGCTGGCCGTCGACCAGCGCGACCATGTTCATGCCGAACGTGTCCTGCAGCTGCGTCGCCTTGTACAGGTTGTTCAGCACCACTTCGGGCACTTCGCCGCGCTTCAGCTCGATCACGACGCGCATGCCGCTCTTGTCGGACTCGTCGCGGATGTCGGAGATGCCCTCGAGCTTCTTCTCGTTGACGAGCTCGGCGATGCGCTCGAGCAGCGAGCGCTTGTTCACCTGGTACGGCAGCTCGTCGACGATGATCGCCATCCGCTGGCCGCGGTCGATCTCCTCGAAGTGCGTGGCCGCGCGCATCACGACGCGGCCGCGCCCGGTGCGGTAGCCGTCGCGCACGCCGGCGACGCCGTAGATGATGCCGGCCGTCGGGAAGTCCGGCGCCGGGATGATCTCGATCAGCTCGTCGATCGTCGCGTCCGGGTTGCCCAGCAGGTGCTGGCACGCGTCGACGACTTCGTTCAGGTTGTGCGGCGGGATGTTGGTCGCCATGCCGACCGCGATGCCCGACGAGCCGTTGATCAGCAGGTTCGGGATGCGCGACGGCAGGACCGACGGCTGCATCTCGTTGCCGTCGTAGTTCGGCTCGAAGTCGACCGTTTCCTTGTCGATGTCGGCGAGCAGCTCGTGACCGATCTTCGCCATGCGAATTTCGGTGTAACGCATCGCCGCGGCGTTGTCGCCGTCGATCGAGCCGAAGTTGCCCTGTCCGTCGATCAGCATGTAGCGCAGCGAGAAGTCCTGCGCCATCCGCACGATCGTGTCGTACACCGCGGTATCGCCGTGAGGGTGATACTTACCGATCACGTCACCGACGATACGCGCCGATTTCTTGTACGCGCGGTTCCAGTCGTTGTTCAGTTCGTGCATCGCGAACAATACGCGCCGGTGCACGGGTTTCAGGCCATCGCGGACATCCGGAAGGGCACGTCCGACGATCACGCTCATCGCGTAATCGAGATACGAACGGCGCATTTCCTCCTCTAGGGAGGTGGGCAGGGTCTCTTTGGCGAATTGATCCATGTATCCGTATCGTTTCGGAGCGAAGACGGCGAACGCCTTTCGCGTGGGCGCTGCATGCGCAACGCAACGCGAGATTCTAACATGCGCCCATCAGCCGCCGATTCGCCACCCCCTCTATATGTAAACAGCAAAAATCGCGACCACCGCAGCGGCACCGCGAACCGGCCGCGATCGCGCCCCTTCAGGCGGCTCGGGGGCCGCGCGGATCCGAGTCGCGCACGCGAGTAAACATATGCGCCCTTTCGCGCAATTTCGCGGACCCGCTCTTGACAATCTCTAAAAGTTACGGCAGGCCGGTGTTGCGCATGCACCACAAAGTTGAAGCGATCTTAGGGTGGGGAGGATTTTTTTTCGTAGGAAGGGAACGATATGGCAAAATGCCAACGCACTGAAAGTTAGACGCTGCTCGAAGTCTACACAGAGCGGTGCCGCGTTTTTTGTGCCGCACCAATGTTATACTTCGAGCAATGTATGACTTGTCACCGTCAACAGGCTCGCAGTAAACCTGCGGTAATCTCAATTTCGAGAGGAGAAATATGAATAAACTTTCAAAGCTCGCGTTCATTGCAGCTACCGCAGTTATGGCTGCATCCGCTTCGGCACAGTCGGTGCCGGCGTCGCGTCAAGCCGTCAACGACAACTGGGTGAACGGCACGGGCGAATGGGTGTGGATGAACGGCACGAACGAGCTCTGCTGGCGTGACGCGTTCTGGACGCCGGCCACCGCCAACGCGAAGTGCGATGGCGCACTGGTCGCCCAGGCACCGGCACCGGCTCCGGTCGCACCGGTCGCTCCGGCAATCACGAGCCAGAAGATCACGTATCAAGCCGACGCACTGTTCGACTTCGACAAGGCAACGCTCAAGCCGCTGGGCAAGCAAAAGCTGGACGAACTGGCTTCGAAGATCCAGGGCATGAACACGGAAGTGGTCGTCGCTACGGGCTACACGGACCGCATCGGTTCGGACAAGTACAACGACCGCCTGTCGCTGCGCCGTGCGCAAGCCGTCAAGTCGTACCTGGTCAGCAAGGGTGTCCCGGCCAACAAGATCTACACGGAAGGCAAGGGCAAGCGCAACCCGGTCACGACGGGCTGCAACCAGAAGAACCGCAAGCAACTGATCGCCTGCCTCGCACCGGACCGCCGCGTGGAAGTCGAAGTGGTCGGTACGCAAGAAGTCCAGAAGACGACCGTTCCGGCACAGTAAGCCGCGGTTTTCGACTGCTTCAAAGCCCCGCTCCGGCGGGGCTTTTTCTTTGACGCCCGCCCAGGCGCTCGCTGGCCTCGTTGTGCGCCCCCTTATATACTCGGGGCTGACGTACCGACGCATCGCCCTCCTTCCGTAGCCCGTTTGCCGACATGACCAACGCCGATCCGCACGAACTCCAGAAATTCAGCGACCTCGCCCATCGGTGGTGGGATCCGAATGCCGAATTCAAGCCCCTGCACGACCTGAACCCGGTCCGGCTCGGCTGGATCGATTCGCATGCGCACCTCGCCGGCAAGCGCGCGCTCGATATCGGCTGCGGCGGCGGCATCCTGTCCGAATCGATGGCCGGACTCGGCGCGCAGGTGAAAGGTATCGACCTGTCGACCGAAGCACTCGGCGTGGCCGACCTGCACAGCCTCGAAAGCGGCATCACGGTCGATTACGAAGCGATCGCCGCCGAAGCGATTGCCGAACGCGAGCCGGGCACCTATGACGTCGTCACGTGCATGGAAATGCTCGAGCACGTCCCGTCGCCGGCCGGCGTCGTCGCCGCGTGCGCGACGCTCGTGAAGCCGGGCGGCTGGGTGTTCTTCTCCACGCTGAACCGCAACCTGAAGTCCTACCTGTTCGCGGTGATCGGTGCGGAGTACATCGCGCAGATGCTGCCGAAGGGCACCCACGACTACGCGCGCTTCATCCGCCCGTCGGAACTGGCGAGCTTCGTGCGCGGGACCGATCTGCATATCGTGGAGATCAAGGGCATCACCTATCACCCGATCGGCAAGCGCTTCGCGCTGTCGAACGATACCGACATCAACTATCTCGTCGCGTGCCGCCGCGGCGCGTGACCTTCCGACCGGCATGACGACTCCCCTTTCGACCGGGCGGCCCGCGCTCGACGAGCCGCGCCTGCTGCACTGCGATGCCGTGCTGTTCGACCTCGACGGCACGCTCGCCGACACGGCGCCCGATCTCGCCGCCGCCGTCAACAAGATGCAGCGCGTGCGCGGCCTGCCCGAAACGTCGCTCGACGTGCTGCGGCCGCTGGCATCGGCCGGTGCGCGCGGCCTGCTCGGCGGCGCATTCGGCATCGACCCGCAATCGGCCGGCTACGAAGCGATGCGCGACGAGTTCCTGACCAATTACGCGACGGACATCTGCGTGCACACCGTGCTGTTCCCCGGCATCGGCGACGTGCTCGACGAACTCGATGCGCGCGGCGTGCGCTGGGGCATCGTCACGAACAAGGCGATGCGCCTCACCGCGCCGCTCGCCGACCTGCTCGGCCTTGCGCCACGCGCGGCCTGCATCGTTGGGGGCGACACAACGCCGCACTCGAAACCGCATCCGGCCCCGCTGCTGCACGCGGCCGGACAGATGACGCTTGCGCCCGAGCGCATCGTCTATGTCGGCGACGACCTTCGCGACATCCAGGCCGGCAGCGCGGCAGGGATGGCAACCGTCGCGGCTGCCTATGGCTACTGCGGCGACGGCGCCGCGCCGGCCGACTGGCAGGCGCAGCATCTCGTCGGCTCGACGCAGGAACTGCGCGAACTGTTGCGCGATGTTGGGCTATAATGCTTGATCTTATCCGCGGGGGCGACCTGGTTTCGACAGGGGTTGTGAAGCGGCTAGGGCATGTCGAGGACCCGTCACCTCGTTAATCAATGGGAAAATCGTAACTGCAAACGACGATACGTTCGCACTGGCAGCCTAACGGCCGCCGTCCTCTGCCTAGTTCACTGACGGGCTAGTGTCGCAAGACCGGTAGCAATACCGCCAGAGGTCATTTACGTCAGTTAAGCCCTGTCGGCGTCGCGACACCAGGGTCGAAAACCTAGCGAATCGCCGTAGTGCAGCGTGTTCGTCCGCGTCGCTGTGGTTAAATCAAAAGACTGAACTAAACATGTAGAACTAGTCGTGGAGCGCTTCTGGACGCGGGTTCGATTCCCGCCGCCTCCACCAAACACTCTCTCAACGCAGATCAACGCGTTGCAATTGAACCCCGCCGGGCTTGGCTCCGCGGGGTTTTTTGTTGCAAACTATCTCAAGGAATCGCAACCACAGCCACATAGCGACGGGGGTTCTATCGGGGGTTCTTTGCAGCACTCCACGATCGGGAACCCCCACGCGCCGGAGCCCCCATGCCCCTGACCGACGTAGCAATCCGCAATGCCAAACCGACCGACAAGCAGCAGAAGCTGTTCGACGGCGGCGGCCTGTTCCTGCTCATCAAGCCGGCCGGCGGCAAGCGGTGGGTGCTCAAGTACCGATTTGGCGGGAAGGAAAAAAGCTTGGCGTTCGGCACCTACCCCGCGGTCACGCTGGCCGAGGCGCGGAAGCGCCGCGACGAGGCCCGCGACAAGCTGGCGGCCGGGATCGATCCAGGCGCAGCAAAGAAGGCCGAGAAGCGCACGCAGCGCCTCAGCGCCGAGAACTCTTTCGAGGCTGTCGCGCGCGAGTGGCATGCCAAATACGCACCGACCTGGTCCGAAAGCCACGGGGCGCGGATCCTGCGCCGGCTGGAGGTGGACGCCTTCCCGTGGATCGGCGGTGCTGCCATCGCCAGCCTCGAGCCGCCCGACGTACTGGACGCGCTCCGGCGCGTCGAGAAGCGCGGTGCGCTCGAGACTGCCCACCGGCTGCAGGCCAACATCAGCCAGGTGTGCCGCTACGCCGTGGCGACTGGCCGCGCGAAGCGGGACGTAACCGCCGACCTTCGCGGCGCCCTGCCGCCGGTGCAGACCGAGCACATGGCGGCGATCACCGACCCGAAGCAGGTCGCCGAGCTCCTGCGCGCGATCGACGGGTATCACGGCACCTTCCCCGTGCAATGCGCTCTCCGCCTCGCCCCGCTGCTGTTCCAGCGCCCGGGCGAGCTGCGTGCGGCCGAATGGATTGAGTTCGACCTCGATAGCGCAACGTGGGAGATCCCGAGCGAACGCATGAAGCGGACGAAGCAGGGAAAGGCATCCGGCGCGGCGCACATCGTTCCTTTACCGAAACAGGCGATATTGATCCTGCGCGAGTTGCACGCGCTGACCGGCAACGGCCGATTCCTGTTTCCCAGCGTCCGCACGAAGGACCGGCCGATGTCCGACAACACGATCAACGGCGCGTTGCGCCGGCTCGGATACGACGGAGACACGATGACCGGGCACGGCTTCCGTGCTATGGCCCGGACGATTCTCGATGAAGTGCTCGGCGTGGCGCCGGCGGTCGTTGAGGCGCAACTCGCGCACGCCGTGAAGGATCCGCTCGGGCGCGCATACAACCGCACAGCGCATTTGCCGCACCGGCGCGAAATGATGCAGCAGTGGGCGGACTACCTCGATCAGCTCAAGGCCGGCGCGCGGATCGTCCCGCTCGCCACTGCGGCAAACTGACGCACGCCATGTCGACCATTCGCATTTCGAAGATCGAAGCCGCGCGCCGGCATTTGCGCGCAGCGATCGTAATGCTGTTCGACGGCGCCGATCCGGTCGTCGTGCACACGCTGGTCGGCGTAGCGTCGGTTCTTGCCGCCGACCTCGCGAAACACCACCATCCGGACGCGCAGTGGGAGTCATGGGCCCAAGACGCGAACGGCATCAGCGCTCAGGAATATTTCGCCGTCGCCAGGTCGACGCAAAACTTCCTGAAGCATGCCGACCGCGACGTCGATGCCGTGCACGAATTCGATCCGATCGACACTGACGCGCTCGCATTCGGCGCCACCCGTAACCTCGCCAACTTCGGCAAACTCGGGATCGAGGAAAGCGCGTTGGAGCTTTGGTATATCGCCTGCAATGATCCGAGCAGCTGCGGGTTCGAGGACGAGCTCTTTGCACACGCCGTCGAGTTCTTCGGGGATCTCCGCGGGCAGAATCGCGATGCTCAACTTGCAAAGGGCCGTGAAGTGCTTGCGGCCCTGAAACGACCGGCACGTCGTCGCACTACCCACGCCCAAGCTGCCGATTGACCTGATCCCGTGCATCCTGCCGGATCTCCCGCCGCATCTCGTCATCCTCCGCGTAGGCCGCTCGGTACTTCTCGATGAGTTCGGCCAGTCGGGCCCGCGCCTTTCGCGCGGCGACGACCTCGGATTCGAGCTGTTCCTGAGAAAGCGCGGTAAAGTCCGCATCCTCGCTGCGCGCCGCGGCGGCATGCCCGTCCAGTTCAGTCTGATCATGCTCAACCGCCTGGCGCCATGCCTCCATCGCTCCAGAGCGTCCCAACCCTCGTGCGGCCAATACACGTTGACGCGAACGATCACCCAATGTGAGCAGGCCGCGTGCGGTAGCGAGCGCCAAGTGGACATCGGCGACGGTCGTTCGCAGTTCGAGCCGCAAGTCGAGCGACTTGATTTTGTGCGTTCGCACAAGGCTATAGATGCCGGCAACCATCCCCACGACGCCGGTCGCGGCTCCGATATAGTCGGTCACGTTCGACATATCCGCCCTCTCTCTCTATGGGTCATCAATCGGTGCTTTGATCTCCGCGAAAAATGCGTCGAAGCTCTCGGCCGTGATGAAGCTTAAGTGCGTCCCGATCTTCACGAGACGAAGCTTACCAGCGTCGACCAGGCGATATACGGTGGTCTTCGAGATGCTGAGCTGCCGCATTACCTCGCGGACCTTGTAGAGCTTCACGGGCGCCGGCGCGGCCGGCTGCGTTTGGGCGGGCGTGTGCATGGCGGCCGCTTAGTTAGCGTTGCTGCGGCGCATCTCGATTCTGCTCGATCAACGCGATCAGGCTTTTTCCCGTGATCCCACTGGACCGCGCGCCGATCTTTACAAGCTCAAGCTTGCCATTGCGGACAAGGTTGTAGACGGTCGGTCGCGACACACCTAGCCGCTGCATGACAACGGCCACGCGATACAACGAGTCGGGCCGCAGCGTAGACGCTGGCGGCACAACCGTATCCGCCGATCCCTGACGACGCGCCGCTTGCACCGGAGCCCGCTCGCGCAGTTGCGCGGCAACGCGGCTCGCGATTCGATCCGCAAGCAGATCGAGCAGGTCATCGCACAGCACCAGGTCACGCCCGGCGGACACAGCCACTCCCGCCTTGAAAGTCTTCGATACGTACGGCATACGCACCTCCTTCAATGTCGATCGCCACAAACAGCGCCCCGCGTCGTTCGACGGGCGCGCCGGTTTTCAGTCCAGGCAGATAGCCTTGGTTATCGCTGCGTCGAGCTCGCCGGTCGCTGCCTCGGCCCGTTGCCAAAACCATGAAGCGCTAGGGATCGTGTCGAGATCGACGTGCTGAGCGAATGCGCCACGAAGGGCAAAGATGCACGTACGGAGTTCACCCTGCAGCGCGTAGATGGCCGCAATGTCATGTGACGACATCGTCACTTGATCAGGAATACTACCGATGGGGAAAGCGTTGGAAGAAACGTGGAACGTCATGAGGGACTCCGTATGCGATCGCATCATCCCGCTGTCAAACGGGGTGGGCAGCGACGAGCGAAGTTGACAGACCGGGGCATACGGAACCCGGCAGGCCGAAGCCTCTCCACTCGCGCCACCCATAGAAGATGCACGTTCTCAAACGAAGAAAAACCGCCATCGCGGCGGTTGTCTGCCGCATGCATTCGGGCTGTCAAACCCGGTCAACATTGTATACGTCGACGGGCTCAGTATAAGGCACGCGAAATAGAAATTGCAACAAAATCAGTATGTTAGGCAACCCTGTACACCGTGTACGGAGCTACCTAACCTCGGCGGTCTTTACGCGCCGTTGCCGTTCGAGTCGACCCACGCGGTACCGCTCCAGAAGATCGGCTTCCCGTTTCCGTTGAGGGTGTTGTCGAAAAAGATCGTGCCGATGTCCGCGAACGTGAGCCCCGTCGGTCGGTTGGCGGTGACGTCGCGCTTCACGGTGCCCGCCGATCGCGTCCACGTGCCCGGCGTACCGCCGCCTACGCACGTGTATTCGCTCGGTTTGCCGAGTGACGGGAATTTGCTCTTGATCACGTCACCGGTTCGATACGTGCCGCCCGTCGGAACGCCCGTGCCGTAGAAAATGCGCGGCGTTGAGGCGATCACGTTGGATAGGATCGCGCCATTTCCGGCGGCAACTTCTGCGGCCGTCGGCGGCCGCAGATTCGCCTGCAGCAGGTTCGACATCGAGATCACGGCCGACGTGCTGTCGAGCTGAACGCTATTCACGTACGACTGCAGCGAATACGTCGGGAACTGCCACGAGAAAACATCGGACGGTGTCAGCGTTCCGGTCGTGTCGAACAGACGCAGGCGGATCTCGTCGAAGGCGCACATCGCCCCACTTCCGTTCGTTTGCACGAGCAGTTGTTTCGTCGATCCGGCCTGGTAATACAGGTCGAGCGCGATGCGGCCCACCTCGAGCTGGTTGATCGTGCCCGCATAGAATTGCAGCACCCCTCCGCCGTTTGCTGCGTCGGCAAGCCAGATGTTCCCGCTCAGGGACGCGATCCGGACGGATGCGCTACCGGTGTTGCCACGCGACACGACGGGCTGATGCGTTTTCCCGGGCGTCGACGTGATGATCGAATAGTTGCCGATGATCAGCGAGCCGTTGTAATCGACCGCCGCGTAGCCATAGACGTCACGCACCACGAGGTTGTCGATCGTCACCCGCCCTTCTGCGACAACCGTCTGAACCTTCGACCCATTGTCGCCGCGGAATACCAGCGTACCCACGTGAACATCGCTCCCGGCCGCGATGTCGTAGAGCCCGTTATCGCCGCAGTTGATCGCCTCGCCGTACGTGATCGAGATCTGCGCAGCTTGCGTTACCGCGAGGCAGTGCGCATTGTTGCCGACCAGCTCGGGCACGATGTTGCCGGACGACGCTGCGACCGACATCACGCGCGGGACAGAAGGATTTGGCGCGCCGTTGTGCAGCAGATTCTCGCCATACGCACTCACTCGGTTGTTGTTGCCGACGAGATACAGCACGCTCTGCATACCGCCGCCAACACTGGCGTCAGTACCGACGATATTCTTGCCCCGGACTGCGCCGTAGCAGTCGTTACCGGTTACGGCAACGCCCACGATCGAACGTGAGTTCCCGTCGACCTCGATATCGATTATCGAACCGTCGCCGGCGATCTTGACCAACCAGCCGGCGTTCGGGAATGTCGGCGCCGCCTTCACCTTGATCCGCAACGAAACGCGATTGTTGAAGGTGACGGGCTGCGAGATCAGGAACACGCGGTTGCCGCCGTCGATCACCGTGCCCGCCGGCATCGCCGCCAGTTGCGCGAACGCGGCGTCGTCTAGCGTAACGCCATCGCCGGCCGCGCCCTTGTCTTCGGGACTCACCGCCGAGTTGCGCATCTTCGCCTGGAACGTGCGCGGAACCGACCCCGGTCCATCCTGAATGAACGTGCCGAGCGCTCCCTGCGCGCCAGACGTGATCTGCTCCGCGATGTCACGCGCCGCGCCGAGTGTCGCGGCATCGGTCGTCGATTGCGGGTAGCCGAGATTCGCGATGCGGTTGCCGTTCGCCTGGTACGCGCCGAATCCGTTCACGTCGTATCGGCCGAGCAGCAGTGCGCGGGCTGACCCCGGTGTCAGACTCCCGAGCACGCCGACGATCTGCTGACAAATCATCGTGAGTTTGTCGAGCGCCTTTTCGGTCGTCTTCGCTGGGAACGGATCGTTCTGTTGGTATTCGGTCTGCTGCGTCACCGCGACTTCTCGATCGATGACGAGCTGGTACCCGACAGACGGGGCGACGAACATCGTCAATGTTCCGCCGTTCGGATCGCCTGCGCCGCTCAACGAGTAGTCGGTGCCAAACACGAGATCTGTTCCAACCTCGTTGATCACGAGTGAGGCGTGTACGTCCTCGTTCTTCAGGAAGTAGAACGGGATCGGGAATACGGAAGTCGAGCCGTCACCGTTGTATGTGACGCTTTGGGTCGACGAATTGACGGTCATGGCGCAGCCTTTGGTTAGACTGCGCCATGCTGCCGCGCGGGCCCCGCAGAATCGTGCGTTATTGGCTGGCGCGAATCAAAGCGTCGAGATAAAGCACCGCGCGGCGACTTCGAACAGGCCGGCATCCTGCGTGTTCATGGTGTGCTCGTCGTCGATCTGCCGCAGCAGCTCCGCGACGGTACCCCTGCGCTCGCCGGCCGGCGTGTCGATTGTCACCTGCATGTCGGGTCGTTGCGCAGCAAGTTCGCGTACGTTCGCTTCAATCGCGTGCGCGGTCAGCACGCTGGCTGCCGGTGTGGTGGTCGCACGTGGGGCGCTGCCAGGCGAAACGCCCGTTTCCGCTGCGGACTCCGCAATCACGTTGCGCGGTTGCGTGACCGGCGTGCGGTCTGCTTCGCGCTGCGCACGTGCGAGACTCGATACAAAGTCGGCGATTTGCGTACGGCGCGTGGCCGGCGCGTCGATCCGGGCCCGTGCGGTACGCATCTGCTCGATCTGCGAATCGAGTGTCGGCAGTTGCTCGGACGCGCGCTGCGCCTCGGCGTTCTGGCGGATCATGCCTTCCAGACGAGCGACCTGTGCCTCGTGGTCGGCCCGCGAGGCATCGATGCGGCGCTGCGCCTCGGCGGCCGCTGCCTTGTATTTCGCACCCTGGTCCTGCAACTGGCGCGTCAGCTCCTTGATGCCTTCCGGGGACGTGTCCGGTGCGTTGGCGCGCAGTTGGTCGAGTTCAGCGCGCGCCTGCGCGACAGCACCCGGGTCCGCAAGATTGGCGGAAGTCGACGCCAGATCCCCACGATACGATTCGGCGTCAGCGATCAGTCCATCGAGCGCGGTCGCGCGCGTAACATCGTCAGATGTGAAGTAATGTACGACGTCCGGGAACTGTCCGGCGTCCATCTGGCGCGCAGCCAGCTCGAAAGCATCCTGATGCGCGGTCATCGCAGCGATGTCGCCGGGCGTGCCGAACACGTATGCGTCATCGACGATCCGCTGCCCGCGCGCGAGCAGCGCCGCGTCGACCTGGTCGGGCGTCACGTGGAACGTCGCGGAATCGATGCCGCGCGTCGCGACGTATTCGTCGAACCGCTTCAGGTAGCCGATCGTTTCTTTCGCCGTCGGCGAGCCGCCGGCCTGCACAGCGCGCGCCTGCTCGACACCGCCGTTGTACTCCGTTACGGCCGCGCGCATGTCGCCGTCGTAACGCTGCAGCAGATCCTTCGCATAGCGCGCTGCGGCGTCGATCGAATTCACCGGGTCCTGCGGATCACCCTTGCCGTATGCGGCCCACGTGTCCTTCGTGAACTGCATGACGCCTTTCGCACCCGCCGACGACACCTGATCGCTGTTCGAGCGCTCACCGTGATTCTTGATGAAGTCGAGCAACGCATGGGGCACGCCTTCGCGTTGCGCAGCTTGCGCAGCGTAGGCATCGAGCTGCGGGGCGTTATACGGCAACGCCTTCCGTGCGTCCACGGCCATACTTTCGAGCGGCAAAGCAGCGGCTGCCGCAGTCTGCCGCGCGGCGCGCGCCGTTGCTGCCGTATGTGCGCCCGCGAACGCGCCCGCCATCAGCGTCGAGGCGGCGATGTTCACGGGATCGAGCGGGTCGATCTGGTCGGCGAGGTGGTCGTAATCTGCATTGCGCAAGATCGCTTTCTCGATCGTCGCCTGCGCGATCGCAGCGCCCGGGCCGCCGGCCGCGACGAGCCCCGCCGTGCGCGCAACGGTCGAGCCGGCAACCGGCAACACCGCGCCGGCCGCCGTGAGCGCGCCCTCGACCGCACCGACTGCCGTCCGCGTACCGACGTCTACGCCTTGCCGCTTCAGGTCTTCCGCACGCGACATGCCGATTGACGTGCCGCCGACAGCGGCGCCAGCCAGCGGCCCGCCAAGCACGGCGGCGGGTACGATCTGCGTCAGCCCCGACACGACGCCCTGCACGGTCTGATCGATCGTGGTCGCGCGCGTCGGGTCCGGCTTGAATGTATCCGACAGGTCGTACGCCTTCGTGCCGAGCGGCGACTCGAACAGGTGCCCGGCGCGCTGCTTCGCGATAGCCGCGTTCACCTGCTTGTCGGCGTCGGCCTGCGCCTGCGGGTTCAGCGTCAGCGTGTCGGGATCGACATAGACCTGACTCAGGCCCGCGGCCAGATCCGACGCTGCGCCGAACAGCGCCGTCCCACCCTGCCCGAGCCCGCGCCCGACGGCGCGCGCGATCGAGGTGATCGACGTCGACGGATACGTGCGCGGCTCCGGCACGTCGATCTGGTTTTGCCCGCTCAGAAAGCTGGCGGTCTGGTCGGCGTAGAGACTATCAATTGGCATGATCTATTTCCTCACCGTTTCGAGTTACGGCATCGTGAACAGCAGCGGATTGCCTGCGGCCGTGGTGCCGTACGTTTTCAGCGACTTCGTGATCCCGCCTGCAAAGCCGCCGGCCTTTGCATAATCCCCGAAGCCGCCCAACAAGCCGGCGGCGGCCGAGATCCCGCCTGCCATCAGGCTGTTGTTTGCGCTCGCGCGCGCGGTGCGTGCGGCATATCGATCCTGCCGGGCCTGGTCCTCGAGCGTGCCACCCTGCAGGATGCTTTGATACCGTGTCTGCAACGCATCGAGCTCGGCATTCCGCACGCTCTGCACCTGGACGTCGAGCGCCGACCCGGTGTTCGGATTGAAGCCGGACTCGGCCACCGCTGCACGTTGCGCGCCGAGTTGCTGCCCGGCCTGCGCCCGTTGCGCGCTTTCACGGGCGACGCCTTGTGCATAAACCTGTCCGGCCTGCTGATCGGACAACGCGGCGTTGCGATCGAGCGCATCGGCCCGTTGGTTCGCCTGCGCGCTGCCCGAGATACCCGAGACGACGCTACCGACACCCTTCACTGCTGCGGCGCCGAGCGCCAACGTAGTCGGATCCATTACTTCACCCTCGCAAAAAGAATCACGTCCCGCCCGTCGACGGTGTATTTCCGTCGCACACCTTCGCGCACGAACCCCAAGCGCCCAACCCAAGCAGCGGCGGCAGTGTTCGCAGCGTCAACGTCCATTTCAATGCGGCGCCACGGCGCGTCGTCGAGCACCCCCTGCATCATCCCGTGAATGATCCGAAATCGCCGCGGCGACATCACGGCCGGTGACATCAGCGTCCACGCCTGCGCACGGTTCTCCCATACCTCGGCAAGGCCGCCACACCCCAGCGTGACCCCATCCTCGACGACTGCCCATCCGACGCGCGTCGCAGCGCACAGGCGCTCAGCGGACTCGCGTGTCATCGTGCCGACCGTCGCTGCATGTTGAGGTGACAGCTCGACAGACAGGATGTGCTCGGGCGTCAGTCGCTCCGAGATCAGCGGCGATCGCGGCCGAGCCGCGTGAATTGCGCCGCGCGATCGGAAGCGGCTTCGAATAAATTTGATAGGCATATCGGTCCTGGTCAGAATCGGCGAAGCGCGCCCATTACTTCAATTTTCCGGCTACGCGTTGCCGGAGCGCTTCCTGCGCGAACTTGATGACCGTCTTACGATCGGCGCCGAGGCCCGTCTCGACGAGCACCTTCGCGACGCGTGGGTCACGCTTCGCTAGCGCGTTCGCCGCATCCCACGCCTGCTCCCATCCGTCGCCGAACGTCTCTTTCATGCCCTGCACCGCGTCCGCGAGGTGGGCCTGCTTGTCGGCCTCGGACAGCGCCGGCCAGCCCTGCGCAAACAGCCGGGCGTCGGCGAGGAATTCGCGCACGTCGGTCTGGTTGCCGCCGTGGTCGGCGACGATCGCCGCGAACTCCTTGCGATCGATCGTGCCGCCCAGGCCGTCGTCGATTGACGCGACGATTTCCTGCCCCCAGTGCCCGGATCCGGTCAACTCGTCGTACAGCACGCCATGTGTGCCCTCGTCGCCGTAAAACTTGCGCACGCGATCGTTGCGAACGAGCGCCAGCGCATCCTGCTCGGCAGCCTGCGGCGCGCTTTGCCCGTCGTCGACGCGCAGGTTCTCTGCGGCGTTCCATGCCTTCGGCTGCTCGACCGACGCGCGCTGCGTCGCGGCTGCGCCGGGCTGCTTTGTGTTCGAATAGAACGCCGCGGCACGTTCCTCGAACGTCTTCTCGACGGGTGCGGATTCCTGTTCGCCGTCCATCACGCCTCCTCGCCGGCCTCAGTCACCGAGCGCAGTGCGGACTCGCTGTCGATGATGTGCGGCGGTTGGTTAGCTGGCTTGCGGTACTCGGCGGCTAATTCGAGGCGCACGATCGTTTGCTGCATGTGCTTCGCAGCAACGCCCGCGATGCTGTCGGGTGGCAGATCTTCGTCGAACATCGACCTGACGTATGTCCGAACAGCCCGGTCTGAAATCCACGCGCGGGCGCCATCGATACGCAACCCAGACGCATGCGGTTCGGGCAGCTCGGGGTTCATGCAGACAGCGCGGATCGCCGCGTGCAACTCAGCGTCGACCTGCAGGAACTCGCTACGCGCGACGGCAGTCGCTTCGAGCGCGGCTTCGAGCGCCTTCGCCGCATTGACGTAGCGACGTTCCAGAGCGCGAGCCGCTCGCACGCCGTCCCTCGACTCCTGGTGACGCGCCTCGATTGCAGCGGCGGTATTGGCTCGCCGCGCGGCTTCATGTACGCGGACGAGCGACGCTTCGCGCGACCGGTGCAGATCCGCGACGGCACGCAGCGACGCCGTTTCCTCGTCCTCCGCACCGTTGTTCTCGAGCAGTCGATCCTCGAGCTGCCGCTGCGCGGTGGCGGTCTGCTGGCGGGCTTCCGCGAGCTGCGCTTCGATCTTTCGGACGTCGGCCATCGCTCAGTCCTCCACGAGTTCGACTTGCCAGTCGAGCACGCGCGCCGCGTCAGCCTGCTCTGCCGTAGCGCGACCCCACGCATGATCCGCGTTCGGGCGGATCCGCCATTCGCCACCCTTCAGCAGTCCGTGGCGCTCGATGAATTCGGCCAGCGCGTCGGCGACGACACGCGACATCGAGGCCCCACGCAACAGCGCGCAGGTCTGCAGCGCCATCCGCGTGCGCGGGGCTAAATAGAGGTTCGTTGCTGCCATGTATCGGCTCCTGTGTTGACCTTCGATCAGCGTCGCATCAGTGCGTCGCGGAATCTCGCGTTTGTGCGCATATCACTATGCGCATACGTCTATGCAGGATCGTGCGTCGTTTGGCGCGGCGGATTGTCCGTCTTTCAGGCCATGATGAGGCGCACGTGGGTAGCCGACCGGGTAGCTACGCACCGTTTCGGCATAGTGCGTAGCGCGCGACGTCCACCAAGCAAGGCACTACGCCCGGAGTTGAAATCGCCAATGGGGATTTCAATCGCCCTTCGCGCGCGACTTGCGGCCCGTCTGGTCGACCACGCGCACGCGCGGCTTCGTCAGTTCGAGCTTGTCGTTCAGCATGCCGAGGTGGCGCATCGCCAGCGTGAGCGCCGCCGTCTTGTCGAACACCTTCGCTTTCTTCGTGAGCGTCGGCGTGGCCGTCAGCTCGCCGTCACCATCCGCGCTGTACGTCATCTGTTCGACCACATCGACGCCGGCGAGGCCCGCCGCGGCCTCATCGTCGAGCAGATCCGGGCGCTTCAGTGTGCCGTCGGCGTTGTACAGGCGCCGGATGTCGAAGAACGCGATGCGCGCGAGCTCGCGCAGCACGCGATCCTGCGTGATGTGCGTGCGCTCACGGCGGGCGCACATCGCGGCGCGGACCGCTTCCTGCACACTAACTTTTGCTAACAGGCGCGCGCCCTGCTCGTTCGCGGTCCTCTCGCTGTAGCCGGCGCGCCGCGCGGCTGCGCTCGCATTCAGATCGACCAGGTACTCGTCGACGAATCGTTGCTGCTTCGCGGTCAGTTTCTTCATTGCTTTACCTCGCTAAATTCGTAGTACGAAATTGTAATTTCATGCATCTTTCAGCCTCGTCAGGGGTGTATCCACCTGTATCCACCGTATCCCCTGTTTCCTATAAACCCCGGTATCCCCCTTATTTATCGCGCACACGTATATAAAGAAAGGTGGATACGGTGGATACGGTGGATACAACCCTTACTGCATAAGGCTTTGCGCGTATCCACCTGCTACGCATCAGGTGGATACAGTAGCTACGCGGGCTTGGCCCAAACCTTGACCGGACGCCCCGCGACCCGCTTTTGCTGCCTCGAATACCCCATTTCTCGCAAAATTTTCCCGATTCGCATTTCGTCGCTGCGTGTCAGGCGACCATGGGCCATTCCAAGGGGGCCGGTTGCGATCTCATGAACCTGTAAAAATTCGCGCTCACGCGGCGGAAGACCAAGTTCGCATTCACCATCGCTGTCAAGCCATTCGTGAATGATCGGTGCCCACGGGTCGGACAGCTTGTGCTGCGCGTGCACTTCGCGCGCCAACGTCTCTGCCTCCCGCCAGTCGACATTCCCGGCGCGCTCGTAGGCCGCGCGGGCCTCGGCCCACAACTGCAGGCAGTCGGCCGCGATCCGATCGACGTCGCATCGACCGACGCGCACGGGCAGCCACCGGCGCTCCCCCGTCTCGTCGGCGAGAAACTCGTCCTGGTTGGTCGTGCCGACGAACAGGAACCGGCGCGCGAACGTCACGCTGAACTCTTTGTACTTTGGCACGAAGTTCTCGTGCGTGCGGCTGATGAACGCCTTGATCGATTCGGCATCGCGCGTGTGCAGGCCGCGCAGCTCACCGAGCTCGACCACCAGGCGGCCGCGCATCATGCGGGACGCGTTGTCGTCGCGCTCGTCGAGCTTGAGCTCGCAGTAGAAGTCCTGCGCCGGCACGAGCGCCTTCACGGCTCGCGTCTTGCCGGCGCCCTGCTCGCCGATCAGCACCGGCACCATCGGCGCTTCGCAGCCGGGCGACAGCACGCGGCCGGCGAGCGCCGTCCAGAGATACCGCGACACCGCGCGTGTGTATGCCGTGTCCTCGACGGCCATGTAATCACGCAGGAACGTTTCGATGCGCGGCACGCCGTCGTGCCGCAGGCCGGTCAACCACTCGACGGCCGAATCGATTCGATTGTCGTCGGCCACAAGGCCCACACCGTCACGCAGCGCCTCCTTGCTAAGCTTGAGGAACCCTCGGCGCTCGAGCCGGATCTGCAGGCGCGTGTAGTCAGGATCTGTGAACGCCCGCAGACCGCGCGGATCCGCCACGTCGGCGAGCATGGCCTCGGCGCGAAAATCGTCGTAGCGGATGTGCCACCCACACTCGTGTGGCGCGCTGACCGCCATTTCGATGTTTTCCGCGAGCGCGAGGATCTCGCCCTTGCCGTTCCGGCGATACCCCGGCTGCCGCGGCAGTTTGCTCGCATGCTCGACCGGCAGCGCTTCAAAGTCATCCTCGTTCGCCTCGCGCGCGGGATCCCGCCAACCACGTGTTGCGGCCATTTTCTTGATCGTGCCCGCCGTGATCGGCGCGCGCTCGTCAACGCCGGTCTTGCCGATGTGCGGCCACACGCGCTCGTCGAGGAACCGCGGGTCGTACTTGCTCGAGCGCGCCGAGAACTCGTGCGCGAGCGCGAGGCCAGCGTCGTCGCCGCGCGCCGCGTGGTGGATCCCGAACACGACGTCGCGCCACTGCTCGTAGTCGAGCTCGTCGTCGCCCGTGTTCGGGATCATGTCGAGCGCCGACTTCAGCGTTTCGAGCTCGACCGGCACGTCGACCGCGCCGGGCATCACGATTTCCTCGCGCGCGACGTGCGGCACGGGCGCGCTCGCCGGCCAATCCATTTCCGCCGCGTATTCCTTCGGCATGTCGTCGAGCTCGAACGAATCGAGCGGCACCGACGCGCCGGCCAGCGGCAACACGAACATGTTGCCGAAGCCGTCGCTCGGCACGCTGTTCTGCTTCGGGAACACCTCGACCTGCCCGGCCGCGACGCCCTTCGTACCGTCACGCAGCTCGCACGCGGCGAGCGCGTCGCGCAGCAGGCATCGCACGCTGTACGCGTCCTGCGGCTCGTCCCACAGCATGTAGATGTGCAGCCCCGCCCCGCCGGACGAGCGGAACGGAATCGGGCGCATGCCGCGCGACTCGAGCTGCGCCATCACGCGCAGCGCCGCGGCCTGCATGTCGTACCACGACGTCTCGCCCTTGTGCGAATCCAGGTCGAGACACGCGACGCGCGTCGTCGACTCGCCGGGCGCGATCTGCGCGGCGCCGTAGGCCGGGCCGCCGTTCACATGATGCGCGAGCCGATCGGCCGTCAGCGGCCGGCGAATGTGTGACGGCGGCCCGTCGCGCTTTATCCAGCAGTGCGAAGTGACGACGCGCGAAACGATCGGCGCGAGCGCGGCCGCGAGATCCGAATGTGTACAGCTAGGCTTGACAGTATTTTCTGTAGGTGTACTATTCATCGTGTTTACCGAGCTTTGAAATTTTTGGGCCCGCATTTATTGCGGGCTTTTTCTTTTCACGAACTGCATGCCGGCGAGTCGCGGCGCTACGTTCTTCAACATCCGCCGCCCTTCGGCCGGCGTCAGTCGCTTCGATCGTCGGAAGTGCGCGCGCAGGAGCTCGAACGTCGCGGCATTGGCCTGGATCTCTGTCATCGCGAGCGCGAGCGCACGTGCGAAATGGCTGCTCGGCGCAACGCCGGCGAATACATCTAGCGTGGCGCATGCGGTCGCGGCATCCGCAATTTCGAACGCACTGGACGCAGGATGGAATACTCCAGCGATCTGCTCGCCGACTACGCCACCGAGATCCATAACCGCCTCCGCAAAGAAGACGTCCGGCGCATCTGTATGTGTGTACGGTTGCTTTGACAGATGGTACCCATGTCGGTAGTGAGTAACCCCCACCCACGCTGAGCCCTCTCTCCGAATCTTGCAACCGAGGAATTGCCAGCCAAACGCCATTGCAATGATCGTGTGACCCGCTTCGTGTGCAGCCGCCTGCTCACGTGTGCACGGGTCGTCGCCATGATGTTTTCGGAGATCGCCGAGGTGTTCTGCGACGCGATGCTTCGCAGCCGGGGTCAGGTGGCGTGCGAGATCAATTGAATTCATGCGGCCTCCGTTGCGTTCGGGGCACGATAGCCGTCGGGATCGGCCAGCCAACGATGTAGTTCACGGTTCGGCCAGGCGACGGAACGTGAGGAGCCAAGTTGCACGCGCTTCGGAAAGCGGCCCGCGCGCTCGCGGGTCGTGACGGAATTCATGCACAGCGGGACGAAGCGTTTCAGATCGCCCCATCGCGTGTAGCCGTCGAGTGGCAGGGTCGAGGATGCGGTATCGCGGGAGGCCATGTGATTAACCTTGCGGTTTGTTGAACATGGCTGAATTTCACGATGAAACCCGCGCAAGATTGTGCGCGAATCAGTCTCTTTCGACCGCCTTGCGATCAAAAATCGGGGGTTCTTTTGGGGGTTCTTTGATCGTAGTTTTCTGATAAACCCTTACTGTAAAAGGCGATAGTGGATCGATGCTGTTGACGCCGCCCCACCAAATTCCGCGCTTGACGCACGAACCCCGCACGACGCGAGTCTGCGGGGTTTTTTGTTGCCGGTGCGCCCCGCCTCCCGCGCCCTCCGAAAAAGCGCCCGGCCCGGGCGGGCCAGGCGGAATGCCACCGATACGCCGGCGACAGGAGGTGACGGAGGTTCGGCACCGTCCGCGCTGCGCTTAAGCGCAGTGGACGGCACCTGCCCGGCACCGCGACCGGACGCGACGCATCGTCGCACCAGCCGCGCGGCCCCGCTGGGCAATGCGCGGCTTAGCTGCCGCGATACAGCGACTTCATTTCTTCCGCGCTGGCCGGACGCACGCCGATCGCACGCGAGCCCGCTGCCGATGCGCCCTGCCCCTGCGCGCCGTAGCCGCTGGTGTCGGCGCCTTGCGCCTGGGCCAACGCGCTGCGCTGCTGTTCTGCAACACGCGCGGTTGCGGCCTGGATCGCTTCCGGATAGTGCGGATCTTCGCCGCGGGCGGTGTTGTAACCGGCCTGCTGGAGCTGAACCAGTTCGGCGCGAACCTGTGCGCGGGTGAGTGCCGAGCCGGACTGCGCGAACGAAACGACCGGAGCAACGAGAGCGGCAGCAACGACAACGGCTTGAACGAGCGACTTCATGATGACCTACCTCCAGATTTGTCTGATTTCGCGGTGAACACCCGTTCATCGCTGACAAACCGAAGTTTATGTAGGCGGATGCTTAAGAATAAGGCAGGTTTCAGGAAGACATCCTTCCTGAATTACGGGTTAACCCTAGAATCCCGACAGGAACCCGATCCGGCATCGCATGATCGCACTGGACCACGACCGGCCATAAAGCACGAGCCCCGCAAGGCAGCACGCCCTGCGGGGCTCGAAAAGAATCGCGCGGCATCGGCGCGGCCCGGCCGGACAGACGCGTCGACGACGACCCGGCGCGCCTGCGTTGGTTTATTGAGTGTCCAGCGGGCACTTCAGGTTGCAGCCGTTCGGGTCTCCCATATCGCCCTTGCGGCGCAATGCCGACTTCTTGCCGCTCTGGTATTTCTGCGACGGCGCAGACGCCGCGAACGGCATCTGCGGATGCTCGTTCAGGCGGAACTGTTCGCTCAGGATGCCGCCAGGCACGCCCGGGGAATTCTGCGCAAGCGCAAACGGCGAAACAGCGACGAGAAGCCCTGCGGTCAACGCTGCCGCGGCGAAGGGAACGGAAAGTTTCATGGCGGGATGACGCCTGAACGGCGTGCTTGTTGGAACGTTGATGAAGCGGCAAGCGTAGCGCAAATCCCTCGCTGCTGCAGCGCGGCTCGCGTGCATTCCCGTTACCGTGCGCTGCCGTCCGGCGTACCGGCCGCGACCGTACCGGCGAAGCCCTCCGCGACACCAGCCAGCGTGCCGCACGCCGCCGGATCGTAGCCGTCGAGGTGCGCGACGCGCTCGACGAAACGTGCGTCGCGCAGCAAGGCGAGCACGCCGGCGAGCGGCCGCGAGTCGAGCTGCGCGCGTTCGCACGCGAAGTAGTAGTCCTCGTCGACGACCGGGATGAAATCGAGCCCGAAATGACGGGCGGCCGGCTCGACGCCGAAGCCGAGATCGGCCATCCCGCTCGCGACGAACGCGGCGATCGCCGAGTGCGTGAGCTCGGCCGACGCATAGCCGTCGATCCGCTCGGGATCGATGCCGATCGCGCGCAACGCGAGATCGAGCAGCATGCGCGTGCCCGACCCCGGCTGCCGATTGACGAAGCGGATGTCGTGGCGGGCGAGATCGGCCAGCCCGCCGACCTGCTTCGGGTTGCCGCGCGGCACGAACAGCCCCTGCTGGCGACGCGTCAGATGAATCAGCACGTGACGCGTGTCGTCGAGCCACGGCCGGTAGATCTGCGCGCACCGTTCGCGGAACGCGCCGCGCGGCAGATGGAAGCCGGCCAGCTCGCATTCGCCGCGCGCGAGTGCCTGCACGGCCTCGACGCTCTCGCGATACTTGATGTCGACGGCGGCCTGCGCATCGACGAGCGCGGAAACGAGCGCCGCAACCGCATAGCCGTGCGACGCATGAATGCGCACGGCGCCGTCGCGCTGCGCGAGCCGCCGGTTCAGGTCGCTCGCCACCTCGGCCGCCAGCGCGCGCAGGTTCCCGTCGAGACGGCTACGCGCGAGCCGCTGCGCGTCGACGACCGCCTGCCCCAGCTCCGACAGCGTCGATCCCTTGCCGCGCGCGGTCTCGATCAACTCGCCGCCGACGCACGCCTCCAGCGCCCGCAGCATGCCCCACGCGTGCCGATACGACAGCCCTTTCGCCTGCGCGGCCTGTGCAATGCTGCCCGTATCGGCCACGAGCTCCAGCAACGGGGCGACATCCGACAGGCTCGCCGTGCGGCCCTCCGTGTCGCGTACGGTCAGATACGCGTCGCATTCGATTCGAATCAATTATGTACTCCGATTTCCTATTGCGACTGCGAAATCTTCCGCTTATCGTTGCTCAAAATCAATCAGGACGAAGTCCCGGTGTGCACTATATGAATCATGGGCACATATGAGACTTTGGAGGAGCACAACCGATGTCCCCGAATTCCCCTGCGCCCGACGCGCTCGTCGAGCGTCATGCGCGCGCCGGCCGCTCGCTCGTCGCGATCCTGCATGCGATCCAGGACGAGGCCGGCTACGTGCCGGCAGGCTGCGTCGCGCCGCTCGCGAAGGCGCTGAACCTGTCGCGTGCCGAAGTGCACGGCGTGCTCACCTACTATCACCACTTCCGCACCGCGCCGCCCGCGCGCGTGACGATCCAGATGTGCCGCGCCGAGGCGTGCCGCAGCATGGGCTGCGAAGCGCTGGCCGCGCACGCGGAAGCGCGCACGGGTTGCCGGTTCGACGCCGCGCACGGCGAGAGTGCCGACGCGCACGCGCCGGGCGATGTCGCGCTCGAGTCGGTCTACTGCCTCGGGCTGTGCGCACAATCGCCGTCGATGACGGTCAACGGCGTGCTGCACGCAAAGGTCACGCCGGAGAAGTTCGACGCCCTGCTCGCCGACGCGGCCGCCCACACCCCGGAGGCCGCATGACGACCCGCATCTACGTTCCGCGCGATTCGTCCGCGCTGGCGCTCGGCGCCGACGCCCTCGCCGCCGCGATCGTCGCGGAAGCCGAGCGGCGCGGCGTCGCGATCGAACTGATCCGCAACGGTTCGCGCGGGCTGCTGTGGCTCGAGCCGCTCGTCGAGGTCGGCACGGCCGCCGGGCGCGTCGGCTACGCGAACCTGTCGGCGGCCGATGTGCCTGCCCTGTTCGACGCAAACTGGCTCGACGGCGGCACGCACCCGAGCGGCGTCGGCCTCGTCGACGCGCTGCCCTATCTCGCGCGCCAGCAGCGCCTCACGTTCGCGCGCATCGGCCTGACCGATCCGCTGTCGATCGACGACTACCTGAAGCATGACGGCCTCGTCGGCCTGAAGAATGCGCTCGCACTCGACGGCGACGCCGCGTGCGAGCAGCTGATCGAATCGGGGCTGCGCGGCCGCGGCGGCGCGGCCTTCCCGGCCGGGATCAAATGGCGCACGGTCCGGCAGGCGCGCGCCGCGCAAAAGTACATCGTCTGCAACGCGGACGAAGGCGATTCGGGCACGTTCTCCGATCGCCTGCTCATGGAATGCGATCCGTACTGCCTGATCGAAGGGATGATCATCGCGGGCATCGCGACAGGCGCGACGCTCGGCTACATCTACGTGCGCAGCGAATACCCGCATGCGATCGCGGCACTCGAAACGGCGATCGAGCGGGCTCGCGAAGCCGGCTGGCTCGGCGAACGCGTGCTCGGCTCCGCGCATGCGTTCGACCTGCACGTCGCGAAGGGCGCCGGTTCGTACGTGTGCGGCGAGGAAACGGCGCTGCTCGAATCGCTCGAAGGCAAGCGCGGCGTCGTGCGCGCGAAGCCGCCGCTGCCGGCGCTCGCCGGCCTGTTCGGCCAGCCGACCGTGATCAACAACGTGATCACGCTCGCGACCGCGCCGGTGATCTTCGCGCGCGGCGCCGCGTTCTATCGCGACTACGGGATGGGCCGCTCGCGCGGCACGCTGCCGTTCCAGCTCGCGGGCAACATCCGTCACGGCGGCCTCGTCGAGCTCGCGTTCGGCGTCACGCTGCGCGAGCTGCTGTTTGACTACGGCGGCGGCACGGCCAGCGGCCGGCCCGCGCGCGCGGCCCAGGTCGGCGGCCCGCTCGGCACCTACCTGCCCGAACACCAGTGGGACGTGCCGCTCGACTACGAGGCGTACACGGCGATCGGCGCGGTGGTCGGCCACGGCGGCATCGTGCTGCACGACGACACGTCGAATCTCGCGGAGCTCGCCGAATACGCGATGAAGTTTTGCGCGATCGAATCGTGCGGCAAGTGCACGCCGTGCCGGATCGGCTCGACACGCGGCGTCGAGACGATCGCACGGATTCGCGAAGGCGACACGTCGGAGCGTCAGGTCACGCTGCTGCGCGACCTGTGCGACACGATGCTCGCCGGCTCGCTGTGCGCGATGGGCGGGATGACGCCGTATCCGGTGCTGTCCGCGCTCGACCATTTCCCCGAAGATTTCGGGCTCGCCGCCGGCAAGCAAGCCGCGTCGGGTCCGGTCAAGGCTGCGGCCTGACCCAGAAGGAGCCCTGCATGTCCCTCGACACGAACAACGTCCGCCAAGGCGGCTGCGGCTCGGGCCAATGCGCGTGCAAGAGCGCCGCTGAGGCGCGCGTGCGCGATCCGTTCGACGAAACCGACTACGGCACGCCGCAACGGCATGCCGATACCGACGTCACGCTCGAAATCGACGGCCAGCCGGTCACGGTGCCGGCCGGCACGTCGGTGATGCGCGCCGCGATCGAAGCCGGCGTCAACGTGCCCAAGCTCTGCGCGACCGATTCGCTCGAACCGTTCGGCTCGTGCCGTCTGTGCCTGGTCGAAATCGAAGGCCGGCGCGGCTATCCTGCCTCGTGCACGACGCCCGCCGAAGCCGGAATGAAGGTGCGTACGCAGTCGGACCGGCTGCAGTCGCTGCGCCGCAACGTGATGGAGCTGTACATCTCCGACCATCCGCTCGACTGCCTCACCTGCCCCGCCAACGGCGACTGCGAGTTGCAGGACATGGCGGGCGTGGTGGGCTTGCGCGAAGTGCGCTACGGCTTCGACGGCGCGAATCACCTGCGCGACCAGAAGGACGAATCGAATCCGTACTTCACGTACGATCCGTCGAAGTGCATCGTCTGCAACCGCTGCGTGCGCGCATGCGAGGAAACGCAGGGCACGTTCGCGCTGACGATCGCCGCGCGCGGTTTCGAATCGCGCGTCGCCGCCAGCGAAGGCGAATCGTTCATGGCATCGGAATGCGTATCGTGCGGCGCGTGCGTCGCCGCGTGCCCGACCGCCACCTTGCAGGAAAAGACCGTCGTCCAGCTCGGCCAGGCCGAACACTCGGTCGTCACGACCTGCGCGTACTGCGGCGTCGGCTGCTCGTTCAAGGCCGAGATGAAGGGCACGCAGGTCGTGCGCATGACGCCGCACAAGAACGGCCTCGCGAACGAAGGCCACGCGTGCGTGAAGGGCCGCTTCGCGTGGGGCTACGCGACGCACAAGGACCGCATCACGAAGCCGATGATCCGCGAGAAGATCACCGACCCGTGGCGCGAAGTCAGCTGGGAAGAAGCGCTCACCTACGCGGCGACGCAATTCCGCAAGCTGCAGCAGAAGTACGGCCGCGATTCGATCGGCGGCATCACGTCGTCGCGCTGCACGAACGAGGAAACCTACCTCGTGCAGAAGCTCGTGCGGGCCGCGTTCGGCAACAACAACGTCGACACCTGCGCACGCGTGTGCCACTCGCCGACCGGCTATGGCCTGAAGACGACGCTCGGCGAATCGGCCGGCACGCAGACCTTCGCGTCGGTAAGCCAGGCCGACGTGATCGTCGTGATGGGCGCGAACCCGACCGACGGTCACCCGGTGTTCGGCTCGCGCATGAAGCGGCGCATCCGCGAAGGCGCGAAGCTGATCGTGATCGACCCGCGCCGCATCGACGTGGTCGACGGCCCGCACGTGAAGGCCACGCATCACCTGCAGCTGCGACCCGGCACCAACGTCGCGATCGTCAACGCACTCGCGCACGTGATCGTCACCGAAGGGCTCGTCGCCGACGCATTCGTCGCCGAACGCTGCGACACGCGCGCGTTCGAGCAATGGCGCGACTTCGTATCGCGCGCCGAGAACTCGCCCGAAGCGACCGCCGACGTAACGGGCGTGCCGGCCGCGCTGGTGCGCGAAGCCGCGCGCCTCTATGCGACGGGCGGCAATGCCGCGATCTACTACGGCCTCGGCGTGACCGAACACGCGCAAGGCTCGACGACGGTGATGGGCATCGCGAACCTCGCGATGGCGACCGGCAACATCGGCCGCGAAGGCGTCGGCGTCAATCCGCTGCGCGGCCAGAACAACGTGCAGGGTTCGTGCGACATGGGCTCGTTCCCGCATGAACTGCCCGGCTACCGGCACATCAGCGACGAAGTCGTACGCACGCAGTTCGAACAGGCATGGTCGGCCACCCTGCAGCCGGAACCGGGGCTGCGCATCCCGAACATGTTCGACGCGGCGCTCGACGGCAGCTTCAAGGGGCTCTACTGCCAGGGCGAGGACATCGTCCAGTCGGACCCGAACACGCAGCATGTCGCGGCCGCGCTGTCGTCGATGGAATGCATCGTCGTGCAGGACATCTTCCTGAACGAAACCGCGAAATACGCGCACGTGCTGCTGCCGGGCTCGACGTTCCTCGAGAAGGACGGCACGTTCACGAACGCGGAGCGCCGCATCTCGCGCGTGCGCAAGGTGATGCCGCCGCTCGCGGGCTACGCGGACTGGGAAGTGACGCTGCTGCTGTCGCGGGCGCTCGGCTACGACATGCACTACACGCATCCGTCGGAAATCATGGACGAGATCGCGCGGCTCACGCCGACCTTCTCGGGTGTGTCGTACGAGAAGCTCGATGCGCTCGGCAGCATCCAGTGGCCGTGCAACGAACAGGCGCCGGACGGCACGCCGACGATGCACATCGACGCGTTCGTGCGCGGCAAGGGCCGGTTCGTGATCACGCAGTTCATTCCGACGCCGGAAAAGGTCACGCAGCGCTATCCGCTGATCCTGACCACGGGCCGCATCCTGTCGCAATACAACGTCGGCGCGCAGACGCGCCGGACCGAGAACGTGCAGTGGCACGAAGAGGACCGTCTCGAGATCCATCCGCACGACGCGGAGGATCGCGGAATCCGGACCGGCGACTGGGTCGGCATCGAATCGCGGGCGGGCCAGACCGTGTTGCGCGCGCTCGTGTCCGACCGCATGCAGCCGGGTGTCGTGTACACGACGTTCCACTTCCCCGAATCGGGCGCGAACGTGATCACGACGGACAGCTCCGACTGGGCGACGAACTGCCCGGAATACAAGGTGACGGCCGTGCAGGTGATGCCGGTTGCGCAGCCGTCGGACTGGCAGCGCGCGTATGCGCGCTTCAACTCGGAGCAGCTCGACCTGCTCGAGCGCCGCGCCGCCACGCCGGCCGCCGTGACGACGGGCAAGTGAGGACGCGATGGACAACGGACACCTGGTCGACATGGCCAACCAGATCGGCGCGTTCTTCGAATCGATGCCCGATCGCGAAGAAGCGCTGACCGGGATCGCCGAGCATATCCGGCGCTTCTGGGAACCGCGGATGCGTCGTGCATTGCTCGCCGCGCTCGACGATCCGTCGAGCGAGGCCGGACAACGCGCGGCGCCGATCGTGCGCGACGCGATCGCCGCGCACCGCGCATCGCTCGTGCCGGCCGCGGCCTGAGCCTGAGCGCCCCGCTACGCGGGCACCGACATGCCCGCGAACCAGCTTTCGCAATGGCGCAGCAGCGCATTCGCGTCGGTGGCGGTACGGCCGCGCACCGCGATGTAGCCATCAGGTCGCAGCAGGTAGAACGACGGCCTCGAGCGGCCGTATACCTGCGCAAGCCCATCCGCGCCGTCGCTTTCGGCATCGGCGACGCGCCACGTTCGCACGGCGCCCGGCATGATCCGCTCCAGCGCCTGTACAAGCGCCTGCGCATCCGCGGGTATCGGCGGCACGTCGCCCGTCTCGCCGGCGTCGACACCTGCCGGTTCCTCGAGCAGCAGCAGCGTAAAGCTCCCCGGGTCGTGCAGGTCGTATAGCCGCGCGGTTCCGGGCGCCCGGCCGAGCGGCCCGTCGATCACGTGCACGAGCGCGTCGGGCGCGCGCTCGCCTGCGCGCGGCCCGCCGTCGAGCACGCGTTCGAGAGTGAGCGGGCTTTTCCGGTATTGCACGCCGAGCTCGCTGACGGTGCGGCGCACCGCGTCGCGCACCGGCCCGAACGACGCCAGCAGCGGCACGACGTGATCGCGCAGCAGCTTCATCGCGCCGTGGTCGGCTTCGACGATCTGCGTGACGAGGCCGGTCTGCCGCAATACGTCACGCTCGATCGGGTGGCGCTCGGCGTGATACGTGTCGAGCAGGCGCTCCGGCGTGCCCGCGCCGAGCACGCGCGCGAGCTTCCAGCCAAGATTGAACGCTTCCTGGATGCCCGTGTTCATGCCCTGCGCGCCCGCCGGGCTGTGAACGTGCGCGGCGTCGCCCGCGAAGAATACCCGCCCGTGACGCAGTCGCTCGACCATCCGGCTATGCAGGCGGAAATACGTCGACCACGCGAGATCGCTCGGCGCAATCGACGCACCGACGCGCGCGCGCACGATCGCCTCGCATTCGTCGAGCGACGGGGTCGAGGGCGTGAGTCCGTCGGGCGATGCGTCGCTGCCGGGCGGCCGGTCGGCAACGAGCCGGTAGCGGCCGCCGCCCATCGGAAACAGCCCCGCGATGCCGTCGGGCGTCGTGAACAGATGGATCTCCTCGTCCGGCCAGTCGGGTATCGCCGCGAAATCGGCGAGCAGGAAAGTCTGCTCGAACGCATGCCCGGCGAAGCCCAGGCCAAGCAGGTGGCGCACCGTGCTGTGCGCGCCGTCGGCGGCGATCAGGTACGAGGGCGCGAACGCCTGTTCACGGCCGTCGGCATCGCGGATCGTCACGTCGAGCGACGGTCCGCCCGCATCGCATGCGGTGAGCGTGACCCCGCGTTCGACGGTCACGCCGAACCCGGCCAGATGCTCGGCGAGCAGCCGCTCGGTGATGCTCTGGTCGAGAAACAGCAGATACGGATAGCGCGTTTGCAGCGGATCGAAATCGAGCCGCGCGATCACGCGGCCGTCCGCATGCAGCGCGGCCGCATGGGCGCGATGACCCAGCGCGAGAAACGGTTCGACCGCGCGATGCTGCTCCAGCAGTTCGAGCGTGCGTGCCTGGATGCCGATCGCGCGCGAATACGGTGCGGGCACGGCCAGCCGGTCGATGATGCGCACCGGCACGCGGGCACGCGCGAGACTCATCGCTGCGGCAAGGCCGGTGGGGCCGGCGCCGACGATCAGCACGGGCGGGATATCGAGCAGTGTGTCAGCCATGAGAACCTCGATGACACGCGATTGTGCAAGTCTACGCCGCTCCGCGTGACGGGGCCATATGCCAACCGGCCGATCTGGGGCGAGCGCGCGCAGTGTGGGAAAATACGCGCTTTCCGTCAGTTTTCGCGTCATGGAATCCGCATTCGACCGAGCGTATGCCGCGCACCGCGCGGGCCGCCTCGCCGAGGCCGAGCACGGCTATCGCACCGCACTCGCCACCCATCCCGCCGACGCCGACGCGCTGCATCTGTTCGGCGTGCTGCGGCATCAGCAGGGCCAGCATGCCGAGGCGGCCGATCTCGTCGGGCGTGCGGTCGAGTTGCGCCCGAACGACGCCGCGCTGCAGCTCAATCTCGGCAACGCGCTGAAGGCGCTCGGCCGGCTCGACGAAGCGATCGACCGCTTTCGCAACGCGCTGACGCTCGCGCCCGAATTTCCGCTCGCGCACTACAACCTCGGCAACGCCTATGCGGCACTGCAGCGCCACGAAGATGCGGTCGACGCATTTGCCCGCGCACTTCGGCTCACACCGGACGACGCATCGATCCACAACAACCTCGGCAACGCGCTGAATGCGCTCGGCCGTCACGACGATGCGCTCGCCGCGTTCCATCGCGCGCTCGAGCTGCGGCCCGGGCATGCCGGCGCGCACAACAATCTCGCGATGGCGCTGAACGCGATGGGCCGGGCCGACGACGCGATCGCCCATTTCCAGGCGGCGATCGCCGCACAGCCACGCTTCGTCGCCGCGCATTTCAATCTCGGCAACACGCTCGAGGCGCTCGGCCGTCATGGGGAAGCCGCCGCCGCATTCGAAGCCGCGCTCGCGCTGCACCCGCCGTTTCCGCTCGCCCTCTTCGGGCTCGCGAACGCGCTGTGCGCGCAGGCACACCACCGCGACGCGCTGCCCTACTACGAACGCGCGGTCGGTCTCGATCCGTCGTTCAGTCTCGCGTGGTTGAACCTCGGCAACGCGCATCACGCACTCGGCGCGCACGAGATGGCGCTGCGCGCGTTCGACCAGGCGCTGCGCGTCGCCCCCGACCTGAAACTCGCGCAGCTGCACCGCGCCGTCACGCTGCTGACGCTGGGCGACTTCGCCCGCGGCCTGCCCGCGTACGAAACGCGCCACGACACGCCGGGCGCGACGCCGCTCGGCACGCTGCCGCGCTGGCAAGGCGAGCCGATTGCCGCGCGCACGCTGCTGATCCGCGCGGAACAGGGCTTCGGCGACACGCTGCAGTTCGTCCGCTTCGTGCCGCTCGCCCGCGCGCGCTGCGCGCGCGTCGTGCTCGAAGTGCAGCCGGAACTCGTCGCGCTGCTCGCACCGGCCGCGGCACGCTGGCGCGTGACGCTCGTCGCGCAGGGCACCGCGAAGCCGCCGGCGGCGGACATCGCGTGCACGCTGATGAGCCTGCCGTTCCTGCTCGGCCTGCAGCCGGCCGACATCGTCGCGGGCACACGCTACCTCGACGTGCCGGACAGCACGCAGCGGCGCTTTCGCGGCTCGCTGGGCGGCCAGTCGAAGCGCAAGTTCGGCCTTGCCTGGACGGGACGCCGGCAGGCACAGGAAAACCGCTCGATGCCGTTCGACGCGCTCGCGCCGCTGCTCGCGCTGCCGGACATCGACTGGATCGTGCTGCAGCCGGCCCTCGACGACGACGAACGGGCACGCGTCGACGCGCATCCCCGCATGCATCGCCTCGACGGGCGGCTGAACGACTTCGCCGACACGGCAGCGCTGATCGAACGGCTCGACGGCGTCGTCACGATCGATACGGCGGTCGCGCATCTCGCGGGCGCGCTCGGCAAGCCGCTGTGGATCATGCTGCCGTTCGCACCCGACTGGCGCTGGTTCACCGGCGACGACTGTCCGTGGTATCCGCGCGCGAGGCTCGCCCGCCAGTCCGCACCGGGACAATGGCTCGACGTGGCGGCGGCGGTCGCCGCCGCGCTGCGCGACGCCTGAATCTGAATACCCGAGCGCAGACGAACAAAGGGAGCGCGGCGCGCTCCCTTTTTTCAGTCGACGTGATGCGATACAGGCGGCGTCAGGCCGACTTGTACTGGTTGCGCGCTTCGCGCGTGCGATACAACACGAGCGTCGCGATCAATCCACAGAATGCGGCGACGCTCAGCCACAGCCCCGGTGCCGCCTTGTTGCCGGTCTGGTGGATCAGCAACGTCGAGATCGCCGGCGTGAACCCGCCGATCGTCGTCGCGAGGCTGTACGCGAGCGAGAAGCCGGCCGTGCGCACATCGGCCGGCATCACTTCGGTCAGCGCGACGACCATCGCGCCGTTGTACGAGCCGTACAGGAACGACAGCCACAGCTCGACCGCGAGCAGCCGCAGGAACGACGGATCCGCCACGAGCCACAGCACGGCCGGATAGGCCGACAGCAGCGTGAGCACCGTGAACGCGATCAGCACCGGGCGACGGCCGATGCGATCCGACAGCGCGCCGGACAGCGGCAGCCAGACGAGATTGGACAGGCCGACGCAGACGGTCACGACGAGTGCGTCGAGCGACGACAGGTGCAGCACTTCCTTGCCGAACGTCGGCGTGTATGCGGTGATCATGTAGAACGACACCGTCGTCATGATCACCATCCCCATGCCGGCGATCACGACGCCCCAGTTTTCGAGCATCGATCGCATGATCTCGCCCATCGTCGGACGGTGACGCTTCGCGAGGAATTCGTCGGTTTCCTTCAGCGAACGTCGGATCCGGAACAGGAACGGAACGATCAGGCAGCCGATCAGGAACGGAATGCGCCAGCCCCACGCGGTCATGTCCTCGGCCGGCAACGCGCGGTTCAGCAGCACGCCGACGAACGCGGCGAACACGACCGCCACCTGCTGGCTGCCGGACTGCCACGACGTATAGAACCCCTTGTGCCCCTTCGTCGCGATCTCCGACAGGTAGACGGACACGCCGCCGAGCTCGACGCCCGCGGAAAAGCCCTGCAGCAGCCGGCCGAGCAGCACGAGCACCGGCGCGAGCACGCCGATCGTCGCGTAACCCGGTATCGAGGCCACCGTGAGCGTGCCGAGCGCCATCAGCCCGAGGGTCAGGATCAGCCCCTTGCGGCGGCCGTGATGGTCGATGTACGCGCCGAGCACGATCGCGCCGACGGGGCGCATCAGGAAGCCCGCGCCGAACACCGACAGCGACAGCGACAGCATCAGCGACGCGAACGCGTTGCCGCTCGGAAAGTACGTTTTCGCGATGGCCGACGCGTAATACCCGTAGACCATGAAGTCGTACATTTCCAGGAAGTTGCCGCTGACGACCCGGAACACGGTACGGAATTTCGATTCCTGCGCGACGGCGTGTGTGGCTGTGGACATGGCGTTCTCTCGGCTCGGAAGGCGCGACCTGTGCGCCGTGGGAATCCGACGATGCGTGTCGCGCCGGGCCGGCGCGCACGGGCATCGCTGGCAGCCGGCGGCGCCGCGCGCAACGATGCGCATGCCGGCATGGTTGGCGAATGATGCCACGCGAATCCGACAATTGCCTTGTATCGGGGCCGGCGTTGCGGACGCCGCGTCCGGCTCGTACGAATCGCCGCGAAAGGTGCATCAAAATCAGATTGGTCCGATCGACCGATCGCGATCGCCTGACCACAATGTCACGATTTGCGACGCACTCCGCGCCGCGGCCGGCCACGCGGCCCGCGTCGCACCGCGTACCGCCCTCATGATTCCATCGCCCCTCGTTTCCGTCGAAGGCTCGATCGCCCGCCCTCGCGTCGCGCCGCTCGACGGCGTGCCGCCGTTCGGCCGCGAATGGCGGTTCGGCGCCGCGTCCGGCAGCCGCTCCGACATCCGCTGCGTGGCAACGTTGACGACTTCGTGCATCGACGTCGACGCGCCGCATCGCACCTGCCGCTGGCAACCGCTGGCCGCCGTACAGCCGTCGTCAGCAGGTGTACCAGCCGTTGCTGCCGGCGCCACCGGTCGGCATCGGCACGTCGCACGTGCCGTCAATCGAGCACACGACCGGCGGGCACGGCATGCCGCCTGCTGGAGCATCGGCGCACTCGCGATCATCGGCGGGCTGATCGTCGCCCACGAACCGTTTCCGGATGTCGCGCGTTCGCCGGTAATGCAAATCGCCAGCGCCGTGCCGGAGCACGCGACGGAATTCACGGGTCGAGTGCGGAGCGCCGGGGCCGAGCCCGCCACGGCCATCACGCCGGCACGGCACCACTCGGCGCGGGCCGTTGCCAATACACCTATCACATCGTCGCGGCCCGCACGCGACGCTGCGCTCGAGCCCTCGCCGCGACTCGCCGACGCAGCGCCGGACGTACGACGCGCCGCCACCGCGGCGGCACCGTCGCCGAATCGACCGAACGGCACGCACGCGACAGCCGTGCAAGTCCACCCGCCTTCCGCGCCGCAACTCGCCGGCCGCCCGTGGATCACGCACGTCGCCTCGCGCATGCCAACGCCCGGTCGCGCCGGTTCACTGCCGGTCCCGGACACCCGGCACGACCAGCACGCATCACTCGACGATCCACTCACGCTGATCGCGATGGCGAACGCGCTGCACGCCGAACGCCCGGCTCGAACAACCGCTGCGCCCGCCGCCGGTTTCGACTGGACGACGCACCTGTCCCACCGCCGCCTGACCGACACACCCACCACGCTCACCCGCTGACGCGCGGGCAATAAAAAACCCGGCGAAGCACGCTGCGCCGGGTTTTCGTTCGCCGACCGGTCCGTCGGGCCGGCCGCTCGTCACTTGTGCGCGGGCAACCCCGTTTCGGCCTGCCGCTCGAGTTGCCGTACCTGCTCCTGCAGATCGCGCAATTGCAGCTGCGCCGCCCGCTTCTCGACCTGCAGCGCCAGCGTCTGCTCCTGCGCCGACTTCTGCCGCTGCGCGACCTCGGCCTGCTGGCTGCGCGCGACGCTCAGATCGGTCTGCAGTTGCTGCGCACGATTCGCCTGCAGCGCGATCACGCGTTCGAGAAACGCCTTCTGCGCCTGCAGTTCGGTGCGGCGGATTTCGACGTCCGCGAGTTGCGTCGTCTGCTGGACGAAGTTCGCGTACACCATTTCCGCGCGGGTCTTCTCCTGCGACTTGACCACGCGCCACAGATGCTTGTCCTGGAACAGCGCGATGTAATACGTCATCTCGCGCGGATCGAACATCAGGCTCGCGCCGTAGCTGCCGTTGTACGTGGTGCGCATCTCGACGATTCGCCCGTCGTGCAGCATCTGCGTGAGCTCGGCGACGTTGCCTTGCGCGGTCGCATCCATCGCGGAGGCGGCGGATGCGCCGGAAGCGGAAGCCGCCTGCGCGGCATCGCCGCTCAGGCTCGTCACCGCGGGGCGCGAGCCCGCGACCGGCGCGGTCGCGTCGACGGACCACGCCGCGCCCGCATGCACGCAGGCGGCCAGCGCAACGATCCACGTTGCGCATCGGGCAGGGGAAAAATCTCGGAAGGCCAACGTCAGACTCCGGCGAACGAATCGGGAGTCGCGATTATCGTTCAAAACGAAACGGCCGCATCTCGAATTTACCGGGATGCGGCCGACCTTCCTGCGCGATACAGCAAACGCCGGCTACAAGCGCGTTTCGCGTGCCGCGCGCAGGAATGCATCGAGCAGCGGCGTGCAGTCGAGCAGTTCGGCGCCGCCCGCGCGATGAAACTCCGGGTGCCATTGCACG
This sequence comes from Burkholderia sp. SCN-KJ, assembly GCF_024656005.1. NCBI lineage: Bacteria > Pseudomonadati > Pseudomonadota > Betaproteobacteria > Burkholderiales > Burkholderiaceae > Burkholderia > Burkholderia sp. SCN-KJ. Next base: position 218,008 of record NZ_JANKOG010000001.1, read on the forward strand.
CCGACGACGAACGGCGCTCGCCGGTAGCGAATGCCTTCGATGATCCCGTCGCCGGCCGACACGGCCTCGATGTTCAGATCGCGGCCGAGATCGCGGATCGCCTGATGGTGGATCGAGTTCACGATCGCTTCGCTGCGCCCGGGAAACATGCTCGCGAGCGTCGACGAGTCCGGGAAGCGGATCGCGTGGCGATGCTGGTCGTAATGCTCGCTCACGTGCGCGTTCGCGGTCGGTACGTCGGTCGCGATGTCCTGGTACAGCGACCCGCCGAACGCGACGTTGATCAGCTGGCAGCCGCGGCACACGCCGAGCACGGGCTTGCCGGACTCGACGAACTCGTGAAACAGCTCGAGCTCGTACATGTCGCGCACGCGATCGCCCGGCCATTCGGGGCGCGCGTCCGACGCCGCGTAGGTTTGCGGCGACACGTCGGCGCCGCCTTGCAGCAGCAGGCCGTCGAGATGCTTCGCGTAGTCGCGCAGGCGGATGTTGCTCGGGTGCAGCATGCCCTGGTGACCGACGGTCGGGATCATGAACACGAGCACGTCGCGCGACATCACCCAGTGCGCGATCGATTCCTCGAGATACTGCAGCGTCTTGCCGCGCAGCCCCTTCGCGCCCGGCTCCGGATGGAAGATCCGCGCCGACACGCCGATGCGCAGCGTGCGCTGCGTGATCCGCTGGCCGGCGCGATCGAACATCCGGCGGGCGCGCGCCGCGACGATCCGGCCGAATACCGACCACGGCGTATCGCTTTGCTTCAGGTAAGCCGGCGGCACGTTCTGCGCGCTCGCGGGCGGCGGGCGCGGCGTGTCGAAATCGGGCTGCGCGCCGAACCCGGGCGGCGCTGCACCGGGTTTCGGCGGCGCTGCACTGCCTTCGGCAGCGGCACCCGCCGTGCCCGCGGCGCCCGGCTCGGACGCCGCCGTGACCGGCGCTGCGCCATTCGCCGCGACGACCTGAGCAGCGGCAGCCTGCGTGGCAGGCGCCTCCGGCGTGGGCGCCGGACCGGAACGGGGGGAATCGGTGGAAGCGGAAGAAGTGCCGGGCAGACCGGCCGGGGAAGGCGTGTTTTCGCTCATGACGATGGTCTGGTACGTCGCTCGCGCGTATTGGATTGACGAGGATTCATTATGCTTCAGTGCACGATCGCGCGGTAAACCTGCAACATCCTGTCGAAATTGTTGCAAGTCGTCGCATCCCCCGCCGGACGTGCCACCGGCCTCCATTCGACGGTATCGCGGGCCGTCCGGGTGAACTGGACATCAGTGATATATCACAATAATATTCACGGATCGTCCACGTTACCCGATCGCCCGCGCCGTGACCGCGCCCTGTCCGGCCACCGCGCCCCCGCCTGCATGAACGCCCTGACCGACGCCCTCCACGACCGGCCTGCCGCATCGGCGCTCAGCCTCGCCGACCGCGCGTACGCGCTGATCCAGCGCGACATCATCACGATGCGCCTGAAGCCGGGCGCCGCGCTCAACGAAGCCGACCTCGTGGCCCGCACCGGCATCGGCCGCACGCCCGTCCATCAGGCCGTCCACCGGCTGGTGCTCGAAGGGCTGCTGTCCGTGATGCCGCGCAAGGGGCTAATGGTGCAACCGCTGTCGCTCGACGACATCGTCGCGGTGATCGACGTGCGCCGCATCAACGAAGCGCATTGCGTCGAACTCGCCGCCCGCCATGCAACGCCCGACGATCTCGCCCGCATGGCCGCGCTGCTCGACGACGGCCAGGCCTGCGTCGACGCGCACGACGTCGAGGGCATGATGGAGCTCGACCGCGCGTTTCATCAGGCGATCGCCGCGGCGGCACGCAACACGGTGCTCGCGGAAATCCTGCGCGCGCTGCACGAGCGCTCGCTGCGCTTCTGGTTCGTCACGCTGTCCGAGCCGCATCACCTGTCCGACGTCCAGCACGAACATCGCGAACTGTTCGAGCGGCTGTCCGCGCGCGACGCCGCCGGCGCGCGCACGGCCGTCGAACGCCACATCGATTCGTTTCGCGCCACCCTTGTCCAACACCTTCGCCCCTGAGCCGCCCATGACCACCTTCACGCCCTTCCCTCCGCTCGCCCAGCTCGCCGCCGACCTCGCCGCCGGCCGGACCACGAGCCGCGCGCTCGTCGACGTCGCGCTCGACCGGATCGCCGATCCGTCCGGCCAGGGTGCCGCCGTCTTCACCGAAGTCGACGCCGACAACGCGCGCGCGGCCGCCGACGCGCACGACCGCCTGCGTGCCGCGGGCACCGTGCTGTCGCCGCTCGCGGGCATCCCCGTATCGGTGAAGGATTTGTTCGACGTCGCGGGCCAGGTGACGCGCGCCGGTTCGCGCGTGCTCGACGGGGCGCCGCCCGCCAAGGCCGACGCGGTCGCCGTCGCGCGGCTCAAGCGCGCGGGCGCGGTGCTGGTCGGCCGCACCAACATGAGCGAGTTCGCGTTCTCGGGGCTCGGGCTGAATCCGCACTTCGGCCATCCGCGCTCCCCGTACCACCGCGACGTGCCGGGCGATGCACGAATTTCCGGCGGCTCGTCGTCGGGCGCGGCCGCGTCCGTCGCCGACGGGATGGCCGCCGTCGCGCTCGGCACCGACACCGGCGGCTCGATCCGCATCCCGGCCGCCCTGTGCGGGCTGACGGGCTTCAAGCCGACCGCGAGCCGGATCCCGACGCAAGGCGGCGTGCCGCTGTCGACCACGCTCGACTCGTTCGGCCCGATCGGCCTGACGGTTGCCTGCTGCGCACTCGTCGACCGGATGCTCGCGGGCCTCGAACCGCACGTGCCGGCCGCGCGGCCGCTCGAAGGCGTGCGGCTCGGCGTGCTGACCAATTATGTGACCGACGGCGTCGACGCCGACGTCGCCGCCGCGCTCGACGCATCGCTCAAGCACCTCGAAGCCGCGGGCGCGATCGTCACGGAAGTGCGCTTTTCCGCGCTCGACCGGCTGCCGGACATCAACCGCTTCGGCTTCTCGCCGATCGAGGCGTACGCGTGGCATCGCCCGCTGCTCGCGCGGCACCGCGATCAATACGACCCGCGCGTGCTGTCGCGCATCCTGAAGGGCGAGCCGGCGAGCGCGGCCGACTATCTCGACCTGCTCGCCGCCCGCCACGCGATGCTGGACGAAGCGGCACACACCGTCTGGTCGCGCTTCGACGCGCTCGTCGCACCGACGGTGCCGGTCGTGCCGCCGCGCATCGCCGAACTCGAAGCGGACGACGCCGCGTTCACGCGCACCAATGCGCTGATCCTGCGCAATCCGAGCGCCTTCAACTTCCTCGACGCATGCGCGCTGTCGCTGCCGTGCCATCCGCGCGACGCGGCGCCGGTCGGCCTGATGCTCGCGGCCGCGCCGTATCGCGACGACGCGCTGCTCGCGATCGGCCAGGCGGTCGAGGCCGTGCTGAACACGATCCGGTGACCGCCCGCGCGGCATGACGGCGGGTAGCGACCGGACGAAGCGGCTACGGCGGGGTGCCGCACGCGTGCTGTCAGTTTCGTGCCAGATCGTTCGCGCTAAAATCGCGCGATTGTTTATCGGACCGACCAACGACAGGAATCCCGCCGACATGAACGACTCCACGCTCGCACTCCGCCGTGAACGCCGCCTGCTGATGCTGCTCGGCTGGGTGTGTATCGCCCTGCTGGCCGGCGCGCTGTATCTGCAGTACGTGAAGAACGAAGATCCGTGCCCGCTGTGCATCATCCAGCGCTACTTCTTCGCGGCGATCGGGATCTTCGCGTTCCTGGCCGCGGGGATGCGCAACTGGCGCGGCATCTGGGTGCTCGAGCTGCTGATCGCGATCGCCGCGGCCGGCGGCGTCGGCACCGCCGCGCGGCACCTGTCGATCCAGATGAATCCGGGCTTCAGCTGCGGCTTCGACACGCTGCAGCCGATCGTCGACAGCCTGCCGCCCGCCCAGTGGTTCCCCGGCATGTTCAAGGTCGCCGGCCTGTGCGAGACGGTCTACCCGCCGATCTTCGGGATCCTGCTGCCCGGCTGGGCACTGATCGGCTTCGCCGTGATCCTGATTGCCGTCGCCGCGAGCCTCTGGCGCCATCGCCGCAAGCTGGCGGGCTGACCGGCCGCGCCGCGCGAACCGGCCGACCGGTCGAGGTCGCGTGGCCGCGTGGCCGCTTCGTCCGGCTCGGCCGACGACACCGGCGCTGCCCCGATGCGGCCGCCCCCCGCCGGCCGCGCGTAAACACCTATCCCCGCCGCCGCCCCGATTCCCGGGCCAACGCGCGTCGCGCGCGATCCGCGCGCACGCCCCGCCACGCATGCGTTTCGGCCCGACGCCCGCGCATCGGCGCCACGATCCCGCGCGGCGGGCCTATGATCGACATGATCGCCGTCTGATAGCCCGGATCACCGCCCGGCAATGTTCCCGCCGCCTTGCGGTGCTATCTTCACGACTGGATGGCGATCTACGTGCGCGAGGCCAGGCGGTCTCACCCCCTGCGTAACGCGCGCCCGATCCGCAATGTCGCCTGGATTCATCATGACAACGCAAACCATCCGCATCCGTCACCCTCATGGCGTCCGCACGTTGCGCGGCGTCGTTCGCGCGCGCCTTCGGCGCACGGCCAGCGCACTGAACCCGTCGTGCGGCCGGCCCGCCTCGCTCCCGTCCGTCCTCGTTGCCGCCGCGCCCGCCAGCCCGCGCCGCGCGTCGTGCCGCATCGTCCCGAACGGAGCGTGCTGATGGAAGCCTGGCTCGGCGATCTGCAGCAACTGCTCGCACACGGCGAAGCGGCCGTGCTCGTGACGGTCGCGCATACCGACGGCTCCGCGCCGCGCGAGGCCGGCACCAAGATGCTCGTCACGCGCGACACGGCCCGCCATACGATCGGCGGCGGTCATCTGGAATGGAAGGCGATCGAGATCGCGCGGCACCTGCTGAAGGACGGCGCGCACGTGCCCCACGCGCGCCGGCTCGAACGGCTCGCGCTCGGCCCGAGCCTCGGCCAGTGCTGCGGCGGCGCAGTCGTGCTCGCGTTCGAGCGGCTCGACGTCGGCGACCTCGGCTGGATCATGTCGCTCGCGAAGCGCGTCGCGGCGGGCGCCGCGACCGTGCGTAGCGTATCATTCGGCCCCTCGCCGGGCGCGCCGCTGCTGAGCGAGCCCGAATCGCCGGCCGCGCGTGCCGATTGCCTGCTGTGGGAAACCGGCGGTGTAGCGCTGATGACCGAAACGATCGCGCCGTATGCGTTCCCCGTCGTGCTATTCGGCGCCGGGCACATCGGCACCGCGCTCGTGAAGGTGCTGGCGACGCTGCCGTGCCAGGTGCGCTGGATCGACGGCCCCGATGCGGTGTTCCCGCCGGCTGAGGCGCTCGCCGGGATCGGCAATCTCGCGATCGACGCGCTTGCCAGCCCGGCCGATGCCGTCGACACGGCGCCGCCGCACGCGTACTTCGTCGTGATGACGCACGACCACGCACTCGATTTCATGCTGGCCGAGCGCATCCTGCGGCGCGGCGACTATGCATACTTCGGGATGACCGGCTCGCACACCAAGCGCGCGCAGTTCGATCATCGGCTGGCGGCGATCGGCATCGACCCGGCCCAGGTCGCGCGGATGCGCTGCCCGATCGGCGTCGAAGGCATCATCGACAAGGCGCCCGAAGTGATCGCGATCTCGGTGGCCGCGCAGTTGCTGCAGGCCGTCGAGGCGAATGCACCCGTGCAGGCTTCCCCCACCTTCTGACCGACCAACAACAACGCCATGACCCCGACATTCAAGGACAAGATCGCCCGCGCTCCGAAAGCGGAGCTGCACATCCATATCGAAGGCTCGCTCGAGCCCGAGCTGATTTTCGCGCTCGCGCAGCGCAACGGCGTGAAGCTCGCGTACGAATCGATCGACGCGCTGCGTGCCGCATACGCGTTCACCGACCTGCAGTCGTTCCTCGACATCTATTACGCGGGCGCGAGCGTGCTGCTGACCGAGCAGGATTTCTACGACATGACGGCCGCGTACTGCGAACGCGCGCTCGCCGACAACGTCGTCCACACCGAGCTGTTCTTCGACCCGCAGACGCACACCGAACGCGGCGTGCCGATCGAGACGGTGGTGGCCGGCATCGACCGCGCGCTCGCCGATGCCGAGCAGCGCGGGCTGTCGAGCAAGCTGATCCTGTGTTTCCTGCGCCACCTGTCGGAAGAAGATGCGCTCGCGACGTTCGACGCCGCGCTGCCGCTGTTCGAACGCTATCGCCATCGGCTGATCGGCGTCGGGCTCGACTCGTCCGAACTCGGCCATCCGCCGACGAAGTTCGCGCGCGTGTTCGAGAAGGCGCGCGCGCTCGGGCTGAAGCTCGTCGCGCATGCGGGCGAGGAAGGCCCGCCCGCCTATATCTACGAAGCGCTCGACGTGCTGAAGGTCGACCGGATCGACCACGGCGTGCGCAGCATCGAGGATGCGGCGCTCGTCGAACGCCTCGCGCGCACGCGCACGGCGCTGACCGTGTGCCCGCTGTCGAACCTGAAGCTGTGCGTGTTCGACGACATGGCGAAGCACACGCTGAAGGCGCTGCTCGATCGCGGCGTCGCGGTGACGATCAACTCCGACGATCCGGCCTATTTCGGCGGCTACGTGAACGACAACTACTTCGCGACGGTCGACGGGCTGCAGCTGACGGACGCCGAAGTGCACGCGGTGATTCGCAACGGCTTCGAGGCGTCGTTCGTCGACGCCGCGCAGCGCGATGCACTGATCGCGCGCCTCGATTCGTACTGGCAGGCCGCGTGACGGCCGGCATCGAGGTTCGCTAGACAGATGAAACACCGCAACGACATTCGCTTCGCGACGACCGGCCCGGCGTTGTGCCGCATCGGCCGCCTGCGTGCGCCGGGCACGCAGGCCGGCATCGCGTCCGTCGTACGCGTGGCGACGGTGTTGTGCGTCGTCGCGCGCCGCAGCCTGCCGCTGCGCGTCGTGCAACGACTGTTGCGGCTCGCGATGCCGGTCGCCGGCGAGCCGGCCGCCGTGATCGCGATCGCCATCGCGATTGCGGCGCTGTCCGCCGGTACGTCGGCCATCGCGGCCACGGCCGCCGCGCTTGCGTGCGCGATCGCAGCGCGCGGCGCCGCCTGCGCGGCTCGCCGCATCGCGCACGCCCGGGCCGCCCCCGCCGCGTCGTCGCCCGCGCGGCACCGACCGTTTTCTTCTGTTCGCCTTACCTTGATGCAGGACCCTTCGTCATGACGCAAACCGCTTTCCGTTCCCAGCTGCTGACCTTCAATGGCGACCCGGCGCAGTCGAGCCAGGCCGCGAACCACGAGACCGACGGCCTCCTGATCGTCGACGACGGCAAGGTCGTCGCGGCCGGCCCGCATGCACGGCTGGCCGCGACGCTCGCGCGCGACGCGGTCGTCCACGACCTGCGCGACAAGCTGATCGTGCCCGGCTTCATCGATACGCACATCCACTATCCGCAGACGGACATGATCGCGTCGCCGGCGCCCGGCCTGCTGCCGTGGCTCGACAAGTACACGTTCCCGACCGAGCGCCAGTTCGGCGATCCGGAACATGCGCGCGAAGTCGCCGACTTCTTCGTCGACGAATTGCTCGCGTGCGGCACGACGAGCGCGCTCGTCTACTGCACCGTGCACAAGCAGTCGGCCGACGCGCTGTTCGCGGCGAGCGACGCGCGCGACCTGCGGATGATCGCGGGCAAGGTGCTGATGGACCGCAACTGCCCCGAGTTCCTGCGCGACACCGCGCAATCGGGCTATGACGACAGCGCCGAGCTGATCGGCCGCTGGCACGGCAAGGGCCGCCAGATGTACGCGCTCACGCCGCGCTTCGCGCCGACCTCCACCGAGGCGCAGCTCGAGGCGTGCAGCGAACTCGCGCGCCGCCATCCGGACGTGTTCGTGCAGAGCCACGTCGCGGAAAACGTCGACGAAGTGAAATGGGCGGCCGAGCTGTTCCCGGGCCACCGCAGCTATCTCGACATCTACGATCGTTACGGGCTGCTGCGCCCGCGCGCGGTGTACGGCCACTGCATCCATCTCGACGACGAGGACCGTCGCCGGATGGCCGAGACGCGCACCGTCGTTGCGCACTGCCCGACGTCGAACTTCTTCCTCGGCAGCGGGCTGTTCGACTTCGACAAGGCCGGCGAATACGACGTGCCCGTCACGCTCGCCACCGACGTCGGCGGCGGCACGTCGTTCTCGATGCTGCAGACGATGAACGAGGCGCACAAGGTGGCGCGGCTGTCGGGCCACCACCTGAGCGCGACGCGGATGTTCTGGCTTGCGACGGCCGGCGCCGCGCAGGCGCTCGATCTCGCCGACACGGTCGGCACGCTCGCGCCGCGCACCGAAGCCGACTTCGTCGTGCTCGACCCGCAGGCCACGCCGCTGCTCGCACGCCGCACGAAGCGCGCGGAGTCGCTCGAGGAACTGCTGTTCGCATTCGCGCTGCTCGGCGACGACCGCGCCGTGTACCGCACGTACGCGGCCGGCCGGCTCGTGCACGAGCGCGGTGCCGCACGCCGCGCCGCCGCGTAACCGACACCTGAGCCTCACCCTGCTCCGACATGCGCTGCGGCGCATGCCGGCGCCGTCGAATTCGCCGCGCGCGGCACGCGCCGTGCTAGAATTCGCCGCTCATTGGGGAGTAGCCGCTCCGCTCGATGTCCCGCGCCCCCGGCGCGCATCGTGACGGAGGCGTCCGTCAACAGACTTGGCCGTTCGGCCATGGCGGGCGCAGCCACCAAGGCCTGGCGAGACCGATGGTTCACTGCGCGCCGCATCAGGGCCCGGCGCGCGGCGGATCGTCGCTCGCACGCACAACATCGGCCCGTGGAACCCCATACGTGTCCCAAGCATTCCTGATCTCCACCGGCGCCGTCGCCCTCGCTGAAATCGGCGACAAGACCCAACTGCTGTCCCTCGTGCTGGCCGCGCGCTATCGCAAGCCCGTGCCGATCATTCTCGGCGTGCTGGTTGCGACGGTCGTGAACCACGGCTTCGCCGGTGCGCTCGGCGAATGGCTCGGCATTCTCGTCACGCCGTCGATCATGCGCTGGGCGCTCGCGTTCTCGTTCATCGCGATGGGCTTGTGGATCCTCGTGCCGGACAAGCTCGATGCGGACGAAGCCAATGCGAACCGCTCGCGGCTCGGCGTGTTCGGCGCGACGCTCGTCGCATTCTTCCTCGCGGAAATGGGCGACAAGACGCAGATCGCAACCGTCGCGCTCGCCGCGCGCTTCCAGGATTACATCGGCGTGGTGGCCGGCACGACCTTCGGGATGATGCTCGCGAACGTGCCCGCGATCCTGCTGGGCGACCGTTTCGCGCACCGCCTGCCGACGAAGCTGGTGCATGGCATCGCGGCCGTGCTGTTCGTCGTGCTGGGGGCGCTGGCGCTGCTGGGCGTCGGCGTCTGACGCACGTACTGCGGAAGCGCGCGGGCAAGTGGCGCGGCCGGGTGGCCGCGCCGGTGTCGATACCGCGTTACTTCGCGACCGCCGCACCCGATGCCGGCGCCGCCGGCACCGCGCGCTCGTTGGCGGCCGGCGCGGCCGGCCCGCCGCGCTTGTCGACCGGCAGCCGCACCGTGCGGATCGCCCCGTTCGACAACGGGAAATCGGCGAGCGCGCTGCGCGCGAGAAACGGCATCGCATACAGCAGCGCGCCGTTGTCGCCCGTGGTGCGCGCGGTCACGTTATAGACCTCCTTGCCGGTCGCGCGCTCGGTGATCCGGATGCCGAGCGTGTAGTCGAACACCTGGTAGGTCTGCGCGACGTAGCCGGCCGGCATCGGCCCCCAGGGCCCCCACGGGCCCCACGGCCCGCCCCGCCAGTACGGCCCCGGCCCCATGAACCACGGGTCGTAGTAGACCGGCTGCGGCACCGTCACCAGATCGCTGCCGACCCCGTAGGCCAGCCCGACCAGATAGCGTGCCTGCGCGGGCGGCACCTGGCGGAACGCATACGCGGACAGTTCGTTCGCGACGATCGGCTCGTAGGTCGACTGCTCGATGCTGTGCTTCTGCGCGTCGCTGCGCGTGAAGGCGTAAGTACGCGTCGCGTCGCTGCCGCTCCAGTCGGAGAAGGCCGTGACCTGGGTCGTCACGTAGCTGGTGCAGCCCGTCAGCAGCGCCACGCACAGCGCCGCCGCCCAGCCCGCACCGCGTTGAATCAATTCATGTTTCATGTCGATCCTCGTCGATCCGTCACCCGCTCGTCGCACCGCGCGAACCGCACGGGATGCCGATAATACGCGGACTGCCGGAACCGGTAAAAAGTTCGCCCGGCACGCGGCCGCAAGCCTTTGTACAATGGCCCGGTTCAGCCGGCCCGCGCTGCGGGCCCGATCCCCACTCCACCGATCTCGACGACCATGTCCGACAACGCCTCCTCCACCGTGATCCGCCGCGCCGACTACACGCCGCCGGCCTTCCTCATCGATTCCGTCGCACTCGAATTCGATCTCGCGCCGGCCCGCACGATCGTCAGGAACACGATGCGCGTGCGCCGCAATCCGGACGCGGCGCCCACCCCGCATCTGGAGCTGATGGGCGAGGCGCTCGAATTCCTCGGCGCACGGCTCGACGGCGCGCCGTATGGTCCGGTGCGCGCGCACGACCACGGGCTGACCGTCGAAAACGTGCCCGATGCGTTCGAGCTTACGCTCGACAGCGCGTGCGCGCCGGACCAGAACACGACGCTGTCCGGCCTGTACGTATCGAGCGGCAACTTCTTCACGCAGTGCGAGGCCGAAGGCTTTCGCCGCATCACCTACTTCCTCGACCGCCCCGACGTGATGGCGTCGTACACCGTCACGCTGCGCGCCGACAAGACCGCGTACCCGGTGCTGCTGTCGAACGGCAATCTCGTCGACTCGGGCGAGCTGGCCGACGGCCGCCACTTCGCGAAATGGGAGGACCCGTTCCGCAAGCCGAGCTACCTGTTCGCGCTCGTCGCGGGCAAGCTCGTCGCGATCGAGGAGAAGATCACGTCCGGCTCCGGCAAGGAGAAGCTGCTGCAGGTGTGGGTCGAACCGGCCGATCTCGACAAGACCCGTCACGCGATGGATTCGCTGATCCATTCGATCCGCTGGGATGAAAAGCGCTTCGGCCTCGAGCTCGATCTCGACCGCTTCATGATCGTCGCAGTCGGCGACTTCAACATGGGCGCGATGGAAAACAAGGGGCTCAACATCTTCAATACGAAGTACGTGCTGGCGAACCCCGAGACCGCGACCGACACCGACTTCGCGAACATCGAATCGGTGGTCGGCCACGAGTACTTCCACAACTGGACCGGCAATCGCGTGACCTGCCGCGACTGGTTCCAGCTGAGCCTGAAGGAAGGGCTGACCGTGTTCCGCGACCAGGAGTTCTCGGCCGACATGGCCGCGGGCGACGACGTCGAGTCAGCGGCCCGCGCGGTCAAGCGCATCGAGGACGTGCGCGTGCTGCGCCAGCTGCAGTTCGCCGAGGATGCGGGCCCGATGGCGCATCCGGTGCGTCCGGAAAGCTACGTCGAGATCAACAACTTCTACACGATGACCGTCTACGAGAAAGGCTCGGAAGTCGTGCGGATGTACCAGACGCTGTTCGGCCGCGACGGCTTCCGCAAGGGGATGGACCTGTACTTCCAGCGCCACGACGGTCAAGCGGTGACGTGCGACGACTTCCGTCACGCGATGGCCGACGCGAACGGGCGCGACCTCGCGCAATTCGAGCGCTGGTACAGCCAGGCCGGCACGCCGCGCGTGTCGGTGCGCACCGCGTACGACGCGGCCGCGCGCCGCTACACGGTCACGCTCGCGCAGGGCTACGGCGACGCGTCGCCGGCCGCGCGCGAGACGCAGCAGGGGCCGCTGCTGATTCCGTTCGCGATCGGCCTGATCGGCCGCGACGGCCGCGACCTGCCGTTGCGCCTCGACGGCGAAGCCGCCGCATCGGGCGCGACGCGCGTGCTCGACTTCACCGACACCGAGCAGACCTTCACGTTCGTCGACGTGCCGGAGGAGCCGCTGCCGTCGCTGCTGCGCAATTTCTCGGCGCCGGTGATCGTCGAATACGACTACGGCGACGACGACCTCGCGTTCCTGCTCGCGCACGACAGCGACCCGTTCAACCGCTGGGAAGCCGGCCAGCGCCTCGCGACACGCGCGCTGCTGACGCTCGCCGCGCGTGCCGCCGCGAACGAGCCGCTCACGCTCGGCGCGAACTTCGTCGCCGCGTTCCGCCGCGTGCTGACCGATGAAAACCTGTCGCCCGCGTTCCGCGAGCTCGCACTGACGCTGCCGTCGGAAACCTATCTGGCCGACCAGATGGCGGAAGCCGATCCCGCTGCCGTGCATCGCGCGCGCCAGTTCGTGCGCCGCCAGCTCGCGACCGCGCTGCGCGCCGAATGGCTCGCCGCGTACGAGCAGCACCAGACGCCGGGCGCGTACGCGCCGACGCCTGAAGCCTCCGGCCGCCGCGCGCTGAAGAACCTCGCGCTCGCGTATCTCGCCGAACTCGAGGATCCGGCCGATGCCGTGCGCATCGCGACCGCGCAGTACGACGCGGCGAACAACATGACCGATCGCGCCGCTGCGCTCGGCGCGCTGCTGTCCGCCGCGGCGGCCGGTGCGAACGACGCGGCCGCGCGCGCGCTCGACGACTTCTACCGCCGCTTCGAAAAGGAAGCGCTCGTGATCGACAAGTGGTTCGCGATGCAGGCCGCGCAGCGCGGCACGCCGGCCCAGCCGACGCTCGCGAAGGTCCGCACGCTGATGGCCCACCCCGCGTTCAACCTGAAGAACCCGAACCGCGCGCGCTCGCTGATCTTCAGCTTCTGCGCGGCGAACCCGGCGCAATTCCACGCGGCGGACGGCTCGGGCTACGCGTTCTGGGCCGAACAGGTGCTCGCGCTCGACGCGATCAACCCGCAGGTCGCCGCGCGCCTCGCCCGCTCGCTCGAACTGTGGCGCCGCTTTACGCCGGCGCTGCGCGACCGGATGCGCGAAGCGCTCGAGCAGGTCGCGGCCGGTGCCAAATCGCGCGACGTGCGCGAGATCGTCGAGAAGGCGCTCGCGTAACGTCACGCGCGCGACTCGCCGCGCGCCAGCGCGAGGAAGCCGGTGCCGCCCCGTTGCGGCGCCGGCTTTTTGTCGTCTGAAGGTTGGCGGGATCGGAGCCGGACCACGCGTTCAGGCCCCCGGTTTTACCGCCGCCGCCGGGCCGATCCGCCGCGCCGCGCACGCCGGAACCCGGCCGAACCGGCCGACCGACCATGTAACCGGACGAAAAAAGGCGGCGGCTCGGGAGGCACGCCGGGTAAAATTGCGGCAATTCAAGGATTCTTTGGCCTCTCGGAGTCTGTCATGTCCATTGCCCGCCGCACCACGCTGTCCAAGTTCCTGATCGAGCAGCAGCGTGAGACCAACAACCTCCCCGCCGACCTCCGCCTGCTGATCGAAGTCGTCGCCCGCGCGTGCAAGGCGATCAGCTACAACGTGTCGAAGGGCGCGCTCGGCGAGGCACTCGGCACCGCCGGCAGCGAGAACGTCCAGGGTGAAGTGCAGAAGAAGCTCGACATCCTGTCGAACGAGATCCTGCTCGACGCGAACGAATGGGGCGGCAACCTCGCCGCGATGGCATCGGAGGAAATGGAAACGTTCTTCCCGATCCCCGCGAACTACCCGCGCGGCGAATACCTGCTCGTGTTCGACCCGCTCGACGGCTCGTCGAACATCGACGTGAACGTGTCGATCGGCACGATCTTCTCGGTACTGCGCTGCCCGGACGGCAAGCAAGCCACCGAGGAATCGTTCCTGCAGCCGGGCACGGAGCAGGTCGCGGCCGGCTACGCGGTGTACGGCCCGCAAACCGTGTTCGTGCTGACGACCGGCAACGGCGTGAACTGCTTCACGCTCGACCGCGAAGTCGGCTCGTGGGTGCTCACGCAAAGCAACATGCAGATCCCGGCCGATACGCGCGAATACGCGATCAACGCATCGAACGCACGCCACTGGTACGAACCGGTCCAGCGCTACGTCAACGAACTGAACGCCGGCAAGGAAGGCCCGCGCGGCGACAACTTCAACATGCGCTGGATCGCGTCGATGGTGGCCGACGTGCACCGGATCCTGAACCGCGGCGGCATCTTCATGTACCCGGCCGACAAGCGCACGCCCGATCGTCCGGGCAAGCTGCGCCTGATGTACGAAGCGAACCCGATGTCGTTCATCGTCGAACAGGCGGGCGGCGCCGCGACGACGGGCACGCAGCGCATCATGGAAGTGCAGCCGACCGGCCTGCACCAGCGCGTGCCGGTGTTCCTCGGTTCGAAGAACGAAGTCGAGCGCGTGACCGGCTATCACAAGGAAGGCGAAGGCAAATAAATTTGCACTGCAGCACTAGACGGAGGTGCGAGACGTCAGTACAATCGCGCCTTCGCGATGTGGCCCTGACAGGCTGCATCGCAGTGAAGTGAAAGCGGAAAGTCCGCCGGATCGAGGGTTTCGCGAAGCAGCGGCAGCAAGCTGAAAAAAATTTCGCAAAACCTATTGCCAAGATCTCGGATTTGACCATATAATTTCATTTCTCTGCTGCCGGTGTAGCTCAGTTGGTAGAGCAGCGCATTCGTAATGCGAAGGTCGTAGGTTCGACTCCTATCTCCGGCACCAAGATATAAAGGCCTGACAAGCATCGCTTGTCAGGCCTTTTCTCTTTTCCGGCCGCAATTCCGATCCCAGCCACGATTTCCGATACGCGAAGTCGTGCGCCACCCTCACCGTCATTTCCGCTTGCGGGCATCCCCCGACTCCCGCACCGCGCGCCGCCGATTACAATCGCCGGACCACCGGCCCCTCCCCAGCATCATGCGCACCTGGCGTCTCGAGCGACCGAACCTCGGCGGACAACTGGACGTGTCCCGTGCGACCGGTCTCGTCGCCGCGATCGGCGGCAGCGAGCCGAACGCGTTCGCCGCGGAAATCCTGAAGCTGTTCGACGATGCGCTGGCCGTCACGCAGTGCACGATCTTCGCGTACGAGTTCGGCAACCGGCCGCGCACCGTCTCGGTCGCCGATCATCGCGGCGGCCGCTACCTGCGCGACGTTGCCGACACCTATGCGCGCCATTTCTATGCGCTCGACGGCAACCAGCAGATCGTCTCGGCCGCCGGTCGCCGCACGCAGCGCCGCGACGTGCTGCTGCACCAGCAGGCCGGCGACGAGATCGGCAACGACGCGTATCGCACGGCCTGCTACCGCGGCCCCGATGTCTCGGATCGCCTCGCGTTGCTGATGCAGCCGAACGACTCGACCTGGCTGTCGATCAATCTGTATCGCGCGCACCGCAGCGGCACGTTCCAGCCGCGCGAGATCACGGCCATCGAAACGCTCGCACCGCTGATCGCGCAGGCCGCGCAGCATCACTATGCGCTCGCGGGCTCGGCGCAGATCGGCATCCCGCAACAGATGCTCGCGCGGCTGCGCGGCGCATGCCCGACACTGTCCAAGCGCGAACTCGACGTGCTGCGCGGCGTGCTCGAAGGCCAGACCGCGCAGGAGATCGGCGAGACGATCGGCGTGAAGGCTTCGAGTGTCGTCACCTATCAGAAGCGCGCATACCGGCGCCTCGGCATCTCGAGCCAGCGCCAGCTGTTCGCGCTGTGCCTGCAACCCTGAACTTCGATTGCCGATCCTGAACGCGTCGGGGTAAATCGCGGCCTGCCGCCAGCCGTTCGCCGTACCCGGAATGGGGACAGCGGTGTCCGGCGCGGCTTCCATACTGCATCCAACCTGCCGCACGCATCGCGTCGCCGAGCGTGCGCGTTCGATCAGCGCAACCTGGAAGCCAACGATGGGCATCGAATTCAAACCCTACCCGTTCGTCGCCGTGCGTCATCCCCCGCACCTGCCGACCTGCAGCGCCGGTGTCGATACGCAGCGGCACCGCGTCGCGATCGTCGGCGGCGGCCCGGTGGGCCTCGCTGTCGCACTCGGCCTCGCCAATCACGGCATCCGCAGCGTGCTGCTCGAAGCCGATGATTCGGTCTGTCACGGCAGCCGCGCGATCTGCATCTCGCGACGCAGCCTCGAGATCATCGAGCGGCTCGGCGCGCTCGACAGCTTCATGCGCGTCGGACTGCCGTGGAGCGGCGGACGCAGCTTCCATCGTCACGACGAAGTGCTGCATTTCACGATGCCGCAGGACGAGAACCAGAAGCTGCCGCCGATGGTGAACCTCGCGCAGTATCACATCGAGCAGTTCCTGCTCGATGCCGCGCTGCGCCGCCCCGAGCTCATCGAGATCCGCTGGCAGACGAAAGTCGCGGGCGTCACGCAGCACCCGGACGGCGCGCGCCTCGACGTCGATACGCCGCTCGGCCGCTATGCACTCGATGCCGACTGGGTCGTCGCAAGCGACGGCGGGCGCAGCACGATACGCGATGCGCTCGGACTGTCGCTGCAGGGCACAAGCTATGAAGGCCGCTACGTGATCGTCGACATCTCGCTCGACAGCGACCGGCCGACCGAGCGGCTCGCGTACTTCGACCCGGCGTCGAACCCCGGCTCGACGGTACTCGTGCACAAGCAGCCGGACAACGTGTGGCGGATCGACTATCAACTGCGCGACGATGAGGATCCCGAAGCGTCCGTGAAACCCGAGAACGTGATCCCGCGCGTGCAGAGCCTGCTCGACATGATGGGCGAGCGCGGCGACTGGTCGCCGATCTGGATCACGATCTACAAGGCGAACGCGCTGACGCTCGAACGCTATCGGCACGGCCGCGTGCTGTTCTGCGGCGACGCCGCGCACCTCGTGCCGATCTTCGGCGTGCGTGGCGCGAACTCGGGCATCGACGACGCCGACAACGTCGCGTGGAAACTCGCGTACGTGATTCGCGGCCTCGCGTCGGACGCGCTGCTCGACAGCTATTCGGACGAGCGCGTGTTCGCGACGCACGAGAACCTGCGCTACGGCACCAGGAGCACCGAGTTCATGGCGCCGCCGTCGTTCGCGTTCGACCTGATGCGCAAGGCCGTGCTGACGCTCGCGGTCCGGCATCCGGCGTTGCGTTCGCTGATCAATCCGCGCCAGACGTCGGCCATCGCGTACACGGCGTCACCGCTCAATGCGGACGAGCGCGATGCGTTTTCGGCCGGGCCGTCGCCCGGCATGGTACTCGCGGAATGTCCGCTGATGCTGCACGCGTCGGGCGACATCGGCACCGACGAAGGCACGCGTCGCGGCCACCTGACGGATCTCGTCGGTCCGCGTTTCACCGCGTTCCGCTTCATGCGCGACGGTGCGCCCGATCCGTCGTTCGCTGGTCTCGAACGACACCTGCACGACGCCGGCATACCGTTCGCACTGGTCACGCTCGCACGGCACGCGGCACCGCAACAGTCGGGATGCGGCGGCTACGATGCCGACGGCCGGCTGTTCGACCTGTACGGCGCGCGCGACGGCACCGTCTATCTCGTACGTCCGGACGGACACGTGCTCGGCCGCTGGCACGATGCACGCGCCGCCGACCTGACTGCCGCACTCGAACGTGCGCTGCACCCGCGCACGTCATCCGATATTCAGGAGAACACATGATGACCGACACCGAGCGCGACATCCTCTACACCGACCTGTGCCGCACGATGACCGGCATCGGCGCAATCGATGCGCCGCTCTTTCTCGCCCGCTTCGCGTTGCTGGCGATCGAGGCGATCGGCGATACAGGAATCGTCACCCGCCTGATTGCCGACGCCGGCGACGGCCTGCCCGACACGGGCACACCGGCGCCGACGCACGGACGATGACGCATGACGCATGACGCACCACCGCGCGGCCCATCCTTACAGATTCATTTCGAATGACAGACGAATCCTCTGGAAAAACCCGTTAAGGGTGCATAACATTACTTAACGATTCCGACCCGTCTATCGCGTTACATTGCGTGGGCGGCGCGGCGGGTCGCATGCCGCCTTCATGCAGGTTGCGGCGAAACAGCCGACGTCCGGTCATTTCGACTCAACACAAGGAGAGGATCACCATGACTCATGGCTTGATTATGTGGCTCATCATCGGCGCGATCGCCGGCTGGCTGGCGGGCGTGCTCGTCAAGGGCGGCGGGTTCGGCCTGATCGTCGACATCATCGTCGGTATCGTCGGCGCGGTGATCGGCGGCTGGCTGGCCGGGCTGCTCGGCATCACCCTCGGCAGCGGCTTCATCGGCTCGGTGATCGTCGCGGTCATCGGCGCCGTGATCCTGCTGTTCGTGATCCGCCTGTTCAGGCGCGCGGCCTGACGATCTTCTCGCGCGCCTTCGGGCGCGCTTTCGTTCGTTTCATCGAAGCGGCGCGCGGGGCATCCCCCGCGCCGCCGTCCGTTTCAGCGGCGCGTGCCGCGCTGCAACCAGCCGTCGAGCACGTCGGTCGTCAGCAAGCCGCTGCGCGCGTCGCGTGCGCCATCGCGACCGATCCACATGGTACGCGGCATTTCTCCCCGCCATCCCGCATCGAGCGCCGCCCGCAGACGCTCGGGCATCGGCTCGGCGTTCGCATACTGCGCGACCTGCGGCGGCCGGTTCATTTGCGCGAGCGCCTGTGCGATTGCCGCACCGTTGTCGTCGTACGCGTCCATCGAGACCATCGCGAGCGGCTGCTTCTGTTGCGCCGGCGCGGCCTGCGTGCTCATGTGCGCCGCATGCGGATCGGCGGCTTTCGGTGCGTCGTGCGCACCTGCAGGCGACAGCGCCGCGAGCCACAGCGCGCAGCCTGCCGCGAGCGATTTCACAGCGACCATTTCAGTTCTCCAAAGAACGTGCGGCCCGGATACGGATGGAACACGTAGTAGCGGCGGTCCGTCAGGTTGTCGATGCCGACCGACGCAGTCCAGTGACGATCGAACCGGTAACGCGCCTTCAGGTCGACGACCGTGAAGATGCTCGTGCCGCCGTACACGTCCGGATTCACGTCGCTGTTGTCGAGCGTGTTGAACTGGCGCCCCGAGTAGCGGACGCCGACGCTCGCGAGCCAGTGCTCGTCGAAGCGGTACGACGCGAGCAAGTTCGCGCGCATGCGCGGGATGCGCGGAAAGCGCGAGCCGACGTACGCGGGATTCGCGGTGTCGGCCAGGATCTGCGCGTTGCTTGCCGACACGTTCGCGTCGATGTCGAGCCCGCGCAGCCCGACGTTCTGGCCGCTGAATGCGAGCTCGACGCCGCGCACGCGCACGCGATCGACGTTCGAGATGTTGGTGACGGTCGACGCGCCCGACACCGTCGTCTGGCTGTAGATCGAATCGCGCAGGTCGCTCTGGAACACGCTCGCACGCACGACGCCGACGCCCACGTCGCGCTCGGCCGTGAAGTCCCAGTCGATCGCCTTTTCCGGCCGCAGGTTCGGGTTGTTGTTGACGATCGCGTTGTTCGAGATCGTGCCCTGGAACAGCTCGCCGACCGTCGGGAAGCGGGTGCCGGTCGCGAACGACAGCCGGAAACGCCAGACGTCCGTCGCGTCCCATTGCAGCGCGACTTTCGGCGACAGCGCATTCGCGCCGCGGTCCGCGTAGTCGAGCGTGCCGTTCGCGTTGCCGAGCGCGCCGCCGTACGCATCCCAGCGCTCGTAGCGCAGGCCGAGGGTCGCGAGCCAGCCGGGCGCGAAACGCCACGCGTCCTGCGCGAACAGAGCCTGCGTGCGCGTGTCGCCCCGGTAGACGCTCGCGAGCGACGTACTCGGCCCGGCCAGCCAGTCGGCCGTGTTGTACGTGACGTTGCGCAGGAAATAGTTGTCGTAGTGATAGCCGAACGTGAGCGCGTGTCCCTTCACTTCCGGCGCCTCGGCCTTCAGGTCGAACGTGCGCCAGCCGGTGCCGTCGCCCTGGAACAGCGTGCCCGCCCCGCCCTGCACGGTCGATGCCGCGCGCAGCACGTCGCGCGACACGTCGTAGGCGGAAACCACGCCAGACAGCCGCCAGCCCGAATCGAGCCGGCCGTTCAGCCCGAGCGCGTACAGCCAGTTCTCCTGGTCGCCGCGCTGCGGCGCGAACGCGCTCGGCGCGACGGTCACGTTCCGGCCGCCGAGCGACACGTTGCCGCCGTACACGGGATTGCCGGCCGCGTCGCGCAGGAAGGTTTCGCCGTGCTGCCGGAAATGATTCTCCCAGTGCCCGAGCGTCAGTGTCGCGTCGACGCGGTCCGTGAACGCATAGCCCATCCGGACCGTCTCGTTGAGCTGCTCGGTCCGCTCGATGTTCTGCGCACCGACGATCGTGCGCGGCTTGCCGTTGGGGCCGATGTCGGTGGCCGCGCCCGTCACGGGCACCGCGGCACCGAGCCGCGGGTTGTAGGTGGCGTTGGGGCTCGCATATTGCATCGGCTGGCCGTCGTTCTCCAGCCGGTCGAGCGACAGCGAGAACCAGAACTTGCCGACGCGGTTCGCGATCCGCGCGGTCTGGTGATTGCCGCCGAAGCTGTCCGCGAATCCATAGCCGTCGTGATAGCGCTGCGTAAAGAACTGCGTCGACAGGGACGCCTCGAGCTTGTCGGGTCGCCGCGTCGTCAGCAGCACGGTCGAGCCGATCGCGTTGCCGGGATACAGCGCGGAAAAGGGGCCATACAGCACGTCGACGCGCGCGATATCGTCGGGCGCGATCAGCGACCAGCGCGGCGGGTACGCATAGCTCGAGCCGAGCAGGTTCGACAGCAGCAGGCCGTCGGCGTACACGAGCCCGCGCGCGCTCTGCAGTTCGTTGAAGTCGCGGCCGGCGAACACGCTGTTGCGGTCGCCGATGTAGCGCCTGCGAACCATCAGGTTGGGCGCGTACTTCAGCGCGTCCTCGGTGGTGACGTTGGTGTGCGCGTCGATCTGCTCGCGCGTGATCGACTCGACGACGGCCGGCGTGTCCGGATCGACGGGTTGCCGCCGGGCGGTGACGCTGACGGCGGTCAGCATGTCGCCCGCGGAGGCGACCGCGGCGACCGGTGCGGCACGGCCGGCCGGGTTGCCGGCGCCGGCGGGCATTGGGTCGGCGGATGCGCCATCGATCGAGGCCGCCTGTGCGGCCGGCCAGACAAAAGCGGCCGCGCAGGCGAGCGCGAGCCGGCCGCGCGAGGGCCGCGCGGCGAAGGTGAACGACATGGATGAATTCCTGAAAACGTGACCGGACGCCGCCGGACGCAAGCCAACGCGCCGCGCGCAGACGGCACTGCGCGCGGACCGGGCCGCGGGCGGCACGCGCGCCACCGGGGCGCGCGAACGATATCAATCAGATCGGGACGTTTTCAGGCGGACCGCGCGGCTGCGCGAGACGGATGCCCGTGCGGGGAACATCGGGAACGGCCGGGGCGGCCGCCCGGTACGCGAACGCGCGCACGAAAGCCGGCAACGCGGGCAGGCTCGTGCCGAGCGCGACGTTCGCCGCGAAGCCGGGACAGTACACGCAGTGCGGCACGCCGGCATGGTCGAACGACGCCGCGCCGCGGTCGTCGCCGGACTGCGCGAGGACGACCTGGCGAGCGCCTGCCGCACTGCACAACTCGAGCGTGAGCCCGCCGGAACCGCTCGATGCGAGACGCGCGTAGCCGACGACGGGCGACAGTACGTTCAGTACCAGCGCCAGCCATACGAGGCCGATCCATCGCGTCGTTCGTTTCATCGCGGTCCAGGAAAAAGTGCGCGCAAGTATAGCAAGCGGCCGATTGTTGCCGACCACGCAGGGTGTGATAGTCGGCATCGCGGGGCGCGCAGCAGCGCATGTGCCGTTAATACAACAGAGACAAAATCTAACGATTCGCCACTGGCATAAATCCAAGCGCGAGGTTGATAATCATTGAACCCGCTGGAGAAACGACCATGGACGAAAGACCAACCCGCATGCCCCCGCCCGAGCAAGTGATGAGCCCGGATCCGGAACCCGTCGGCGTGGAATTCCTCGCCGAATTGCCCGAGCACGTCCGGGCATTCTTCGACGAGCAGCACAAGCTGTACTCGCCGAAGTGAACCTACGTTCCGTTCTGTAACCGCCACGTGTCGATCGATATCGTGCGGTTCATCGCTGCGTTTTCGGCGCAGATCGCTTCGCACCCGGGCTGCAACGGCCTGACGGTGCTGAATCAGCGCGTCCGCTGATTCTTCTGTCGCGTCGTTCCGCCGCGCGACTGTCTTCGTCTATCCTTCTGGTTTTCCACCTCCGGCCCGTCCGGCTCTCCCCTCTCCCGATCGTTCCGATGAAACAAGCCATTCGTGCCAGCGTCGCTGTCGCCGCGCTCGGCGTCGCCTTTTTTTCGTCACCGCATATCGCGCGCGCGGACGGCGACGACACGGCGCTCACCAATCTCGTCGCGCTCGCATCGCAGCGGCTCGCGCTTGCCGAACCCGTCGCACGATGGAAGTGGGCAAACCACCAGGCGATCGAGGATCGGCCGCGCGAAGCGGCACTGCTCGCATCGGTGGAGAAGCGCGCCGCACAGTCCGGCGTGGATCCGGCGTTCGCGCGCACGTTTTTCGAGGATCAGATCGCGGCCAGCAAGGACGTGCAGAATGCGCTCTTTGCAAAGTGGCGCGCGACGCAGCCGCCGGAAGGCACGCCGCCCGACCTCGCGACCAGCACGCGGCCGGCGCTCGACCAGCTCACGCAAAAGATGCTGACGGGCCTCGCGCAAGTCACACCGCTGCGCGACGCACCCGACTGCCAGGCGCGGCTCGCACGCAGCATCGCGAACTGGAAGACGCTCACGCGCTACGACTCCACCCAGACGCAGGCGCTCGGCACCGCGCTGTCGCACGTCTGCGCCGCAGGCGGCGCCAGCGCGATCGGCTGACGGCTGACGGCCATGGCGTCACGCGCCGCAGCCCGCGCTGCTCAGTCGGCAGGCGTCAGTGCGATCGGCTGACGGCTGACGGCCATGGCGTCGCGCGCCACAGCCCGCGCTGCTCAGTCGGCAGGCGTCAGTGCGATCGGCTGACGGCTGAGAGCCATGGCGTCGCGCGCCACAGCCCGCGCTGCTCAGTCGGCAGGCGTCAGTGCAGCGAGCGGAATGAGTTGCAGGCCGCGCGCGAGATGCGTCTGCAGAAGACGATGGGTATGGGGTTCGAACGCGCCGTCCGCGCCGTCGGCCACGAGCCGCACGGCCGCGTCGAGCGATTCGGCCGTACCGAGGTAGCACCAGCCGTCGATCACGTGAAACAGGCGGCGCTCGCCGCTCGCTTCGAAAGCGACCGCACCGTCGAACGGCCAGGGCGCATTGCCCGCACGGGCATGATCGGCTGCGGGACGCCGGTTGTATGACGGACGCAGGCGGGCGATCCACTGCGCTTCGGCGAGCATCGCACCCAGTTCGTTGCCGGTCTCCCGCCACTCGACCCGCCGTACCTGCTGCGCAATCCGCATTTCCTTCGACGAGCGCCGCTCGCCGGTCAGCAGCGCGCGCAAGCGCTGCCGCACGCGCACGCTGCGGCCGACATACAGCGCTTGGTCGTCCTCCCCGAACAGCGCGTACGCGCCGCATCCGGCCGGCGCGGTATCGAGCCACGCTTCGGTCATGCCGCCCGCGAGACGGAAGTGGCGCGTCGTGCGCGCAATCTGGTCGCGCAGACGCTCGAGCGGCACGATCTCGTGCAATTGCCGCCAGAACTGCCAAAGGAGATCGGCATCCGCGAGTGCCCGGTGGCGGGCGGCCGGAACGAGGCCATGCCGCTCGATCAGCGCATCAAGTCCGTGCCGCGCCTCGCGCGGAAACAGCGCGCGCGACAGGCGCACCGTGCACAGCACGTCCGGATTGAACGCGATGCCGGCGCGCTCGAATTCGGCGCGCAGGAAGCCACGGTCGAAGCTCGCGTTGTGCGCGACGAACAGCTTGCCGTCGAGCCGCTCGAACAGCGCGGGCGCGAGCGACGCAAACGACGGCGCGTCGCGCACCATCTCGTCGGAAATGCCCGTCAGCTGCTGGATGAACGGCGGAATCGACTGTCCCGGATTGACCAGCGTCGTCCATGTCGATACGCCGAGCGGACCGATTTCGACCACGCCGATTTCAGTGATGCGGTGCTCGGCGGACGAGCCACCGGTGGTTTCGAGGTCGACGAAGACGAGCGGCTGGTCGCAGGCGGAATCTGACGGACGGGAATCGGACATGAAAAGACGGGGGAAACGATGCTTTCGTGAGTATGCACCGGCAGGCGTGTTCGCGACCAGCCCGAACCCGAATCGATTCGCCGGCCGCCGGTTTTCGTGCCCCGGAAAGCAAAAAGCCCCCGCGATGCGGGGGCCGGACGTGTCGGCGAAGCGTGGCGCGTCAGACCGCCTGGATATTCGCTGCCTGCTTGCCTTTCGGCCCGACTTTCACGTCAAAGGAAACGCGCTGGTTTTCCTTCAGCGTTTTGAAGCCGTCCATCCGGATTTCGGAAAAGTGCGCAAACAAATCTTCGCCGCCATTGTCGGACGTAATAAAGCCGAAACCTTTAGCATCGTTAAACCATTTTACGATACCGGTATCCATACCTTCGTTCCCCACTCGTTTAGATCAAAAAAGCTATTGTTTATAGCCGCTTCCCGAAATCCCGCAACGGCGCGCCGACACTCCCCCCAGCGCTCCGCCCGGGGACGGAGTGCTGACTTTATAAATTGGACAATCCGGGTGCGTCAAGGGAATTTTGACAGCTTTCTTTATCAAAAAAACGCCAATACCACTGGAATCGGTACACGATCGTCTTTTATTAATTGATCCGCATCAAGGACCTGTCAATATTACCGGAATCGGATCATCAATAATCGAAACCGTGAAAAACATACCGGGGACGAATCGCTTCGGTAAATTCCTCGGGTTTTTTCCGGGTTGCGGTAAACCGGGGACGTTGCGATGCTGGTGCAAAGGCAATGGAAGGAGAAGGCCATGTGGCTGGACGGATTCAAGCGCTTCGCGAGCCGGCTTGCACGCGTACGCCGCAAGTCCCGCGCGCTGGCCGAGACCCGTGAAGCGCCGTGCGACACCGAGTTCGACCCGACCTGGCACGGCGATCATTGGCAGAACCTGCTGGCGTCACCGCTGGACGCCCGTCACTACGTGATGGAAGACTGGACGTATACGCCGCCGCAGGCCGAAGCCGACGACACGCAGCCGACCGGCAAGCGCAAGCGCAAACGGCGCTCGTACGCGCAGTAGGGATCGGAACGACAGGGCAAAAAAAAAAGCGCGACTGGGAAGTCGCGCCGACAAAGGTTTGGAGATCTTTTCCGTCAACGAAAAAGTCTGCTTCGGAAAGCAGAGATCGCAGTATAGCGAGAGAACATCTTTTCATTATCCATGCCCCGCACAAACCTCTATTGCCGATGTGTCAATAATCGCGCTAGGCCTGCTCTCGCCCGTCATTGATCGCCTGTCGCGATCGCGCAACGCCCACGACACCCGATACGCAGTCCTGATTGCTTTTTTCTCGTGCTGCATCGCCGCAAAGTCTTGATGGCCGGGGCTCTCGGCGCATATGCTGATTCTTGCCGGATTCAAAATACAGTATTGCGGGAAGCAATTTTCTTTAACGCCCGGAGCGATCCGTACACTGCAAATGGATATCCGACGAGGGTGCCGCGCCCAATGCGCACGGCGTCGCCAGCCTGCGACGCCGCCGATGCCCGCAGCAGGTTCGATCGACATCATCCTGTTTGGAGACAGATCATGAAAAAGACCCTGATCGTCGCGGCATTGGCGGGCGCGTATGCCACCGGCGCCCATGCGCAAAGCGCCGTCACGCTGTACGGCCTGATCGACGCCGGCATCACCTACACGAACAACCAGGGTGGTCACAGCGCGTGGCAGGAGACGAGCGGCTCGATCAACGGCAGCCGCTGGGGCCTGCGCGGCACCGAGGATCTCGGCGGCGGGCTGAAGGCGATCTTCACGCTGGAAAACGGCTTCGGCATCAATAACGGTTCACTCAAGCAGAACGGCCGCGAATTCGGCCGCCAGGCGTTCGTCGGGCTCGCGCACGAGAGCTACGGCTCGCTCACGCTCGGCCGCCAGTACGACAGCGTCGTCGATTTCCTCGGGCCGCTGTCGCTGACCGGCACCCAGTACGGCGGCACGCAGTTCGCGCATCCGTTCGACAACGACAACCTGAACAACTCGTTCCGGATCAACAACGCGGTCAAGTACCAGAGCGCGAACTACGGCGGCCTGAAATTCGGCGCGCTGTACGGCTTCTCGAATTCCAGCAATTTCTCGAACAACCGCGCGTACAGCGTCGGCGCGTCGTACAGCTACATGGGCTTCAACGTCGCGGCCGCGTACATGCAACTGAACAACAACGTCAACGCGCTGGCGCTCGCGGCCAGCGACCCGGGCGCGGTAGCCGGCGACTGGACGTTCGGGGCCAGCCGTCAGCGCACCTGGGGCGCGGGCCTCAACTACGCGTTCGGGCCCGCGACGGCCGGCTTCGTGTTCACGCAGACACGTCTGACCGATTCGGCCAGGATCAGCGCCGGGCAGTCCGGCGTGTCGGGCGGCATCCCGCTCATCGGCGGCACGCGCTTCAACAATTACGAAGTGAACGGCCGCTACGCGCTGACGCCGGCGTTCTCGCTCGCCGGCTCGTACACGTACACCGACAGCCGTCTCGACGGCCAGACGCCGAGCTGGCACCAGTTCAACCTGCAGGCCGACTATGCGCTGTCGAAGCGCACCGACCTGTACCTGCAGGGCGAATACCAGCGGGTCAATGCGGACGGCCTGGCGATCGGCGCGAACATCAACGGGCTCGGCACCGCGTCGTCCACCAACAAGCAGATCGCCGTCACGGCCGGCATGCGCCATCGCTTCTGAGCGATGCGCGTGAGCCCGGCCGTTCGGCCAGGACCGTCATGACGAAGCGCCCCACCCGGGGCGCTCGTTCGTTTCAGCGCTGCACCGCGCGCATGCGCCGCGCCATGCTCACGCGCTGTCCGATGCCGGATAGCGAACGTCGAGCACGTCGATCGGCTGGGGACCGGCCGGCGTCATCAGCGTGACGGTATCGCCGATCTTCGCCTTGATGAGCGCCCGCGCGACCGGCGAGATCCAGCTGACGCAACCGCGATCGAGATCGACCTCGTCGATCCCGACGATGGTAACGGTATGATCCTCGCCGTCCGGCGTCGCGTAATCGACGGTCGCGCCGAAAAACACCTGGTCGACGTTCTCCTGGCGGCTCGCGTCGACGACTTCGGCGAGATCGAGCCGCTTCGTCAGGAAGCGGATCCGGCGGTCGATCTCACGCAACCGGCGCTTGCCGTAGATGTAGTCGCCGTTCTCCGACCGGTCGCCGTTCGACGCGGCCCACGACACCAGCCGCACCACCTCGGGACGCTCGACGTCGATCAGGTTCAGGAGCTCGTCCCTGAGCCGCTTGTGGCCGGCCGGGGTGATGTAATTCTTCGTGCCCGCCGGAATCGCGGGTTGACCCGGGTCGAGATCGTCGTCGTCGCCGTCCGACTCTTTGACAAACGCCTTGTTCATGATGCAGATTCAACACATGGATGACTGATGCTTCAAGGGTACACGAAGGCGGCCTTCCCAAGATCGGGTGACATTTTTTGCGAATAAGGCTTCCCTTTTTATACAACCCTGCTATACTTCCGCTTCTGCGTGCGGCTGTAGCTCAGTTGGATAGAGTACTTGGCTACGAACCAAGGGGTCGTGGGTTCGAATCCTGCCAGCCGCGCCACCTTTTTCGAGGGCCTTCCCAACCGAAG
Source organism: Burkholderia sp. SCN-KJ (assembly GCF_024656005.1). NCBI lineage: Bacteria > Pseudomonadati > Pseudomonadota > Betaproteobacteria > Burkholderiales > Burkholderiaceae > Burkholderia > Burkholderia sp. SCN-KJ. The sequence goes on from NZ_JANKOG010000001.1 coordinate 245,695, forward strand.
GCCCTTTCAGTTCGATGTTGTAGCGTTTTGTTGTTGCGTGCGGCTGTAGCTCAGTTGGATAGAGTACTTGGCTACGAACCAAGGGGTCGTGGGTTCGAATCCTGCCAGCCGCGCCACCTTTTCGGGAACCTTCCCACCGTAGAAGGTTCCGACAGTTGAAGTAGTACCGCTTTGCGTGCGGCTGTAGCTCAGTTGGATAGAGTACTTGGCTACGAACCAAGGGGTCGTGGGTTCGAATCCTGCCAGCCGCGCCACCTCAGAAGGGCCTTCCTCCGGGAAGGCCCTTTTTTCTTTTCCGCTCCCCCTCTTCGCCTCTCCGCCTCTTCCCGGCAACACCGATCGCGCCCGAATCGTGCGGGAGCTGCCGCCACACAACGCCAAGCCCACATCACAAACGAAAACGGCGGCCCGTGGCCGCCGTCTCATTCCGCTGCATCGCAACGCGCAGCGTCAGTAATCCTGCCGCTCGCGCTCGATGCGCATGCCGCCGTCATGACGCGCATGCACGCTGTCGTCGGTCGAGCGCTCGCGCATGATCCGCATCACGTCCGGATTGGTCCGCACGCGCCGCATCACGTTCGCGAGATGCACGCGGTCGCTCACCTGGATCACGAAGCGCAACACCGTCGATTCGTGCGTCAGATCCTCGTCCATCGCGATATGAACGATGTTCGCGTCCGCCGACGTGATGTCCGCCGCGACGCGCGCGAAGATGCCCTTCGTGTTCTTCACGAGCGCCTTCACCGCGACGTCGAACAGACGACCGGGCTGCGGCGCCCATTCGACGTCGATCCAGCGGCCCGGATCGCGGCGATGGATGCGCTGCGCGACGCGGCAATCAGTCGTATGAATCGCCATCCCGAGACCGATGCCGATATAGCCCATGATCGCGTCGCCCGGAATCGGCCGGCAGCACGCCGACAGCTGCACGGACATCCCTTCGGTGCCGGTAATCACGACCGGCGGCGCATTGTGCGCGGGATGCCGCTCGGACTTCGGCAGATCGTCGTCCGCATCGCGGCCGCTCATCAGCACCTCGATGCGCTTGGCCATCACCGCGGCGACGCGGCGGCCGAGGCCGATGTCCGCGAAGATTTCCTGGCGGCTCTTGTTGCCCGTCCACTGGACGAGCTTCTCCCACACTTCCGGCCCCACATCGGCCAGCGCGAGCCCGTAACCCTTCAGGCTCTGGTCGACGAGCCGCTCGCCGAGCTGCACCGACTCGTTCAGGCGCATCGTCTTCAGGTAGTGACGGATCGCCGAGCGCGCCTTGCCGGTGCGCACGAAGCCGAGCCATGCGGGGTTCGGCTTCGAATACGGCGCGGTGATCACCTCGACGATGTCGCCGCTCTTCAGCTCGGTACGCAGCGGCAGCAACTCGTTGTTGATCTTCACGGCCACGCACTGGTTGCCGAGATCGCTGTGGATCGAATACGCGAAATCGAGCGCCGTCGCGCCGCGCGGCAGCGCCATGATCTTCGACTTCGGCGTGAACACGTAGACCGCATCCGGGAACAGGTCGATCTTCACGTGCTCGAGGAACTCGCTCGAATCGCCGGCCTCGCTCTGGATGTCGAGCAGCGACTTCAGCCACTGGTGCGCGCGCTTCTGCACGTCGTTCAGGTCCGCGCCGCCGTTCTTGTACAGCCAGTGCGCGGCCACGCCGGCCTCGGCGATCTCGTGCATCTTGCGCGTGCGCACCTGGAACTCGATCGGCGCGCCGAACGGGCCGACGAGCGTCGTGTGCAGCGACTGATAGCCGTTGATCTTCGGGATCGCGATGTAGTCCTTGAACTTGCCGGGCACGGGCTTGTACAGCGCGTGCAGCGCGCCGATGCACGTGTAGCAGTCGAGCGGGCTCTCGACGACGACGCGAAAGCCGTACACGTCGAGCACCTGCGAGAACGACAGCTGCTTGTCGCGCATCTTGCGATAGATGCTGTAGATCGTCTTTTCGCGGCCGGTGATCTCGGCGTCGAGCTTCGCGTCGCCCATCGCGCGCTGGGCGGCCTCGAGAATCTTGCTGATCACTTCGCGGCGATTGCCGCGCGCGGCCTTCACGGCCTTCTCGAGCGTCGCGTAGCGATGCGGGTTGAAGTTCGCGAAGCTCATGTCCTGCAACTCGCGATACGTGTTGTTCAACCCGAGGCGGTGCGCGATCGGCGCATAGATGTCGAGCGTCTCGCGGGCGACGCGGCGGCGCTTTTCCATCGGCACCGCGCCGAGCGTGCGCATGTTGTGCAGACGGTCGGCGAGCTTGACGAGGATGACGCGCACGTCGCGCGCCATCGCGAGCAGCATCTTGCGGAAGTTTTCCGCCTGCGCTTCCTCGCGGCTGCGGAACTCCATCTTGTCGAGCTTCGACAGGCCGTCGACCAGTTCGGCGACCTTCGGGCCGAACCGTTCGGCCAGCTCGCTCTTGGTCACGCCCTGGTCTTCCATCACGTCGTGCAGGAGCGCCGCCATCACGGCTTGCGCGTCGAGCTTCCAGCCGGCGCAGATTTCCGCGACGGCGACGGGATGGGTGATGTAGGGTTCGCCGCTCTGGCGATATTGACCGAGGTGGGCTTCGTCGCTGAAGTGGAACGCCGCCTTCACCTCTTTGATTTCTTCCGGAGGGAGATACTCGGCAAGCACGCCCGTCAGTTTCGCGATCGAAACGACGCCGTGCTTGCGCGGCTGCTCCGGCGTGGCGGTCGGCCCGAACAGGTGCCGAAAGGACTGTTCGAGGACCGCGTCGATGTACTGGCGCGCAGGCGACTGGGCCGTGGCTTCGGTGGTCGAATCCGCGGAGGCGGACGATGGGGTGGTGCTCATATTCGCCTCCAGGTCGAGTCGTTGCGCGCGTGGACTACATGGCTGGAACGGGCCGGATGCGCGTTACACCGGCACCTTCTTCAGCATCTCGACGCCGACCTGGCCGGAGGCGATCTCGCGCAGCGCGACGACGGTCGGCTTGTCGCGGCTCTCGATCTTCGGCGTATGGCCTTGCGCGAGCTGCCGCGCGCGGTAGGTGGCGGCGAGCGCCAGTTCGAAGCGGTTGGGGATTTGCTTCAGGCAGTCTTCGACGGTAATGCGAGCCATGTTGGAAATTCCTTCTGAATATAGTCGTTATTCTACCTTATGTCCCTCTACCCTCGCGTCATTCCGCGTGGGGCAGATGGATGCCGAGCTCGATGAACAGCTCCGCGTGTCGCGCGTACTGCGAAGCAAAGCGCAGGCGCGTGGCCGCGACGATGCATTCGAGTTCCGCGAGCGCACGATCGAAATTCTCGTTGATCACGACGTATTCCGCTTCCGACGCGTGCGCGATCTCGCTGCCGGCAGCCAGCAGGCGCCGCGTGATCACGTTCGGCTCGTCCTGGCCGCGCTTTTTCAGACGTTCCTCGAGCGCATCGAGCGACGGCGGCAGGATGAAGATGCCGACCGCGTTGCGGAACTGCTTCTTCACCTGTTGCGCGCCCTGCCAGTCGATCTCGAGCAGCACGTCGTGGCCGTTCATCATCTGCTCTTCGATCCAGACGCGCGACGTGCCGTAATAGTTGCCGTGCACTTCCGCGCTCTCGAGGAATTCGTGCGCGGCGTGGCGCGCGCGGAAATCCTCGACGCTCGTGAAGTGATAGTGCTGGCCGTCCTGCTCGCCCGGGCGCGGCTTGCGCGTCGTGTACGAGATCGACAGGCAGATGTCGCTGTCCTTCGACAGCAGCGCGTTCACGAGCGTCGACTTGCCGGCACCCGACGGCGCGATGACCATGAACAGGTTGCCGGGATAGACGCCCGCGTGAAGCGTATGTGCGTCGTGAGTGGGGTGGATCATCTTGCTTTACTCCAGGTTTTGCACTTGCTCACGCATCTGCTCGATCAACAGCTTGAGCGCCATCGATGCGTCGGCGAGTTCCTTCGCCGCCGCCTTCGAGCCGAGCGTGTTTGCTTCGCGATTCAGTTCCTGCATCATGAAGTCGAGACGCTTGCCGACGCGGCCGCCCTTCTCGATCACGTGACGCGTTTCGTTCAGGTGCGCGGTGAGCCGCGACAGCTCTTCCGCGATGTCGATCCGGATGCCGTACATCGTCACTTCCTGACGAATGCGTTCCGCGGCTTCCTCGCGCGTGACGATCGGCGCGCTGCCTTCGGGCGCCGCGATGCCGAGCGCTTCCTGCAGCCGCTCGACGATCTTCTGCTGATGCTTCGCGATCAGCTCAGGCACGAGCGGAGTGATGCGCGCGACGATCGCTTCCATTTCGGTGACGTTCGACAGCAGCATCGTCGCCAGCTGCGCGCCTTCGCGCGAACGCACGACGACGAGCTCGCCGATCGCTTCCTTGCCGCACGCGAGCACCGCGTCGCGGATCGCTTCCGCCGACACGCCGCTCTCGGCGAGCACGCCCGGCCAGCGCAGGATCTCGCCCGCGCGCAGGCGGCCGACGCCCGGGAACGAATCGAGCACCGAACGCTCGAGCTCGGCGAGCTGGCCGAGCGCCGTCTGGTTCAGCGCGCCCGCACCGATGCTCTGCTCGCCGCGCTGCAGGTTGATGCGCACGTCGACCTTGCCGCGCGACAGCTTGTTCATCAGCATTTCGCGCAGCGCGGGTTCGCACGCGCGCACGTCGTCCGGCATGCGGAAATTCAGGTCGAGGAAGCGCGAGTTCACGGTGCGCAGTTCGACCGACACGCTGGTGCCGCCGTTGCCGGTGGCCGTCGCGAGTTCGCGCGTCGCGCTCGCATAGCCCGTCATGCTGTAGATCATGGTTCGTCTCGCCGTCTGGGTGCCCTTCACGGGCGGGAATATGTCGAGGCGCCCGGCGCATTGCAAGGCGCGGGGCGGGAAGCGCGCATTATCCCATTTTTGCGCCCCACCCCGCCGGGCACGCCTGCCGTTCGGCGCTAAAATCGGGGTTTCCTCTTCCGTCCACGATTCCCCCATGACGTCTTCCCTGTCCCGCCCGAGCGGCCGCCGCGCCGACGAACTGCGCAAGGTCGCCCTCACGCGCCACTACACGAAACACGCCGAAGGCTCGGTACTCGTCGAATTCGGCGATACCAAGGTGATCTGCACCGCGAGCGTCGCCGAGCGCGTGCCCGAATTCCTGCGCGATCGCGGCCAGGGCTGGCTGACGGCCGAATACGGGATGCTGCCGCGCGCGACGCACACGCGCAGCGACCGCGAAGCGGCGCGCGGCAAGCAGACGGGCCGCACGCAGGAAATTCAGCGCCTGATCGGCCGCGCGCTGCGCGCGGTGTTCGATCTGGAGGCGCTCGGGCCGCGCACGATCCATATCGACTGCGACGTGATCCAGGCCGACGGCGGCACGCGCACGGCCAGCATCACCGGCGCCTTCGTCGCCGCGCACGACGCCGTGTCGAAGCTGATCGCGGCCGGCAAGCTCGCGCGCTCGCCGATCACCGATCACGTCGCCGCGATCTCGGTCGGCGTGTACGAAGGCGCGCCCGTGCTCGATCTCGACTACGCCGAAGATTCGCGGTGCGATACCGACATGAACGTCGTGATGACGGGCGCCGGCGGCTTCGTCGAAGTCCAGGGCACCGCCGAAGGCGTGCCGTTCTCGCGCGCCGAGATGAACGCGCTGCTCGACCTCGCGCAAAGCGGGATCGGCCAGCTCGTGCAACTGCAGAAGGACGTGCTGGGCGCCGGCCATGTCTGATGATCGCACCCTCGCGCCGCTGTCGCGCATCGTGCTCGCGTCGAACAACGCCGGCAAGCTGCGCGAATTCACCGCGCTGTTCTCGACGGTCGGCATCGAGATCGTGCCGCAGGGCGACCTGGCCGTGCCCGAGGCGGAAGAACCGTTCGGCACGTTCATCGAGAATGCGCTGACGAAAGCGCGGCACGCGTCGCGGCTCACCGGCCTGCCGGCGATCGCCGACGATTCGGGGCTGTGCGTGCGCGCGCTGCGCGGCGCACCGGGCGTCTATTCGGCGCGCTACGCGCAGCGCGCGGGCGGCGCCAAGGGCGACGCGGCCAACAATGCGTACCTCGTCGAGCAGCTGCGCGGCGTCGCAGACCGACGCGCATACTATTGCTGCGTGCTCGCGCTGGTGCGCCACGCGGACGATCCCGAACCGCTGTTCGCCGAAGGTCGCTGGCTGGGCGAAATCGTCGACACGCCGCGCGGCGAGCACGGATTCGGCTACGACCCGTATTTCCACCTGCCGTCGCTCGGCGCGACGGCGGCCGAACTCGAGCCGGCCGTGAAGAACACGCACAGCCATCGCGCGCTCGCGCTGAAGGCGCTGCTCGCGCGGCTCGCGGAGGAACCGGCATGATCGTCCTCGTCACGCATTCGCAACCGGAGGCCGCATGAGCCAGGCGGCGGAAACCGGCGCGCGCGTCGTCGCGACTTTCACGTCGCCCGGGCAGGTACGGCTCACGTCGCTGCCGCCGCTCGCGCTGTACGTGCATTTTCCGTGGTGCGTGCGCAAGTGCCCGTACTGCGATTTCAACTCGCACGAGTGGAAAGGCGAGCGGTTTCCGGAAACCGAGTACCTCGATGCGCTGCGCGCCGATCTCGAACAGGCGCTGCCGCTCGTCTGGGGCCGGCAGGTGCATACGGTGTTCATCGGCGGCGGCACGCCTAGCCTGCTGTCCGCGGCCGGCCTCGACCGGCTGCTGTCCGACGTGCGCGCGCTGCTGCCGCTCGATGCCGACGCCGAGATCACGCTCGAGGCGAACCCGGGCACGTTCGAGGCCGCGAAGTTCGCGCAATTCCGCGCGAGCGGCGTGAACCGCCTGTCGGTCGGCATCCAGAGCTTCAACGAAGGCCATCTGAAAGCGCTCGGCCGGATTCACGACACCGCGCAGGCGCGCGCGGCCGTCGAGATCGCCGCGAAGACGTTCGACAACTTCAACCTCGACCTGATGTTCGCGCTGCCGAACCAGACGCTCGACGAATGCCGGGCCGACATCGAGACCGCGCTGTCGTACGCGCCGCCGCATCTGTCGCTGTATCACCTGACGCTCGAGCCGAACACGCTGTTCGCGAAGTTTCCGCCCGCGGTGCCCGACGACGACGCGTCGGCCGACATGCAGGAATGGATCCACGCGCGCACGGCCGAGGCCGGCTACGACCGCTACGAAGTGTCGGCGTACGCGAAGCCGAATCGTCAGTGCAAGCACAACCTGAACTACTGGCGCTTCGGCGACTATCTCGGGATTGGCGCGGGCGCGCACACGAAGCTGTCGTTCCCGAATCGGATCCTGCGGCAGGCACGCTACAAGCATCCGGCCACCTTCATCGAACAGGCGATGGCCGGCACGCCGGTTCAGGAAGAGCGTGAAGTCGGCGCGCGCGACCTGCCGTTCGAATTCATGCTGAACACGCTGCGGCTCGTCGAGGGCTTTCCCGTCCACAGCTTCGGCGAACGCACGGGCTTGCCGATCAGCACGATCGAGCCGGCACTGAAGGAAGCGGAACGGCGCGGGCTGATCACGCGCGATTTCGCGCAGATCGCGCCGACGCCGCTCGGCCAGCGTTTCCTCAACGACTTGCAGGAATTGTTCCTGCGTGACGATTGAAGCGGAACGAGGCGGCATTTCGGTTACAATGCCGCCTCGTGTGGAAGCGTGGCCGAGCGGTTTAAGGCACCGGTCTTGAAAACCGGCGACGGGAAACTGTCCGTGAGTTCGAATCTCACCGCTTCCGCCAGGAAGTTCGCTCAACCCCGTCCATTCATCGAATGACGGGGTTTTTGTTTGTCCGCGGCGCGCCGCGCACGCTGCCCGCCTCTGCCTGCCGACGCATCTCGCCCGATGCCGTTACAATCCGGCGCTCCGATTCGCGAAACGGGAAATCCACGTCATGAAGCCCTTCATCGCCTCGTCGCTCGTCGCCCTGCTGGCCGCCGTCGGCACGCACGCAGCGGCCGCCGATTCCGCCTCCGGCACCGACGCGCCAACACCGTCGTGCGCGATCGCGTACGTGAAGGGCGTCGGCGGCTCGCCGCGCGGCCTGCGCGAATATCTCGCGAGCCCGACGCCGTACAACTACCTGAAGGAAAACGAACTCCAGTGCAAGGTGTCGGATGACGGGCGCGCGTCGAACTGCACCGGCGTGACCTACATCCGCAACGAGCAGGTCAGCGTGTACGACGATTCCGACCCGGCGACGCTGACGGTCGTCGCGCCGGTGGAACTCGAGCACGGCCAGAAGTATCCGGTGATCCTCGTGGTGCAGCGCAAGGACGCGCGCTGCACGCGGTAACACGCACCGCCCGCGCCACGCTCAACGTGGCCGCAAGCGACGCGCGCAGCCCTCACGGGCCGGCCCGCCATCGCCTAGAATTCGATCAGCACGGCGACACGACCGCCGCCGCGATTCGATGCCGCCCGCGCCATCCGTGCGTGCGGCACACGGAGACCGCCATGACCGAACTGTCGACAGCGCCCGATCACGTCGATTACGAAGGCTTCGAGATCCATGTGGTGCCGGGCCTCGTCCCCGGCAGCGATGCGCGCTACACCTACACCGGCTATGTCTGCCATCCGGGCGTGAACCCCGCGCTGCCGGATCATGCCGTGCCGTTCCATGCGGACGGCGAAGAAAGCTTCGCGAGCGTCGAGGAAGCGGTGCATGAAGCCGTGCACATCGGCAAGACCATCATCGACGGCACGCATCCGGACCTGTCCGTTCTATCGCTCGTGACACACGGCTACTGAGCCGGTCGAGTTCGCCGCTGCCGTGCGTCCCGCACGCGCCGCGCGTGCGCAATCGTCGTGCCCGCATGGTCACGTGTCATGTCACATCGCGTCGCGATACCCGCCGGAAGCCCCGCCGAATCGCCGTCATCCGCGAATCGGCACATCGCGCTTCGCGTGCTATGCGTTTGTCCCGATAACGCGCCGCGCGCAGGCGCCTATCATTTTTTCATAGTCACCCTCCGGCACTCCCCCATGCCCTCTCTTCCCTGCCCGGGCGTCGACCGGCTGCGCATTGCCGCGCTGGTCGCCGCCGTCATGCTTGCCGCCTGCACGATCACGCCGCCCCCGTCGCTGCGCTCGGTCCTGACGATTCCGTCGGTCATCCGCAGCGCGAATCGCGACCAGTACCGCGTGGAAGTCGCGCAGTGCGTCGCCGAGCACAATCCGTCCGCCGTGTCGCACGGGATGCCGCAGGCGATGCTGCGCTCGCTCGTCGTCGTCGCGTTCACCGTCGATCGCAGCGGCCACCTCGTCAACGCGTCCGTCTATCGCAGCAACGGCGACAGCGAAGCGGAAGCGCTCGCGCTCGCGTCGCTGCGCCGGTCGGCGCCGCTGCCGCCACCGCCGTCGAAACTGCTGGACGGCAATGGCCGGCTCGAGATGATGGAAGGCTGGCTGTTCAACGACGACGGCCACTTCCAGTTGCAAAGCACCGCATCCGCGCAGGCGCAATCGATCGACTGAGCCCGCGCCCGCCCGCGATTGCCGCCATGTCGCGGCGCTGGCTATAATTTTCCGCAATCGCGCGGCCACCCTCCCGCGCGCGTTCGCGCGCCGCACCCGGCATGCGAGCCGACCACGCCGGCACCGGGCGGCGGCGACTTATCCGTCTCCATCGTCGACCGGCGGGTGACGTCCGCGCCACGCCGCGCGTCCACGCAGCCGCCTCATCCGCTCGGCCGCTCCCGGCAGGCGTCCGCCTGCCCGAGCGCTCACCCGGCCGACCGCCCAACGACAAAACGGAGACATCCATGTCCGCATCTCCCCCGGCCGTTGCACACGCAACCGGTTCGGCCGGCGCCGTCAGCCACCGGCGCATCGTGTTCGCGAGCTTCATCGGCACCGCAATCGAGTTCTACGACTTCTACGTGTACGCGACCGCCGCGGCACTCGTCATCGGCCCCGTGTTCTTTCCGCACGGCTCCGCGACCGCACAGGCGCTGTCCGCATTCGTCACGTTCGGCATCGCGTTCATCGCGCGGCCGATCGGCTCGTTCCTGTTCGGCCACTTCGGCGACCGCATCGGCCGCAAATCGACGCTCGTCGCGTCGCTGCTCGTGATGGGCGTGTCCACCACCGCGATCGGCTTCGTGCCCGGCTACGACACGATCGGTGCGCTCGCACCGGTGCTGCTGTGCGTGCTGCGCTTCGGCCAGGGGATCGGCCTCGGCGGCGAATGGGGCGGTGCGGCGCTGCTCGCGACCGAGCACGCGCCGCAAGGCAAGCGCGGCTGGTTCGGGATGTTCCCGCAGCTGGGCCCGTCGGTGGGCTTCCTGATGTCGAACGGGTTGTTCTTCGCGCTCGCGCTGTCGCTGTCCGACGAACAATTCCGCAGCTGGGGCTGGCGCATCCCGTTCCTCGTCAGCGCGGTGCTCGTCGTGCTCGGCCTGTACGTGCGGCTGAAGATCAGCGAGACGCCGGCGTTCCAGGCCGCACTCGAGCGCAACGAGCGCGTGCGCGTGCCGGTCGCGACGCTCGTCACGCAACACTGGCAGCCGACGCTGCTCGGCGCGCTCGCGATGGTGGTCTGCTACACGCTGTTCTATATCTCGACGGTATTCTCGCTGTCGTACGGCGTGTCGACGCTGCATATTCCGCGCCAGAGCTTCCTCGGCCTGCTGTGCTTCGCGGTCGTGTTCATGGGGCTCGCGACGCCGCTGTCGGCGTGGGCCTCGGACCGCTTCGGCCGCAGGCCGGTGCTGGTCGTCGGCGCGATCGCCGCGCTGTTGTCCGGCTTCGCGATGGAGCCGCTGCTCGGCAGCGGCTCGATGCCGCTCGTCGCGTTGTTTTTGACGCTGGAGCTGTTCCTGATGGGCGTGACGTTCGCGCCGATGGGCGCGCTGCTGCCCGAATTGTTCCCGACCAACGTGCGCTATACGGGCGCGGGCGTCGCGTACAACCTCGGCGGGATCCTCGGCGCGTCGATCGCGCCGTACATCGCGCAGCTGCTCGCCGCGCGCGGCGGCCTGTCGTGGGTCGGCGGCTACGTGTCGGTTGCGGCGGCAATCAGCCTGGTCGGCGTGCTGCTGATGCGCGAAACCCGCGACGCATCGCTCGTCTGAGCCCTCGGGGCGCCCCGGGTTGTGCGGCGGGGGGCGCCGCCTATACTCGATCCGGGGGCGCCGTCACGCCCCCCGGATCCATCCGCTGAAGGAACAGCCGCAATGAACCTCCACCTCGGCAACGCCGACCTCGTCCTGATCCTGGCGCTCGCGCTGGGTGGCGCCCTGCTGCTCGCGGCGCGCTTCCGGCCGAAAACCTGGCGCGGGCTCCTGTTCGAGGCGCTTCTCGCCAACCTGGCCGCCGTCGCCGCGGTGATGACGGTCGAAGCGCTGCTCGCCTGAACGCGCGGCCCGCTTCCCCGGAGCCGGTTCACACCGATAACGGGCTTGCGCTGGCCCTAGGCCGTCAGCCGGTCACGCAGCGCGCCATAGGCCGGCCCGACCGTATCGATCGCATCGAGTGCCTGCGCAACCGACGGCGGCGCGCCCGGTTCGCCGATCGACAGCGCGTTCGGCGCGCCGCCGATGCCGCAATGGTGACGCGACGTCGCGACGAAAATCATCACGGTCGGCCGCTGCAGCGCGTGCGCCATATGCACGAACCCGGTATCGACGCCCACCACGAGCGCGGCCCGGCCGATGGCCGCACCCAGTTCACGCACCGACATCGCCGGCAGCACGATCGCGCCCGGCGCACGCGCGGCAATGTCCTGCGCATCGTCGTGTTCGGCTGCCGATCCCCACGGCACCAGCACGCGCACGCCGCGCGCCATCATCTGCGTAGCCAGCGCGGCCCAGTGGTCGGCGGGCCATTGCTTGTCCGGATTGGACGTCGCGTGAAACAGCAGCATGAACGGCGCGCCGTCGGTCACGGCGGGCGGCAGGTTCGCATCCTGCGGCGGGACGATCCCGTAAGCGGCGATGCCTTCGGGGACATAGCCCAGCGCCTCGCCGGCGCTCACGCGCATCCCGTGCCACGCGTCGCAGTCCGGCCGCGGGCCGAAGCGATGCGAGTAGGCGAAGCGGGCACCCGCCTCGCCGAGATCCTGCGTCTGATAGCCGACGCGGCGCGCGGCACGCGCGAGTGCCGAGATGATCGCGCTCTTGTAGACGCCGTGCAGGTCGATGACCGCATCGTAGCGGTGCGCGCGCAGCGCGCCGATCGACGCCGAGATCGCCTTCAGGTCGCCGCCATTGCGGAGCTTCTTGAACCGCCGCAACGGCGCGCAAAGCACCTTGCTCACACCCGGATGCCAGCGCACGACCTCGGCGCACGATTCGTCGACGGCCCAGTCGACCGTTACGCCCGGAAAGGCACGGTGGAGGTCCGCGACGACAGGCAGCGTCTGGACGACGTCGCCGAGCGACGTCACTTTCACGATGAGGATGCGTTTCACTTTTCTTATGATGAATGGGGTGGGCCGGCCATTTGGTGATGCTAACGACGGTTGCCGCGTTGATACATTACGCCAGCATTACATTTGCAACAAAGTGCGACGCTTTTGTGAGGATTTGTCGAGCCCCGGCTGCATCGGGTTCTTTTTATAATGCGTGCTTTGCCCTCCCGGCTTCCGCCGATGCAACGCCCCGCCCTTCCTGCCCTGCTTTCCGGGTTGTTTCCCGCCCTCACCCGCCGCTCGCTGCGGATCTGGCGCCAGTACGGCGTGTTCTGGCTCGGCGCGATCGCCGTGGGCCTCGCGGCCGTGCTGTACGCGCGGCTGATCGACTGGGGCTACGACACGTTCCGCACGATGCGCGACCACGCCGCGTGGCTGCCGCTGCTGGTGACGCCGTCGATCGCCGCCGCGTCGGCATGGCTCACGCGCCGCTTCTTCCGCGGCGCCGAAGGCAGCGGGATCCCGCAGGTCATTGCAACGCTGCATGCGAGCCCGGGCGCATTCGGCGCGCGGCTGCTGACCCTGCGCATCCTGTTCGGCAAGGTCCTGATCTCGTTCATGGGCATTCTCGGCGGCTTCACGATCGGACGCGAAGGCCCGACCGTGCAGGTCGGCGCGTCGCTGATGTTCAACCTGCGGCGCTTCTACCCGCGCTCGAACGCGCAGATCGAACGGCAGCTCGTGCTCGCCGGCGCGGCGGCCGGCCTGTCGGCCGCATTCAATACGCCGCTCGCCGGGATCGTGTTCGCGATCGAGGAACTCACCCGCAGCTTCTCCGCCCGCGCAAGCGGCGTGCTGATCACCGCGATCATCCTCGCCGGCGTCGTCGCGTTGGGCCTGAACGGCAACTACACGTACTTCGGCACGATCGACGCCGGCCAGCATTTCCCGAAGATGCTCGCCGTCGCCGTGCTCGTCACCGCGCTCGTGACCGGCGTCGCGGGCGGCCTCTTCAGCTGGCTGCTGCTCAATACAGGGCGCTGGCTGCCCGCGCGCCTGCTCGGCCTGTATCGCGAGCGCCCGATCGCGTTCGCGGCGCTGTGCGGCTTCGTGATCGCCGTCGTCGGCCTCGTGTCGGGCGGGACGACGTTCGGCAGCGGCTATGCCGAGGCGCGCGGCCTGCTCGACGGCCATGAACGGCTGTCGGTGCTCTATCCGTTCCTCAAGATGGTGTCGATGGTCGCGTCGTACCTGCCGGGCATTCCGGGCGGGATCTTCGCGCCGTCGCTGTCGATCGGCGCCGGGTTCGGCAACCTGCTGCACCTCGTGTTCGGCGACATGAGCCTGCCGATGCTGATCGCGCTCGCGATGGTCGGCTATCTCGCGGCGGTCACGCAGTCGCCGATCACGTCGTTCGTGATCGTGATGGAGATGATCAACGGTCACGCGCTCGTGATTTCGCTGATGGCGACCGCGCTGGTGTCGAGCCGGATGGCGCGCTTCTTCGCGCCGCCGCTCTACGAAACACTCGCGCAGCGCTATCTCGCGCCGCCCGCGGCCGCCGCTGAACCCGCCGCGGCGCCGGCGGCTGCGGCCGGCGTCGTCGAGCCGCAGGATGCGGCCGCCGCGCCCGCCGATCCGCTCGATACGCTGCGCGAACGGGACGGTGGCGAGCCGCAGGCCCCGGCGGCCGGCAACGCCGCCACGCACACGCCCGCGACGTCGCACGACGACGGACCGTCCGGTTCCGGCACGACCGCTTCCGGCACGACCGCTTCCAACACGACTGCTTCCGGCGCGAGCGGCCCGGCGCAGACGGGCCCGCGCGCCCCTCAGTAGATCACCACCGGGGCGGGCCGATAGTAGACGGGCCGCGCCGGCACGACGATACAGCCGGCGAGCGTGATCGCGACGAGCGCAATGGCAAGGGCGGTTCGTTTCATCGCGCGCCTCCGTCAGGCCCAGTGGCCGCGCGTCCAGAACCAGTTCGGGCCGCGCTGATCCCAGTGGCCCGGCACCCAGTGCATGCCGATACGCTCGGTTTCCCAGCGGCCGCCGATCCAGACGTAGCGGCCATGATCCCAGCGCCAGTGACCGCGCTCCCACACATAGCCGACGCGTGCGTCGGGCACGACCTCGTAGCGCACCGGCGGCGGCGCGTTCGGCGCGACGACGACGATTTCCTCGGCGGGCGCGGCCACCGGTTCGGCGACGAGCATCCGGCCCGACTGCACCATCACCGGCGTACCGACGAGGATTTCGTCCGCGCGTGCGGCGAGCGGCGCGGCGACGGCTGACAGGCCCGCGGCGAACAGCGCGAGCGAAACGATACGGCGTTGAACGGTAGAGACAGCCATCACGACCTCCTGATTGAAAAATGACGCGAGCGTATTCGTTCAATGCGGGAGGTCGACCAACGGCCGACAGACGCCGTGTTACGGCGCGCCCGAAAGTGCAACAGGGCGTAAGACGCGCACGGCGGCAGGCGCCACCGTGCGGGGGGACAGACAGCGGTCAGGCTTGCGGAATCTCGATCTTCACTTCGAGGACTTCGAGATCGTCCTGGCGCTCGAGGCTCACGCGGATGTCATCGTTCGAAATATGGACGTACTTCGAGATGACCGCGACCAGCTCCTTCTGCAGCGCCGGCAGGTAATCGGCCGGCGGCCGGCCGCCGACCCGCTCGTGCGCGATGATGAGCTGCAGGCGCTCCTTCGCGACCGATGCGGACTTCTTCTTCTCGCCGAGGAGAAACGAAAGGATGGACATGGGCGGCCTCCGTTACTTGCTGCCGAAGAGGCGCTGCAGCAGGCCCGGCTTCTGATAATCGGTGAAGCGCAGCGGCTTGTCCTCGCCGAGGAAGCGCGCGACGACGTCCTTGTATGCTTCCGCGACGTCGGTGCCGTCGATGTGCACGGCCGGCAAACCCTGGTTCGATGCGTGCAGCACGGCTTCCGATTCCGGCACCACGCCGATCAGCTTGATGCGCAGGATCTCGCTGATGTCCTCGAGCGACAGCATCTCGCCTTCGCTCACGCGCTTCGGGCTGTAGCGCGTGATCAGCAGGTGTTCCTTGATCGGATCCTTGCCTTCGGCCGCGCGCTTCGTCTTCGACGACAGGATGCCGAGAATGCGGTCCGAGTCGCGCACCGACGACACTTCCGGGTTCGTGACGATCAGCGCTTCGTCCGCGAAGTACATCGCGTGCAGCGCGCCCGCCTCGATACCGGCCGGCGAGTCGCAGACGATGTATTCGAAGTCCATCGCGACCAGGTCGTTCAGCACCTTCTCGACGCCGTCACGCGTGAGCGCATCCTTGTCGCGCGTCTGCGATGCCGGCAGGATGAACAGGTTCTCGCACTTCTTGTCCTTGATCAGCGCCTGGTTCAGGTTCGCTTCGCCCTGGATCACGTTGACGAGGTCATACACCACGCGACGCTCGCAGCCCATGATGAGATCGAGGTTGCGCAGGCCGACGTCGAAGTCGATCACGGCCGTCTTGTGGCCGCGCAGCGCGAGGCCGGACGCGAAGCTCGCGCTGGTCGTCGTCTTGCCCACGCCGCCCTTGCCCGAAGTCACCACGATGATTTTTGCCATTTACCCAATACCCTGTGTTCGTCAATGAGAGCCGATCGACCCGGAGCGTGCCGCGTGAATCACGTCAGGCGCAGCGGTTCGATCATCAGTTTTTCCTCTTCGAGCCGGATCTGCACCGATTTGCCCAGTATGTCGGCGGGCAACGGGTTCTCGGCCGTTCGATAGATACCCGCGATCGAAATCAGTTCCGGCTCCAGACACGTGCAGAAAATGCGCGCGTCGTGATTGCCGTGCACGCCCGCGAGTGCGCGGCCGCGCAACGGCGCGTAGATGTGGATGTTGCCTTCCGCGATGATCTCGGCGCCGTGACTGACCGGCGCCAGCACCACGAGGTCTCCTTTCGCGTAAATCTGCTGCCCCGAACGCAGCGGCCGATCGATCACCAGCGTCTGGCCGCCCGCCGCAACCGGCGTCGGCGCAGGTTCCGGCGCCGGTTCGGCTGCCGCGGCAGCGGCCGGGGCCGCGACGGGCGCCGGCTCCGCTTCGTCGGCCGGCTTCGCGGCCGACACGCGGCGATCGCGCGCCTCGAGCAACGGCAGGCCGGCTTCCCCCGCCCAGCCCTGCGTGGCCAGCGCGACGACGCCCACCGGGCGCATCCGCACGTCGTTCAGCATCTGGCGGATGTCGGCGAGCGCGACGCGTTCGCCGTCCGCGAGGCGGCGGACGTCGATCGCGACGACATCGTCGGCGAAAAACTCGGGAGTCGCTTCGAAGCGCTTGACCAGTTCGGTACGCAACGCGTCGAGATCGGTCGTCTTCACGGTGAACAGCAACGTATCGACCGATCCGCTGCGCAGCTCGAAGAATGGCGATTTTTTAAGCGACATGGACACTCTGCAAAAAATTTTTGCGTATTTTACAGGCGTCCACGCGTGCGGCCATTATTTTTGGGGAGCCGGGGGGCGACGGTCGCGGCGAGCGCGCAACCGGCAGGCGGGCAGTCGGGCGGGCGGCCGGGCTTTCATCACGCCGTGCGGCCCGCGCATTCATGCGTCAGGGTGTGTTGAAGTGCGACACGAACAACGACTTCATCGCGCCGGGCATCCGCGCGATCGGCGCATGCTCGCCCGTGTTGCCGAAGCCCGCGCGTTCGTAGAAACGGATCGCGTTGCGGTTCGCATCGGCGATCCATGCGTAGACGTCCCGCGCCCCGCGTTCGGCCAGCCACGCGGTAGCCGTTTCCAGCAACAGCACGCCGCCGCGCAGGTGGCGGACTGCATGCGCGACCCACAGCTCGCTGACGAACGCGCGCCGCTCGGGCGTCGTGTCGAAATACGCGCCGATCATGCCGGCCGGATGGCCTTCGGTGTACAGCAGGAAAGTCGTCGACTCGTCGGACGCGGCACGCAGCGCGGCGATGGCCGCCGCCGCGTCGGAATCGACGTTCAGCAATTCGGCCTCCGGCGCTTCGCCGGGCGCGTAGGGCTCACGCAGCGATGCGGCGCGGAGTTCGCGATACACGCCGCCCTGGTCGGCAGCGATACGACGAACGGTCAAGGTCGAACTCATGCAGGCACAGCCCCCTTCGGACAGCAAGTTACTAGCTTCAACCGAAAGCGGGGCATGAGTCAAATCGTAATTTTCAAATGCCAGCGCGGATCGAAAGGCAGCACGCGTCGCGCACGCGCAGGTGTGCGGGTGCAGCATCGACGCGTCGACGGGCCGCGACGCATGGCAGTCCGAACGGCGAAGTCGGACGCGTCGCCCCGCCCGCCTTGTCATGCATGGCATTCATGCGGTCAAGGTCCAACGTTACCCCGCGGCGGCGCCGTAATGATCCGTAATATATGTATCCCAAAAAGCCGCGCCGCCACGCGATGTCGCGTCGCACTTATTGCATTGCAACATTCGTTGCGGACCGCGCCGCCGGATACTCGCGCGTGTGGCCTCACGTATTCATCCGACGAGAATACCGGCCGCACGAGCGGATCGGGCCCGCTCCGGCCTGTTTCAATCACCGTGGCGCAGGCCCCTCCCGGCCCGCGTCCTGCACGGGCCGCCGTTTGGAGTCGCCCGCCTAGCGGCAGGGTTTGGAAAGCGCGCGCGACGGTCGTATAACTGGCACAACCGGACCACCGATCCGGTGCCGCGGACCCACGACGATTCGAACGACGACAAGCGCGTCACTCGGCCGCCGCACCCGCATACGCAGGAGCCGGCCCCGAAATGGAGGAAGACAATGGCAATGACCGACGCATCGGCCTCGGGCTGGTCGGATGGCAAACGTTATCTGTGGCTGCTCGGCGCGGTGACGATCACGCTGCCGATCCTCTCGGCCCAGCTCGCGCTGTCGACGGGCCTCCACGTGTTCTGGTGGTTCGGCCCGCTGTTCGCGTTCGGCGTGATCCCGGTCCTGGACACGCTGATCGGCGACGATCGCGACAATCCGCCCGAAGCCGTCGTCCCGCATCTCGAACGCGAGCGCTACTACCGCTACATCGTCTATCTCGCGACGCTGGTCGAATACATCGCGTTCTTCATGTGCGTGCGGATCGTCGGCACGCATGCGCTCGCGTGGTACGACTACGTCGGCTTCGCGCTGTCGCTCGGCGCCGCGACGGGCATCTCGAT
The DNA here is from genome assembly GCF_024656005.1 of Burkholderia sp. SCN-KJ. Lineage (NCBI taxonomy): Bacteria > Pseudomonadati > Pseudomonadota > Betaproteobacteria > Burkholderiales > Burkholderiaceae > Burkholderia > Burkholderia sp. SCN-KJ. The sequence goes on from NZ_JANKOG010000001.1 coordinate 264,138, forward strand.
CAACACCGCGCACGAACTCGGGCACAAGACCAGCCGCTTCGAGCGCTGGCTCGCGAAAGTCACGCTCGCGCCGGTGGCGTACGGGCACTTCTTCGTCGAGCACAACCGCGGCCATCACGTGCGCGTCGCGACGGCCGAGGATCCGGCGAGCGCGCGCTACGGCGAATCGTTCTGGGCCTTCCTGCCGCGCACGGTGACGGGCAGCATCCGCTCGGCGTGGCGGCTCGAGAAGGCACGCCTCGAGCGGCTCGGGCATTCGCCGTGGACCTGGCGCAACGAGGTGCTGCACGCGTGGGCGATGACCGTCGTCGTGTGGGCCATCGCGATCGCGATGGCCGGCAAGATCGTGATCCCGTTCCTCGTGATCCAGGCCGTGTACGGCGCGTCGCTGCTCGAAGTCGTCAACTACGTCGAGCACTACGGGCTCGGCCGCCGCAAGCTGCCGAGCGGCCGCTACGAGCGCTGCACGCCGCAGCATTCGTGGAACAGCAATCACGTCGTCACCAACCTGTTCCTGTACCAGTTGCAGCGGCACGCCGACCATCACGCGAACCCGACGCGCTCGTACCAGGCGCTGCGACACTTCGACGACTCGCCGCAACTGCCGGCCGGCTACGCGACGATGATCCTGTTCGCCTATGTGCCGCCGCTCTGGTATCGCGTGATGAATCCGCGTGTCGTCGCGCACTATGGCGGCAACATGGCGCAATCGAACATCAAGCCATCGATCCGCGCTCGCGTGCTCGCGCAGTATTCGGCCGTGGGGTGACGCAGGACGGCGCGGTCGCGGTCGCGGTCGCGGTCGCGGTCGCGGTCGCGGTCGGCAATATCGTCACGCGGCCTGCGGCAGCCTGAACACGGCGACCGCGTGCCGCAGCGCGCTCGCCTGCTCGGCCAGCGCCTGCGTCGCCGCCGACGCCTGTTCGACCAGCGCCGCATTGCGCTGCGTCGCTTCATCCATTTGCGTGACCGCGACGTTCACCTGCTGGATGCCGCCGCTTTGCTCCTGCGAAGCGGACGAGATCTCGCCGACGATCGACGTGACCCGCTGCACCGCGCCGACGATCTCGTGGATCGATTCGCCCGCGCGCGCGATCAACACAGCGCCCTCGTCGACCCGCCGCGTCGATTGCTCGATCAGCGCCTTGATCTCCTTCGCGGCGGCCGCGCTGCGCTGCGCGAGCGTGCGCACCTCCGACGCGACGACCGCAAAGCCGCGCCCCTGCTCGCCCGCGCGCGCCGCCTCGACGGCCGCGTTCAGCGCGAGGATGTTGGTCTGGAATGCGATGCCGTCGATGACCGCGATGATCTCGCCGACCTTCGCCGCGCTGGCGGCAATCCCGCTCATCGTGCCGACCGCGTCCGTCATCACGCCGCCGCCCGCGGACGCGATGTCCGATGCGTCGCGTGCGAGCTGCGCCGCATGCTGCGCGTGTTCGGCCGACTGGCGCACGATGCCCGTCAGTTCGGTCATGCTGGCCGCGGTTTCCTCGAGCGACGCAGCCTGCGCCTCGGTGCGCGATGACAGATCGCGATTGCCCGCCGCGATCTGCGCGCTCGCGGTCGCGACGGCTTCGGCATGCGTACGCACCTCGAGCACGACACCCGACAGGCTCGCCTGCATCGTCTTCAATGCGCGCAGCAGATCGGCGATCTCGTCGCGGCCGGCCGCGTCGACGTCGCGCGTCAGGTCGCCGCCGGCCACCGCCTGTGCACAGGCCACGGCGCGATCGAGCGGCCGCAGGATCGCGCGGCTGAACAGGAATGCACCGATCATCGCGATGCCGAGCACGATCAGCATCAGCACGACGCTCGCCGCGGTCGCGTGGCGCGCATCGCGGCTCGCTTGCGCCGACACGGCAGCACTCTCGTCGGCGATCGCCTTCGCCGCGCGCTCGAGCAGCGCGGCGGGCGCCCGGTCGACGCCCGCCACGGCCGCGTCCCCGGCCGTCGGCTCGAAGCCCGCGGCCTTGAACGCGTCGAACCCGCGCCGGTAGCCGTCGCCCATCGTCACATGCGCGCGCATGAACTGCTCGACGAGCGTCCGGCTCTCGCCGGGCGGCAGCTCTCCGACGAGTTGCGCGGCGAGCGTGTCTACCGTGCGCTCACGCGTCTGGAATGCCTGCCAGTACTTGTCGAGCTTGTCGGGCTGCTTGCCGCGCAGCAGCGTGTCCTTCCATTCCTGCACCTGCAGCTTGAACTGCACGAGCGTGGCCGATACGAGCCGCTCGTCGGCAACGTGCGTCTGCACGTCGTTCGCGAACGTGTCGATCGAGCGATTGAGAATGCGGATGCCGTACAGCGCGCCGCAGAACATCAGCAGCAGCGCAATGGCGAATGCGAGGGGAATCTTGTAGCTCAGCTTCATGGGACCTTGGATCGTCGGAGAACGGCGAGCGCGCACAAAGCGCGAGCCGCCGACGGCTGTTAACGGCGCGCGAGGTCAAGGCTGAAGCGGGCAAGCGGAGACGGGAACCGTGCGGGTCGAGCACGAAGCCCGTGGCGATCCGGGGGCGGCGGGAACCGAGGCAACAACGCCCAAGCGAGCGCCGGCCAATCGGTACGCGCGTACCGCACATCGCATCCACGCTTGCCGTCGGGCGACCAAAACGAAAAACCCCGTGATCCTTCCGGATCACGGGGCTTCGTATTTTGGCGGAGAGGGTGGGATTCGAACCCACGGTACGGGGAAACCGTACGCCTGATTTCGAGTCAGGTACATTCGACCACTCTGCCACCTCTCCTTCCTTGCTGCTTCATTTCCCGGTTGGTCGTGTCCGGGAAAGAAAAGATTATAGAACGATCTCTTCGGAACTCACAAGCGTTTTTTGCAAAATTTTTTGCGAGCCCGTTCGGGACCGATCGCGCAGCGATCTCACGACGCCTGCGCAGGCGCTTCGATTCGCTCCATGCCGCCCATGTACGGACGCAGCGCCTCGGGCACCGTGACCGAACCGTCGGCATTCTGGTAGTTCTCCAGCACCGCGACGAGCGTGCGGCCGACCGCGAGACCGGAGCCGTTCAGCGTATGCACGAGTTCCGGCTTGCCCTGCGCGTTGCGGAAACGCGCCTGCATCCGCCGCGCCTGGAACGCCTCGGTGTTCGAACAGCTCGAGATCTCGCGATAGGTGTTCTGCGCGGGCAGCCACACTTCGAGGTCGAACGTCTTCGCGGCCGAGAAGCCCATGTCGCCCGTGCACAGCGTGATCACGCGGTACGGCAGGCCGAGCTTCTGCAGGATCGCCTCCGCGTGGCCGACCATCTCGTCGAGTGCCGCATACGACGCGTCGGGCGCGACGACCTGCACCATCTCGACCTTGTCGAACTGGTGCTGGCGGATCATCCCGCGCGTGTCGCGGCCGTACGAACCGGCTTCCGAGCGGAAGCACGGCGAATGCGCGGTCAGCTTGATCGGCAGCGCGGAGCCTTCGACGATCGACTCGCGCACGGTGTTCGTCAGCGAAATCTCGGACGTGGAGATCAGGTACTGCGTGATCGTGTTTTCGGCGCCGCCCTTCTCGACGCGGAACATGTCGTCCGCGAACTTCGGCAGCTGGCCCGTGCCGTACAGGATCTCGGGATTCACGATGTACGGCGTGTATGTCTCGCTGTAGCCGTGCTGCAGCGTGTGCGTGTCGATCATGAACTGCGCGAGCGCGCGGTGCAGGCGTGCGATCGAGCCGCGCAGCATCGTGAAGCGTGCGCCGGCGAGCTTCGCGCCGGTTTCGAAATCGAGGCCGAGCGGCGTGCCGACGTCGACGTGATCCTTCACCTCGAAGTCGAACTGGCGCGGCGTGCCCCAGCGGCGCACTTCGACGTTGTCGGCTTCGTCCTTGCCGACCGGCACGCTTTCGTGCGCGATGTTCGGCATGCCCAGCATCAGGTCGGACAGGCGCGTCTGGATCTCGCCGAGCTTGGCCTCCGACGCCTTCATTTCGTCGCCGATCCCGCCGACTTCGGCCATGACGGCCGACGTGTCCTCGCCCTTCCCCTTCATCGCGCCGATCTGCTTCGACAGGCTGTTGCGGCGCGCCTGAAGCTCTTCGGTACGGGTCTGGATCGCACGGCGTTCCGCTTCGAGCGCGGAGAACGCGGCGACGTCGAGGGTGTAGCCGCGATCGGCGAGGCGCTTCGCGACGCCGTCGAGGTCTTTGCGCAGCAACTGGATGTCGAGCATGGGAGGACTTGGAAAATCGTTGTGTAAGACGGGAATTCTAACGCACCGCGGGGCCGCCACGGCATTGGCCGGATGGACAGTGCCGCAAACGCGCGACGGGCGTGGCAGTATCGCATTGCCGGCCGGCGCGCCGGCAGCCGGCGAAGCGCGTTGCGCGACGCCGCGGCGCAGCGCGCGACAGCCGCCCCGGCCGGGCGCAACGCGGCGGGCAACGCACCCGTCTTCGCATCACCATCACCCGAGGGAACCCGATGGCCATCGAACTGGACAAGGATGTTCGCGACCGCGCGATCGCGTCGCTGCAACGCTATTTCACAGAAAACATGGACGAGCCGATCGGCAACATCCAGGCCGGTGCGCTGCTGCACTTCTTCGTCGAGGAAATCGCGCCGGCAATCTACAACCTCGCGATCGCCGATGCGCAGGCGCGCCTGCACGCACGGGTCGCCGAGCTCGACATCGACTGCCACGAGGAGCCGTTCGAGTACTGGAAGCAGCAGCCGGGCCGCCGGCGCTGACACGCCCCCAGGCAGCACCGGCCGTCGGGCCGCGCGCGGCCGGTCAGTCCTTCTTGCCGGCCTCGCGGTCGAGCTCGCGCAGCCACGCGAGCTTGTCGGCGATCTTCGATTCGAGCCCGCGCGGCACCGGCTTGTACCAGCGCGGCTCGCGCATCCCTTCCGGCAGATACGACTCGCCGGCCGCATAGGCATTCGGCTCGTCATGCGCGTAGCGATACGCGTGGCCGTAGCCGAGTTCCTTCATCAGCTTGGTCGGCGCATTGCGCAGATGCACGGGCACCTCGCGCGACTTGTCCTGCTTCACGAACGCCATCGCCTGGTTGAACGCGTTGTAGCCCGCATTGCTCTTCGCCGCGCACGCGAGATAGATCACCGCCTGCCCGAGCGCCAGCTCGCCTTCGGGCGAGCCGAGCCGCTCGTAGGTCTCGGCCGCGTCGTTCGCCACCTGCAGCGCGCGCGGATCGGCGAGGCCGATGTCTTCCCACGCCATCCGCACGATGCGCCGCGCGAGATATTTCGGATCCGCGCCGCCGTCGATCATCCGGCAGAACCAGTACAGCGCGCCGTCCGGGCTCGAACCGCGCACCGACTTGTGCAGCGCCGAGATCTGGTCGTAGAAGTTGTCGCCGCCCTTGTCGAAGCGCCGCGCGTTCAGCGTCATCGCGCTGCTGACGAACTCGGCATCGATGGTCGTGACCTTGGCCGAGGCTGCGGCCGTCTGCGCCTGCTCGAGCAGGTTCAGGAAGCGCCGCGCGTCGCCGTCCGCATAACCGATGAGCGTATCGATCGCCTTGTCGTCGAACGCGAGCCCGTCGAGCGCGATTTCCTGCGCGCGCTTGAGCAGCTGACGCATCTCGTCGTCGTTCAGCGACTGCAGCACGTACACCTGCGCCCGCGACAGCAGCGCCGAGTTGACCTCGAAGCTCGGGTTCTCGGTCGTCGCGCCGATGAAGGTCACGAGCCCCGACTCGACGAACGGCAGCAGCGCATCCTGCTGCCCCTTGTTGAAGCGGTGGATTTCGTCGACGAACAGGATCGTGTGGCGGCCGGTGCGATTCAGCGTGTCCTTCGCCTGCTCCATCGACTCGCGGATGTCCTTCACGCCGCCGAGCACCGCGGACAGCGCGATGAACTCGCAGTCGAACGCGAGCGCGGTGAGGCGCGCGAGCGTGGTCTTGCCGACGCCGGGCGGCCCCCACAGGATCATCGAATGCGGCTTGCCGGATTCGAACGCGAGCCGCAGCGGCTTGCCTTCGCCCAGCAGATGCGTCTGGCCGATCACCTCGGCGAGCGTCTTCGGCCGCAGCGCCTCGGCGAGCGGCCGGCGCGGCTCGACTTGAAACAGGTCGGACATGAACCCTCGCTCCAGATCAAACGATGGCGGCCGAACGGGCCGCCGGACCTGACATTATGACAGCCGCGCGACTGCACCGCCGTGCTTGGTGCCTGCGCCTGGTGCCCGCGCCTGGTGCCCGCGCCCGGTGCCCGCGCCCAGTGCCCTCGCCCGATGCCCGCGCCCCAAAACAACACGGGCCTGCCGTCGCCGGCAGGCCCGTGTCGGGAAAACGGCGTGGTGCCGGTCAGCCGTTGATCACGTCCGCGCCCTTCGGCACGACGAACTTGAACGTATCGCTCTTGAGCGGCGGGTTCGTCTGGATGTTCGTGAACGTGAGCAGCGTGACGTTGCCGAACACGTCGTGCAATTCCATCGCGGCGAGCGTGCCGTTGCGGAAGCCGATGCCGATCCGCTGGAATTGCGTGTCCTGCGCCTTCGGCAGCATCTCGAGCCACTCGATGCCACCCTTCTCGCCGGCATCGCGCAGCGTGTAGTTCTTGTCGAGATCGTTGCTGCCGAACAGGATCGCGGCCGGGCTCGCGCCCAGCGCGCCGTTCAGCTTGCGTTCGGTGACCTGGTTCAGGTCGCGGTCGTACACGTAGAGCTTGTCGCCGTCGGCCTGCAGCACCTGCTGGTACGGCTTCTGGTACGTCCAGATGAACTTGCCTGGACGCGAGAACACGAACGTGCCGCTCGAATTGTCGTTCGGCTTCGGCGCGGCCTGCACGGCGCTCGCGCCCTTGGCCGGCGCCTTGACGATCTGCTGCGTGAAATCGCCTTTCGCCGAGCGCACCTGCGACACGAAGGCCTTCAGCTGCTCGGTGCCGCCCGCGAACGCGTGCGTCGCCGCGAGCATCAGCGATGCGCCGGCGAGCGCCGCGCCGAGCCAGCGCCGCGTCGAACGAAGGGACACTGCGAACGAATGTTGCTGCATATTGCGGTTTTCTCCCTGGGTGGCCGGCGCTGCGGGCGCCGCGGACTCATTCCGCGTCGCGCGCCGGCACAAGAATTTCGCGGTTGCCGCTCGACGACATCGCCGACACGAGCCCCGATTGTTCCATCTGTTCGAGCAGCCGCGCCGCGCGGTTGTAGCCGATCCGCAGATGGCGCTGCACGAGCGAAATCGACGCGCGGCGGTTCTTGATGACGATCTCGACCGCCTGGTCGTACAGTGGATCAGACTCGCCGCCGCCTTCGCCGGTTCCCGCGCCGGCCGAGCCCTCGTCGCCGTCGGCCGTGCCGCCTTCGAGCAGCCCTTCGACGTAGTTCGGCTCGCCCTGCTCCTTGAGCTTCTCGACGACGCGATGCACTTCGTCGTCGGCGACGAACGCGCCGTGCACGCGCACCGGCAGCCCGGTGCCCGGCGGCAGGTACAGCATGTCGCCCATCCCGAGCAGCGACTCGGCGCCCATCTGGTCGAGAATCGTGCGCGAGTCGATCTTCGACGACACCTGGAACGCGATCCGCGTCGGCACGTTCGCCTTGATCAGGCCGGTGATCACGTCGACGGACGGACGCTGCGTCGCGAGGATCAGGTGGATGCCGGCCGCGCGCGCCTTCTGCGCGATCCGCGCGATCAGTTCCTCGACCTTCTTGCCGACGACCATCATCAGGTCGGCCAGCTCGTCGATCACGACGACGATGTTCGGCAGGCGGCCGAGCGGTTCAGGATCGTCCGGCGTCAGGCTGAACGGATTCGGAATCTTTTCCTCGCGCTTCGCCGCTTCGTCGATCTTGTTGTTGTAGCCCGCCAGGTTGCGCACGCCGAGCTTGCTCATCAGCTTGTAGCGGCGCTCCATCTCCGCGACCGTCCAGTTCAGCGCATGGCCGGCCTGGCGCATGTCGGTGACGACCGGGCACAGCAGGTGCGGAATGCCTTCGTAGACGCTCATTTCGAGCATCTTCGGATCGATCAGGATCAGGCGCACCTGCTCGGCGGTGGCCTTGTACAGCAGCGACAGGATCATCGCGTTGATCCCGACCGACTTGCCCGAGCCGGTCGTGCCGGCGACCAGCAGGTGCGGCATCTTCGCGAGGTCCGCGCAGACCGGCTTGCCGCCGATGTCCTTGCCGAGGCTCAGCGTCAGCGCCGACGACGCGGCCGCATAGACTTCCGAGCCGATGATCTCGGACAGATGGACCGTCTGGCGGCGCTGGTTCGGCAGCTCGAGCGCCATGTAGTTCTTGCCGGGGATCGTCTCGACCACGCGGATCGACACGAGCGACAGCGAACGCGCGAGATCCTTCGCGAGGTTGACGATCTGGCTGCCCTTCACGCCGGTGGCCGGCTCGATCTCGTAGCGCGTGACGACCGGGCCCGGATACGCGGCGACGACGCTCGCCTCGACGCCGAAGTCCTTCAGCTTTTTCTCGATCAGGCGAGACGTGAATTCGAGCGTATCGGCGGAAATCGCTTCCTGGGTCTTCGGTGCGGGATCGAGCAGCGACACCGGCGGCAGCGTCGAATCGCCCGGCAGGTCGGTGAAGAGCGGCACCTGGCGCTCGCGCTCGACGCGCTCGGACTTCGCCGGCGTGACGACCGGCGGCACGATCGTCACGGGTTCGTGATCCTCGATGCGCACGCGCTCCTCTTCGACCTTGCCTTCGCGGCGCACGGCCGCGGCCTCGCCGAGCTTGCGGTCGCGCTCGGCCTCGCGGCGCAGCTTAGCGACGTTGACGGCGGACAGGATCGCCCCGCCCACGCGCTCGGCGACCGACAGCCACGAGAAGCGGAAATACAGCGACAGGCCGATCGCGAGCAGGATCAGCAGCAGCAGCGTGCCGCCGGTGAAGCCGAACGCGTGCGACATCGCACCCGCCACGGCCTCGCCGATCACGCCGCCCGGTGCGCGCGGCAGCTGCACCTTCAGCGACCACATCCGCAGCGCCTCGATGCCGTCGCACGCGAGCACGACGAGCACGAACGCCAGGATCTCGGTGAGCCAGCCGATCGGCCGCTCGGGTTCGTCGGCGACCGCCTCGTGACGCGTGATGCGCCGGTAGTTGACCGCGATGCGCCGCCCGAGCGGCACGATCAGCCAGTAGGCCGACAGGCCGAACAGCAGCAGGATGATGTCGGCCGTCCACGCGCCGACGCGGCCGGCCCAGTTCGAGATGTGGTCCACCTGCGCGGCGTGCGTCCAGCTCGGATCGCGCCGGCTGTAGCTCAACAGGGCCATCACCAGAAAAGCGCAGAGCGCGACCTGGAGAATCCAGCGGATCTCCGTGAGGAGCTTCGACATCCGGTGCGGCAACGCCTGTGCCTGGGCGGAATAAGGAGCTTTTGCCATGAATCCGTATAAAGAGGACGGGCCGCGCGCCCGCCTGTCGTTCGATCGCGCTTATTGTAAACGCTGCACCGGGGCGCCAAGTGTAAATGACGGTTACATAAGAGGGTCGGGGCGGCCGAAGCCGATAGCCGCGCATGCGATCCGGCCGCCGGTCGGCCCGTGACGCCGGCCGCGGCAATGCGCCGCCACGGGCGGCAGCCGCCCGCCTCTCCCACGCCGCCCCGCCCGCCCAACCTGCCCCGCCACTGCGGGCGCCCTGCCGAGAAACACTATCGCCACGATTGAAACTCTCGTTCGGCAGCGCAGCAACGGGGCCTTTATAATGCGCGTCTGATACCCATCTACGACGGCATCCCGGTCAACCCAGACCGTCCGGCGAGCCTTACCCCGCCCGCCGCGGCCGCCCTTTACGGATTCGCACATGTCCACGCCCAAACACGCCAAAGTCCTGATTCTCGGTTCCGGCCCCGCCGGCTACACGGCTGCCGTCTATGCGGCTCGCGCCAACCTGTCCCCGGTGCTGATCACCGGCATCGCGCAGGGCGGCCAGCTGATGACCACGACCGACGTCGAGAACTGGCCGGCGGATGCGAAGGGTGTGCAAGGCCCGGAACTGATGGCGCGCTTCCTCGAGCACGCCGAGCGTTTCAACACCGAAATCGTCTTCGACCACATCCACACCGCGAAACTGCACGAAAAGCCGATCCGGCTGATCGGCGATTCGGGTGAATACACGTGCGACTCGCTGATCATCGCGACCGGCGCATCCGCACAGTATCTCGGCCTGCCGTCCGAAGAATTGTTCATGGGCAAGGGCGTGTCGGCCTGCGCGACCTGCGACGGCTTCTTCTACCGCAACCAGGAAGTCGCGGTGATCGGCGGCGGCAACACGGCGGTCGAGGAAGCGCTCTACCTGACGGGCATCGCGAAGAAGGTCACGGTGATCCATCGCCGCGACAAGTTCCGCGCCGAGCCGATCCTGATCGACCGCCTGCTGGAGAAGGAAAAGGAAGGCGTCGTCGACATCAAGTGGGATCACGTGCTCGACGAAGTGACGGGCGAGGATTCGGGCGTCACGGGCCTGCGCATCAAGAACGTGAAGACCGGCGAGAAGCAGGACCTCACCGTGCAGGGCGTGTTCGTCGCGATCGGCCACAAGCCGAATACCGACCTGTTCCAGGGCCAGCTCGAGATGAAGGACGGCTACATCCTGACGAAGAGCGGCCTGCAGGGCAACGCGACGTCGACGAGCGTGCCGGGCGTATTCGCCGCCGGCGACGTGCAGGACAACGTGTATCGCCAGGCGATCACGAGCGCCGGCACGGGCTGCATGGCCGCGCTCGACGCGCAGCGCTACCTCGAAAGCCTGCACGACAAGAAGTAAGCGTCGAGCCTTCGCGCGCCGGGCGCTACAATGGCGTCCGCTGCCGCGAAGCGGGCTTGACCGGAAAGCCGCTGCCGTCGCGCAGCGGCTTTTTTTGTGCCCGCGCGCCCGAACGCGCCTGCCCGGTTACCGAATCATGGCGAAGAACCAGCCCCATCCGAGCGATCCCGCGAAGCGGAAGATCGCCGCCCGTCCCGCGAACCCCGCGCCGGCCGCCCCGCCGCCCGCGCCCGATCCGGCCGCATTGCGCGGCCAGGGCCTCGCGGGCCTCGGCGCGTTGCGCAAGGCGCTGCAAGGCGAAGCCGATCGCCGCGACCGCGAGCGCATCGAAACCGCGAAGGCCGAACGCAAGGCCGAAGCCGACGCGAACCTGTTCCGCAACGAAATCGGCGCGATCCAGCCGCTGAACGCGCCGCCGCGCGCGAAATCCGGCCGTACGCCGCCCGACCCGGTGCCGAAGCAGACGCAGCGCGACGAGGAAGCCGTGCTGAACGCGACGCTGTCCGACGAATTCGATCCCGAGACGCTGCTCGACAGCGACGAATCGCTGTACTACCACCGCCCCGGCATCAGCCGCGACGTGGTGCGCAAGCTGAGGAGCGGCGCATGGATCGTGCAGGCCCAGATCGACCTGCACGGGATGCGGCGCGACGAGGCGCGCGACGCGCTCGCCGAATTCATCCGCGAAGCCGGCAAGAAGGGGCTGCGCTGCCTGCGCGTGATCCATGGCAAGGGGCTCGGCTCGATCGGCAAGGAACCCGTGCTGAAAGGCAAGGTGCGCGCGTGGCTCGTGCAGAAGGAAGAAGTGATCGCGTTCTGCGAGGCGCGCAGCCACGACGGCGGCGCGGGCGCGGTGCTCGTGCTGCTGCAGCCGCTCGCGGCGCCCGCCGATCGGGGGCCGCGTGCCGCATCCTAGGCTGACGCTCGCGATCGCGGTACTGGAGGCGATCGCGACGCTGGCGTTCGCGATCTCGGGCTTCATCGAGGCGCGCAAGAACCGTCTCGACTCGGTCGGCACGTTCGTCGTCGCGCTCGCCACCGCGTTCGGCGGCGGCACGCTGCGCGACATCCTGCTCGAACGCCGCCCGTTCTACTGGGTCGTGCACGACGACTACGTGATCGCGATCTTCGTGCTCGCGCTGTTCGCGCCGTTCGTGTTGCGGATGCTGTCGCGGCTGTCGGCCGAGCGGCTCTTGCTGGTGGCCGACGCGATCGGGCTCGGCATCTTCAGCATCTCGGGCACCGCGATCGCGCTCGATGCCGAGATGCCGCGCTTCATCGCGGTGATGATGGGCGTGATCACGGGCGTGGTCGGCGGGATCATCCGCGACGTGCTGTGCAACGACATCCCGCTGATCCTGCGCGATTCGCGGCCGTACGCGACCTGCGCGTTCGTCGGCTGCTGGTTCTACCTGCTGCTCGCATGGCTGCAGTTCGACTCGGTGTACAGCGTGCTGCTCGCGACCGGCTTTATCCTCGTCGCGCGGCTCGCGACCTTCAAGTTCGACGTGCGGCTGCCGCACTGATCGCCGCCGCAACACCGGACGCACCGCAAGAAACAAAAGGGGCCGCTCCTGCGAGACGGCCCCTTCTTCATTCAGCGCGAGCGCGGCCTCACGCGATCCGCTCTTCCGACGCCGGATCGAATAGCACCGCCTTCGACACGTCGAACAGCAGCGACTGCGTCTGCCCCGGCTGCGGGTTCGCGGCCGGATGCACGCGGCTCACGATCCGCTTGCCGTTGACCTGCGCGAACACGTGCGTGTCCGGCCCGGTCGGCTCGGTCACGTCGACGCGCACGTCGATCGGCTGCAGCTTCGACGCCTCGCCGTGGTGCGCATTGCGCGCGTCGGTGATGCGCTCCGGACGCAGGCCGAGGATCACCTCGCGGCCCACGTGGCCGTTCATCCGCTTCGCGTCGAACGGCAGGTTCAGCGCGCTGCGCGCGAGGCCCGTGTCGATCTCGAGCGCGATCCCGCTGCCCTGCTCGACCAGGCGGCCGTTGATGAAGTTCATCGGCGGCGCGCCGATGAAGCCGGCCACGAACAGGTTCGACGGCGAATCGTAGATTTCCTGCGGCGCGCCGAACTGCTGGACCACACCGTCCTTCATCACCGCGATCCGGTCGCCGAGCGTCATCGCCTCGATCTGGTCGTGCGTCACGTAGACGATCGTCGTGCCGAGGCGCTGGTGCAGCAGCTTGATTTCCGCGCGCATCTCGATGCGCAGCTTCGCGTCGAGGTTAGACAGCGGCTCGTCGAACAGGAACAGCGACGGATCGCGTGCGAGCGCGCGGCCCATCGCGACGCGCTGGCGCTGGCCGCCCGACAGCTGGCCCGGCTTGCGGTCGAGCAGGTGCTGGATCTGCAGCATCGCCGACACGCGCTCGACGATCTGCTGCTGCTCGCTCTTCGGCACCTTGCGGATGTTCAGGCCGAACGAGATGTTCTCGCGCACCGTCATCGACGGGTACAGCGCGTACGACTGGAACACCATCGCGATGTCGCGATCCTTCGGCGACAGGTCGTTGACGACCTTGCCGTCGATGCAGATCTCGCCGCTCGTCACGGTCTCGAGACCGGCGATCATGTTGAGCAGCGTCGACTTCCCGCAGCCCGAGCCGCCGACCAGGATCAGGAACTGTCCGTCCTCGATCTCGATGTCGACACCCTTCAGGACCGGCACCCCGTTCGGGTAGGTCTTGTACACGTCACGGATGGAAAGGCTTGCCATGCTGTGAATCCTCTGTCTCGTCTCGCGCGGCGCTACGGCGCCGCGTCGGGTTCGTTTCGATGCGCCGCGCGTCGTGCGCGGCCGGTTCGTCGTATCGGATGAAGCCGCGCTTACCCCTTCACCGCGCCCGCCGTCAGCCCGCGCACGAAGTAGCGGCCGGCGACCACGTAGACGAGCAGCGTCGGCAGCGCGGCGATGATCGCGCCGGCCATGTCGACGTTGTATTCCTTCACGCCCGTCGACGTGTTGACGAGGTTGTTCAGCGCAACCGTGATCGGCATCGAGTCGACACCGGAGAACACGATCCCGAACAGGAAGTCGTTCCAGATCTGCGTGAATTGCCAGATCAGGCACACCATGAAGATCGGCAGCGACACCGGGAGCAGGATCTTCGTGAAGATCGTGAAGAAACCCGCGCCGTCGATGCGTGCGGCCTTCACGAGCTCGGCCGGCACGCTCACGTAGAAGTTGCGGAAGAACATCGTCGTGAACGCGATGCCGTACACGACGTGCACGAACACCAGGCCCGGAATCGTGTTGGCGAGGCCGAGCATCCCCTGCAGGCGCGCCATCGGCAGCAGGATCACCTGGAACGGGATGAAGCAGCCGACCAGCATCATCGTGAACAGCGCATCCGCGCCGCGAAAGCGCCAGTGCGTGAGCACGTAGCCGTTGAACGCGCCGATCAGCGACGAGATCAGCACGGCCGGAATCACCATCTGCAGCGAGTTCAGGAAGAACGGCTTCATGCCGTCGCAGCGCACGCCGGTACACGCGCCGCTCCACGCCTTCACCCACGGATCGAAGGTCCAGTGCGTCGGCGGCGTCAACAGGTTGCCGGTGCGCAGTTGGTCGAGGTCCTTGAAGGAGGTCGACAGCATCACGTAGATCGGGAACAGGAAATACAGCGCGAACAGGATCAGCGCCGCATAGATCACTGCCCGGCTGATCGTCACTTTAGGCTGCATTGCGGGTGCTCCTCGATTCCATATACATCAGCGGCACCAGCACCGCGACCACGGTCGCGAGCATCATCACCGACGACGCCGCGCCGAGCCCGAGCTGGCCGCGGTTGAACGAAAACGTGTACATGAACATGGCCGGCAGCGACGACGACGTGCCGGGGCCGCCCGCCGTCAGCGCGACGACCAGGTCGAAGGTCTTGATCGTGATGTGGCAGAGGATCAGCAGCACCGAGAAGAACACCGGGCGCATGCTCGGGATCACGATCTTGCGGTAGATGGTCGGCAGCGTCGCGCCGTCGACCTGCGCGGCCTTGAAGATCTCGCCGTCGACGCCGCGCAGCCCGGCGAGGAACAGCGCCATCACGAAGCCGGTCGACTGCCACACGGCGGCGATCACGATACAGAAGATCGCCTTGTCCGGATCGTCGAGCCAGCCGAACGAGAAGCTCGTCCAGCCCCAGTCGTGCATCACCTTCTCCAGGCCGAGGCCCGGGTTCAGGATCCACTGCCATGCCGTGCCCGTGACGATGAACGACAGCGCCATCGGATACAGGAAGATCGCGCGCAGCGCGCCTTCGTTGCGGATCCGCTGGTCGAGCAGGATCGCGAGGAACAGCCCGAGCGCGACGCAGATCGCGATGAACGGAATCCCGAACCAGCCGAGGTTCGCGGCGGAGGTCCACCACACGTCGTTCTGGAACAGGTCCGAGTAACGGCCGAAGCCGTCGAATTCGTAGTTCGGCAACAGCCGCGAATTGGTCAGCGACAGATAGCCGGTAATCAGGATGAAGCCGTAGATGAACACCACGGCGATCGCGAGGCTCGGCGCGAGCACGAGCTTCGGAATCCAGCGATCGGCGAAGGCCGACAGCGGCGACGTGCGCCGTGCGGCGGCAGCGCCGGATCCGTTTCCGCTAAGAGGGGCAGCCACTTGATTCGACTCCTGGAACGAGGGTGACGCAGGCCGGGCCGGCGCCGGGTACGGCACGGGCCCGCGCGCGAGCCCGTTTGCTGCACATGCAGGGAACACCCGGCCGATCCTGCGTTTCCGGCCGGGCGCCTGTCGCGCTTTACTTCACCTTCGCGGCCTTCGCGAGCGCGGCGACCGCGCTCTTCGAATCCTGCTGCGAGTTCATGAACTTCGTCACGACGTCGGTGATCGCGCCGGCCGTTGCATCGCCCTGCGCCATCCCGTGCGCGAGCGACGGCACGAAGCCGCCCGACTTGATCGCGGTCTGCTCGTCGGCATACGACTTCTTCGCGCAGTCGTCGAACTTGTCCATCTTCACGCCGAGGCGCACCGGCACCGAGCCCTTCAGCAGGCTGAACTGCTCCTGGAAGTCCGGCGTCATGATCGTCTTCGCGAGTGCGACCTGGCCCGGCGTCGCGTCCTTCTGCCCCTTCTGCTGGAAGAACACGAACGAGTCGACGTTGAACGTGTACGAATTCGCCGTACCCGGCACCGCCGCGCAGATGTAGTCCTTGCCCGCCTTCTTGCCGGCGTTCTCGAACTCGCCCTTCGCCCAGTCGCCCATGAACTGCATGCCGGCCTTGCCGTTGATCACCATCGCGGTCGCGAGGTTCCAGTCGCGGCCGTTGCGGCCCGTGTCGAAGTAGCCCTGGATCTTGCGGACGGTGTCGAACACCGACAGCATCTGCGGCGACGTCAGCGTGGCCTGGTCGAGATCGACGAGCGCCTTCCTGTAGAACGCCGGACCCTGCGACAGCACGACGTCTTCCCACAGCGTCAGGTCCTGCCACGGCTGGCCGCCCATCGCGACCGGCTGGATGCCGGCAGCCTTCAGCTTGTCGGCCACCGCGAAGAATTCGGGCCAGGTGGTCGGCACCTTCGCGCCGACCTTGTCGAGCGCGGCCTTGTTGATATAGAGCCAGTTCACGCGGTGCACCGAGAACGGCGCGGCGACGGTGTGGCCCTTGTACTTGATGATCTTGTCGATTTCCGGCGGCAGGTTCTGCTTCCAGTCGCCGGCGGCGGAATCGATGTTGACGAGCACGCCCTGGTCGGCCCAGTCCTGGATCAGCGGGCCCTTGATCTGCGCGGCCGACGGTGCGTCGCCGCTGATCACCTTGGTCTTCAGCGCGGTCATCGCCGCGGCGCCGGCGCCGCCCGCGACCGCGAAGTCCTTCCACACGTAGCCCTGCTTCTGCACGTCGTCCTTCAGCACGCCGACGGCCTTCGACTCGCCGCCCGAGGTCCACCAGTGCAGCACGGTTACGTTCTCGGCCGCCTGCGCCGCCACGGCACCAGCCATCAGACCCGCGGCGCAGAGCGCGCCCATGATCGAGCGAACTTTCATTACTTATCTCCTCCAGACTGAATCAACTCGTGAGGTTCCCTGACGGGGAACCGGCTTCTTGATAAACGACGGGGAAATCGAGCCGCGGGACGCATGCAGCGTACGGGGCCGATGACCGGCCGGGCTCTTACAGAAAGCGTGAATCGAGATTCAACGGCGTGTCTCCTCTTTGTGTTTCTGGCCCGCCGCGATGCCGCGGCGCGAGCCCGGGGCGACGGCGCGCGGACGATGCGCACCGTCAATGTCCGATAACATTCGGCACAAGGCGTTCCCGAAGGCGAAGCTCGCGCAGTTCATCGACCGCACTTCTTTTTTTCTTCACCCAGGTGCTACCCCTTGCGGCGGATTGTAGTTAAACTACAATTCAGTGTCAAAAATATTTTTATCGCACTACGGATCGCTTCCCAGCACCCCCAATCGGCGGAGACACATGCATACCGATTCCAGCTTTACCTTCGTACTTTTCGGCGGCACCGGCGACCTGTCGATGCGCAAGATCCTGCCCGCGCTGTTCGAAGCGCACCGCGGCAACATGCTTGCGGAAAGCGGCCGGATCGTTGCCGTCGCGCGGCACGAATCGGATCGGGCCGGCTATCTCGAGTGGGTCGACACGCATGTGAAGCCGCATGCGGCGAAGGCGGCCGGCAAGGCATTCGACGAAAGCGTGTGGAAATCCTTCCTCGAGCGCATCGAATACGTGAAGCTCGACCTCGGCCGTGCGGAGGATTACGTCGTGCTGCGCGACGCGGTCGCGCAGCTGTCCGGCATCCGCGTGTTCTATCTCGCCACAGGGCCGTCGCTGTTCGTGCCGATCTGCAAGGCGCTCGCGTCGGTCGGCCTGAACGAAGGCGCGCGCATCGTGCTCGAGAAGCCGCTCGGCTACGACCTGAAATCGTCGAACGCGATCAACGACGCGGTCGGCGAGATCTTCGCGGAAGACCAGATCTACCGGATCGACCACTACCTCGGCAAGGAGCCGGTACAGAACCTGCTGGCGCTGCGCTTCGGCAATGCGCTGTTCGAGCCGCTGTGGCGCCGCGAATGGGTCGAGAGCATCCAGATCACGATCGCCGAGGAGCTCGGCGTCGAGGCGCGCGGCGATTTCTACGACAATACGGGTGCACTGCGCGACATGGTGCAGAACCACCTGCTGCAGCTGCTGTCGATCGTCGCGATGGAGCCGCCGCATTCGATGGATTCCGACGCGGTGCGCGACGAGAAGCTGCGCGTGCTGCGGGCGCTGAAGCCCATCGATCCGCGCGACATCGGCAAGGTCGCGGTGCGCGGCCAGTATCATGCGGGCGTGATCAAGGGCGCGCAGGTGCCGGCCTATGCCACCGAGCCGGGCGTGAAACCCGACAGCCCGACCGAAACCTTCGTCGCGCTGAAGGTCGAGATCGAGAACTGGCGCTGGGCCGGCGTACCGTTCTTCCTGCGCACCGGCAAGCGTCTGG
Source organism: Burkholderia sp. SCN-KJ (assembly GCF_024656005.1). NCBI lineage: Bacteria > Pseudomonadati > Pseudomonadota > Betaproteobacteria > Burkholderiales > Burkholderiaceae > Burkholderia > Burkholderia sp. SCN-KJ. Next base: position 282,313 of record NZ_JANKOG010000001.1, read on the forward strand.
CCGACCGCGTCGCGGAGATCGTCGTGAACTTCCGGCCGGTGCCGCACTCCGCGCTGGGCCCGACCGCGCTGCGCCCCGGTTCGAACCGCCTCGTGATCCGGCTGCAGCCGAACGAGACGATTCGCCTGTACTGCCTCGCGAAGCAGCCCGGCGAAGGGATGAACCTCGCGAGCGTGCACCTCGACCTCGCGTTCGACCAGTTCTTCAAGGAAGGGCAGATGGAGGCGTACCAGCGCCTGCTGCTCGACGTGATCAACGGCCGCCTCGCCCTCTTCGTGCGTCGCGACGAGCAGGAAGCCGCGTGGCGCTGGGTCGAGCCGATCCTGAACGAATGGGCACGCTCGCTGAAGCCGCCGAAGCCGTACGCGGCAGGCACGTGGGGGCCGGCCGCGGCGAGCGCGATGCTCGCGCAGCACGGCACCTGCTGGCTCGAAGAAGAAAACTGATGCAAACCGTTGTCGTGCGCGCCAGCGCGCGGCAACGTGCCCCACGATTCGCACGAATTGAACAGACAAAGCAGTCCGGAGGAGATGTGATCGAGATCCACGCTTTCGACACCCAGGAAGCGCAAAGCGAAGCGCTCGCGCGCGCCGTCGGCGATGCGCTGCGCGCCGCGCTCGCCGGCCCCGCGCGCCCGACGCTCGCGGTGTCCGGCGGCACGAGCCCGCGCCCTTTCCTGCACACGCTGTCGCACGCAGCGCTCGACTGGGCCGGCGTCGACGTCACGCTGGTCGACGACCGCTGGGTGCCGGAAGACGATGCGGCCAGCAACGCGCAGCTCGTGCGCGACACGCTGCTGCAGCACGCGGCGGCCCCTGCCCGCTTCCTGCCGCTCGTCGACACGCGCGTATCGCTCGATGCGCACGTCGCCGCGCTCAACGCCAACGCCGACTACCGCGTGCCGAACGTCGCGGTGCTCGGCATGGGCGAAGACGGCCACACGGCGTCGATCTTCGCGGACGCGCCCGAATGGGACCACGCGATCACGACGCCCGAGCGCTTCGTCGCCGTGCATCCCGGCGCTGCGCCGCATGCGCGCGTGAGCTTTTCGCTCGATGCGCTGAAGCGCGTCGACCGGCTGTTCCTGTTGATCGCGGGCAACCGCAAGCGCGACGTCCTCGACGCCGCGGCCGCGACGCTGCAGAAGAACGCGATTTCCCAACTGGCCAACGACAAGGGGACCCAGCTCGATGTCTACTGGTGCGCAAAGTAAGGCTGTCGTCGCGGGCCAGCATGCCGACGGCCCGCGCCTGCTCGCGGACGTCGGCGGCACCAACGCGCGATTCGCGCTGGAGACCGGCCCCGGCGAGATCACGCAGATCCGCGTCTATCCCGGCGCCGACTACCCGACGCTCACCGACGCGATCCGCAAGTATCTGAAGGACGTGAAGATCAGCCGCGTGAACCACGCGGCGATCGCGATCGCGAACCCGGTCGACGGCGACCAGGTGACGATGACAAATCACGACTGGAGCTTCTCGATCGAGGCGACGCGCCGCGCGCTCGGCTTCGACACGCTGCTCGTCGTCAACGACTTCACCGCGCTCGCGATGGCGCTGCCGGGCCTGACCGATGCGCAGCGCGTGCAGATCGGCGGCGGCGCGCGCCGCCAGAACAGCGTGATCGGGCTGCTCGGGCCCGGCACCGGGCTCGGCGTGTCCGGCCTGATTCCGGCGGACGACCGCTGGATCGCGCTCGGCAGCGAAGGCGGTCACGCGTCGTTCGCGCCGCAGGACGAGCGCGAGGATCTCGTGCTGCAGTACGCGCGCAAGAAGTTTCCGCACGTGTCGTTCGAGCGCGTGTGCGCGGGGCCCGGCATCGAGATCATCTATCGTGCACTCGCCGCGCGCGACAAGAAGCGCGTCGCCGCGACCGTCGACACGGCCGAGATCGTCGAACGCGCGCATGCGGGCGACGCACTCGCGCTCGAGACGGTCGAATGCTTCTGTGGGATCCTCGGCGCGTTCGCGGGCAGCGTCGCGCTGACGCTCGGCGCGCTCGGCGGCGTGTACATCGGCGGTGGCGTCGCGCTGAAGCTCGGCGAACTGTTCACGCGCTCGTCGTTCCGCGCACGCTTCGAGGCGAAGGGCCGCTTCACGCAGTATCTCCAGAACATCCCGACCTACCTGATCACCGCCGAATATCCGGCGTTCCTCGGGGTCTCGGCGATCCTCGCGGAGCAGTTGTCGAACCGTTCGGGCGGCGCGTCGTCGGCCGTGTTCGAGCGGATCCGCCAGATGCGCGACGCGCTGACGCCGGCCGAGCGCCGCGTCGCCGATCTCGCGCTGAACCATCCGCGCTCGATCATCAACGACCCGATCGTCGACATCGCGCGCAAGGCAGACGTGAGCCAGCCGACGGTGATCCGCTTCTGCCGCTCGCTCGGCTGCCAGGGGCTGTCGGATTTCAAGCTGAAGCTCGCGACCGGCCTCACCGGCACGATTCCGATGAGCCACAGCCAGGTCCATCTCGGCGACACCGCCACCGACTTCGGCGCGAAGGTGCTCGACAACACGGTGTCCGCGATCCTGCAGCTGCGCGAACACCTGAACTTCGAGCACGTCGAGAACGCGATCGAGATCCTGAACGGCGCGCGCCGCATCGAGTTCTACGGGCTCGGCAACTCGAACATCGTCGCGCAGGACGCGCACTACAAGTTCTTCCGCTTCGGAATCCCGACGATCGCGTACGGCGACCTGTACATGCAGGCCGCGTCGGCCGCGCTGCTCGGCAAGGGCGACGTGATCGTCGCGGTGTCGAAGTCGGGACGCGCGCCGGAGCTGCTGCGCGTGCTGGAGGTCGCGATGCAGGCCGGCGCGAAGGTGATCGCGATCACGTCGAGCAACACGCCGCTCGCGAAGCGCGCGACCGTCGCGCTCGAGACCGATCACATCGAGATGCGCGAATCGCAGCTGTCGATGATCTCGCGGATCCTGCATCTGCTGATGATCGACATCCTCGCGGTCGGCGTCGCAATCCGGCGCGCCTCGACCAACGGCGAGCTGCCGGAGGCCGTCGCGCAGGCGCGCGCGCGGGCGAGCGACGACGAAACGGCCGACGTGCTCGACTGGCTGAGCCACGGTGCGTCGCCGGCGGCGAAGGACGTCGCGCGGGACTGACGCTTCGGCGAAACGCCGTCGCTACACGACACCCCGAATGCTGGATTGAAGCCCGGCGTTCGGGGTGTTTCGCATGTGCGGTACCGCCCCGCACCACAGCGGCCCGGCAGGCATCGACGATGCCGTCTGCCGAGGGCTGCGCGTGACTCATACGTTCGTACACGCCTCCATTTTCGAACAAGTCCAATTGTCAGCAGTTGCCCAGGCTCGGTAACTTCCTTCACTCCGCGTGATGCGGCCATCCGCGCTTGTCAAGCCGGAGGACAAGGTGTTCCGATGAGCCAATTTACATGGACCGAGTTTGAGGATTTTGATCCCGAAGCGCAGCTATCGACTCGATAATCGCTCGTCAGACCGCTCCAGGTGAGGCCGATCCTCCCGCACCGCTCAAGCCCCCGCTTTCACCGGCCGGCCATGCCAGCGCAGCACGAGGTAACGCCCGACGAAACACAGCACGCCGCAGACGCCGATCGTCACGCCCATCGCGAACGGCGTGCCGTCCGCGAGCGCACCGATCGCGATGCTCGCGAGCGCGCCGAGCGCGAGCTGCATCGCGCCGAACACGGCCGCCGACGCGCCCGCGTTGTGCGGATAGCGATGCATCAGGTCGGTCGTGCAGTTCGCGGACAGGATCCCGACCACGCCGACGACGAAGAACAGGCACACGACGATCGACCACAACCCGCCCCACCCCGTCAGCGCGACCAGCGCGACCGCGAGCGACGCGACGCAGCTCACGAGCGACGCGGTCGCGATGAGGCGCAGCGAGCCGACGCGGCCGACGAGCCGCGTGTTCGCGAAGTTGCCGATCATGATCCCGACGACGTTCAGGCCGAACAGCAGCCCGTAATGCTGCGGCGACACGTGGAAATACTCGATGTACACGAACGGCGTCGCGGTGATGTACGAGAACATCGACGCGAACGCCATCCCGCCGCACAGCATGTGCCCCCATGCGACCGGATCGGACAGGATGCGCCCGTACGACGCGAACGACGCGAGCACGGCCGTGCTCTTGCGCCGCTCCTTCGGCCAGGTTTCGGGCACGCGCAGGTAAGCGGTCGCCGCGCACAGCGCGCCGAACGCGGCCAGCACGACGAACACGCCGCGCCAGCCGGCGAAGCGCAGGATCTGGCCGCCGATCAGCGGCGCGAGCAGCGGCCCGACCGCGGTGACGATCGCGACCATCGACAGCACCTTCGCCGCATCGGTCGGCTCGTGCGCGTCGCGCGCGATCGCACGGGCGAGCACCGACGCGGCGCCCGCGCCGAGCGCCTGCAGGAAGCGCACGAGGATCAGCATGTCGATCGAGCCCGACACGAAGCAGCCGACACTCGCAAGCGTGAACAGCGCGATGCCGCCGAGCAGCACGGGCCGGCGGCCCCACGTGTCGGACAGCGGACCGTACAGCAGCATGCCGATCGAGAAGCCGGCCATGAAGCTCGTCAGCGTGCGCTGCGCGGCGCCGGGGCTCACGGAGAAGCCGTCGGCGATCGACGGCAGGCTCGGCAGGTACATGTCGGTGGCGATCGGCCCGCAGGCCGCGAGCGCACCGAGCAACAGGATCAGCCGGGCATCGGGCCGGCGCCGGACGACGTGGGACATGGGTATCCGCAATGGAGGCCCGCGCGCATCGGGGCACGCGTGGCGGTGAAGACGGGAGGCTACGCCGCAAGCGGCGCGTTCAAGCACATGATTGTACGCGCAACTTTTTCGCGTGCCGCCCGCGGTCTGCCGCGCCAGGCTGGAACACGCGCGCATGACCGGCGTCGCGGCAGACCGCGCGCGGATTCGATTAAGCTTGCTGCTCCCCGCCTCTCTTGTCTGTTCAATCCGACGCACGACCGACCCGATGACCGCCTTCCTGCTGATCTGGAGCCCCAAGAAATGGCCGTGGCCCGAGCTGCCCGACGTCGCCGCGCGCGTGAAGGCCGGCGAGGCCGTGCACGACGTGTGGGGCTGCGGCTTCGCGCGCGGCATCCTGCCGGGCGACCGTGTGTTCCTGCACCGCGTCGCGCAGGAGCCGAAGGGCGTGTTCGGCTCGGGCTACGTGACGCGCGCGCCCTACGAGGTGCCCGACCCGGCGACGAAGCGCGGCTACCGGCTGTGCATCGATTTCGTCTACGACTGGCTGGTCGACGCCCACCAGGACGTCGTGATCCCGCGCGACGCGCTGCGCGCGCATCCGTACTCGGTGCAGACCTGGGACGCGCAATCCTCCGGCACGTCGATCAAGCCGATGGTCGAAGGCCCGCTCGAGAAGCGCTGGGCCGAGCTGACCGGCAAGCGTCGGTCGCCACGATAAGCGGGCCGGATCGGCCGCGCGCCGTTCGCGCCGGTCAATCCCCCACGCGCGCAAAGGCCGCGGACCGGCCGCGGGCCCGCCAGGCGCGTCTCCGGTACAATCAGACGATCGTTCCGCTCAGGCGCCGCGGCCCGTGCACAGGCCCCCGCGCCCTTCTCTCGCAGGTTTCGCATATGTCCAACAATCAGATCCTCTTCGAACGCGCCCAGAAGACCATCCCGGGCGGCGTCAACTCGCCGGTGCGCGCCTTCCGTTCGGTCGGCGGCACGCCGCGCTTCGTGTCGCGCGCGCAAGGCCCGTACTTCTGGGATGCCGACGGCAAGCAGTACATCGACTACATCGGCTCGTGGGGCCCGATGATCGTCGGCCACGTCCATCCGGAAGTGCTGTCGGCCGTGCAGAACGTGCTCGCCGACGGCTTCTCGTTCGGCGCGCCGACCGAAGCGGAAATCGAGATCGCCGAGGAAATCTGCAAGCTGGTGCCGTCGATCGAGCAGGTGCGGATGGTGTCGAGCGGCACCGAGGCCACGATGAGCGCGCTGCGCCTCGCGCGCGGCTTCACGGGCCGCAGCCGCATCGTCAAGTTCGAGGGCTGCTACCACGGCCACGCGGACAGCCTGCTGGTCAAGGCCGGCTCGGGCCTGCTGACGTTCGGCAACCCGACGTCGGCCGGCGTGCCCGCCGACATCGCGAAGCACACGACCGTCCTCGAATACAACAACGTCGCCGCGCTGGAAGAAGCGTTCGGCGCGTTCGGCGACGAGATCGCCGCGGTGATCGTCGAGCCCGTCGCGGGCAACATGAATCTCGTGCGCGGCACGCCCGAATTCCTGAACGCGCTGCGCGCGCTGTGCACGAAGCACGGCGCCGTGCTGATCTTCGACGAAGTGATGTGCGGGTTCCGCGTCGCGCTCGGCGGCGCGCAGGCGTACTACGGGATCGCGGCCGACCTCACCTGCCTCGGCAAGGTGATCGGCGGCGGGATGCCGGCTGCCGCGTTCGGCGGCCGCCGCGACATCATGGCCCACCTCGCGCCGCTCGGCGGCGTGTACCAGGCCGGCACGCTGTCGGGCAACCCGATCGCGGTCGCCGCGGGCCTGAAGACGCTGCAGCTGATCCAGGCGCCCGGCTTCTACGACGCGCTCACCGCGCAGACGAAGCGCCTCGCAGACGGCCTCGCGGCCGAAGCGCGCGCGGCTGGCGTGCCGTTCGCGGCCGACTCGATCGGCGCGATGTTCGGCCTGTACTTCGCCGAGCGCGTGCCGGCGAGCTTCGCGGAAGTCACGAAGAGCGACACCGAGCGCTTCAACCGCTTCTTCCACCTGATGCTGGACGAAGGCGTGTACTTCGCGCCGTCCGCGTACGAGGCCGGCTTCGTGTCGAGCACGCACGACGACGCGGTGATCGACGCGACGCTCGCGGCCGCGCGCCGCGCGTTCGCGGCGCTGGCCGCCTGACCCGGGTCCGCACGCATGTTCTCGGATACCGATTTCGCCCACATGCAGCGCGCGCTGACGCTCGCGGCGCGCGGCATGTATACGACCGCGCCGAACCCGCGCGTCGGCTGCGTGATCGTCAAGGACGGCGACGTGATCGGCGAAGGCTTCACGCAGCCGGCCGGCCAGGACCACGCGGAAGTGCAGGCGCTGAAGGACGCGCGCGCGCGCGGCCACGACGTCGCCGGCGCCACCGTGTACGTGACGCTCGAGCCGTGCAGCCACTTCGGCCGCACGCCGCCGTGCGCGAACGCGCTGATCGACGCGCGCGTCGCGAAGGTCGTCGCGGCGATGGAAGACCCGAATCCTCAGGTGTCCGGGCGCGGCCTCGGGATGCTGCGCGACGCGGGCATCGACGTGCGCTGCGGGCTGCTCGCGCATGAAGCGGGCGAACTGAACATCGGCTTCGTGTCGCGGATGACGCGCGGCCGCCCGTGGGTGCGGATGAAGACGGCCGCGTCGCTCGATGCGCGCACCGCGCTGCCGTCCGGCGAAAGCCAGTGGATCACCGGCGAGGCCGCGCGCCTCGACGGCCACGCATGGCGCGCGCGCGCGTGCGCGATCCTCACCGGGATCGGCACCGTGCGCGAGGACAACCCGCTCCTGACCGTGCGCGGCATCGACACGCCGCGCCAGCCGCAGCGCGTGCTGGTCGACAGCCGCCTCGACCTGCCGCTCGATGCGCGGCTGCTCGAAGGCGCGCCGCTGCTGATCTTCTGCGGCCGGCTCGATGCCGCCGGCGAAGTGCGCGCGAACGTGCTGAAGTCGCGCGGCGCGGAAATCGTGCCGCTCGCGAATGCGCACGGCAAGGTCGACCTGCCCGCGATGCTGGCGGCGCTCGGCGCGCGCGGCGTCAACGAGCTGCACGTCGAGGCCGGCCACAAGCTGAACGGCTCGCTGCTGCGCGAGCAGTGCGTCGACGAGCTGCTGGTCTATCTCGCGCCGAGCCTGCTCGGCAGCGACGCGGCCGGCATGTTCGACCTCGCCGCACCGGCGAGCCTCGACGCCCGCACGCGGCTCGCGTTCCACAGCGTCGAGCGGATCGGCGACGATCTGCGGATCCTAGCGCGTGTCGCGCCGCCCCCTGCCTCGCATTGAACGGAGCCGTCACGATGTTTACCGGAATTGTCGCGGCCGTCGGCCGCATCGAATCGATCACCCCGCTCGGCGCGTCGCCCGACGCGGGCGTGCGGCTGACCGTACGGGCCGGCGGGCTCGACCTCGCCGATGTCGCGCTCGGCGACAGCATCGCGATCCAGGGTGCGTGCATGACGGTGATCGCCAAGACCGGCACCGGATTCGACGTCGACGTGTCGCGCGAAAGCCTGAACCGCACGGTCGGCCTCGCGCAAGCCGGCGAAGTGAATCTCGAGAAGGCGCTGCGCGCGCACGACCGCCTCGGCGGACACATCGTGTCGGGCCACGTCGACGGCCTCGGCACCGTGACGCGCTTCGCGCCGGTCGGCGAATCGCACGAACTGCGGATCGTCGCGCCGCGCGAGCTCGGCCGCTATCTGGCGTACAAGGGCTCGATCACAGTCAACGGCGTAAGCCTGACCGTCAACACGGTCGACGATCGCGCCGACGGCTGCGAATTCTCGATCAACCTGATCCCGCATACGGTCGAGGTCACGACGCTGCGTCACGTGAAGGCCGGCGACAAGGTCAATCTCGAAATCGACATGATCGCGCGGTATGTCGAGCGGATGATGTCGGCATCGCAGGGCGTGCATCAGGACTGATCCGGGGGCTCCGCCCTCTGGGCAGGGATCGGCGGCTTGCGGCTGGCGGCTGGCGGTTCGGCGCGGCACCTGGCCTGATGGCCAACGACGCGCACGCGCCATCCCGTCGCGCTAAGATGCAACGGCAGCGTTTTCGGCGCCGCGACGCACGGTGCGCCGCGTACCGGCTGCCCCCTTTTCCTCCAGGAGTCGTCCCCATGTCCATCTCGATGTACCAGGCTTCGCTGCCCGTCCTGATCCGCGGCCTGACCAACCTGCAGCACATCCTCGGCAAGGCGCAGGCGCATGCGGCCGAGAAGCAGATCGACCCGTCGGTGTTCATCGGCGCACGCCTCTATCCGGACATGCTGCCGCTCGTCCGCCAGGTGTACATCGCGACCGACACGGCCAAGGGTTGCGCCGCGCGGCTCGCCGGCGTCGACATCCCGAGCTACCCCGACGTCGAGCAGACGTTCGACGAACTGCATGCGCGCATCCAGAAGACGATCGACTACCTGAAAGGCTTCGACGCCGCGCAGATCGACGGCAGCGAAGAACGCCAGGTCGTGCTCAAGATGCGCGTCGGTCCGATCGAGTTCACCGGGCAGTCGTACCTGCTGAACTTCGTGCTGCCCAACTTCTTCTTCCACGTGACGACGGCGTACGACATCCTGCGTCACAGCGGCGTCGAGCTCGGCAAGCTCGACTACCTCGGCGGCCGCAACGACCACGCGTGACGCACGGCCGGGCCCCGGCCAGCCTGCGGCTGCCTGACATCGGGCGGGCCGCGGCGGCCCGGGCAGGCCCGCTTCGCAGGCCGGTCGCACCGCGTTTCGGCGCGCTCGCCGGCCGCGCGCAGCCGGTGCCAGCCGAAACGTAGTCCGGCTGGCGTAAAATACGCACTTTCCTCTTTCTCGCCCCCTTATGACGCTCGCCTCCACGCTCGACATCATCGCGGAGTTGAAAGCCGGCCGGATGGTGATCCTGGTCGACGAAGAAGACCGCGAAAACGAAGGCGACCTCGTGATCGCCGCCGAATTCGTCACGCCGGAAGCGATCAACTTCATGGCCAAGTACGGCCGCGGCCTGATTTGTCTGACGTTGACGCAGGAACGCTGCAAGCAGTTGCACCTGCCGCTGATGACCTACCGCAACGGCACCCAGTACGGCACCGCGTTCACGGTCAGCATCGAAGCGGCCGAAGGCGTGACGACCGGCATCTCGGCCGCCGACCGCGCACACACGATCGCCACGGCAGTCGCGCACGACGTCCGTCCCGAGCACATCGTGCAGCCGGGCCACGTGTTCCCGATCATGGCGCAGCCGGGCGGCGTGCTGGTGCGCGCCGGCCACACCGAGGCCGGCTGCGACTTCACCGCGCTCGCCGGGCTCACGCCGGCCGCGGTGATCTGCGAGGTCATCAAGGACGACGGCACGATGGCGCGCCTGCCCGACCTGCTCGAGTTCGCGAAGGAACACGGCCTGAAGATCGGCACGATCGCCGACCTGATCCAGTACCGCAGCCGCACCGAATCGATCATCGAGCGGATCGCCGAGCGCACGATGCAGACCGCGCACGGCACGTTCCGCGCGGTGCTGTACCGCGACCAGCCGAGCGGCTCGCCGCACATCGCGCTGGTGCGCGGCACGCCGTCGCCCGACGTCGATACGCCCGTGCGCGTGCACGAGCCGCTGTCGGTCCTCGACCTGCTCGAGACGGGTATCTCGACGCACTCGTGGACGCTCGACGCGGCGATGCGCGACATCGCGGAACGCGACCTCGGCGTGATCGTGCTGCTCAACTGCGGCGACACGAAGGAACATCTGATCGACGTCTTCAAGGCGTTCGACGAGGAAGAAAAGGCCGCTGCGCTGAAGCGCCGGCCGGTCGATTTCAAGACGTTCGGCATCGGCGCGCAGATCCTGCGCGATGTCGGCGTCGCCAAGATGCAGGTGCTGTCGAATCCGCGCAAGCTGGGCAGCATGTCCGGCTACGGCCTCGAAGTCACGGGCTTCATTCCGATGCCCGGCGGCGAAGCCAAGTCCTGCCCGGCGTCCCACGCGTAACCCGCCACGACGCTTTCGCCCTATAACCGTTCATCCACACCACGGACCAGATCATGGAAATCGGACAATACCAACCGAATCTCGAAGGCGACGGCCTGCGTATCGGCATCGTGCAATCCCGCTTCAACGAACCCGTCTGCAACGGCCTCGCCGATGCGTGCGTCGAAGAACTCGAGCGCCTCGGCGTCTCCGGTGAAGACGTGCTGCTCGTGTCGGTGCCCGGCGCGCTGGAAATCCCGCTCGCACTGCAGAAGCTCGCGGAAAGCGGCCAGTTCGACGCACTGATCGCGCTCGGCGCGGTGATCCGCGGCGAGACGTACCACTTCGAACTCGTGTCGAACGAAAGCGGCGCGGGCATCACCCGCATCGGCCTCGACTTCAACCTGCCGATCGCGAACGCGGTCCTGACGACCGAAAACGACGAGCAGGCCGTCGCGCGCATGACCGAAAAGGGTCGTGACGCCGCACGCGTCGCGGTCGAGATGGCCAACCTGACGATGGCACTCGACCAGCTCGGCGACGACGAGGACGAAGAAGAAGACGAAGACGACGAAGAGGAGCGCGCATGAAGAAGAGCGCCCGCCGACAATCGCGCGAGCTGGCGACGCAGGGCCTGTATCAGTGGCTGCTGTCGAACGCGGCCCCCGGCGAGATCGACGCGCAACTGCGCGGCGCGCTCGGTTACGACAAGGCCGACAAGGAACTGCTCGACGCGATCCTGCACGGCGTGATTCGCGAGCATGCGACGCTCGTCGAAGCCCTCACGCCGTCGCTGGACCGTCCGGTCGACCAGCTGTCGCCGGTCGAACGTGCCGTGCTGCTGATCGCGACGTTCGAGCTCACGCATCATGTCGAAACGCCGTACCGCGTGATCATCAACGAAGCAGTCGAACTCGCGAAGACGTTCGGCGGCTCCGACGGCTACAAGTACGTCAACGGCGTGCTCGACAAGCTCGCCGCGAAGCTGCGCCCCGCCGAAACGCAGGCGCGCCGCAACGGCTGATTCCGCAGGTAGACGGGCGCGCGAGCGCCCGTTTTTCGTTCTCCCTCCCCCTCCCCGCTGCGCTCGACCAATGAATACCACCGCCGATTCGCTCGTCACGCTCGCCGCTCGCGTCGACGCGATCCAGCCCTTCTACGTGATGGAACTGATGAAGGAGGCACAGCGGCTCGAGTCCTCCGGGCGCGATGTTATCCACATGGGCATCGGCGAGCCGGACTTCACCGCACCGGAGCCCGTCGTCGAGGCGGCGGCGGCCGCGTTGCGCCGCGGCGTCACGCAGTACACGAGCGCGCTCGGCATCGCGCCGCTGCGCGAAGCGATCGCCGCGCACTACGCGCGCGCCTACGGCCTCACGATCAGCCCCGAGCGAATCGTCGTGACGGCCGGCGCGTCGGCCGCGCTGCTGCTCGCGTGCCTCGCGCTCGTCGGCCGCGACGACGAGGTGCTGATGCCCGACCCGTCGTATCCGTGCAACCGGCACTTCGTCGCGGCGGCCGAAGGCCGCCCGGTGCTCGTGCCGAGCGGCCCGGAAGCGCGCTTCCAGCTCACCGCGGACGACGTCCGCACGCGCTGGGGCAGCCGCACGCGCGGCGTGCTGCTCGCGTCGCCGTCGAACCCGACCGGCACGTCGCTCGAGCCGGACGAACTGAAGCGGATCGTCGAAGCCGTGCGCGCACGCGGCGGCTTCACGATCGTCGACGAGATCTACCAGGGGCTCAGCTATGACGCGGCGCCCGTGTCGGCGCTGTCGTACGGCGACGATGTCGTCACCGTCAACAGCTTCTCGAAGTACTTCAGCATGACCGGCTGGCGGCTCGGCTGGCTGGTCGTACCGCCCGCGCTCGTGAGCACGTTCGAAAAGCTGTCGCAGAACCTGTTCATCTGCCCGTCCACGCTCGCGCAGCACGCGGCGCTCGCGTGCTTCGAACCGGCGGCGCTCGACATCTACGAGGCGCGCCGTCTCGAATTCAAGCGTCGCCGCGACTTCATCGCGCCGGCGCTCGAACGGCTCGGCTTCACGGTGCCCGTGATGCCGGACGGCGCGTTCTACGTGTATGCGCACTGCGGCGGCGTCGCCCATCCGGCGGCCGGCGACAGCGCGGCGCTCACGCAGGCGATGCTGCACGACGCGGGCGTCGTGCTGGTGCCGGGCATGGATTTCGGTGTGCATGCGCCGCGCGACTATATCCGGCTGTCCTATGCGACCGCCTATTCGCGCCTCGAAGAGGCCGTCGAGCGGCTCGCGACGCTGTTCGGCCAGCACTGACGCCCGAGCGGCCCTCCCGGCCGGCGTGCCGGGCGCTACCGTCCGCGCCAAAACGAAAAGGCACCCGAATCGGGTGCCTTTTCGCTTGGGTCCTGCCGGAACCGCGGGGCGTTACGTGACTTACGCGCCGAGTTCCGAATGATCGCCGTGCGCCTGCTTCGCGGTGTCGACGCTCGCGTCGTCCTGCTGCGGCGCACCCTTCGGCGCGGCGGCGGCCTTCGCGGCGATCGGCTGCGCCGCGTCGAGCGTCGCGTGCACGCGCTTCGTGCTGCCTGCCGCTGCGGTCGCGGCCGCGGTGACGATCGGCTTCGACGGCTGGGCCGGCGCCTGCGGTGCATTGAGCGGCACGCTGCGGCCGTGCGCGACGTCGCGCAGGCGGCCGCGCTCGGCCATGACCTTCGAGCCGTATACGGTGTCGTCCGGGTTGGTCGAGCCGTTGTACAGACGCAGGCCGTTCGCAAGCGAGCCGCCGCGGGCGATGCAGTCCTTCAGCACGAGCGCGCCGACCTGCAGGTTCGCGAGCGGCTGCAGCGCGGTGTCGGTACCGCCGAAATATTCGAACTTGTCGGAATGGACCTTCGACATGACCTGCATCAGGCCTTGCGCGCCGACGCCGCTTTCCGCGTACGGGTTGAAGCCCGATTCGATCGCCATCACGGACAGCAGCAGCAGCGGATCGAGGCCGACGTCGTGGCCGGTCTGGAACGCGGCCTTGACGAGCTGGCCGAGCGGCTCCTGGGCGACCCGGTAACGGCGCGACAGGTAGGTGGCGACGAGCGCCTGCTGGCGGTTCGACGCGAGCGCACGGTCGTCGCGCGCATCGGCCGGGACCCGCTGGGACGGGATCAGTTTCGCGAGCGCGACAGGCGACGGGCCGTTGCGGGCCGGATCGGACGCATCGCTCTGCGCGGCGGTATCCGGTGCCACGTCGAGACCGACGGCGAGCGCATCCGTCTCGGGGGCGTCTTCCTGCTGCGGCTGCGCACCGGCGGGCGCGAAGTTCGGCAGCGGATGACCGGTCAGCAGACGGGCCGGACCGGCCTGCACGGCCGCGGATACGACCGGCATCAGCTTCGCGGCGAGGTTCCCGCGCACGGTCGGCAGCAGCCACAGGGCCAGTGCGATCGCGACGGCGAAACAGCCGACAACGCTGAATAAATGGTGACTGACACGCGTCCCGCGACGCAGCATGTTGCGCACGATCTGTGCATGCTGCTCACTGGGACGCCACGATAACCAAGCGTTCATTCAGATCATCTCCCATGAACATGACTCGTGCGGCTCGCTCGGCTCGATGGCGAGACAGAAAACGCGCCGCGGAATCACGACGCCGCACGCCTTGGTCGGACGTGCGGGCATCGGGGAAACGGTATAAGTACCGTTCGAGGCCACGGTATAAGACGGCCGGCACCTTCGCACACTGGGCGAGGCGGGCATACGCGGTGGCACCCACGCAAAAAACCAGCGTCTGGTGGCGCTGGCTGGGACTACGACAAAGGCCGTCGAATACGCCGTGCAGGTTTCGGCGGACGGTGACGCGCTGCGTCAAAGATCGGTGATTGGCGGCTCGAAGCCTTTTACCCTGCAGCCAATGTGAGCGGATTCTAGCAGGGTTTTATAGATCGTCAACACTATAAAACCTCCAAATTATAACAAAAAGTAATTTTGAACCGCCCTTCAGATCGCGAGCCCCCTGCCGTAGGGGCTCTGCGCGCGGTCCACTTTTTTCTCCGCCCGGGCGTGCGCGCGGCGGCCCGGGTAAAATCGGCGGTCGATTCGGGGCCGCAGCCGGCCGCTGCGCCCACCCATCGCTGCCCGTCTTGCGGGCGGCCCGGACCTTCTTCATGAAATACAAAGACTTACGCGATTTCATCCAGCGCCTCGAGGCGCTCGGCGAACTGCGGCGCATCACGCAACCCGTGTCGCCCGTGCTCGAAATGACCGAGCTGTGCGACCGCGTGCTGCGCGCCGGCGGCCCGGCGCTGCTGTTCGCCGCGCCGCCCGGCAATGCGTTCCCGGTGCTCGGCAACCTGTTCGGCACACCGCGCCGCGTCGCGCTCGGGATGGGCGTCGATGCGGGCGACGACGCCGCGCTCGGCTCGCTGCGCGACCTCGGGCGGCTGCTATCCGCGCTGAAGGAGCCCGATCCGCCGAAGAGCCTGAAGGACGCCGGCAAGCTGCTGTCGCTCGCGAAGGCCGTATGGGACATGGCGCCGAAATCGGTGTCGTCGCCGCCGTGCCAGGAGATCGTCTGGGAAGGCGCCGACGTCGACCTGCACAAGCTGCCGATCCAGACCTGCTGGCCCGGCGACGCGGGGCCGCTCGTCACGTGGGGCCTCACTGTCACGCGCGGGCCGAACAAGCCGCGCCAGAACCTCGGCATCTACCGCCAGCAGCTGATCGGCCGCAACAAGCTGATCATGCGCTGGCTCGCGCATCGCGGCGGTGCGCTCGACTTCCGCGAATTCGCGCTGAAGAACCCCGGCAAGCCGTATCCGGTCGCGGTCGTGCTCGGCACGGATCCGGCCACGACGCTCGGCGCGGTGACGCCGGTGCCCGATTCGCTGTCCGAGTATCAGTTCGCCGGCCTGCTGCGCGGCAGCCGCACCGAGCTCGCGAAGTGCCTGACGCCCGGCGTCGACACGCTGCAGGTGCCCGCCCGCGCGGAGATCGTGCTCGAAGGTTTCATTTATCCGCAGGAAGGCGCGCCCGCCCCGGCCCCGGCCGGCGCACCGCCGCGGCCGGCCGGCAATGCGGCCGCCGGATACGAGCACGCGCTCGAAGGCCCGTACGGCGACCACACCGGCTACTACAACGAGCAGGAGTGGTTCCCGGTGTTCACCGTCGAGCGCATCACGATGCGCCGCGACGCGATCTATCACTCGACCTATACGGGCAAGCCGCCCGACGAGCCGGCCGTGCTCGGCGTCGCGCTCAACGAGGTGTTCGTGCCGCTGCTGCAGAAGCAGTTCACCGAGATCACCGACTTCTACCTGCCGCCGGAAGGCTGCAGCTACCGGATGGCGATCGTCCAGATGAAGAAGAGCTACGCCGGCCATGCGAAGCGCGTGATGTTCGGCGTATGGAGCTTCCTGCGGCAGTTCATGTATACGAAGTTCATCGTGGTCGTCGACGAGGACGTGAACATCCGCGACTGGAACGAGGTGATCTGGGCAATCACGACCCGCGTCGACCCCGTGCGCGACACCGTGATGGTCGACAGCACGCCGATCGACTATCTCGATTTCGCGTCGCCCGTCGCGGGCCTCGGCTCGAAGATGGGGCTCGACGCGACCAACAAGTGGCCCGGCGAGACGAACCGCGAATGGGGCCGCCCGATCGAGATGGACGCCGCCGTGAAGGCGCGCGTCGACCGCCTCTGGCAGGAGATCGGACTGTAAGTCCGCGCGTTGAACGCACCCGACAAGAACGACGATGAGCTTTCCCCCCGCCTCGATGCTGTCCGACGGATTCTTCCTGTCGCTGTCGCTGTGTCTCGACATCGGCCTCGTCAACGTCGCGATGCTGTCGCTGACGCTGTCGCACGGCTTCCGGCCCGGCTTCTGGCTCGGCGTCGGCTCGTGCGTCGGCGACCTCGTCTACGCGGCGCTCGCGCTCGCCGGCATGGCCGTGCTGCTGCAGTTCGAGGCCGTGCGCTGGATCGTCTGGATCGGCGGCGGCGCGGTGCTGCTGTTCCTCACGTGGAAGATGGCGCGCGAAGCGCTTGCGCCGGCCGGCGGCACCGACGACGGTGATGCGGACGACACGCCGCAGCCGCGTGCCAGTGCGCGGCGCAGCTTCATGCGCGGGATGCTGCTCGCGATGTCGTCGCCGAGCGCGATCCTGTGGTTCGCGGCGGTCGGCGGCGCGCTGATCGCGAAAGCCGGCGCGACCACGCCGGCCACGGCGTCGGTGTTCCTGTCCGGCTTCTTCCTCGGCGGCCTCGCGTGGACGCTCTTCATGTGCACGCTCGCGAGCCAGGGCCGCAAGCGCGCGGGCGCGGGGCTGATGCGCGCGTGCCACGTCGCGTCGGCGCTGCTGTTCGCGTATTTCTCGTACAGCGTGATCGTCGGCGGCTATCGCGACCTGATTGCGCACGCCGTGTCGTAACCGGCGCGCACCGGATCGCGCGCCCAATGAAAAACGGCGCAACGCCCCGCGAGGGACGTTGCGCCGTTTTGCCGCGCGCGGTCAGGCCGCGCGGGACACGTCAACGACGCCAGCCGTGATGACCCCAGCCGCCGTAACCGTGACGCCAGTACGGACGGCCGTAGTAGCCGCCGACGACCACGGGGGGCGGTGCATAGTAGGCCGGCGCCGGCGCGTAATACACGGGCGGGGGCGGCGGTGCGTAGTACACGGGCGGCGGCGCTGCATACACGGGATACGCAGGTGCGATCGGAACCCCGATGCCGACCCCGATCGACACGTGGGCCTGCGCGGCGCTCGCGGCACCCAGGCCCAGCGCGGCGGCGGCGATGAACGGAATGAGCTTTTTCACTTCGATTCTCCTGCTGGAGCGGTAATTTGTGCGCCCCTGTCGGCAACGGCAGGCATGCACGTCGCATGGAAGCAATGTAGCGAAAACCTGCCGCGCGCGTATCGCGCATTTGTTGCAAATTGCAATTCCATCCGGCTGCAGCCACCGTGCGGCGTGGCTTGGCGGATCCTCGACATCGCTTGCCGGTCGCGTGATTCCGTCCGACCAGTGAAATCGCGACACATTGTCCGGTCAGTCTTACCGGATCCGGTAAGCACGGCGCGCACGCTTCCGTAATGAACGATTACAAATTTGAGACAAGACGCCGACAATTCAACGGGGATGCGGCCCCCGCGTGATTCGGGGCCGAATCAGGCGATCGTCACGGGGCGGCGAAAACGGTCGCGCGAATTTACCGGTACCCCGTCCGTGTCGAACGCCACCGTCCAGGTCGTCCTCGCCCGGCGCCGCCCTTGCGCGGCCGCCCCGGCATTCCTGCGATACTGGCGGCTGCTCCGTTTTCGCTTCGTCACCCGCCATGTCCCTTCCCGACACTCCCCGCCTCGGCTTCATCGGCGCCGGCCGCCTGGCGCGCTGCCTCGCCCTGCGTTTCGCGGCGGCCGGCTTTCCGGTCGTCGCGATCGCGAGCCGCACGGCGGAATCGGCCACGGCACTTGCCGCGCGCATCGACGGTTGCCGCGCGGTCGACACGCCGCAGCAGGTCGTCGGCGCCGCCGACCTGATCTTCCTGAGCGTGCCCGACGACCATCTCGCGTCGACCGCCGCGGCGCTGCGGTTCGACGCGGCGCGCGCGCCGGGCCAGGCGCTCGTCCACTGCAGCGGCGCGTCGGCGGTCGAACTCCTCGATCCGGCCAAGCGGCAAGGCGCGGCCACGGGCGGCTTCCATCCGCTCTACCTGTTCGGCGGCACCGACGCCGATCTCGCCCGCATCGACGGCTGCTCGGTCACGCTCGAAGCCGACGGCGCGCTGCACGCGACGCTGCTGCGGCTTGCTGCCGCACTCGGCTGCCATCCGCTGTCGATTCCGTCCGGCGGCCGGATGCTCTATCACGCAGCTGCACATTACGCGGCGAGCTTCGCGCTGTGCGGCCTGTCGGAAGCGGTCGAGCTGTGGCGCGGCCTCGGCTTCGACGAGGAAGCGGCGCTGCGCGCGCTGCTGCCGATGCTCGCCGGCACGATCGAGACCGCGCGCGACAAGGGCCTCGCGAACGCACTCGCGGGCCCGGTATCGCGCGGCGACACCGGCATCGTCGAGCGCCAGCTCGCGCTGCTCGAGGCGCGCGGCGGCGATCACGCGACGCTCTATGCGCTGATGACCCGCCGCGCGGTCGCGCTCGCGGCGAAGCGCGCCGCGCCGCCGGCCGCGCTGCCGGCGCTCGCGCAGGCCGTCGAAACGTCGCTCGCGCGCACGACCGGGCACCCCTCCCCGCCGCGGGACGAGGCGTGATAAGGTGTCGGCCGATGCGCCGCCATCCGGCGTTGGCGGCCGCACGCTACTCGACTGTATAAAAAGGATGCCAACGATGTTCGGCGAGATCGCCCGTTTTCTGCTCAATACCGTCTTCACGCTGTTCGGCGCCGCGCTGATCCTGCGCGTCTGGATGCAGGCCGTCCGCGTGCCGCCGTACAACCCCGTCACGCAGGCCGTGCTGCAGGCGACCAACTGGCTCGTGCTGCCGCTGCGCCGCGTGATCGCGGGCGTGCGCGGCATCGACTGGGCAAGCGTCGTCGCAGCGCTGCTCACCGCGCTCGTCTATGTGGTGCTGATGGTCGTGATGGCCGGCTTCGACCCGGCCTCGGTGATCGCGACGCTCGTCGTGGTCGCGCTGCTCACCGTCGTGAAGTGGGCGCTCAATCTCGTGATCTGGATGACGATCCTGATGGCGCTGCTGTCGTGGCTCAATCCGCGCTCGCCGGCAATGCCGATCCTCTACCAGCTCACCGCGCCGTTCCTGAACCCGCTGCGCCGCGTGATCCCGAACCTCGGCGGCATCGACCTGTCGCCGATCCTGCTGTTCGTGATCGTGCAGGTGCTGCTGATGATCGTCACGCGCGCCGCCGTGTCGCTGACGATCTTCGGCATCTGATCCGACGTGTTGCGCTACGCTGCCGGCCCCTGCGCCGGCGGCGCCTCGAGCGTGTCGATCACGCCGAAATTCGCCGGAATCATCGCGTAGCACACGCGCACTTTCTCGCGCGACACGCGCTCGAGCAGCCGCTGCGCCTCGTCCTCGGTGACGATGAACTCGACCTCGACCGCGAGCGAACCCTGCAGTTCGAAAAAGCGGTCCTCGTGCAGCACCCGATGCCGGCCGAAGCCGGCCATCGCGCGAAACGCCGAACCGCCCGCGACCCCCATCCGGTTTCCCTCCTCCAGCAACCACTCCCACAGCGGCTTCCAGTGCAGCCGGTGCTGCTCGTGCACGTAGAAACGCAAGAAGACCCTGTCCATCGCGTCCTCCCGGTGCCGGCGCGCTCAGGCCGCCGCGAACCACGCGCGCGCGGTCCACATGCCGAGCGCCGTCAGCGTGAACGATCCAGTCAAGTGTAGGGCAGCCACCGCGAACGCCCATCCGAATTCGCCCTGCACCGCGTGCGTCATCACTTCGACCGAATAGGTCGAGAACGTCGTGAGGCCGCCGAGGAAGCCGGTGATCACGAACAGCCGCCACTCGGGCGGCAGCCCGACGCGGGTGGTAAAAACGACGGCGGCAACGCCGATCACGTAGCCGCCGATCAGGTTCGCGGCGAGCGTGCCGAGCGGCACGGCGGGAAAGAATGCGTTGAGCGCAAGGCTCAGGAACCAGCGCAGCAATGCGCCGAGCCCGGCGCCGACGAAGATCGCGACGATCGAATAGAACAAGGGAGCTCCTCGCTGACGAGCCCGCATCGCGGATGCGGCCTACGCCGAACTGTATGCGCAATCGCGCCGCGACGGCAATGCCGGAGGACCGTCGGGCGCGCCCCGGATCGCGTCGCACCGGCATCACGTATTTCGTTATTCCGGCACCCGTGCCGCAATCGATGTTTTCCAATCGATTACGCCGGACATTACAAATCAAAACCGGCGGCGATTATTTATCAGATTTTTAATACCGGAGATCAGCTTTATCCGAAGGCAGGCCAGCGCTTGAAAGCCACATTCCATTGGCATTTCACGTATTTACCCTCATCAGATATTCCCGTATTCGTTCGATATCCGATGCAATTTACCCAGCCGATTTCGTAGAATTGTTTTGCCCCCTACTCCATCGACATGGAGACTCGAAGAATGAACAATATCCGCCTGTCTTCCATGTTGATACCGGCGCTGTGCGCGTCGCTGCTCGCGTCGAGCGTCGCGCTCGCCGGGGACAACGGGCCGCCGTCCTACGTCGAGGGCGCCCGTGCACCCAAGGGATTCGCCCGTCCGCCGTTCCATACGAAACCGCGCGCAAGCACGGCCACGGTGGCCGGCCTCACGCCGGCGCTCACCCGGCACGCGTACGGATTCGACTCGATCGCCAACCAGGGCGACGGGATGGTCGTTGCGATCGTCGACGCGTACGACGACCCGAGGATCGAGTCCGATCTCGGCGTGTTCAGCAACGCGTTCTCGTTGCCGGCCTGCACCACGGCAAACGGCTGCTTCACCAAGGTATATGCACGCGGCGCGCGGCCCAGGACCGATTCGGGCTGGGCGCTCGAGATATCGCTCGACGTCGAATGGGTACATGCAATCGCGCCGAAGGCGAAGATCGTGCTCGTCGAGGCCGCGTCGGCCAGCTTCAACGACCTGATGGCCGCGGTCGACGTCGCGGTCAAGCGCGGCGCGTCGGTCGTGTCGATGAGCTTCGGCGGCAACGAGTTCAACAGCGAAACCGGCTTCGACAGCCACTTCAACGTATCGGGCGTCACGTTCGTCGCGTCGTCCGGCGACAGCGGCACCGGCACCGAGTACCCGGCGGCGTCGCCGTACGTGGTGGCGGTGGGCGGCACGACGTTGTCCACCGACGCGTCCGGCGCCTACGTCGGCGAGGCCGCGTGGAGCGGCAGCGGCGGCGGCGTGAGTTCCCTCGAGGGCGAACCGGCCGGCCAGACCGCATGGCCGGTGCCGGTCGCCGGCAAGCGCGGCGTACCCGACGTCAGCTACGACGCGAACCCGTCCAGCGGTTTCGCGGTGTACGACTCGGTCACCTACCAGGGGCAGGCGGGCTGGTTCCAGGTCGGCGGCACCAGCGCGGGCGCGCCGCAATGGTCGGCACTCGTCGCGATCGCGAATTCGCTGCGCGCGGCGGCCGGCAAAAGCCGGTTGAGCGGTACCTACAACACGCTCTATACAGTCGGGAAAAACGCCTACGGCAGCGACTATCACGACGTCACGACCGGGTCCAACGGCAGCTGCGGCAGCATCTGCAACGCCGCGGGCGGCTACGACTACGTGACCGGCCTCGGTTCGCCGCAAGCCCCGGCACTCGTGCAGGCGCTCGTCGGCCAGCCGTAACGGGCGAACGCCGGCCGTGCCGGGGTGCGGCGTTCAACCGCCGTGCCATGCGCGGTCGAGCGCGGCGAGCGTCGCGAGCGCGCCGCCCTTCAGCCCGATCACGTCCGCGCGGCGCGCATGGGCTTCGCGTACGTTGATGCAGATCACGTCGGCGCCGAGCCGTTCGCTCAGCAGCCGCACGGTCGGAATCGCGGTGCCCGCGCCGATCTCGACGACGCTCACCCGTCCTGCCTGCGCGATCCAGTCGTGCAGCGCCCGCTCCTGGGCGTCGTAGCGTTCGCCGAGCCAGCCGTGGTCGCCGAACATCAGGATGTTCGGCCGCGCGAGGCCGCCGCACCGCGGGCAGCGCGGCAGCTCGCCGACCAGCCGGCACGCGGCCGCGTCGACGTCGGGCGTGAACGGCGCGGCGTCCCACGTGTCGTCCGAGCAGGGTCGCAGGCACTGCATCGAATGAATCGAACCTTGAATCTCGACGACACGCGCCGGATCGAAGCCGGCCTTCTGGAACTGGCCGTCGACATTGCTCGTCAGCACGAAGCCGCCGTTCGGCATCGCGTCGATCCAGCGCCGCAGGATCGCGAAGCCCGCGTGCGGCACCGTCCGACGGTATAGTTCGAGACGGTGCCCGTAGAAGCCCCACGCAAGCTGCGGATGCGCGCGGAACGCCTGCGGCGACGCGATCTCGTGGAATTCGAAACGCTCGTGGCGCAGCGCCGGATACGCGCGCCAGAAGCCGTCGGTGCCGCGGAAATCGGGCAGCCCCGAATCGACGCCGATGCCGGCGCCGGCCGTCACGAGCAGCGCATCGGCCCGCGCGAGCGCCTCGACGGCGGACGCGACCAGATGCGCCGGCAGTGGCACGGCAACGGCGTTGGAATCGGCAGAGCCGATGGCGTCGGGCGAATCGGAAATCGGCATGATGGCGCAGCGGGAGCGTCGAACGGTGTACGAATGGCGTCGCGCGATCATACGCCCGTTCGAGTGCCGCGCCGCGGCATCATCCCGTCGTGGCGCGCCTGCCCGCGGGTTCACGCAGCGCGACGTACTGCAGCAGCATGATCGTCTTCGCGTCGACGATCTCGCCGCGCTCGACGGCATCCAGCGCCGCGTGCAGCGGCATCTCGACGACCTCGAGATCCTCGCCCTCCTCCGCGATCCCGCCGCCGTCGCCCGTGCGCAGCGATGCATCGTATTCGCCGACGAAGAAATGCAGCTTCTCCGTCACCGAGCCCGGGCTCATGAACGCCTCGAACACCTTGCGCACGCCGCGCACGCGATAGCCGGTTTCCTCTTCGGCCTCGGCACGGATGCGTGTGTCGGGCGTCGCGTCGTCGAGCAGGCCGGCGGCGGCTTCGAGCAGCATCCCGTCGTGTCCGTTGACGAACGCCGGCATCCGGAACTGCCGCGTGAGCAGCACGTCGCCCGTCGCCGCGTTGCGCAGCAGGATGGTCGCGCCGTTGCCGCGATCGTAGGTTTCGCGGCTCAGGCGCTGCCACGTGCCATCGCGGCGCAGGAAATCGAACGTGACCTTCTTCAGCACATACCAGTCATCGGACAGCACCGTCGTATCGACGATGCGGACGCGGTCCCGCGTTGCGGCCATGGCGGCCTCCCATTCGACAAGTGACGGCGCTCATGGTAACGTGCATATTCGTGCAATTTCAAGAAATTTCGTGCAATCACGATGCTGACGACCCAACGCAAGAAAGCGATCCTCGACGCGCTCGCCCGCGACGGCCAGGTGCTGGCTGTCGAACTGAGCGCGCAATTCGGTGTGTCCGAGGACACGATCCGCCGCGACCTGCGCGAGCTGGCGGCCGAAGGCCTGCTGCAACGCGTGCACGGCGGCGCGCTGCCGGCGTCGCCGGCCGTCGCGCCGTTCGCGCAGCGCGAGACGCTCGACACGGCGGAAAAGCGGCGTATCGCACGCCGGGCCGCGCAGATGATCGCGCCCGGACAGGTCGTGATCGTCGACGGCGGCACGACCTCGGCCTTGCTCGTCAGCCAGTTGCCGCCCGACCTGCGCGCGACGATCGTCACGCACAGCCCGAGCGTCGCCGTCGCGCTGGCCGCGCATCCGTCGATCGACGTGATCCTGATCGGCGGACGGTTGTACAAGCATTCGATCGTCGCGGTGGGCGCCGCGGCGATGGAAGGCATCGCGCGCATCCACGCCGACCTGTATTTCATGGGCGTCACAGGCGTTCATCCGGTCGCGGGGCTCAGCACCGGCGACTTCGAGGAAGCGGCGATCAAGCGCGCGCTGGCCGCGCGAGCCGGCGAGACGATCGTGCTGGCGTCGCAATCCAAACTGCGTGCGGCGTCGCAGTTCGTGATCGGCGAGCTCGCGCTCGCACAGGCCATCGTCGTCGAACGGGAAACCGATGCGGCGCTGACCGAGCCGATCGAGGCCGCGGGCGTGACGGTCGTGCGGGCCTAGCCGCGCGCCGGCTTCGGCGGCCGCGGCGCCGGCGTCGTTGCGCAAGCATCCTCGCCGGCCCGATGTCAGCGTGCTGACAGGCACCGCTTGCTACCATGGGCGACTGCCCACCCGCCGCGCCTTGTCCGTCCGATGTCTTCGCCCGCCACCCCGATCGCACCCGCGCCGCCCGACGGCGCTGCCCCGCCCCCCGGCGTCCTCGCCCTGTTCATCGCGTTCGCGCAAATCGGCCTCACCAGCTTCGGCGGCGGGCTGAGCGGGCGCATGATGCGCGACTTCGTGCACGAGCGGCGCTGGCTCGACGAAGAGGCGTTCCTCAACGGCCTCGCGCTGTCGCAGGCGCTGCCGGGCGTCAACGTGAAGAATCTCGCGATCTGGATCGGCTACCGCCTGGCCGGATGGCGCGGCGCGGTGGCCGGCTTCACCGGCATCATCGCGCCGCCGGCCGTGCTGATCGTGCTGTTCGGCGTTGCGTTCTCGACGCTCACGCGCTTTCCGCTCACGCATGTCGCACTCGCTGGCGCGGCCGCCGCGGCGATCGGGCTGTCGATCTCGATGGCGATCACCGCGGTGCGCCGGCTGCCGCGCCGCGCGCTGCCGTTCGCGGTGACGACGCTCACGTTCGTGTCGGTGGCGGTGCTGCACTGGCCGCTCGTCTGGGCCGTGCTGATCGGCGGCACGCTGAGCGTCGCGCTCGAATACCGCCGTGCGGGCGCCGCCGCGGCCGGGAGCGCCGAACGATGACGCCCCCGTCACGCTACGCCGCCCTGTTCGGCGTATTCGCGCCGCTGTCGATCGCGACGATCGGCGGCGGACAGGCGATCATCGCCGACATCCAGCGGCAGGTCGTCGACGTGCATCACTGGATGACGGCCACGCAGTTCGTGAACGACTTCGCGATCGCGCGGATGGCACCCGGCCCCGGCTCGCTGCTCGCGACGCTGATCGGCTGACAGGTGGCGGGCTTCTGGGGCGCGGTGATCGCGACGCTCGCGCTGTTCGGGCCGACCGCGTTCCTGATCTACGGCGTCGCGCATCTGTGGCGGCGGCACCAGGGCGCACGCTGGCAGATCGCACTCGAAGCCGGCCTGCGCCCGGTCGCGGCCGGCATGATCCTCGCGTCGGTCTGGGTGCTGCTGCGCTCGCTCGACGGCGGCTGGGCCGCACGGGCGATCGCGGTCGGGTCGACCGTGTGCGTGATGGTCACGCGCATTCATGCGCTGCTGCTGATCGTCGTCGGCGCGTTGCTGCTGGTCGGCGTGCACGCGATCGGCTGACGGCGGCATCGGCGCCAAGCCGGTCCGCCAGCGCATGCACGGCCCGCTTCGCGATCGACGCGTGCTGACACCGGCGGCGCCGGTCAGCGGCCCGCGAGCGAGCGAAACGCGCGCCAGGCATCGGCATGCAGCTCGAAACCGATGCCCGGCGCCTGCGGCACGGGCGCGTAGCCGGCGTCGACCGTTGCGCCGTCCGCCAGCCCGCTGAACGGATGGAACGCGAACGGGCTGACTTCCGCGCCGCCGAGCCCGAGCGCCGACACGACGTGCAGCGAGAACAGATGGCCGCCATGCGGCCAGAACGCATCGCGCCGCCAGCCGTTCGACACGAAATGGTCGACGATCTGCAGGTAACCCGGCAGGCCATAGCAATGCACCGGATCGAACACGAGAACGTCGCGGTCCGGGCGCAGGCCGCCGTAGCGCCCGAGCAGCTTCGCTTCCGCGAGCGAGAACAACGCCTCGCCGGCCGCGACCGGCGGCGTGTATTGCGCAGTCAGGTCCGCATGAAGCGGCAGGTCGAGCGGGTCGCACAGATCCTCGAACCACCAGAGTTCGAACGGCGCCAGCCGCGCGGCGGCAGCGGGGCCGCTCGTCGCGTCGTACGCGTTCATCGCGTCGACCGCGAGATGCGAGCTGCCGGCAAGACAGGCCGCGGCGGCTTCGACGCGGCGTGTGTCCTGGTCGATATCCGGGCCGCCGATCTTGATCTTCGCGTGCGTGTAGCCGAGATCGGCGATGCGGCGCATCTCGTCCCACAGGTGCGCGAGATCGTCGTGCGGATAGCGGTAGCCGCCGCCCGCGTAGACGCGCACGCGAGGCGCCGCGTGGCGCGCGAGCCGGTCGGCGACGAAGCGATGGAGCGGCAGGCCGGCGATCTTCGCGGCGGCATCCCAGATCGCCATGTCGAGCACGCCGACCGCGACACAGCGTTCACCGTGCCCGCCGGGCTTCTCGCCTGCCATCATCGCGCGCCATGCGCGAAACGGATCGAGGTTCGTGCCGGCGTCGTCGGCGATGGCGTCCGCGGCGGCCAGCAGGCGCGGCGCGAACCGTTCGCGAATCAGCCCGCCCTGCGCATGGCGGCCGACCGACGCGTAGCCGTAGCCCGTGACCGGCCGGCCATCGCGCACGACATCGGTGACGATCGCGACGACGCTCGTCGTCAGGCCGCCCGACGGAATCGCCGGATCGGCATAGCGGGAAACCGGGATCGCCTGCTCGCGGATGTCGGTGATGCGCATGGTCGGGGTTCCGGGAAAACGTTCGGCGTTCGCGGGCCATGCACGCGCGGCAGCCGGCGTGACGGGCGGATCGCTGCATCATAGGCGCTTGCGCGATGCCCTGCACGCTCGCGATCGTCGCGATGCCGTGAAGTCATGCGACTCGATCGACGGCGTCCGAATCGCGCCGTACCGCATCGGTGTGCGGACGCGTGCTCCGTCATGCGCGATGCGCGTGACACGTGCACTTGCGCGTCGGCCATTCGCGGTCTTGGCAACGCGCGCCGAGATCCGCTAGCGCCCCCGCGATTTGCCGTTGTCCCGCGGCACCGCCGCGCCGATCGGCATCGCACGCGAAACATGTCGCTGCCGGTTAACAGCGCGTCGCATTTGTTATGGGTCGCGGTCGGATATTTTCTAGATCGCGTGGTTTTGTGCCGAGAAGATACATGTCGCCGGACAAGGCAAAGCCATATCACCTTCCTGCAACGCGCAGTTCAACGGACAGCAGGCAAGACATTAAAAACACGGATTGGAGGACGACATGAATGGTAGTCATACGGGCCTGGCCACAGGCCTGAAGCAACGCCACGTCACGATGCTGTCGATCGCGGGCGTGATCGGTGCGGGGTTGTTCGTCGGCTCCGGCCACGCAATCGCGGCAGCAGGGCCGGCGGCGCTGATCGCCTATGCGCTGACGGGCGCGCTCGTCGTCCTCGTGATGCGCATGCTCGGCGAAATGGCCGTCGCCCATCCGGACAGCGGCTCGTTCTCGACTTACGCCGATCGCGCGATCGGCCATTGGGCCGGCTTCACGATCGGCTGGCTGTACTGGTGGTTCTGGGTGCTGGTGATCCCGATCGAGGCGACGGCTGCCGCCACGATCCTCAACGCGTGGTTCCCGAACATCGCGACGTGGATCTTCGCGCTCGGCGTGACGCTGCTGCTGACGGTGACCAATCTCTTCTCCGTCAAGAACTACGGCGAATTCGAGTTCTGGTTCGCGCTGATCAAGGTCGTCGCGATCGCCCTGTTCATCGCGATCGGCGGTGCGGCCGTGTTCGGGCTGCTGCCGGGCGGCCGTGCGTCAGGCTTCTCGAACCTGGTCACGCACGGCGGGTTCATGCCGAACGGGATCGGCGCGGTGTTCGCCGGCATGCTGATGACGATGTTCTCGTTCGTCGGCACCGAGATCGTGACGATCGCCGCGGCCGAATCCGAGAATCCCGAGCGGCAGATCGTGCGCGCGACGAATTCGGTGATCTGGCGCATCTCGCTGTTCTACCTCGGCTCGATCCTGTTCGTCACCGCGATCGTGCCGTGGAACGATCCGCTGCTGCCGGTGCACGGCTCGTACCAGCGCGTGATGGAACTGCTCGGCGTGCCGCATGCCAAGGCGATCATCGACGTGATCGTGCTCGTGTCGGTCGCGAGTTGCCTGAATTCGGCGTTGTATACCGCGTCGCGGATGATGTTCTCGCTCGCGAAGCGCAACGACGCGCCGGCGTTCCTGCAACGCACCGATTCGACCGGCACGCCGCGTGCGGCCGTGCTTGCATCGACCGCGTTCGGCTTCCTGACCGTGATCGCGAACTACGTGGTGCCTGAGCAAGTGTTCAACGTGCTGATCGCGACCTCCGGTGCGATCGCGCTGCTCGTGTATCTGGTGATCGCGGTGTCGCAACTGCGGATGCGCCGCCTGCTCGACATCAACGGTTCCGCGCTGGCGCTGCGGATGTGGCTGTTCCCGTGGCTGACGTGGGCGGTGATCGTGTTCATCTGCGGGACGCTCGTCACGATGCTGTTCCTCGACGGCCACCGGATGGAAGTCGCGGCAACCGGCGTGCTCGCCGGTCTCGTGCTGATCGCCGCGGGGCTGAACCAGCGCAGTCGCGACGCGCAGGCAAGCGTTGGCCGCCGCGGTGCATCGTCGGCCTGAGGACGTCATGAGTCATGCAGCACCGGTCGCGAGCGCACCGGAACCCGACACGCCGGCACGCATCCGGTTCGGCTTCGTCCTGTTGCCGAATTTCACGCTGACGGCGTTCTCGGGGATGATCGACGTGCTGCGGCTCGCGGCCGACGAGGGAGACAACAGCCGGCCGGTCAGGCTGTCGTGGACGATCCTCGGCGACATGGCCGCCCCCGTTCGCGCAAGCTGCGGAATTCAGATCCCGGCGTGGGCGTCGCTGGATACGCATCAGGCATACGACTACGTGGTCGTCGTGGGCGGGCTGCTGCATGCCCGCTCGGAACTCGACGCGGCGACGCTGGAATTCATTCGCGCGGCCGCGTCGGCAGGCGCGATGCTGGTCGGCATCTGCACCGGCGCGTTCGCGCTGGCGCGCGCGGGCGTCATGGCCGGCCACCGGATCTGCATCAGCTGGTTTCACTACTGGGACTTCATCGAGCGATTTCCGTCCGTCGACGCGAAGCTCGTCGTTTCAGATCGCCTCTACGTGCTGGACGGCCGGCGCGTGACCTGCTCCGGCGGACGGGCGTCGATCGATGTCGCGGCCGCGATCCTGGTGCGGCACATCGAGCCGTCGATCGTCTACAAGGCGCTTCGGATCCTGCTGGTTGACGGGCGCGAAACGGTCAGCGCGCCGCAACCGCATCCGCCCGGTGTCGCGCCCAACGCGCATCCGAAGGTGAAGCGCGCGATCCTGCTGATGGAACAACACATCAGTCACTCGATGACCATCGACGAGCTCGCGCGACGGCTGGATCTCTCGGCAAGACAGCTGGAACGTCTGTTCAGGGAAGCGACCGGCAGCGGGCCGGCAGCATGCTACCGGGCGATCCGGATTCGCACGGCCGCATGGATGCTGATGCATCTGGACAGGAACATCTCCGAAATTGCGGCGGCCTGCGGATTTGCCGATGCGTCGCATCTCGGGCGGGAGTTTCGGCGGGCCTTCGGGATGTCGCCGAGCGCCTATCGCGAGCAGCAGGCACCCGGCACGATCGGCGCGATCGTGGAACCGGCCGAGCGTGCGACCACGCTCGGCGAGCTGTTTCCGAACCGGAACGAATTTTATTGAGCCGGAGTCCGCTGCTGGCGATCCCGGCTGAAACCGCTGTTCGTCGGTGTCGGCTGAAGGGCGCGACTCAATGCGTCGGAACGACCGGCGCGTTGGCGCAGCCCGAACCGATCAACTCGCTCAGGCGAAGACGAAGTACTTGCGCACCGTCTCCACCACTTCCCACGTTCCTTTCATGCCGGGTTCGATCACGAACACGTCGCCGGCCTTCAGGTGCACCGGCTCCTCGCCTTCCGGCGTGATGATGCAGTAGCCGTCGAGGAAGTGGCAGTACTCCCATTTCTCGTAGTTCACCTCGAACTTGCCCGGCGTGCAGATCCAGGTGCCCATGATCTTGCTGCCGTCCTTGGAGACGTAGGCGTTGAGGTTCACGGTGTGCGGATCGCCGCCGATGCGCTTCCACTTGGTCGCGTCGAGGACCGGGGTCGGGCAGGTTTTGCGCAGAACGGTGATGAAATCGGACATGTCAGCTCCAGACTAACGATCGGGTAAGAGGTCTGTCACGTTAGTTCGAAAGCTGCACCTCGGCTTGTATGCGTCCGACACCGACTCGTCCATTTTCGACACGGGCCCGCTGGCAGGCGCACCTGCCAGCGCATTTTCCGGACGGCCTTGCGTTGACGGACCGCTGCAGGCCGATCCTTGACGCTCATTACCGGCGATCGATCGCACCGCCACCGGGCCATGCCGGTTCCAAGGCCGGCGGCCAAAACGCCTCGCTTGCAACATCTGCGCCAAACCCTGTAGAATTACGCGTTCTGCGGGCGTCGTATAATGGCCATTACCTCAGCTTCCCAAGCTGATGACGTGGGTTCGATTCCCATCGCCCGCTCCACCTTCGGCTGCTCGGCAGCCTGCGCAAGAGCCGCCTCGTCGAAGGCGGCTTTTTTGTACCATCTGCCTGTCCATCCGGCAGCACCGCTGCGCGTAACGGGCGTAACGGGCCCGCGCCCGAACCAAGCCTTTCTCTGTCACCGATGATGCACGACGATCCGAACGAAGCCGGCCTGCCGCCGGACGACGCCGCCCTTCCCGACGAAGCCGCCGACGGCGCCGACGAAGTCAATCCGCTGCACCGACGCCGCATCCGCAGCTTCGTGACGCGCGCAGGCCGCGTGTCGACCGGCCAGCGCCGCGCGCTCGACGATCTGGGCCCGCGCTTCGTCGTGCCGTACGCCGCTGAAATCCCCGACTGGGACGCCGTGTTCGGCCGCCGCGCGCCGCGCATTCTGGAAATCGGCTTCGGGATGGGCGCGTCGACCGCGGAAATCGCCGCGCATCGCCCGGGCGACGACTTCCTCGGCGTCGAGGTGCACGAGCCGGGCGTCGGCGCGCTGCTGAAGCTGATCGGCGAGCAGGACCTGCCGAACATCCGCATCATCCAGCACGACGCGGTCGAAGTGCTCGAGCACATGCTCGCGCCGGAAAGTCTCGACGGCGTGCACATCTTCTTCCCGGATCCGTGGCACAAGGCGCGTCACCACAAGCGCCGGCTGATCCAGCCGCCGCTCGTCGCGCACCTCGCATCGCGCCTGAAACCGGGTGCGTACCTGCATTGCGCGACCGACTGGCAGAACTACGCGGAACAGATGCTGGAAGTGCTCGGCGCCGAACCGACGCTCGAAAACACGGCCGCCGACTACGCGCCGCGCCCCGACTACCGCCCCGTCACGAAGTTCGAACGGCGCGGGCTGCGGCTCGGCCACGGCGTGTGGGACCTGGTGTTCCGCAAGCGCGCCGGCTGAACACGGCTCGCGGCGGCACGGCGCACGCTGCGCGCCGCGCAATGAAGAACGGCCCGACCGGCATCTTGCCGATCGGGCCGTTTTTCATCCATCTGTCGGGAGCACCTTCGCCCCCGCACCGGCATCACGCCCAGTTCAGCCACCCGCTGTAGCCCACCAGCAGCACGAACAGGCCGAACGCGATCCGGTACCACGCGAACACGGTGAAGTCGTGCGTCGCGACGAAACGCAGCAGCCAGCGCACGCACACGAACGCGCTGACGAACGCGGCAACCAGCCCGAGCGCGAACAGGCCGAGCGAATCAACCGTGAACGCCTGCCAGTCCTTGACGGTTTCATAGAGCGTCGCGCCGAAGATGATCGGAATCGCGAGGAAGAACGAGAATTCGGTCGCGACGCGCCGGTCGAGGCCGAACAGCATCCCGCCGATGATCGTCGAGCCGGAGCGCGACATGCCCGGCACCAGCGCGAAGCATTGCGCGAGGCCGACCTTCAGCGCATCGAGCGGCGTGAGCGCATCGACCGACTGCACGCGCGGCGGCTCGCTGCGTTCGCGCTGCCGCGCCTCGGCCCACAAGATGATCGCGCCGCCGACGACGAGCGCGAATGCGACCGGCACCGGCGAGAACAGCACGGCCTTGATCTTCTTCTCGAACAGCAGGCCGAGCGCGATCGCGGGAATGGTCGCGATCACGACGTTCAGCGTGAAGCGCTGCGCGTCGGGCCGGCTCGGCAGCCCGGACACGATGGACACGATCCGCTGCCGGTATTCCCAGCAGACCGCGAGAATCGCGCCGAACTGGATCACGACATCGAAGGTCTTCGCGTGCGCATCGTTGAAATTCAGGAAGCTGCCCGCGACGATCAGGTGGCCGGTGCTCGACACCGGGAGGAATTCCGTCAGCCCCTCGACGACGCCGAGGATCAATGCCTTGCAGATCAGGATCCAGTCCATCCGTGGCCCAACTCCGAAGTAGTCGAAAGAAAGGGCAGCGTCACCGCCGCGGCCCGCCCGGCCGCGCGCGGTGCGCCGTCACTTTTCGACGATCGCCACGCGTATGCCGTTTGTAAGAATCGTAATTGTACCGGGTTCGTAGTTCACGCCGGCAAATTGCAGTTGCTCGGGCTTGAACGTATAGATCGGATAGTTGGTCAGCACCTGCGTCGCGAGCAGGCCGGCGGCCGCGCCGACCTGTTGCGCGTACATCTGCGCGTTGCCGTCGAGCACGAGGCTGTCGACGGCCGGCGCCTTCAGCACGACCGAGCGGCTCGGCGCGTCGTAGGCCAGCTGGCCCGACACGGTGAACTTGCCGCTCACCGGTTCACTCAGGAACGGACTCGCGAAATGCGCATCGAGCTGCACGGCGACACGGTTCTGGTCGGGCAGCAGGTTGACGGCCGGATTCGCCAGCGACACGTCGACGACCTGCGCGACCGTCTTCTGGTACGGAAACTTGCGCGCGACGGCCTTCTGCACGTCGCCGCGCGAGAACGTGTAGTGATCGGGGATGAACGGGAACGTCGACGCGCAGGCGGCGAGCGATACCGACACGCCGATGGCGCCGGCGCAAGCGGCGAGGAAGCGGCGCCGGCCGGGCGTGCAAAATGCGGTCATGCTGAACAATCTCCTGTATCGGGCGAAGCGGCAGTCCGGTTATCGGCTCCGCCCCATGTGGCACTGGGGACCGAAGTTAGTGCTTCGACGCGCGTCGCCGGTTCCATGCGCGTGCCGGCAAACGACAGCGCGGGCAGCACGTCAGCGGGCCGCGCCGGCGCCGGGCGACGGCTGCGTCGCGATCTCGAGGCGCGTCAGCCACGCGAGCGCGTCGTCGCGCGACGCACCGCACATCTCGGCGGACGGCTGCAGCCCGGAACAGCACGCGGGCCGCTCGGGCCGGCCGAAGATCCGGCAGCGCAGGTCGTCGCCGAGCTGCACGCAGCGCACGCCGGCCGGCTTGCCGTCGGGCATTCCCGGAATCGGCGAGGAAATCGACGGCGCGATGCAGCATGCGCCGCATCCCTCGCGGCACGCATGCGGCGGCGGGACATCGGCGGGCGCCGGACGGACAGGCATTTCGACGGACACTCGGCTCTCTCACGAACAACAAAAAAACGGTGCGGCAACCGGACGCAGCGTGCGGCAGCCCACTGCGCATTGTGCCACCGCCGGCTGCGACGTTATTACACAATGCAGCCGAAACGCGCGTTCATATACTCCAAAGCATCTAAAAAGCGCGAGACCATCATGAGTTCCGGTTCTGCCGACACACTGTTCCGTCCCGATTTGCTCGCGAAGTACGGCGCGAACGGGCCGCGCTATACGTCCTACCCCACCGCGCTGCAGTTCCGCGACGCGTTCGACCCGGCCGACTACGTGCGCGCCGCGGGCGATCCCGGTGCGTCGGCGAGCGACCTGTCGCTGTACTTCCACATCCCGTTCTGCAACACGGCCTGCTTCTATTGCGGCTGCAACAAGATCGCGACCAACAACCGCCGCCGCGCGCGCCCGTATCTCGAGCAACTGAAGCGCGAACTGGCGCTGCAGGCCGCGCTGTTCGATCCCGCGCGCCCGGTCACGCAGCTTCACTGGGGCGGCGGCACGCCGACCTTCCTGTCCGATGACGAAACGGCCGAGCTGATGGCGGCCACCCGCGAACATTTCGCGCTCGCGCCGGACGCCGACGCCGAGTTCTCGATCGAGATCGACCCGCGCACGGTCACGCCCGCGACGCTCGTCCACCTGCGCAACATCGGCTTCAACCGGCTGAGCCTCGGCGTGCAGGATTTCGATCCGGTCGTGCAGCAGGCGATCAACCGGATCCAGCCGCTCGCGATGACGGCCGACCTGCTGTCGGCCGCGCGCACGACGGGCTTCCAATCGGTCAGCGTCGACCTGATCTACGGGCTGCCGCACCAGACGGTCGCCGTGTTCGCGCGCACGCTCGAGACGATCATCGAGCTCGCGCCGGACCGCCTGTCGGTATTCGGCTACGCGCACATGCCGCACCTGTTCAAGATGCAGCGGCAGATCGACGACGCGACGCTGCCGCCGCCCGAAACGCGCATCGCACTGCTTGGCCTCGCGATCGACATGCTGACGCAGGCCGGCTACGTGTACATCGGGATGGACCACTTCGCGCGGCCGTCCGACGAACTCGTGCGCGCGCAGCGCAACGGCACGCTGCAACGCAATTTCCAGGGCTACAGCACGCGCGCGGATACCGACCTGGTCGGCTTCGGCGTGTCGTCGATCGGCAAGGTCGGCGACGTCTACGCACAGAACGCGAAGGACCTGCCGGCCTATGGTGCCGCGCTCGACGCGGGCCGGCTGCCGATCGCGCGCGGCGTGCGGCTCACGCCCGACGACCGGCTGCGCCGCGACGTGATCACGCAGCTGATGTGCAACCTCGAACTGCCGTTCTCGCATATCGAGGCGGCGCACGGGATCCGCTTCGCCGATCACTTCGCGCGCGAGCTCGACGCGCTGCGCGGGTTCGAGCAGGACGGCCTGCTGACCGTCGCCGGCGACCGCCTGACGATCCATCCGGCCGGCCGGATGGTCGTGCGGAACATCGCGATGGCGTTCGACGCGTACCTCGGCCGGACGTCGCATCAGCGCTACTCGCGCACCGTCTGACACCGCACGGCCGCATGCGGGCGGCCGGTTTGATAAAGTAAGGGGCTCCACGCCCCTGCAAGAACCCGCCCGATGCGCACCACCAAAGCAACCCACGCGGTCGAACGCCTGAAGACCCGTTCCGGCAACCCGCAGTTCGCCGCCGTCGCGATGGCGGGCGGCCTGTTCTACCTGGTCGACCGCTCCGGCGGCACCGCCGAGAAACGCAGCGAGCCGCTGCCGCTCGACGAATTCGTCAGGTTCGTCGACGAATTCGGCCCCAAAAAGCCGCGCAAGGCGAGCAAGCTCGACCTCGCGTTCGAGGCGCAGATCAAGAAGAGCAAGGCGTAAAGGTCTGTTGCAGGCCGTCTGAAGGCTTCGCCGCCGCCCCGTTTGGTACAATCACGAAGTTTCTCTATCCCCGCTGATGGCCGACCTGGCTGCGTGACCACACCATGAATATCGAAAACGCGCGTTTCAACATGATCGAACAACAGATCCGGCCGTGGGACGTGCTGGATCTGGACGTCCTGGGCCTGCTGTCGATCGTCAAGCGTGAACACTACGTGTCGCCCGAACACCGCGATCTCGCGTTCGCCGACCTCGAGCTGCCGCTGCCCGGCGGCCGCAGCAAGATGCTGTTCCCGCGCGTCGAAGCGCGCGTGCTGCAGGAACTGGCGGTCAAGAAGCACGAGAACGTGCTCGTGATCGGCGCGGGTTCGGGCTATCTGGCCGCGCTGTTCGCGCATCGCGCGCAGCACGTGACGGCCGTCGAGATCGATCCGGCCATCGCGAAGTTCGCGGCCGACAACCTGCGCAACGACGGCGTGACGAACGCGGAAGTCGCGCTCGGCGACGGTTCGCTCGGCTGGCCCGACAAGGCGCCGTACGACGTGATCTGCGTCGCAGGCGGCCTGCCGGTCGTACCGCAGCAGATGCTCGAACAGCTGAAGATCGGCGGCCGCCTGTCGGCGTTCGTCGGCGGCCGTCCGGTGATGAAGGCGCAGATCATCACGCGCATCGACGACAAGCAGTACCGCGTCGCCGACGTGTTCGAGACCTACGTCGACCACCTCGTCAACGCGATCGAACCGTCGCGTTTCAAGTTCTGAGCGGCGGCCCCATGCAGATCCTGACGCCCGCGATGCTCGCGGAATGGCTTCGCGATCCGGCGCGCCCCGCGCCGGTCGTGCTCGACGTGCGCGAGCCGTGGGAAATCTCGACCGCGCAAATCGCCGGCAGCGTGTCGATCCCGATGCAGCAGATCCCCGCGCGCAGCGAGGAGCTCGACGACGAAGCGGAAATCGTCTGCGTGTGCCATCACGGGATGCGCAGCGCGCAGGTCGCGATGTTCCTCGAATCGCGCGGCTTCACGAAGCTGTACAACCTGCAGGGCGGGATCGACGCGTGGTCGCGTGACGTCGATCCGTCCATACCGCGTTACTGACCTTCCCGGCGGCGCGTCGCGCGCCGCCACGGCGACCGGCGAGTAATAGCCGATCGCTCCAATCCCGCCGAACGGGCGCGCATCGCGCGCCCGTTTGCGTTTCTGCTGCTCCGTTCCATCCTCTTCCGTTTGTTTCAGCACGCCGGCCATCTGCGTCCGCTCGATGACGAGGCGGCGAGAACCCGGGCAAGGCACCCGTCGAGCGGAGCGCCTCGCCCTTCCCGCTGGCACTTCATGACCACACCGTACGCGTGCGACGCCGACACGACGCGGCCGGATGCGTGCGCATCGATCACGCGCCGCACCTCCTTCGACGTGTGACGCTCGCGCTCGAACACGGGCGCACGCCGTGCACCATTTGCGCCCGCGCGAGCGCACCGCAACGGATCGCGCATGCTGCACGACGCGTCATGCGCACCGCGCCGGCGCCCCGCGCCGTCCCTCGCAGGCACGCCCGGCGTGCATCGGCGCGACTGGCACATGCCTTGCGTTACTCCGATGCCGGCGCCGCCACGGCGCACGCACATCCAACACGACAAGGGGATCCCGATGAAACGTCGCAGTCTGTTGAAGTTCGGTTCGATGGCCGGTGCACTCGCGCTGGCAGGCAAGAGTCCGTTCGCGCACGCGGCCGATGCGGGCACGGGCCCGATCAAGGTCGGCATCCTGCATTCGCTGTCGGGCACGATGGCGATCTCCGAAACGTCGCTGAAGGACACGGCGCTGATGACGATCGCCGAGATCAACAAGAACGGCGGCGTGATGGGCCGCAAGCTCGAGCCGGTGGTCGTCGATCCCGCATCGAACTGGCCGCTGTTCGCGGAGAAGGCGCGCCAGCTGCTCACGCAGGACAAGGTCGCGTGCGTGTTCGGCTGCTGGACGTCGGTGTCGCGCAAGTCGGTGCTGCCGGTGTTCGAGGAACTGAACGGCCTGCTCTACTACCCGGTGCAATACGAAGGCGAGGAAATGTCGCGCAACGTGTTCTACACGGGCGCCGCGCCGAACCAGCAGGCAATCCCCGCCGTCGAGTACCTGATGAGCGCGGAAGGCGGCGGCGCGAAGCGCTTCTTCCTGCTCGGCACCGACTATGTGTATCCGCGCACGACCAACAAGATCCTGCGCGCGTTCCTGAAATCGAAGGGCGTGAAGGACGCCGACATTCAGGAGGTCTACACACCGTTCGGCCACAGCGATTACCAGACGATCGTCGCGAACATCAAGAACTTCGCCCAGGGCGGCAAGACGACCGTGGTCTCGACGATCAACGGCGATTCGAACGTGCCGTTCTACAAGGAGCTCGGCAACCAGGGGATCAAGGCGACCGACGTGCCGGTGGTCGCGTTCTCGGTCGGCGAGGAAGAGCTGCGCGGGATCGACACGAAGCCGCTCGTCGGCCATCTCGCCGCGTGGAACTACTTCATGTCGGTGAAGAACCCGACCAACACGAAGTTCAAGGACCAGTTCGCCGCGTGGGTGAAGGCGAACAACCTGCCGGGCGGCGCGAAGCGCGTGACGAACGATCCGATGGAGGCGACCTACGTGGGCATCCACATGTGGAAGCAGGCCGTCGAAAAGGCGAAGAGCACCGACGTCGACAAGGTACGCGTCGCGATGATCGGCCAGACGGTTGCCGGCCCCTCGGGCTTCACGCTCTCGATGGACGGCAACCATCACCTGCACAAGCCGGTGATGATCGGCGAGATCCGCGGCGACGGGCAATTCAACGTCGTGTGGAAGACGAAGACCGCGGTGCGCGCGCAGCCGTGGAGCCCGTTCATCGCGGGCAACCAGGGCAAGCCGGACATCGTCAGCTCGATCCCGGCGTTCCTGCGCCGGCAGCGCGCGGCGCTGGTCTGATGCGATGCGGGGCGCTGCGCACCGGCGTGGCGCTCCGCTTGCAGGCAGGTGCGCGAATGCCGGTACTCACTGTAACGAATCGCACGCGCACCGCCGCACGAACCCGCTTTCCCACGCCCGACAGGATCTCCCGATGCCTACACGCTTTCGCCGCGCCGCCGTTGCGTTCGTCGCCTGTGCCGCGCTGGCGGGCGCGCTGCCGCGCGCCGCGTTCGCCCTGACGGCCGCCGATACCGCCGCGCTCGCCGGCGACGACTTCGACGCGAAGACGGCCGCAGTCGACCATCTTGCCGCCGATGCCGACCCGCGCGCCGTCGCGTTGCTCAATGCGCTGTCGAGCGGCGACGCGCTCGCGACCGGCGACGGCCGCCTGCTGATCCAGACCGGCGACACCGCGCACGACGCGCTCACGCAAGCCGCGACCCCGGCCGGCGACGCGCAGCCCGTGATGCTGAACAACCTGCTGCGCACGAAGATCGCCGTCGCGCTGTCGGGCCTCGCACTCGCCTCGCCCGACGTCGCCGCGCGCCGCGACGCGATCGACGCGCTGCTGAAGTCACCCGACCCGGCGCTCAAGCCGATGATCGATCGCGCGCGCGCGAAGGAAACCGATCCCGCGCTGAAGCGCCGCCTCGACGCACTGTGGGCCATCGCCGCGCTGCACGACGCCGATCCGGCGAAGCGTCTCGAAGCCGTGCAGGTGGTGGCCGCGCGCCGCGACCTCGACATGATCGAGCAGTTGCGCCCGCTCGTCGCGAAGAATGCCGACGGCAGCTACACGGAACCCGACGCGCGCGTGCGCGACGCCGCGCAGCAAGGCCTCGACGCATTGCACGCGCTGCAGCGCCGCGGCGAGATCGCCGGCACCGTGTTCGCGGGCCTGTCGCTCGGCAGCGTGCTGCTGCTCGCGGCGCTCGGCCTCGCGATCACGTACGGGCTGATCGGCGTGATCAACATGGCGCACGGCGAATTCCTGATGATCGGTGCGTACGCAACCTATGTCGTGCAGACGCTGATCCAGCGCTACGCGCCGGCCGCGTTCGACTGGTATCCGCTCGTCGCGGTGCCCGCCTCGTTCGCGGCGGCCGCGCTGGTCGGCATCGTGCTCGAACGCCTCGTGCTGCGGCACCTGTACGGCCGCCCGCTCGAGACGCTGCTCGCGACCTTCGGCGTGAGCCTGATCCTGATCCAGGCGACGCGCATGCTGTTCGGCGCGCAGAACGTGCAGGTCGTGAACCCGTCGTGGATGAGCGGCGGCGTCACCGTGATGCAGAACCTGATCCTGCCGTACAACCGGCTCGCGATCCTCGCGTTCGCGCTCGCGGTCGTGTGCGTCGCGTGGGGCGTGCTGACGAAGACGCGGCTCGGCCTGTTCGTACGCGCAGTCACGCAGAACCGCCGGATGGCCGCATGCGTCGGCGTGAAGACCGCGCGCGTCGATGCGTATGCGTTCGCGTTCGGCGCGGGCATCGCGGGCCTCGGCGGCTGCGCGCTGTCGCAGATCGGCAACGTGGGCCCCGACCTCGGGCAGAACTACATCATCGATTCGTTCATGGCGGTCGTGCTCGGCGGCGTCGGCCAGATCGCCGGCACCGTGCTCGGCGGCTTCGGGCTCGGCCTCGTCAGCAAGGCGATCGAGCCGTTCTGGGGCGCCGTGCTCGCGAAGATCGCGGTGCTCGTGATGATCGTGCTGTTCATCCAGAAACGTCCACAGGGCATGTTCGCCCCGAAGGGACGCAGCGCGGAGGCCTGACATGACTTCAATCACCGATTCGTTGTCGAAACCGATCGCCGACGCGCCGAAGCCCGCCGCCGCCGCGCGTGCGGAAGAAAAATTCGCGCTCGGCCTGCCGCCCCGCCCCGCGCTGCTGTCGCGCCGCGCATGGCTCGCGCTCGTCGCGCTGTGCCTCGCGATCGGCATCGGCGTGCCGCTCGCCGCGCTGGTCGCGCCCGAGTCGAGCGCGTTCCATCTGTCCGCGTATGCGATGACGCTCGCCGGCAAGCTGATGTGCTACGCGATCGCCGCGCTTGCGCTCGATCTCGTGTGGGGCTACTGCGGCATTCTCAGCCTCGGCCACGGCCTCTTCTTCGCGCTCGGCGGTTATGCGATCGGCATGTACCTGATGCGCGAGATCGGCCGCGACGGCAAGTACGGCAGCGACCTGCCCGACTTCATGGTGTTTCTCGACTGGCATCAGCTGCCGTGGTACTGGAGCGGCACGCAGCATCTCGCGTGGGCGCTCGCGCTGGTCGTGCTCGTGCCGGCCGTGCTCGCGTGGGTGTTCGGCTTCTTCACGTTCCGCTCGCGCGTGAAGGGCGTGTACCTGTCGATCATCACGCAGGCGCTGACGTTCGCCGCGATGCTGCTGTTCTTTCGCAACGAGACGGGCTTCGGCGGCAACAACGGCTTCACCGACTTCAAGCGCATCGCCGGGTTTCCGATCACGTCGCCCGGCACGCGCACGGTGCTGCTGCTGCTGACCTTCGCGACGCTCGTGCTCGCGTTCATCGTCGCGCGCGCAATCGTCACCAGCAAGCTCGGGCGCGTGGTCACCGCGGTGCGCGACGGCGAGACGCGGCTGATGTTCCTCGGCTACAGCCCGCTCGCGTACAAGCTGTTCGTGTGGACGCTGTCGGCCGTGCTGTGCGGGATCGCGGGCGCGTTGTACGTGCCGCAGGTCGGCATCATCAACCCCGGCGAGATGTCGCCCGGCAACTCGATCGAGATGGCGATCTGGGTCGCGGTGGGCGGGCGCGGCACGCTGATCGGGCCGATCGTCGGCGCGTTCGCGGTGAACGGCGCGAAGAGCCTCTTTACCGCGTACTTCGCCGAATACTGGCTGTTCTTTCTCGGCCTGATCTTCGTGCTCGTGCCGCTTCTGCTGCCGCGCGGCATCATGGGCCTCGTCGACACGCTGCTCGCAAAGGGGAAACGCGGATGAACGGCACCGCCCTCTACCAGTTCACGCCACCGCCCGAGGACGAGCTGCTGGCCGTCAGCGGCAGCGCATCGATGGGCCGCGTGGCGCCGCCCGGCATCGACACGTCGCACGGCACGATTCTCTACCTCGAGGACATCGAGGTGAGCTTCGACGGCTTTCGCGCGCTGAACAAGCTGTCGCTCGCGATCGACGCGGGCGAGCTGCGCTGCGTGATCGGCCCGAACGGCGCGGGCAAGACGACGATGATGGACGTGATCACCGGCAAGACGCGCCCCGATGCGGGCAAGGTGTTTCTCGGCCAGACCATCGACCTCGCGCGGATGAACGAACCCGCGATCGCGCGTGCGGGGATCGGCCGCAAGTTCCAGAAGCCGACCGTGTTCGAACAGCATCCGGTTTGGGAAAACCTCGAACTGGCGATGCAGACCGACAAGGGCTGGCTCGCGTCGCTGCGCGCGCGGCTCGACCGCGCGGCGCAGGCGAAGATCGAGGAGACACTCGTGCTGATCGGCCTCGAAAGCGACGCGTATCGCGCGGCCGGCGAGCTGTCGCACGGGCAGAAGCAGCGGCTCGAGATCGGCATGCTGCTGATGCAGCGCCCCGCCCTCTTGCTGCTCGACGAGCCGGCGGCCGGGATGACCGACCACGAGACGATGGAACT
Organism: Burkholderia sp. SCN-KJ; assembly: GCF_024656005.1. Classification (NCBI taxonomy): domain Bacteria; kingdom Pseudomonadati; phylum Pseudomonadota; class Betaproteobacteria; order Burkholderiales; family Burkholderiaceae; genus Burkholderia; species Burkholderia sp. SCN-KJ. The sequence goes on from NZ_JANKOG010000001.1 coordinate 324,527, forward strand.
CGCGAAGCTGCTGAACACGCTGCGCGGCACCTGCTCGATGATGGTCGTCGAGCACGACATGGAGTTCGTCGCGGCGCTCGCGGGCGACACGGGCCGCGTGACGGTGATGGCCGAAGGCGCGGTGCTCGCGCAAGGCACGCTCGACCAGGTCAAGCGCGACGACGCGGTGATCGAGTCTTATCTCGGACGGTGACGCAATGCTGAAGATCGATGCACTGAACCAGTACTACGGCGGCAGCCACATCCTGCGCAACGTGACGCTGGCCGCCGACGACGGCAAGCTCACCGTGCTGCTCGGCCGCAACGGCGTCGGCAAGAGCACGCTGCTGCGCTGCCTGATGGGCGTCGTCGCCGCGAAGAGCGGCAGCGTGTCGTGGCGCGGCACCGCGCTCGGCGCACTGCCGCCGTATGCGCGCGTCGCGGCCGGGCTCGCGTACGTGCCGCAGGGCCGCGACATCTTTCCGCGACTCACCGTCGAGGAGAACCTGCTCGTCGGCGCGGCAAGCCGCAAGGCGCCATCGAAAGTGCCCGACCGCATCTACGACCTGTTCCCGGTGCTGAAGGACATGCGTGCCCGGCGCGGCGGCGACCTGTCGGGCGGCCAGCAGCAGCAGCTCGCGATCGGCCGCGCGCTGATGAGCGAGCCGCAGTTGCTGATCCTCGACGAGCCGACCGAGGGCATCCAGCCGTCGATCATCCAGGACATCGGCCGTACGCTGCGTCAGCTCGTCGACGAATCGAAGATGACCGTGCTGCTCGTCGAACAGTATTACGACTTCGCGCGCTCGATCGCAGACCATTACTGGGTGATGAGCCGCGGCGAGGTCATCGCCGGCGGCGACGCGCGGGACATGGAAACGAACGGCGTGCGCGAGCTGATCGCGGTGTAGCGCGCCACGCAGCGCATGATTGCGCCCACGCGTGGCGCCGACGGTCGACGCATGTCACGCGATGGCCGGCGCCGTCGCCGCTCCCCTTCGCCACGTTCGGCAACCCGAACACCCAAGCGTATAGTGTTGCGGTAGCATCCTCGATCACCGCGCCCGTTCCCTGCTTCCCGCCGATGTCCGCCCTCGATTCCCACGCCCCGCTGTCCCGCCCCGCCGTCGCCAAGTCGTGGCGCGGCCGTCTCGAACTCGGCTTCGAACGGCACGGCGCGCGCACGACGCTCGTCCATCGGCTGCACGACGGCCCGCTGCGCGTGCAGCGGCCGCTGTATCCGGAAGGCGACGCGATCTGCCACGCGGTCATCGTCCATCCGCCGGGCGGCGTCGCGGGCGGCGACCGGCTCGACATCGACATCGCGCTCGGCGACGGCACGCACGCGGTGCTGACGACGCCCGGCGCGACCAAGTGGTACAAGTCGAACGGCCTCGACGCGACGCAACGCATCGGCATCACGGTCGGCGCGCACGCGAAGCTCGACTGGCTGCCGCAGAACAACCTGTTCTTCGACGCAGCCCACGCCGCGCTGGACTTCACGGTGACGCTCGGCGCGGGCGCGAGCGCGATCGGCTGGGACGCGACGCAGCTCGGCCGGCAGGCGGCCGGCGAAACGTGGTCGGCGGGCCGCATCGTGTCGGGTTCGGCACTCGTCGATGCCGACGGCCGGCCGCTGTGGACCGAGCGCGCGCTGCTCGACGCGCACGATCCGCTGCGCGGCGCGCTGCAGGGCCTCGCCGGCTTTCCCGTGTACGGCACGCTGTGGGCGGCCGGCACCGCGTGCGATTCCGCGCTCGCCGAAACGCTTGCCGCGCGGATGCCGTTCGACGACACGCTGCGCGCGGGCGCGACCTGCGTGACGCCGGGCGTCGTGCTGGTGCGCGCGGTGTCGACGTCGATGGAAGCGCTGCAGCGTCACTTCACCGACTGCTGGCTCCACCTGCGCCCGCTCGTGCACGGCGTCGACGCGCGACCGCTGCGCCTCTGGCAGACCTGAGCGCGCGGCCCGGCACGCACCGTTTCGGCGCAGCAGCGCCGCCCGCGCTGCCCACGATCCATGCATCGCGCACCACGATCGCGCACCGCCGCGCGCTGCACCGACATGGCACGCACCTTGCTGCTTACATATCGGATACACGACGCAGAAAGAACGGCGCGGTGCTACGATGAACCGCGCCCCCGCCGGCATCCCGCGCACCGATAAAAATTACGTTTTCCTGAACGACTGCCTTCATGAAACTGACTCCCCGAGAAAAGGACAAGCTGCTGATCTTCACGGCAGCGCTGCTGGCCGAGCGCCGCCGCGCGCGCGGGCTGAAGCTCAACTATCCGGAAGCGGTCGCGTTCATCACCGCCGCACTGATGGAAGCCGCGCGCGACGGCAAGACCGTCGCCGAGGTGATGCACTACGGCACGACGCTGCTCACGCGCGACGACGTGATGGATGGCGTGCCGGAGATGATCCCCGACATCCAGGTCGAGGCGACCTTCCCGGACGGCACCAAGCTCGTGACCGTCCACCACCCGATCCCGTGACCGAGGTAGCACGCATGATCCCCGGCGAAATCCTCACCGACGACGGCGAGCACGAACTGAACGCGGGCCGCGCGACGATCTCGCTCGTCGTCGCGAACACCGGCGACCGCCCGGTGCAGGTCGGCTCGCACTACCACTTCTTCGAAGTCAACGACGCGCTGTCGTTCGATCGCGCGGCCGCGCGCGGCTTCCGGCTCAACATCGCGGCCGGCACGGCCGTGCGCTTCGAGCCGGGCCAGACGCGCACCGTCGAGCTCGTCGAGCTGGCCGGCGAACGCGCCGTCTATGGTTTTCAGGGCAAGGTGATGGGGCCGCTGTAAGCCGCGCCCCGCTCTTCAGGAACAGCACATGACACTACGCTTGAGCCGCCGCGCGTACGCGGAAATGTTCGGGCCGACGACGGGCGACCGCGTGCGGCTCGCCGATACCGAACTGTTGATCGAGATCGAACGCGACTTCACGACCTACGGCGAGGAGGTGAAATTCGGCGGCGGGAAGGTGATTCGCGACGGGATGGGCCAGTCGCAGCGCGTGGCCGCCGACGTGCCCGACACGATCATCACGAACGCGGTGATCCTCGATCACTGGGGCATCGTGAAGGCCGACATCGCGATCAAGCACGGCCGCATCGCCGCGATCGGCAAGGCCGGCAATCCCGACATCCAGCCCGGCGTGACGATCGCGATCGGCGCGGCGACCGAAGTGATCGCCGGCGAAGGGCTGATCGTGACGGCCGGCGGCATCGACACGCACATCCACTTCATCAGCCCACAGCAGATCGACGAAGCGCTCGCATCGGGCGTCACGACGATGCTCGGCGGCGGCACGGGGCCGGCCACCGGCACCAACGCGACGACCTGCACGCCGGGCCCGTGGCACATGGAGCGCATGCTGCAGGCGGCCGACGGCTGGCCGATCAACCTCGGCTTCCTCGGCAAGGGCAACGCGAGCCTGCCGCAGCCGCTCGTCGAGCAGATCGCGGCCGGCGCGATCGGCCTGAAGCTGCATGAAGACTGGGGCACGACGCCCGCCGCGATCGACAACTGCCTGTCGGTCGCCGACGATACCGACACGCAGGTCGCGATCCACACCGATACGCTGAACGAAGGCGGCTTCGTCGAATCGACCGTCGCCGCGTTCAAGGGCCGCACGATCCACACGTACCACACCGAAGGCGCGGGCGGCGGCCATGCGCCGGACATCCTGAAGGTGTGCGGCGAAGCGAACGTGCTGCCGTCGTCGACCAACCCGACGCGCCCGTACACGATCAACACGCTCGACGAGCATCTCGACATGCTGATGGTGTGCCATCACCTCGATCCGTCGATCGCCGAGGATCTCGCGTTCGCCGAGTCGCGGATCCGCCGCGAGACGATCGCAGCCGAGGACATCCTGCACGATCTCGGCGCGCTGTCGATGCTGTCGTCCGACTCGCAGGCGATGGGCCGCGTCGGCGAAGTGATCATCCGCACCTGGCAGACCGCGCACAAGATGAAGGTGCAGCGCGGCGCGCTGCCCGAGGACGGCGCGCGCAACGACAACTTCCGCGCGAAACGCTACGTCGCGAAGTACACGATCAACCCGGCGATCACGCACGGCATCGCGCACGAAGTCGGTTCGATCGAACCCGGCAAGTGGGCCGACCTCGTGTTGTGGGAGCCCGCATTCTTCGGGATCAAGCCGACGATGATCCTGAAGGGCGGGATGATCGCGATGGCGCAGATGGGCGACCCGAACGCGTCGATCCCGACGCCGCAGCCCGTCCACTACCGCGAGATGTTCGCCACGCGCGGCGGTGCGCTCGCGCGCACGTCGCTGACCTTCGTGTCGCAAATGGCCGCCGACGCGGGCATCGCCGAACGCTACGGGCTCGCGAAGCGCCTCGTGCCCGTGCGCAACTGCCGCAACGTGACGAAGGCCGACATGATCCACAACGCATGGCGCCCGTCGATCAGCGTCGATCCCGAAACCTACGACGTGATCGCCGACGGCCAGCTGCTCACCTGCGAGCCGGCGACGGTGCTGCCGATGGCGCAGCGCTATTTCCTGTTCTGATTTCCGGTTTTCCGTTCCATGCGCACCCTCGACAAACGCATTGCCCCGAACGTGAAGCTCGCCGCGTCGCTCGTCGCGCGCGCGCCGACGCTCACGCTCGCCTATGACGCCCGCTGCAAGAGCCGCCTCGCGGCCACGCTCGACACCGGCGAGGACGTCGCGGTCCTGCTGCCGCGCGGCACCGTGCTGCGCGACGGCGACGTGCTCGTCGCCGACGACGGCGCGCTCGTGCGCGTCGCAGCTGCCTCCGAGACCGTGCTGCTGGTGCGCGCGGCCGACCCGCTCACGCTGATGCGCGCCGCGTATCACCTCGGCAACCGTCACACGCCGGTCGAGATCGGCGACGGTTACCTGAAGCTCGAAACCGATCCCGTGCTCGCGGACATGCTGCGCCGGCTCGGCACGCAGGTCGAGGAAACGAGCGCACCGTTCCAGCCGGAAGCCGGCGCATATGGCGGCGGCCACAAGCACGGGCACGATGCGACGTTCGCCGAGGACTACGCGCTCGCGCAGCAGGTCTTCGGCGAACACCACGGCCACTCGCACTCGCACGATCACGATCACGATCACGATCACGATCACGATCATCAGCATGGTCCCGGCTGCTCGCACGGCCACCACGGTCATGACCACCACTGAGCTCGTCGCGCTGCTGCATCTCGCGTCGCCCGCATTGCCGATCGGCGCGTTCAGCTATTCGCAGGGACTCGAAGCCGCGCTCGACGCGAACCTGATCCGCGACGCCGACACCGCGCGCGACTGGATCGCGAGCGGCCTGACCGACGTGCTCGCACACGGCGAGCTGCCGTTCCTCGCGCACCAGCTCGCGCGCTGGCACGCGCACGACGCCGACGCGCTGGCGCGCGAGAACGCATGGTTCGTCGCGAGCCGCGAATCGGCGGAGCTGCGCCGCGAGACCGAGCAGATGGGCTGGTCGCTCGCGCAACTGTGCGCGTCGCTCGAATGGGGCGATGCCGCACGCCGCGCGACGCTTGCATCACTCACGCCGATAGCGCTGCCGACCGCATTCGCATACGCGGCCGCCGCACACGGTGCCGGCGCCGACGCCACGCTCGCCGCATACGCGTTCGGCTGGGTCGAGAACCAGACGTCGGCCGCGCTGAAAGCGGTGCCGCTCGGCCAGCTCGCCGGCCAGCGCATCATCGTCGCGCTGCGCGGCGCGATCGACGCGGCCGTGCGCCGCGCGCTCGCGACGCCGCCCGCTGCCATCAACACGTTCGCGCCGCAGCTCGGCATCCTGTCCGCGCGGCACGAAACCCAGTATTCGCGGTTGTTCCGCTCCTGAACCCGATCCACGCCATGAACGCACCCGCAACCTCCTCCGCCCGCCGCACCAAGAAACTGCCGCCGCTGCGCGTCGGCATCGGCGGCCCGGTCGGCTCCGGCAAGACCACGCTGCTCGAAATGCTGTGCAAGGCGATGCGCGAGCGCTACGACCTCGTCGCGATCACGAACGACATCTATACGAAGGAAGACCAGCGCCTGCTGACGGTCGCGGGCGCGCTGCCCGAGGAACGCATCATGGGCGTCGAGACGGGCGGCTGCCCGCACACGGCGATCCGCGAGGATGCGTCGATCAACCTCGAGGCCGTCGACCGCATGCTGTCGCGCTTCCCCGACGCCGACATCGTGTTCATCGAATCGGGCGGCGACAATCTCGCGGCGACCTTCAGCCCCGAGCTGTCTGACCTGACGATCTACGTGATCGACGTGGCAGGCGGCGAGAAGATTCCGCGCAAGGGCGGCCCGGGCATCACGAAGTCCGACCTGCTCGTGATCAACAAGACGGATCTCGCGCCGCTCGTCGGCGCGAACCTCGACGTGATGGCGTCCGACACGAAGAAGATGCGCGGCGAGCGGCCTTACGTGATGACGAACCTGAAGGCGCTCGAGGGCGTCGCCGATGTCGTCGCGTTCATCGAAAGGAAAGGATTGCTGACGGTGTGAGCGACGCGGCGGCGACATGCCGCCGCGTCGGCCCGGGGGACGGCCTTGCGCCGCCCGCTCAGTCGTCCGATGCGTCGGCCGCGCCGTGCATCGCACGCCCGCCGCGCTCGACGGGCGGCAGCAGCGCCGCGAGCACGTCGACCGAGCGCGCGGTCGCGCCGCGATGGCGCGACGCGAACGCGGCGCCGGCCGCGCCCATCGCGACGCGCCGCGCGTGGTCGGCGAACAGCGCGTCGAGCACGTGCGCGAGATCGAGCGGATCCGCGACCTGCATCGCCGCGCCGGCCGCGACCGCATCGGCGGTCGCCTGCGTGAAGTTGAACACGTGCGGGCCGATCAGCACCGGCACGCCGACCGCACACGCCTCGATCAGGTTCTGCCCGCCGAGCGGCAGCAGGCTGCCGCCGATGAACGCGACGTCGGCGGCCGCGTAGTACGCGCCGAGTTCCCCCATCGAATCGCCAAGTAGCACCGTCACGTCGGCCGGCAACGGTTCGGCGGCCGGCCGGCCGGCCGCGAGCGCCGCGGCGTCGGCGGCCCACACCGAACGCCGCGCGCACTTGAGCCCATTGCGCGCGACCAGCGCTTCGACTTCGGCGAAGCGCTGCGGATGACGCGGCACGAGAATCAGCAGCGCACCGGCCGTCTTCATCGCGGCGAACGCCTGCAGCACCAGCGCCTCCTCGTTCTCGCGCGTGCTGGCCGCGACCCACACCGGCCGCGTGCCGATCGCGTCGCGCCATGCGTGGCCGCGCGCGGCCAGCTCCGGCGGTGTCGTCATGTCGAACTTCAGGTTGCCGAGCACCGCCACGTTGCGTGCACCGAGCGACGTCAGCCGCTCCGCATCGGCCGGGCTCTGCGCGAGCACGCGCGAGAATCCGCCGAACACGTCGCGCGCCGCCGCGCCGAACTTCGCCGCGCGCCGATGCGAGCGCGCGGACATCCGCGCGTTGGTCAGCACGAGCGGCACGTCCGCGCGGCGGCACTCGTCGATCAGCGTCGGCCACACCTCGGTTTCCATCACGAGGCCGAGCGTCGGCCGCCAGGCGCGCAGGAAGCGCCGCACCGCGCCCGGCATGTCGTACGGCAGGTAGCAGCGCAGCACGCGCTCGCCGAAGATCTGCTCGCCGGTCGCGCGGCCGCTCGGCGTCATGTGCGTGAGCAGGATGCGTGCGTCGGGGCGCGCGCGCATCAGCGCGTCGATCAGCGGCTGCGCGGCGCGCGTCTCGCCGACCGACACCGCATGCACCCAGATCAGCGGCGCGCGATCGTCCGGCGAACGGCCGGCGACGTGGCCGAAGCGCTCGCCGATGTGCTCGCGATAGCCGCGCTCCTTGCGCGAGCGCACGAGGAGCCGGATCACCGCGATCGGCGCGACGAGCCACCACAGCGCGCGATAGATCGCCCTCAGCATGCAGCAGCCCCCGTATTGCGTCGGTGAAAAGGCGCGCTCAAACCAGCGCCCTGCCCTGCAGGCGCTCGAGAATCCCGAGCGGCGCGCATTCGCGACGCACCATCGCGTCGACCGGCAGGAAGAAGGTCTGCTCGAGCATGAACTGGCCGGACATCACAGCGTGCGAAGTCTGATCGGAGAAACATATCCACACGCTGCCCGGCGGAAACGGCATCGTCTGCTGTGGACAAGTCTTCTGGTAGTCGAGATCGGCCTTCATCCCGTCGTGCAGGTTCAGCATCAGGTGGTCGTACGCGCTGCGCGGCGACTTCGTCACGTGCAGCAGGTTCAACAGCCACGCCGAGCCCGGCAACTGCGGCCGGATCTTCGGCAGGAAGCGCTTCGCGACGTCCTCGAACGGCTCGCCGACACGCCACACGCGTGGCTGGCCAGCCGGGTTCACGTTCGTGAACACGCGCAGGATCCGCTCGCCGTAGTTCGGCCGCGACGGGAACGCGTCGACGTGCAGCCGGCTGTCGTCCTTGCGCCAGGATGTCTGGCGCGTCTCGACCCGCATCAGCCGCAGGCTCGTCGGCGCGACGCGCAGCTTGCCACGGTATTCGGGAAACAGGCCGTCGACGAGCGTGCCGGCCTGCTGCTGGAAGCGCGCGACCAGCGCACGCACGGCCGACTGCGTGACGCTGTCGCCGAGCACGCCGATGAGCGCGCCGCCGTTCGGCGCGAGGCTGATGTTCTTGCGTTTCGGGTCGGCGAGCGCCGGATCGAGCAACGCCTCCTCGCCGCCTTCGATCGCGAAGCGCAGGTGCGGGAAATACAGCACCTTGCCTTCCTCGACCGCCGCGAGCAGCTGCTCGCGCGGCGTCGACAGGTTGTGTCCGCTCCAGTCGGCGGACGGGACTTCGATGATCTGGGATTCGCTCATGATCGGTTCGCTTGGGTTCGCGCGGGTTCGTGCGGGTGCGTGCGTATGGCGGGCGTTACAGGAGACCGAAGCCCGCGAGCGCCGCCTTCACCTGCGCGATCGACGGCGGTTGCCCCGCCGTGCCGAGATTGACGACGTTCGGCGACCAGTATCCGCCGGTGCGCCAGGCCGTCGCGAAATTGTACAGTTCGACCGTCGGACGCTTCAGCGCCGCCGCGATGTGAACCAGACCTGTGTCAACCCCGACGGTGGCGGCCGCGCCGTCGATCAGGCCGACTACGGCCGGCAGCGACAGCTTCGGCGGCACGATCGCCGCCGCGCCGAATTCCTTCGCGAGCCGCTCGCTGGTCGCGCGCTCCGCGTCGTTGCCCCACGGCAGCACGAGCGATGCGCCGCGCCGCACGAGCGCCTGGCCGAGCTCGATCCACGCGGCGTCCGGCCACTGCTTGTCGGCACGGGACGTCGCGTGGACGAACACCACGTACGGCACCGGCAGGTTCAGGCCGAGCGCGGCCACCGCGAGCGCCGCCGCGCGCGTATCGAGGCCGAAGTCGACCGGATCGGCCGGCGTCGGTGCCGGGTCGCCCAGCGCGGCCGCGACGAGTTGCCGCGAGCGCTCGACGACGTGCGTGCGCGGCGCGATCGGCACGCGCTTGCGATAGAAGAAGCGCACCGGCCATTCGTAGCCGGCGCCGTCGGTGCGATTGCCGAGGCCGGCGAGCGGGCCGCGGGCCCAGCTCGCGACCCAGGCCGTCTTGATGAGCCCCTGGCAGTCGATCACGAGGTCGTACTGCTGGGCCGCGAGGCGCTTGCGGAACGCGCGGATCTCGCGCCACGTCGCGCCCGAGAACGGCTTCTTGCGCCAGCGGCGCAACGAAAACGGCAGCACGTTGCGCACGCCGTCGACGAGCTCCACGAGATCGACGAAGCTTTCCTCGACGAGCCAGTCGATCTGCGCATCGGGGTGGCGGCGCCGGATATCGGCGATCACCGGCATGTTGTGCACGACGTCGCCCAGCGACGACACGCGCACGATCAGGATCTTTTGCACGCTGAAAAAACGCCGGCGGACAGCCGGCGACAGGCATAAAGACGCGATTTTATCGCGCCCGGGGAGGCACACAGGCAAAAAGCGGCCGCACGCCGTCAGCGTGCGCCGCTTTTCGGGAATGGCGCGACGATCCTTCGACTGTCGCGCCGGCAGCGGCCCGCAGGCCGCCTGCGCTCAGAACGGCAGCTTGACGTCCGGTTTCGCGGCCGTCAGCACACGGCGGAAATCCGCCTGAATGCGCGCGAGCCCTTCCTGCGTCTCCGATTCGAAGCGCATCACGACGACCGGCGTCGTGTTCGACGAACGCGCGAGGCCGAAGCCGTCCGGGTACTCGACGCGCAGGCCGTCGATCGTCACGACTTCGTCGGCACCGTCGAACTTCGCTTCCTTCTGCAGCTTCTCGATCAGGCGGAAGTTCTCGCCTTCGTCGAGCCACAGCTGCAGTTCCGGCGTGCTCATCGCGTCCGGCAGGCCGTTGAGCAGCGCGCTCGGATCGGCCGTCTTCGCGAGGATCTCGAGCAGGCGCGCGCCCGTGTAGAGACCGTCGTCGAAGCCGTACCAGCGATCCTTGAAGAACACGTGGCCGCTCATCTCGCCCGCGAGCGGCGCGCCCGTCTCGCGCAGCTTCGCCTTCACGAGCGAATGGCCCGTCTTCCACATCAGCGGCTCGCCGCCCTTCGCCTTCACCCACTGCGCGAGATGGCGCGTGCACTTCACGTCGTAGATGATCTGCGCGCCCGGGTTGCGCGACAGCACTTCCTCCGCGAACAGCATCAGCTGGCGGTCCGGGAAGATGATCTGGCCGTCCTTCGTGACGACGCCGAGGCGGTCGCCGTCGCCGTCGAACGCGAAGCCGAGTTCGGCGTCGGTGTCCTTCAGCGCCTGGATCACGTCCTGCAGGTTTTCCGGGTGCGCGGGATCGGGGTGATGGTTCGGGAACGTGCCGTCGATGTCGGTGAAGCGCTCGACGAGCGTGCAGCCGAGCGCCTTGAACAGCCGCGTCGCGAGCGGGCCCGCGACGCCGTTGCCGGCGTCGACGACGAGCTTCAGCGGGCGCGCGAGCTTGATGTCGCCAACGATGCGCGCGATGTACTGATCGGCGACGTCGAGGGCCTCGTACGAGCCGCTGCCCGTTTCATAGCGCTCGTCGACGATGCGGCGGTACAGCGCCTGGATCTGCTCGCCGTAGATCGCCGCGCCGCGCAGCACCATCTTGAAGCCGTTGTAGTCGGGCGGGTTGTGGCTGCCGGTGACGACGATGCACGAATCGACGCGGCGCTCGCCGCCCTTCAGTGCGAGCGGCACGCTCGCCGCGAAATAGCCGACCGGCGTGGGCACCATGCCGACGTCGACGACGTCGACACCTGCCGCACGCAGGCCATCGGCGAGTGCGCCGACGAGCTCGGGCCCCGACAGGCGGCCGTCGCGCGCGACGACGACCGCGTCGCCGCCCTGGGCGCGCACTTCGCTGCCGAAGGCCCGGCCGATCGCGCGCGCCGTGTCGGCATCGAGCGTCTTGCCGACCACACCGCGAATGTCATATGCCTTGAAGATGGATTGGGAGATCATCGATTCTCTCTGGGTTGCGTGCATGGAAAATAGTCTGGCCGCCTTTCGCGCATGCCGGCCATCGTACATGCGGGCCTTGCGGAACAAGGAACGGGACGGCTGGAGCGGCCCCGATCCCACTTATAATCGCGGGTTTTGATGACGCGTATTTTGTCCATTTTAATGCCTAGCCGCTCCGCCGCCGCCAACCCGCCGCCTTCGGGCGCCCTGCCGGCCGCCTCCCGCTCGCGCGGCTGCCCCGCATGCTGAAGCGATTCGGCAACCCGGACGTCGCGAAGGCCGTCGCGAATCTCGTCTGGCTGGGGCTCGAACGGCTCACGCAGATCGGCGTCGCGATCGCGATCAGCGGGCTTCTGGCCCGTTATTTCGGGCCGGACGTGTTCGGCAAATGGCAGTATGCGAATACGCTTCTCCTCGTACTGGCGCCGCTCACCTGGGTGTGCGGCGCCGAAATCCTGGTTCCGACCATCGTCCAGCGCCCGCCCGCGCAACTCGGCGCGGTGCTCGGCAGCGCCTTCGTGCTGCGCATCGGCGTGTCCGCCGTCGCACTCGTCGCGACCTGGATCGCGATCGGTGCCGGCGCGTTCGACCCGCTCGTCGGCGCGATGCTCGCGGGCCTCGCGGTCACGATGGTGTTCCGCGAGCCGTTCGTCGGCGTGATCAACGCGTGGCTGCAGAGCCTGACCTACAGCAAGCCGCAGCTCGTCACCAGCATGCTCACCGCGCTGGCGAAGGCGCTGCTCGTCTGGCTGCTGGTCCGCGCGGCCGCCGGCCCTGCCCGCTTCGCGTGGCTGTGGGCGCTCGAGGCCGCCGTGATCGGCTTCGCGCTGCTGCTCTACTTCCGCCATCGTAACGGCGGCGCGCTCGGCTGGACGTTCGACAAACCGCTGTTCAGGCACTTTGCCACCGCCGGCACCGTGTTCTGGCTCGGCCTGATCTGCATGTACCTGTTCCTGAAGCTCGATCGCCTGATGCTCGAGCGTCACGTGTCGTTCGCCGACCTCGGCCGCTACTCGGCGGCACAGCAGCTCAACGAGAACTGGATCACGCTCGCGCTGATGCTCGCGCAGACCATCGCGCCCGCGTTCGTGTACCGCGTGCAGGACGTCGCGCGGCTGCGCCGCAACATCGTCCGGCTGATCGCAATGACCGCCGGCCTGATGACGGCCGGCGCGCTGGTGCTGGACGCGGCCGCGCCGCTCATCGTCGGCAAGGTGTTCGGCCACGGCTACGAGGCATCGGTCGACATCTTCCGCTGGGCGGTCTGGCTGTCCGTGCCGGCCGGCATCGAGGCGATAGGCAATCTTATCGTTCTCAAATATCAAGCAAAATTCGTGTTGCTGGCGAAATGGGTGCTCGCGCTCGCGATCGCCGCGCTCGTCAACGTGTTCGCCATCCCCCGGCTCGGCCTGTACGGCGCGCTCGTCGGGCTGGCGGCCGGCTATCTCGCCGCCGCCGCCGTTAATTTTTATTACATTCGTTTCAAGCTTCGCCCATGACGTCTCCCGATTGCCCGCCCCCGCTCGACGACGTGGCCGTGCTGATGCCGGCCTACAACGGCCACGACGACGTCGTTCGCACCCTCGCATCGTTTCGCGAGGACGCGCCGGTGCACGTGCTGATCGTCGATGACGGCAGCACGCCGCCGATCGTGGCGCCCGACCTGCCCGGCCTTGCGGTCGAGGTGCTGCGCATGCCGCGCAACGGCGGCATCGAGCGCGCGCTCGAGGCCGGCATCGACGCGCTCGCCGCGCGCGGCTTCCGCTTTGCGGCCCGCATCGACGCCGGCGACCTCGCCGCGCCGCGGCGCCTCGCGAAGCAGCGTGCGTATCTCGATGCGCACCCGCGCGTGGCCTGCGTCGGCATGTGGACCCAGGTCGTGTCGCGTGCCGGCGAGCCGCGCTTCATGCTGACCCCGCCCGCCGACCCGCGCACGCTGCGCCGCACGCGCTTCCTGCGCTCGCCGCTCGTGCATCCGTCGGTCATGCTGCGCATCGACGCCGTGCGCGAAGTCGGCAATTACCGCGCGAAGTATCGCGCGGCCGAGGATCTCGATCTTTTTTTACGGTTAATGCAACGCTACGATTGCGCGAACCTGCCCGAGCTCGGCCTCTACTACGAGCTCAACGAGGGCGGGATCAGCGCGACCAAGCGCCGCCGCCAGCTGATATCGACGCTATCGCTGCTGCTGCAGCACTTCAACGTGCTGAACCCGTACGACTGGGCCGGCCTCGCCAAGAACCTGCTGCATTTCGTGACGCCGTACCGTACGCTGCAGCGGATCAAGCAGACGCTGTTCGCGGCGCGGCCGTCCGCGTAGCCCGCCTCCGGCATTTTCGACGCTTTATTTTTTGCTTTTTTTCATGTCCGCTACCTCCTCGCTGCGCATCGCGCTCGTCTGCAACACGGCCTGGGCGATCTACACGTACCGCCACGGGCTGATCCGTGCGCTCGTCGCGCGCGGCGCCGAGGTCATCGTGATCGCGCCGCACGACCGCACGGTGCCGTTGCTCGAGCAGATGGGTTGCCGCTACGTCGCGCTCGCCGTCGCGTCGAAAGGCACGAGCCCGCGCGAGGATCTCGGCACGCTTGCCGCGCTGGTGCGCCATTACCGCGCGCTCCAGCCCGATCTCGTGTTCCATTACACGATCAAGCCGAACATATACGGGTCGATCGCCGCGTGGCTCGCGCGCGTGCCGTCGATCGCCGTCACCACCGGGCTCGGCTATGTGTTCATCCAGAAAAGCCGTGCGGCGAGCGTCGCGAAGCGCCTGTACCGGTTCGCGTTCCGCTTCCCGCGTGAAGTCTGGTTCCTGAACCGCGACGATCTCGCGACCTTCACCGACGAGCAGCTGCTCGCGCACCCCGAGCGCGCGCGGCTGCTGCACGGCGAAGGCGTCGATCTCGACCAGTTCGCGCCGGTGCCGCTGCCCGCCGGCCGTGGCCCGGTGTTCATCCTGATCGGCCGGCTGCTGTGGGACAAGGGCGTGCGCGAATACGTCGAGGCCGCGCGCGTCGTGCGGGATCGCTACCCGGATGCGCGCTTCCAGCTGCTCGGGCCGCTCGGCGTCGACAATCCGAGCGCGATCGGCCGCGCGGACGTCGACGCGTGGGTCGGCGAAGGTGTCGTCGAGTATCTCGGCGAGGCGCACGACGTGCGCCCGCACATCGCGGCCGCCGACTGCGTCGTGCTGCCGTCGTACCGCGAGGGCGTGCCGCGCACGCTGATGGAGGCGTCCGCGATGGGCCGCCCGATCGTCGCGACCGACGTGCCGGGTTGCCGCGACGTCGTCGCCGACGGCGAAACCGGCTTCCTGTGCCGCGTGCGCGACAGTGCGAGCCTCGCGGAGCAGCTGCTCCGCATGATCGAACTCGGGACCGCCGGACGCGACGCGATGGGCGCGCGCGGCCGCCGCAAGGTGAGCGCGGAATTCGACGAGCAGCAGGTCGTCGAACGCTACCGGCAGACCATTCATACATTGACCGGCATCACACTCTGAAGGAGCGCATCAGCATGACCGCTAAAGGCACCATCCTCGTTACCGGCGGTGCGGGCTATATCGGCTCGCACACGGCCGTCGAGCTGCTCGACAACGGCTACGATGTCGTGATCGTCGACAACCTCGTCAACAGCAAGGCCGAGTCCGTCCGGCGCATCGAGCGGATCACCGGCAGGACGCCCGCGTTCCACCAGGTCGACGTGTGCGACGAAGCCGCGCTCGCGAAGGTGTTCGACGCGCATCCGATCACGGGCACGATCCATTTCGCGGCGCTCAAGGCGGTCGGCGAATCGGTCGCGAAGCCGCTCGAGTACTACCAGAACAACCTCGGCGGGCTGCTCTCGGTGCTCAAGATCATGCGCGAGCGCAACGTGCGGCAGTTCGTGTTCAGCTCGTCGGCGACCGTGTACGGCGTGCCGGAGCGCTCGCCGATCGACGAATCGTTCCCGTTGTCGGCCACCAACCCGTACGGCCAGTCGAAGCTGATCGCCGAGCAGGTCCTGCGCGATCTCGAGGTATCGGACCCGTCGTGGCGCATCGCGACGCTGCGCTACTTCAACCCGGTCGGCGCGCATGCGAGCGGGCTGATCGGCGAGGATCCGGCCGGCATCCCGAACAACCTGATGCCGTACGTCGCGCAGGTCGCGGTCGGCAAGCTCGAGAAGCTGCGCGTGTTCGGCTCCGACTACCCGACGCCGGACGGCACCGGCGTGCGCGACTACATCCACGTCGTCGATCTCGCGAAGGGGCACATCGCCGCGCTCGACGCGCTCGCGAAGCGCGATGCGAGCTTCGTCGTGAACCTCGGCACGGGCCAGGGCTACAGCGTGCTGGAAGTCGTGCGCGCGTTCGAGAAGGCGTCGGGCCGCCCGGTGCCGTACGAACTCGTCGCGCGCCGCCCGGGCGACATCGCCGAGTGCTACGCGAATCCGCAGGCCGCGGCCGACCTCATCGGCTGGCGCGCGACGCTCGGGATCGACGAGATGTGCGCCGACCACTGGAAATGGCAGGAGGGGAACCCGCGCGGTTTTGTATAATCCGCTGTCCATTTTTCGAGCGATCCCATGCTCAGCTTCGCGTCCGGCTTCATCGTCTCCCTGCTCGTCACGTTGTTCATCGTGCGCTATGCGCATCTGCACGAGAAATTCTCGGTCGACAGCGACCTGGCCGGCGTGCAGAAATTCCACGTGCGGCCGGTGCCGCGCGTCGGGGGCATCGGGATCCTCGCCGGGGTCGTCGTGGCCGCGCTACTCGTGTCGCGGCGCTATCCGACGATCGCCGGCAGCATTCTCGGGATCGTCGCGTGCGGGATGCCGGCGTTCCTGTCGGGCCTCGTCGAGGACCTGACCAAGCGCGTGTCGCCGCGCGCGCGGCTGCTCTGCACGATGGGCGCGGCCGCGCTGGCGTTCTGGCTGCTGGGCATCGCGGTCAAGCGGATCAGCGTTCCGCCGCTCGACTTCCTGCTCGGCTACGTGGCCATCTCGGCGTTCATCACGGTGCTCGCGGTCGCGGCGCTGGCCAACGCGATCAACATCATCGACGGCTTCAACGGACTCGCGTCGATGGTCAGCTTCATGATGTTCGCGTCGCTTGCCTATGTCGCGTTCCATGTCAACGACCCGGTCGTGATGTCGGCGTCGATCATCATGATGGGCGCCGTGCTCGGCTTCTTCCTGTGGAATTTCCCCGCGGGGCTGATCTTCCTCGGCGACGGCGGCGCGTATTTCATCGGCTTCATGCTCGCCGAACTCGCGATCATGCTCGTGATGCGCAATCGCGAAGTGTCGGCGTGGTATCCGGTGCTGCTGTTCATGTATCCGATCTTCGAGACGTGTTTCTCGATCTACCGGAAGAAGTTCATCCGCGGGATGTCGCCGGGGATTCCGGACGGCGTGCATCTTCATATGCTCGTGTACAAGCGGCTGATGCGCTGGGCCGTCGGGACGAAGCATGCGCACGACCTCACGCGGCGCAATTCGCTGACGTCGCCTTATCTTTGGCTGCTGTGCCTCGTTGCGGTGATACCCGCGACGCTGTTCTGGCGGCACACGGTGCACCTGTTCGTTTTTGTCGTGCTGTTCGCGCTGACGTATGTGTGGCTTTATCTCAGCATCGTCAGGTTCAAGGCGCCGCGGTGGATGGTGGTGAGGAAGGAGAGGCGCGGGCAGTGAGTCCGGCACCCAAAACGAAAAAAGCGCCTCGCAGGGCGCTTTTTTCATGCTCGGGGCCAGCGTGGGCGGCGTCCGCGAGGGCTCATTCGTTCGATACGGCTCGCGCCTTTGGCACGCTCTGAAGCACCGGGGCGACGGTCGTCTGATATTCCGGCACCCAGCGCCGCAGATCCCGACGCACCTCGTCGTCGCTCAGCACGCGGTGCTGCATCAGCCACGGCAACAACTCGTCGAGCAGATGGTCCGGCACTTCCCGCGCACGTGCAATCCGCAGCTTCGGATGCGGCGTGCGCGTGGTCGTCTCGTCGTCCGCGAGCAGTTCCTCGTAGAGTTTCTC
The DNA here is from genome assembly GCF_024656005.1 of Burkholderia sp. SCN-KJ. Taxonomy (NCBI): domain Bacteria; kingdom Pseudomonadati; phylum Pseudomonadota; class Betaproteobacteria; order Burkholderiales; family Burkholderiaceae; genus Burkholderia; species Burkholderia sp. SCN-KJ. The sequence continues at coordinate 341,992 of NZ_JANKOG010000001.1, forward strand.
GCCGGGACGCAGCCCCGTGAATTCGATCCGGATCTGCCCTTCCGAGAAGCCGTAGAGACGGATCAGATCGCGCGCGAGATCGACGATCTTGACCGGCTCGCCCATGTCGAGAATGAAGATCTCGCCGCCGTGCCCCATGCTCGACGCCTGCAGCACGAGTTGCGACGCTTCCGGAATCGTCATGAAGAAGCGCGTGATCTCGGGATGCGTGACCGTCACCGGGCCGCCCTTCGCGATCTGCTGCTGGAACTTCGGGATCACGCTGCCGGCGCTGCCGAGCACGTTGCCGAAACGCACCGTCTCGAACTGCGTGCCTTCGCTCGTCTGCTGCAACGCCTGGCACGCCATCTCGGCGAGCCGCTTGCTCGCGCCCATCACATTGGTCGGATTGACGGCCTTGTCGGTCGAAATCAGCACGAAATGGCGCACGTTGTGGCGGATCGCCGAGCGGGCGACGCGATAGGTGCCCAGCACGTTGTTGCGCAGCGCCTGCCACGCGTTGTGCTCCTCCATCAGCGGCACGTGCTTGTATGCGGCCGCGTGGAAAACGATATGCGGCGCATAGCGCGACATCACCTGGTCGAGCAGCAGCGAATCCTTCGCATCGCCGATGATCGGCACGACGGGCTGGTCGGGGAAGCGCTCGCGCAGTTCCTCGGCGAGCCGGTACATCGCATATTCGGAGAGATCGAATGCGACCAGTTGCGCCGGCTTGAAGCGGAGGATCTGCCGGCACAGCTCGGAGCCGATCGAACCGCCCGCGCCGGTTACCATCACGACGCGGCCGCGCAGCAGCGCCTCGACGTGCGGCGTGTCGATCGTGACGGCATCGCGTCCGAGCAAGTCCTCGAGATCGATATTGCGCACCTGGGACAGGAACCCCTGCCCCGGCATCAGCGCGGTCAGCGACGGCAGCACCATCGCCTTCACGCCGGCGCGCACGCACAATGTCGCAACGCGGCGCTGTGTTTCAACGGATGCCGACGGAATCGCGATGATCGCGTATTCGACCTTCATCGCATCGGTCCAGTGCTTCAGGTCGTTGAACGAGCCGAGCACCTTGTAGCCGTAGATCTCGCGCCCCTGCTTGGTCGGCTCGTCGTCGAGGAGGCCCACCAGACGCCACTCTCCCGACCGCGACAGTTCGCGCGCGAGGCTCGCGCCGGCCGTGCCGGCGCCGAGCACGAGCACCGGCTTGCCCTGCCCGACGAGCCCGCCGTACAGGTAGAACTCCTTCGTTGCGCGGTACAGCGCGCGGGCGCCGCCCATCGCGAGGAACAGCATCAGCGGCGACACGAGCAACACCGAGCGCGGGATGATCGGCGACGGCTGGAACATCACGGCGCCGATCATCACGATCACGCCGCCGCCCGCCACCGCCTTCGAGATACGCATCAGGTCGGGGAGGCTCGCGAACACCCACAGGCCGCGGTACAGGCCGAACACGTGGAACATCAGCGCGTAGACGGGCAGCACCCAGACGAGCGCCATCAGCGCGCCGCCCATGAAATCTGACGGAACACTGCCGTTGAATCGGACGAGATAGGCGAACAACCATGCGGCGGTAACCGCCGTCAGGTCAAACAGGAAAGCGCTCAGCGAAAGCCATGATGCTTTGGATCGCAACATCGGCGGGAAACCTCAAGAGTTATTTTCGGCGGCCGACTGAAACCGGCGCCAGCGCATGTCGATTACCAGTCCGATACATGCCAGGACGCCGTACCACGCGAAGAACGACAGCCACTGCTGCAGTTCCGGGCGGCCCTTTGCCCACACGGCGACGATTATGCCTGCGAGCATGATGAGGTACCAATAAAGAGCGGTCCGGCGGTGACCTACGCCCGCCCGGACCATTCTTTGATAATAATGCTCCCGGTGCGCCTGCCAGAACTTTTCGCCACGTAACAGACGTCTCAAAAGTGTTACAGATGCGTCGGCGATAAAGGGAGCGAACACCAGCGCCGGGAACCAGATCGGCCAGACGCCGGCCCGCCAGCCCCAATAGCCAAGCGCACCGGCAAGGAATCCGAGCGGAATCGAACCCGCATCCCCGAGAAACAGCCGGGCCGGATGGAAATTCAGCAGCAGAAAGCCGAGCGCGGCGCCGGCGACAGCCGAGCCGGCCACGGCCAGATCCGGTGACGGCATCGGGCCGGTCAGCGCCGCGACCGCATACGCGCCGAAGCCGAACAGCGCCATGCCGCCCGCGAGGCCGTCGGCGCCGTCCATGAAGTTGTACAGGTTCGTCAGCCAGACCATCGCGAAGCCCACGGCGGCGAGCAACCACCAAGGTGCGGCGGCAGGAAAGACGACGATCAGCGCGACGACCGCCGCGAGATGTGCCGAGAACCGCACGCGTGCCGGAAGGCCGCGCCGGTCGTCGATCTGCGACATCGCGGCCAGCCCTGCGGCGGCGGCGGCGATGAGCCACAGTCGCGGCGCCAGCGCCAGGAGCGCAACGATGCATACCGGCACGATGCCCCATCCGCCGACCCGTGGCGTCGGCAGCGTATGGAGCGAACGGTCGTTCGGAATGTCGGTGGCGAGGCGCCATGCGAGGCCGGTCGCGAGCAGCATGCGCAGGACGGCCGTCGATGCGATGGCGGCGACCAGCGCCACCACGACCGCGGCAGGCCATGTGGAAATCGGGAAATGCATGTCGACTATTGTTGTGTATCGCGTGAACGATACCATGCGGCGGTCGCATCGAGGCCCTGGCGGGTCGTATAGGGCGGATGCCAGCCGAGCACGCGCGTGATCCGGCCCGTATCGAGTTGGAGGCTGCCGGTCAGGCGGTCGATCGCCGCGCGGCGGCCGGTCAGTGCGCCGAGCGCTCGCAGCACGGCGGAAGGGACTGCAATCAGGCGCGCCGGCTTGCCAAGCGCGTCGCCGACCAGGCGCAACAGGTTCGTGACCGACGGCGCGTCGTCGTCGGCGACGTGGAAGCACTCGCCGGCCGCGCGCGGATCGATCGCGCATTGCAGCAGTGCGTCGGCAAGGTTGTCGACGTAGACGATGCTGCGTCGCGCCGGGATGGAACCGAGCGGCAGCGGCATCCCGCGCGCAACCGCGTCCATCATCCGCAGGAAGTTGGCGCGGACCGCCGGACCGTAGACCAGCGGTGGCCGAACGACCACGACGTCAAGCCCGTTCGACGCACCGAACTGCGCAAGCTGCTGCTCCGCGCGCAGCTTCGAGCGGCCGTACGCATCCTGCGGATCGGGACGCGCGGCTTCCGACAACGGCGCCCCGCCATCGCTCTCACCAACTGCCTTGATGCTGCTCGCGTAGACGATGCGGCGCACGCCGTGGTGGCGCGCCGCCTCGGCGAGACGCAGGGAGCCGGCGACGTTGGTCGCGTCGAACGCGGCGTCGGGATCGGGCGATTCGTCGCGCATCACATGCACACGGGCCGCGAGGTGGATCACACAGTCAGCGACCAGATCGGCTGGCCAGCCTGTATCCACGCCTTCGAAATCGGCAGCGTCGTGCACCCATTCGCGTACGCCGGCGATGCATCCACCCGCGCGCCTTACCAGGGCGGTAACGGTATGCCCAGCGTCCAGCGCGCGGCGGCAGACCGCGCGACCGACGAAGCCGTTTGCACCGGTCACGACGAGACGGCTCACCACAGCCTCCAGCCGAAACGGTTGTAGAACTTGAAGGCCGACGCGGCGAACATCCGGATATGCGCGAAGCCCTTGCGCGATGCGCCGCCACCATGATGGATCACGCGAACCGACGGAACGTAGGCGACCCGGGCGACGTCGTGCGTGCGCAGGCTGAGATCGTAGTCTTCGAAGTACAGGAAGTAGCGAGGATCGAAGCCGCCGAGTTTCTTCAGGACTTCAGTGCGAAACAGCATGAAGCAGCCGCTGACGATGGGCGGATCCCAGACGATATCGCGGTCGTTGATCACGTCGCGCATCTCGTAGCGGGCGAGGCGCTGCGCAAAAAAACGGCGCAAGCGTGCGGGCAGAAAGCCGCGCGCGAACAAGTCGATCGCCGACGGATAGCGCCGACACAGATACTGTTGCCCGCCTGCGTCATCACCTATCCACGGCGTCAGCAAGCCGAGCTCCGGATTCGCCTCGAAGAAATCGCAAGCAGCAGCTAGTGCCGCCGTATCGAGATCGATATCCGGATTCAATATCAGATGGTGACGACTTGTGACCTGAGTGATCGCAAGGTTATGTCCGCGACCATAGCCGACGTTACCGTGCCCCGTCAGCACCCGGTACGGCACGCCGAGGGATTCCAGCCTGGCTTTCACCGCTGGCATGGTTTCCAGGCCGCCATTGTCGACCATGAATAATTCGATCGACATCCCGGGCCAGATCGTTCGCAATCGTCCGCACGCCGCGCCGACGCTGCCGAGTGTCTGCATCAGCGCCGCCTGATCGGGACGATAAACAACTATGGATATCGACAAGCTACCGAGCGACTTCGGTGACACGATAGCGTCATTCATGTGTATACGGCCCCGCGAATGCTGAGCAGCACTATCAAACGTTGGTTGCCTGTCACGAAAATTTGTGAGTTTGCTGAGTTTTGCTGAATCGGGCAAGTATGCCCAGATGCTTGTCGTCCACTGCTGCCAAAGTCCCACTTGCCGCGAGGATCGGCAACTGGATAGCCATCGCTCACCACCGCCGCCCGCAGGCGCAGGTTCGATGCAAGACAGCCCCGTCGTTGTCGGCTTGGATGATACCCTCATTCGTTCGGACATCGTGATCGAGTCCGAGTTTGGTCCGCGGCGGCAAGCCGGAAGTGAAAGCCCGGCTCTCGGATGCGACTAGTCCGTGACCCGCTCACGGCGCCGACAAGGCTTCGGACCATACATTTTTTGACAGCACGTTCTGCGGCATATCCTCCCGCCAACGATAAATCGGCCACGAGCCGCTCGGGCTTCGCGTTCTCGTCTTCAGGCTGCGTGAGCCGGCGCAGTTCCGAAGTCGACAGCCACCATATTTCACCTCGGGTCGCCAATTCCCATTTAGCGGCATACCTCCGCGACCGGCGTACCCCAGCCATAAAACGCAACGAAAAATCCATCAGTTAATACATAATGCCGAATGCCATTACTTTATGATTTTAGTATTTACAAAATCAAACAATACCACTTCATCCTCACTCGAATGTGATCGCAGAGGATGACTGCATCGATCCTTCGCAAGGGTCGGATTCGGTACGGCCTGTTCGAGGTGGCCACGGCCAACTCCACGCTTCGCGCACAGTATTCTCGCATCCCGGAATGTCTCTCTTGGAATCAGCGCACGGTAAGCCACGGGCGCTGGAGGCCTTGGAGCGGCGGTGCTATGATGCCAGTCGCTTCCTCTCCCGAACCGAAAAATGCCTCCTTCAAAGCTTGGCTTTATCGACGCGTTACGCGGTCTTGCTGCGCTGTACGTCCTGCTTTATCACTTCACCCCGATCACGACACCTCAGGCGGCGGCGCCGCTCTGGATTGCGCCCTTTACCGGGCTGGGGGGATCGGGGGTAACCCTGTTCTTCGTGGTCAGCGCATTCACACTCTGCCTGTCGATGGATGCGCGTCGACAGGATGAAGCAACGCCGCTGCTCAATTACTATTTGCGGCGTTTTTTTCGCATCGCACCCCTGTTTTATGTCTGGATCATTTTGTATTGCATCCGGGACAAGATCATTTTCGATGCAACGCATCCCTTTTCGGAAATTATCCGGAGCGTTTTCTTCGTATTTAATCTATCTCCAGGCCACGAGCAAGGTTTTGTATGGGCAAGCTGGACGCTCGGCGTCGAAATGCTTTTTTATATTTTCTTCCCTGCAATCTTTCAACGCGCAGGTAATATCGGACAGGCGCTAGCCTTTTACTTCTGTACGCTGCTAATACGTGCGCTGTGGCATGCCATGGTACCCCACTTTGTCGCGGACCAAGCCACCGCGGCGACTTATTACAACTTTAGCCTCCTGCATCATTTGCCGACATTCGCGTTGGGCATCGTCGCCTATCACGCATACAGGCTCCTTGACGTCGAACGCGTCCGACGCTACGGCGCAGGCGAGTTGCTGACGACCGCCGCCATTGCCGCTCTGCTCGGATTGGCATACGGGCTCGTCCAGATCGACATGCTCGACGGACTCACGCTCCAGGCTATCATCTACGGTACGCTGTTGATCGGTCTCGCAATCAGGGCCCCGGTAATCCTGGTCAATCGCGTTACGCGCTTTTACGGCAAGATCAGCTACTCCGTCTACTTGAGCCACGCTACGACAATCTTCCTCATGTCGAAGCTGTTCACCGTCATTTATTCGCACTTTGCATATGTGACGGTCGCATACTTCCTGTCTATCGCGACAGCGCTGGCGGTGGTTACCTTGCTATCGTGGCTCACCTACCGTTTCGTCGAAACTCCAGGCAACAACCTCGGCAAGGCAGCCATCAGAGCGATTCAGCGCCGGCGCACAAGTAATCTGGCGACATAAGTCCACGCTATCGGCAGCATGGCCACTCGCCGCATCCAGGGACAAATTCCAGGCGCCGTCATGTCCGGCGCCGCATCGCGACATCGCTGGAACTTCGGCGCCGGGAAAAAGGGGCGCGCACCCGCCCCCTCTTTATGAGCCGCGCTACTCCTTCACCTCATCAATCACGCATGGATCCACATCGAACTGGGAACAAAGCTCCTGCGCATATCGATCCGCGATTTCGACGATGGAAGCATCGACCATATGATGCCGGCGCACCCATAGCTGAACCGTTCGAATCTCCTTGAGCAGCGCCTCCGCATCGCCGCCGATAGTTACGCTGGCGGCGTGCCGGCGATGAAGGTTCAGCGACTCGGGAACGAACGCGACCCTACCGCAATCCATCACCCGCAGATACACCATCCAGTCGCCCGCGACACGGAACTGTCGAATGCCCTCGAAGTGGCGCTCAAGCACATCCTTGAGTATCCCCCGCCGGAACACGACCGCGCTGACGTTGGGGATGGTGTTCTTGACGGCAAGCGCTTCGGATATTTCCCGCTCGCCGTCGTCGATATACGCCTTCGTCCATTTCGCGGCGGAGATGTCCGCTACGTAGTCGCGATAGTGCTCGCAGATGATCTCGCCCGTTTCACCCATCTGCTTCGATTCGCAGTAACTCAGCACTGTTTGCTCATCGTCGAACCCGCTTACGACGGTCGCGAGAAACTCCGGCTGCGACAAATCATCCGCTTCGGCAATCCACACGAAATCGCCTCTCGCGAATTCGACGCCTCGTTTCCATTGGGCAAACACCGACCCCGAGTTCGCACTATTCACGAACAGGCGATTGTCAACGCTCTGATTTGCCAAGTGCTCACGAATCACGGGCACGCTCCGATCCGACGAATTGTCGTCAAGCACGATCAGTTCATAGATCGGATACGTCTGTTTGAGGATCGAATCTAACCTCTCGCCGATATAGCGTTCGTAGTTATAGTTGGGAACAACGACAGAGACGCGCTTGAATCCGCAGTTCAACATATCGAGGAGGTCATACACGTAGTGGCGGAACGAAAATTCGTCCGCCACGATTCGTGCTCCCTTCGAACCGAGGTCCTGCGCAAGCTTCGGAGACGCGATCAGATTGCGCAGCGCGGCAGCGAAAGCGCCAACATCTTCGAACGGGACAACCACACCGCCGCCTCGCTTCAGCAATTCGCAACTGCCGCTCGCTCCGTCGAACGCAACGACAGGCACCCCCACTTCCAACGCCTCGAGCACAACGGACGGAAACGGATCCTCACGCGACGTCAACGCGAGCACATCCGCGCCGGCATAATAAAGATCGGTATCGACATCGAGCCCTGTGAACACAACCTTGTGTTGCAGACCGTGTTTCGAAACGATCTCATCAGCCGCGGCCTTTGCTTCGCTCTCCCAATGGCCTACCCACACGAAATAGGTATCGTCTCGATCGGTGAGGTTCGCTGCCGCCTGTGCATACAGGTCGACCCCCTTTCGGAAGTCGGCATAACCCATGCCTAGCACGATCTTCGCGTCGCCCGGGAGATGGAGACGTTCGCGCAACGCGGAACGCGCGCGCGCGACATCGCCTCGCATCTGATTGCGTTTGTACAGCCCTTGCGGACGCACGCGAATCTGCTGCTCGTCGAGGGCGGAGAACGCCGTGAACGAGCGCTGCACCATTTCTGCGGGAAAAACGACTGCCTCCGCGTGCCGCGATATCTCCGCCGCGTGGCGTTCGAGCCCGTACTTGGCCAACATGCCCTGAAGTTCGTGGACGAGCGCGATGCAATTCACGCCTGCGCGCGACAAAGCTCCTGCAAACAGCCCCGATACGGTCGTATTGCAGATCGCAGCGCTGAAACCTCGCTGTACCAGCTTGTCGATCAGCGCCTGAGCCGCTTCACCCTCGGGATCGACACCGGTCAGGTCGTGAACGGCCCCCCAACGCTCGAACTCCGACTTCAGCGGCCCGTCGCCAAGCAACACGGTCTCCACGTCGACACCGAACTCCACAGCCAGCGTCTTGACCAGATTGAGCGCCAAAAACTGTGCGCCGTGCGCGTAAGCATCGTGAGACACGACCAGGATACGACGCGCACTGCCAGCCGCACTTGCACGCGAAAGTGCATTGTTAGTGGCTTGCAGCCAGGCATAGCCGTACCGACGATCCGGTTCGAGGTGTGCCCCCTCTGCCCACTCGTTCCACGCATTGATGAAGACAAGACGTTCATCCGGGTTCCCGATCCGCCGCACGGTATCAGTAGCTGCGTTGCATAGCCACTCCTCGTACAACTTCGGTGTCGAGCCGACAAATACGGTTCCGCGCCCAGGCTTGCGAGCCTCGTTGTCCCACGATGGCGTCACCCCGCGGAACAAGCGGTACTCGGCATCCTGATACGATCGGCTGCGCTCCAGATAATGCGTCCAGTCCAGGATATGGCCGGCGTAACCTTCATTGATCAACGTAACGCTGTCTGCCTTCGACGGCGGTTGACTGTTGTTCGGCGGGAATTCGATGGCCGCATCGAACCCGTATTCACGCGGGTCCACCCTTTCGAACGACTGCGTATAGGCGAGATACAGTTCCCCGAGACCATTTGCTCTAGCCCACTCGCGCCATCGTGCAACGGTGGCGAGGGCATCGGGAAGCAGATTCGGACGATACACCAGCAGCAGCGGGCGGCCGTCGATGCGAATATAACGGGCGTCGCGCATGTACTGAGCGACATGCTCGATAAACGCGAGATCGTCCTCGGGCGAATGATGCTGCGAAATCAGCAGTTCCTGATCCAGGCCGTCCCAGCGACGCGTCCAGTTCTCGTTCGCCCAGCACAGGCAAAACGGCAGGTCGAATTCACGATGTTCAAGATACTGGCGTATCGGAGCTTCCATCAAGCGCTTGCCGCCAAACCAGTAGAAGTAGAAGCAGAACCCGCCCAACCCTGCCGCTTTCGCGAGTTCAACCTGACGGCGTTGCACGTCGGGGATCCGGAGATCGTAGAAGCCGAGTTCGCCGGGCAAGTGCGGTTGATAATGCCCAGCGAACTGGGGCACGGCACGCGTTACGTTCGTCCACTCGGTGAAGCCGCGCCCCCACCATTCGTCGTTCTCCGGGAACGGATGGAATTGCGGCAAGTAGAAGGCGATAGCCTTCACTGGCACCTTTCGCGGCGCCGTCGGCGGAAATGACTGATAGTCCTGCGACGGGCTGACCGCCATGACCGGCAGAAGCGGCGCCGCAAGATTCACTTCGTCAGCCTTCGGTTCAGGCTCAACGAACGATGACGCCGACGCTGCAGCAGCATGCTCCTGGACCGGCACGGCTGCGGCCTCGCCACGCAACCGGCTACGCAGCGCCGCCCAGTCCTGATACGCGCGGGTATGCCCAAACACGCCCGGAAACACCCTGAAAAAGAGACCCTTTACCTTTCGCTTGAAGAAATGAGGAACCGGGAGTCGCCGATAGAGCATCTTGCCCGCCGAGCGGATCGCCGCAGCACGCTCGGCGCCCCCGATCGTCAAGCGCTTTGCAAAGCGAAGCGGCTTCGTGATGCGCCACGACGTGCTGGCAAACAGCGCATTGATGTATTCATCGCGTTGTCTTAGGCGCGCATCGGCATCAGCGGCGGCGGTTCGGAAAAGCTCGCCGCGCCGCCGCAGTTCGCCAACGACGCGATGGTGTTCGCTCGAAATTCGCTCGCGTTCGCGCTCGAGGCCGAGCACATTTTCCGACAGAACCGCTGCGCATTTTTTTTTCTCGTCGAGTTCCGTCTCGAGACGTTCGCGGATAACCCGTTCCGTCTCGATGCGATCCGTCATACGCGCAAGCCCCCTCAGCGCGTCGTCGATACCGACCTCGCCGACGGCATTCCCGGACGTCACCGTGTCGCCGACGGCTTCCCCAATACCACTTTCCTGTATCGCTCCGCTAATATGCGTTTTCAGTTTCTTCAACTGTTCGTCCGATCGGATCGCAAGTTCCGCGATCGCATCAGCCTCCGCGCGCACCGAAAGGCGAAGCAACAACGCGCAACCGTTCGTCAGTTTTTGCAATACATGATCCGGCGCCGGCAACTCAAACCACGGATCGTCGCCCGGGACGACGAGCTTTATCGGCCAACCGCCGTCAAGGACGAACGCGCCCGACACCTCCGGTTTCCCGGCTAGATCGCTGCGCAACGTCCAAAGAACGCGCCCGTCCGGATCGACGAGCTCGACATCGGCCAGATCGACAACGCCAGGGCGATCGGTCACGTCGACACGCAACTTCCGTACGTTGAGCGCCGTTGCCGGCTCGCGCAATTCAAGATGCGCGACACGCTCGTTTCCGTCCGCGAGCACATAACACCCGATGGCATGGCGCTCGGACCACGACTCGTCCGTATCCGTCTGCCAGTACACCTTACATTCGACTCGGCCACTCTGGGTCTTCGAAATCGCCTCGCCGGCCACGTTGGCAACTTCGTACATCGTCACGTCGAGACTTGGAAGCTTGACGTCCGATGCCAGCGCAACGAAGTAGAGCGGTCGAGCAATACCTGCATACTCTTCGTCGCCCGTCATATCGTCCCGTTGCAACGTACGCATGGGCGCTTCGCGCAACTCGAGCGCAGCGAGCACTGACCCCGTCATCACTCGCTGGCCGTAAAGCGCCACTTGCGAGAACTGCGAACGCAAGAGAGACTCGAACTCGTCCAGATAGAGTTCCTTGACATGCCACGGGTTCGAGTAGCCCGGTACATCGGAGTACTCGTACTTGTTCGGACTTGAAATGATGACGAAACCGTCGGGGCGCAGTACCCGCTTGATCTCACGCATCATCGCCTCGTGCTGATCGTGATGTTCGATCGTTTCGAAGCTCACAACCATGTCGACGCTTGCATCGGCCAGCGGGATCTCAGCGGCTGATCCGACGACGAACGTCAGGTTATCCGCCGCTCGACCATACGCGGATTGCGCGTGATGAATCGCGTCGTCACTGATGTCGACACCTACGACAGACGCCGCGGTTCGAGACAGCGCAAATGACCCGTACCCTTCACCACACGCGATGTCAAGCACACGCAGCCCCGACGCGAGCTTGCGCGCAACGAGATACCGATGCATGTGCTCCACTTCGATCTGAGCCGACATGCCGGGAATATAGCGTTCACCATCCCAGACAAGATCGTCGTTCAGATCTGACGTCGTTTCGGAATCGCGGCTCGGCGATGACGACGCGTGCTCGGAAATCTTCAAATATTCGTTGGCCATAGTAATCTGGGTGCTACGCGACGGACGAAGCGGAAACGCCTACGCGCAGCATTGGCACTGCAAGGAGGTGATGTTCAATACTCGACGAATGCACGCGAATCGGCAATGCGTCATGAATCCAGTGCAGTTGCACATGGTTTTGCTGGGTTCCGTCCGCGATCGCCACGTTGAGCGCATACTCGCCGATCGGCAAAAGCGGCATCGTAAACGAGAAGCGAGCCACCAGCGTATCGCCGGCGCGACATGATGAGTTCTCGCCTTTGCAAGTCAGGTAAGTGTTTTCCCCGAACAACGGTTGGCCAAGGTGATCGTTGAAAAAAAATCCGACGATGGGCGCGCGCACGTCATCGTGAATAGCGGCGGTCACCTGCAGCGTGACGCACTCCCCACCCACCGCCCACGCGAGCGGCACATTTGCGTCATCATCGATGAACTCGACATTGACAATGCGCGCCGCACCACTGCCGAACGAGGCGGCATGGGGATCGAACCGAAGCAATTCGATGTCGTTACGAAAGCGCGTAAAGTTGATTGTCGACAGTCGTGTATCGGTTTGCGCCTCAGTGCCACGCGGGCCTGACACGCGCTTCGGCGCAGGCGTCGCCTCAACTGGGGGCGCGGCGTCGAAATAGGCGTCCAGGTATGCCTCGCACACCGCCTCCGGATCCCCTTCGCGCTTGACCTTGCCCTTGTCGATCCAAATGACGCGCGAGCACAGCTTCTTGACGGTCGACGTATCGTGACTGACAAACAGAATCGTGCCAGTCTTTCGAAACTGGTCCATGAACCGCATACACTTCTGATTGAAGAAGGCGTCACCGACCGCCAGCGCTTCGTCTACGACAAGGATATCGGCATCCACGTGCGCGATGACCGCAAATGCAAGCCGCACGAACATGCCGCTCGAATACGTCTTCACCGGCTGATCGATAAATTCGCCGATATCAGCGAATTCGATGATCCTGTCGAGCCGCTCATCGATCTGGCGACGCGAGAGCCCGTGAAGCTGCGCGTTCAGATAAATGTTCTCGCGCCCCGTATATTCGAGATCGAACCCCGAGCCGAGTTCGAGCAAGGCGGCCACCCTACCCACCGTATCGATCGAACCCCGGGTCGGCGAAAGCGTCTGGCAGACGATCTGCAATAGCGTACTCTTTCCGGAACCATTTCTGCCGATGATCCCGATCGTTTCGCCCTTGGCGACCTCGAAACTGACATCATCCAACGCCCAGAAAACATCGGCATAAGCGTCCGATTTCGCCCGCGCGTAACCGCGCCCCTTGCGGCTCGGTAGCATACGGCTCGCCATGCTGAACGCCGCTTGCTTGAGGCGATTCGCAGGCAAATCGTATGAATGAAATCCTTTTGCCACTCCCGATGCGCGAATGACAATCTGCTGTGACATTGAAGCCCTTTCGTCGAAGGCGCGATCCGCGCACCACTGCAAATTACCCAGCCCAACGAGCCGGGCGCAACGTGCCATTTTAACAAACCGCCCGCAGCTGACGGGCATCGACGCCGGATATCCCGTCGCAGGCAGCGCCATCGGTTTCGTTGGTAACAGGACGTAACAGCCTCACCCTCTTCGATCTGCAATAATCGGTGCGTGGGCGCCGCGACAGCATCCGACAGCATGTGCCCCGCCCCAGCAACAGCAAAGCCCCTCCTCCCGACATGTTCATTATCTTCGGCTCACCCCGTTCCGGCACGACGCTGCTTAAAGAGACGCTCAACCTCCACCCCGACTTGTTCATCCCGATGCAAACGACGTTGATCAGTACGAGCGCCCACATCGCGGGAAGCATCTCGAATTGGGAGAAGGCTGCCGACGTCATCGCGCATTCGCTGATCGCATCCGATGACTTTCCCGTCGTTTTCGGACAACATTTCACCGAAAACGACATCCGCAAGGTGATCAAGTCGGCCGCACCGACGCTCGCCGACGCGCTTCAGGCCCTGTATCGCGAACTCGCGAACCGGCTCGGCAAACGGGAATGCGGTGACAAGTCTCCGGACGACCTGCTGTCGATCCGCAAGCTCGAACAGTCCGGCCTGCTCGACGCCCCGATCAAGTTCGTTCACATCATTCGCGACGTCCGCGGGTCCGTTGCATCGCTGCTGAACGTCGATTGGGCACCTGCCGGCATCGATGAGTATTTTCCGCGCATCTGGAGTTACACAAATTTGCATCTGTATCACGTGCTCAAGGATCGCCCGAACTACGCGCTCATCCGATATGAGGATTTCGTGTTGCAACCGGCGGCTACTACCGAGCGACTCACGCGATTCCTCGACGTTCCGTTCCAGGAGTCGATGCTGGATGCCAGCCGACGCGGCCCCGAACTGCGCACGAATCCGAGCCACCTCAACCTCGCGCAGCCGTTCCTTCCCGAGCGGATCACTTCGTGGAAAGGCCAGTTGTCGCCAGAAATCATCGCGCATTGCGAATACAGTGCGCGCGAGGCCCTGCACACATTTGGTTACCAGTGATGCATTCGGCACGCCCGAGCGTGCCGAATGCAGCGGACAGCAAAACAGGCTATGAGATAATCCCGCATTCCGTCTCGGGTACCGCATTCGGGCCTCCGCCACATATGGCCGCTCGGGCAGACTCGAAACCACTCCTGCCTCACACCGCTTCCGTTCGTAGACCCATGCAAAGCTTCAGTGCCTCGCCGACGTACCTATTGACATCGCTGGTGAAGAACCGCCGCCTCATGTTCGATCTCGCCCGGCGGGATGCTGTCGGGCGTTACAAAGGGTCGGCACTCGGCATCCTCTGGTCGATGCTTACCCCGCTCCTCATGTTGAGCGTATATACGTTCGTGTTCAGCGGGGTGTTCAAATCCCGCTGGGGCGGGCAAACGACGCCAAGCTCGCATAGCGAATTCGCGGTCGTGCTTTTCGCTGGCATGCTGACGTTCAACATATTCTCGGAATGCGTGAACCGCGCGCCGTCGCTCGTGCTCGTCAATACCAATTTCGTCAAGAAAATCGTCTTTCCGCTTGAAATCCTGCCGTGCATCAGCTTGCTTTCGGCACTCTTTCATGCATTCGTCAGCATCACGATTCTCCTGGTCGCCGAATTCCTGATCCAGGGAAGCATCCCGATCACGGCGCTGTTGCTGCCCGTTGTTCTGGCCCCCCTTTGCCTGCTAATTCTGGGCATCTCCTGGCTACTGTCGGCCACCGGTGTCTACTTGCGCGACATCGGCCAAACGATAGGCATCCTGGTGACCGCACTGATGTTCCTGTCGCCGATCTTTTTTCCTCTTTCATCGTTGCCCGAAAACATCCGGAAGCTGGTGTACTGGAATCCGCTGACCTTCCCCATCGAACAAAGCCGAAACGTCCTGATTTGGGGCAAGCCGATCGATTGGACGATCTGGAGCGGCTATCTGGCGATCAGCCTGATCGTGTCGTGGATCGGTTTCGCATGGTTCCAGAAAACGCGAAAAGGATTTGCGGATGTCATCTGAGCGCGTCATCGAGGTAGCGTCGCTCGGCAAGGGCTTCAAAGCGTATGACCGGCCGTCCGACCGGCTTGTCCAGTTGGTTTTCAACTTCGCCGCACGCCTTGTCCCCGGCACGAGGCTCAAAACCCGATTGCGCCGGCATGCAGAGGCCGCGGGTCGGACCTTCTGGGCATTGCGCCACATTGACCTGACCGTGAACCGCGGCGAAACAGTCGGGATCATCGGTAGAAATGGGTCCGGGAAAAGCACGTTACTGCAGATTATCTGTGGAACGCTATCCCCGAGCGAAGGTTCAATTCAGACGACCGGCCGGATCGCGGCCTTGCTGGAGCTCGGCTCCGGTTTCGAACCCGAATACACCGGGCGAGAAAACGTCTACATGAACGGGCAGCTACACGGTCTCTCGAAAGAGCAGATCGACGAACGGTTTGCCGCGATCGAAGCGTTCGCCGACATCGGAGAGTTCGTCGATCAGCCGATCAAGACCTACTCCAGCGGTATGTTCGTGCGCCTCGCCTTCGCGGTGATCGCACACGTCGACGCCGATATTCTCGTGATCGACGAGGCATTGGCCGTCGGAGATGCGTTCTTTACGCAAAAATGCATGCGCTTTCTTCGCCAGTTCATGCAAACCGGCACGATCCTGTTCGTGAGCCATGACACGTCGGCAATCCGGACCCTGTGTACACGCGCCGTCTGGATCGATCGCGGCGTGATCGTCGACGAAGGCGACCCAAAAGATGTCAGCAATCGCTACCTGCAAGCCTACTACGAGTCGCAACAAGGCAAGAGCAGTATCTCAGCGCCTCCGGTGGCCATCCTCGATAGCAATGACGGAGAAAGACTGGATCAGCGGACCCGATACTCGTCTCGCGAAATCGCAGCCACCCGAAATTTCACTTTCGATCCTTCGCAACCCGGTACCGCACTCGGCGGCAGCGCATTGCTCCAATCAGTGGAACTGACGAGAGAAGATGGCAGCCGGATGCTCTGGATGGCCGGCGGAGAGCTCGCAACACTGCGCATCACGGCATCGGTCGCCCATCCGATATCCGAAGCAGTGGTCGGGTTCACCGTCAAGGACAGGCTGGGTCGCATGCTGTTTGGCGATCACACATACTGGGTCTGCGCAGAGCAGCCGCTCAGCCTTGCAGAAAACGAACAGATAGCTGCCGAGTTCACTTTCCTGATGCCGGTTCTCGCGCCCGGCGACTATGCTATCGACATCATTGTCGCGGACGCCGCGTTGCCGGGAGAGCAGTTGCTGCTCCGTGTACATGACGCCTATGTATTCAAGTCGGAGGCCGCGTCGTCATCGACCGGACTGGTCGGGATACCCATGCGGAACATCTCGCTGTCGGTCGAATCAGCCGTCCCGTCTCAGGATTAACACCACATCGCCATGATGCATAATTCACGACCGTCGACTCCGCCCGGCAGCGACGCATCTCGCGACCAGCCTCTCGAACATCAGCTAACAGAAGCCCTCTCGCGTACGCATATGCTAGGAGAGCAACTGAAGCAAGCACGCGCAGAGGCGGACGCCGGCGCTGCTGCGCAAGCAGAAGTCATCAGGTTGCGGATCGAGATCGCAGCACTGCGTAATTCGACGTCGTGGCGCGTGACCGCGCCGCTACGGGGTCTGAACCGCATCGCGCACATGATCCGACTGACGTTCCTGACACTCTCTCGCCAGGCGCAGATACGCGGCGGCTACATCAGTGCTTTTCGCTACAACCTTGGAGCATTACGGCGCGGCGGCCTTCGCGGGCTACGCGCACGCCTGAGTCGGCTGAGCAAGGGCGCCGGCTTTGCAGATAGCCCCCTCCCGACCGAAGTCTATCGTTCATGGATCGAACGCTATGACACGTTCACCCAGCAAAGAAGAATCCAGTCACTCGCCGAAATCGAACATTTCGAGCGCCGCCCACTGATCTCGATTGTCGTCCCCACGTACAACAGCGACGAGCGTTTTCTGCGCGAAATGATCGAATCAGTCCGCGCGCAGGTTTATCCGCATTGGGAACTGTGCATCGCCGACGACGCGTCCCCGTCCGAATCTGTCAGAGCGGTACTCGAAGCGGCTCGTGCAAGTGACAGCCGAATCAAGGTCGTGTATCGGACCGAGAACGGGCACATCTCCGAGGCAAGCAACAGCGCGCTCGACCTTGCGACCGGTGAATATGTCGCATTGCTCGATCACGACGACGTCATTCCGCCACACGCCTTGTTCATGGTAGTCAAGTACCTGAACAAACATCCAGGCGCACGGATGCTCTACAGCGACGAGGACAAGCTTTCGGCCGACGGCGAACGAACCTCGCCGTATTTCAAGAGTGACTGGAATCCGCAGTTGTTCCTCTCCCAGAATGTGTTTTCACATCTGGGTGTGTACGAAACGGCCCTCGTGCGCGACGCAGGGGGATTCAGGAAAGGACTCGAAGGGAGTCAGGACTACGATCTCGCGCTTCGTTGCATTGAAATTGCCGGACACGATGCAGTGGTTCATATTCCTCATGTCCTATACCACTGGCGCATCCTTCCCGGCAGCACCGCAAGTAGCGGAAGCGAAAAACCGTACGCATTGCTAGCCGCGATCCGTGCGCTTGAGGAGCATCTCGCCCGTACGCAGACGCGTGCGATCGTCGAGCACCCATGCAATGAGCATTCGACGCTTCGCGTCAGATATGCGCTTCCTCGACCTGCGCCGAAGACTTCCATCATCATTCCGACGCGCGACGGCCTGTCGATTCTCAAACAGTGCATCGATAGCATCTTCGCCAGGACGATCTATCCGAACTACGAGATCATCGTTGTCGACAACGGCAGCGTGAAACCGGAAACACTTGCATATTTCGATTCGCTGAGAACCGATTCCCGAGTTCGAATTCTGCGGGATGATTCGCCATTCAATTTTTCCGCGCTGAACAACCGGGCCGTCGAGATCGCGACGGGCGACTATGTCTGCCTGCTGAATAACGATATCGAAGTCATTTCGCCGGACTGGCTGGACGAACTCGTCAGTATCGCGTCACAACCCGGCAATGGCGCTGTCGGAGCCGCACTCTGGTATCCGAACAACAAGCTGCAGCACGGCGGTGTGGTGATCGGGTTGGGCGGCGTAGCAGGTCATATGCATACCCTGCTGCCAAGAGGTCAGTACGGCTACTTTTGCCGTGCTGTGGCCATGCAGAATCTGTCTGCCGTCACCGCAGCATGCCTCGTCATCAGCAAAGCCACCTACCTGAAGGTCGGCGGACTGGACGAGGAACTCGCAGTCGCCTTCAATGACGTGGATTTTTGCCTCCGTGTCCGAGAGGCCGGCTATCGGAATGTCTGGACGCCGTATGCCGAGTTATACCACCACGAATCGGCAACGCGCGGCTCCGATATGGATCCGGATAAATATCAGCGGTTTGTCGGCGAAGTACGCTGGATGGAAAATCGCTGGGCCGGTCATTTCGAGTTCGATCCTGCCTACAATCCCAACCTGACGCTGAGCGGCGAGGTCGCGCCGTTCGCGCTTGCCGAGCCGCCACGTCTCGACATGTTTGAATAAGGCAGTACCCAAGGTGATGGACGGGGGTTTCCCCCCCGCCATCGTCAGCGCGAATAGGGCCCGGCCTTTCCGCGCAAACCGTCAAGCAACCCGCGCCACGCCATCCGCCAATGTTCCTTCGCCTGTTTTGGGAACAACGCGTATATGGCGAGCCGCACCGGTAGCTTCAACACCTCCGAGCTTTTCCACTGCCAAGGAACGTAGCCGCGGCGAAACAGGGCGACGGCATTCCGGAACAAGTAGTAATGCCTCAGCGGATTGTGCATCGGATACGTGCGGCCAAGTATCCGCACGGGCTCTTCGCCCAGTTCATGCTGCATCGTTACCCATGGCACGCCAACGACTCTGAACCCGCGATACTTGGCCCGGACGCACCATTCGAGATCGACGAAATCGATGAAGAGCGACTCATCCATCCCGCCGATCTCCGCCCAGTAACGGAGATTGATGCATGACCCGGATGTGATCAGAAAATCAACATCGATCAGATCGTGTCCCGCAGGCGTAACGCGTTCGAGCCGACAAACTCGAAATCGCACGAACGGAGCCACGCCGCCGAGTCTCGCATCGTCGTAAGCCGGGCCAGCCAAGGCGATCTTCACGAAATCAATATTGGCTTTCGCGATCACGCGCGATAGCTCCGTCAGCAACATGGGTGAGGGCTCGCTATCCTGGTCGAATACGAATGCTGCCTCGTACCCTTCGTCGATCAAAGCCGCCACGCCGCGATTCAACGCTGCACCGATACCTTTGTTTTCGCCGTTCGGAAGATATTCGATCGACTCGGCAAGCCCCAGATTCTTCGCACCCCGCATCGTCGGCGAGTTGTCGACCACAACGCACCGAAGCTGTTTCGCCAAGCGGTTAGCTCGCTCGACACAAGCGGCATCCGGATTGTAGAACACGACAACCGCGCCTGCGCGCAGTTCTGTACTCATCTTTCCGCCATGCACAGCCGCAACGCATCGTGCCAATCGGGTGCCCGGATTCCAAACGTTCTCGACAGCTTGTCGCCGGACATCCGGGAGTTGGCCGGCCGCGCGGCGGGAGTCGGATAAGACGATGCCGGGATAGGATTGACCTTCGGCGTGCGCGCGAGCTTCGACGCGTCGAAGATGGCTTCGGCGAAGCCATGCCATGACGTCGAACCCGACGCGCAAAGATGATAGATACCTGATCGTTCACGCCACCATGCGTCGCGATCCGTTTCGCCGACACCTGCAGCCTGCGCGAGGATATGGGCCGTGAGCGTCGCAATCGTCTTCGACCACGTCGGCGCGCCGATCTGGTCGGCTACGACGTTCAATTCTTCACGCTCCGCGCCAAGCCGTAGCATCGTCAAGAGAAAGTTCTTGCCTCGTGTACCGTAGACCCAGCTCGTTCGCAAAATCAGATGGGCGCATCCGGATGCAGCAATCGCCTGCTCACCCGCGAGCTTGCTCCGTCCGTAAACGTTTTGCGGATTGACGGGGTCGTCCTCGACGTATTGATTATCTTTCGTGCCGTCGAACACATAGTCCGTCGAATAATGCACAAGTACGGCCCCGAGACGTGCCGCCTCCTCTGCCAAGACGGCCGGCGCTTCGGCGTTCAGTCGCATCGACAACTCGACTTCGTCCTCGGCCTTGTCGACTGCGGTGTAGGCGGCAGGATTGACGATGATCGCCGGAGCCTGCTCTCGTACCACGGCGCGCAAACGATCGAGATCGGCGAGGTCGACCATCGAGCGATCGCAGGCAACGACCGTTCCCAGCCCTTGAAGAGCTCGCAACAACTCGAACCCGACCTGACCGCTGACGCCGGTCACCAGAATCTTCGGCTGACTCATGCGACTCCTCATGCAAAAACTTCGGCTTCGCTCAAACGCTTGCCGGCCGCGTCCTTCGCCGCCAGCAGCGGCTCGAAATCGATCGGCCATTCGATCCCGATCTCCGGGTCGTTCCACACGATGCTGCGCTCGTGTTCCGGGAACCAGTAGTCGGTCGTCTTATAAAGGAACTGCGCAGCCTCCGACAGCACGACGAAACCGTGTGCGAAACCGGGCGGCACCCACAGTTGCCGGTGGTTGTCGTTCGACAGCGTCACGCCGACCCACTTGCCGAAATTCGGCGAGCTCTTGCGAATATCGACCGCGACGTCGAACACCTCGCCCTCGACTACGCGAACGAGCTTGCCCTGCGCGTGCTGGATCTGATAATGCAGGCCGCGCAGCACGCCCTTCGACGAGCGCGAATGGTTGTCCTGCACGAATTCGACGCCGGGTGCGACCTGCTCGGCGAATTCCTTCCCGTTGAAGCTTTCGTAGAAGAACCCGCGCGCGTCGCCGAACACCTTCGGCTCGATGATCTTGACTTCGGGCAGCGCCGTCGCCGTTACTTGGATGGCCATGCGACTTGATCCGTGAGAATGTTCTTGAGGTACTGCCCATACGCGTTCTTCGCGAGCGGCTGTGCCAGCTTCAGCACCTGCTCCGCGTCGATCCAGCTACGGCGGTAGGCAATCTCTTCCGGGCATGCGACCACGAGACCCTGCCGCTTCTGCAGCGTCGCGATGAAGCTGGCCGCCTCGATCAGCGAATCGTGCGTACCGGTATCGAGCCACGCGTAGCCGCGCCCCATGATCTCGACGTTGAGCGCGCCATCGGCGAGATAACGCGAGTTGACGTCGGTGATTTCCAGTTCGCCGCGCGGCGACGGCTTGATGTCGGCCGCGATGTCGCACACTCGGTCGTCGTAGAAATACAGGCCGGTCACCGCGTAATGCGAACGCGGCTTCGTGGGCTTCTCCTCGATCGACAGCGCACGGAACGACTTGTCGAATTCGACGACGCCATAACGCTCCGGATCGTGCACGTGATACGCAAACACCGTCGCGCCGGCTTCTTGCGCGTGCGCACGCTCGAGCTGCTTCGCGAGATCGTGGCCGTAGAAGATGTTGTCGCCGAGAATCAGCGCCGACGGGTCGTTGCCGACGAATTCCTTGCCGATGATGAACGCCTGCGCAAGGCCGTCGGGCGACGGCTGCACCGCGTACTGGATGTTCATGCCCCACTGGCTGCCGTCACCGAGCATCGACTCGAAGCGCGGCGTGTCTTGCGGCGTCGAGATGATCAGCACGTCGCGAATGCCTGCGACCATCAGCGTCGACAGCGGGTAGTAGATCATCGGCTTGTCGTACACCGGCAGCAGCTGCTTCGATACGACGTGCGTGATCGGATACAGCCGCGTGCCCGAACCGCCCGCCAGGATGATGCCTTTACGTGCCATCGTGGTTCTCCTCAGCTGCGCTTCGCATAGTTGGTTTCGACCCACTTGCGGTACTCGCCCGACGCGACTTCGTCGGCCCACACCTGGTTGTCGAGATACCAGTCGACAGTCTTTGCCAAGCCCGTTTCGAACGTTTCCGCGGGCTTCCAGCCAAGTTCACGCTCGAGCTTGCGCGCATCGATCGCGTAGCGGCGATCGTGGCCCGGGCGATCCGTCACGTAGGTGATCTGGTCGCGATACGAACCTGCCGCCTTCGGCCGCGCCTTGTCGAGCAGGTCGCACAACGTGTGCACGACTTCGAGGTTCTTCTTCTCGTTCCAGCCGCCGACGTTGTACGTCTCGCCCGGCACGCCGCGCGCGAGCACTTCACGGATCGCGCTGCAGTGGTCGCCGACATACAGCCAGTCGCGCACGTTCTGGCCGTCGCCGTACACGGGCAGCGGCTTGCCGGCGAGCGCATTCGCGATCATCAGCGGGATCAGCTTCTCGGGGAACTGGTACGGGCCGTAGTTGTTCGAACAGTTCGTCGTCAGTGTCGGCAGGCCGTACGTATGATGGTAGGCGCGCACCAGATGATCCGAGCCGGCCTTCGTCGCCGAATACGGGCTGTTCGGTGCATACGGCGTCGTCTCGGAAAACTGCGGGTCGGTCGCGGACAGCGAGCCGAACACCTCGTCGGTCGACACGTGCAGGAAG
The DNA here is from genome assembly GCF_024656005.1 of Burkholderia sp. SCN-KJ. NCBI lineage: Bacteria > Pseudomonadati > Pseudomonadota > Betaproteobacteria > Burkholderiales > Burkholderiaceae > Burkholderia > Burkholderia sp. SCN-KJ. The sequence goes on from NZ_JANKOG010000001.1 coordinate 364,719, forward strand.
CGGAATGCTGCCTTGTCGGCGTCGTTCAGGCCGTTCCAGTATTGGCGGGTCGCCTCCAGCAGCGTGAACGTGCCGACGACGTTGGTCTGCACAAAATCGGCCGGGCCGTGGATCGAGCGATCGACGTGGCTTTCGGCTGCGAAGTGCAGGACCGCGCGCGGCTTGTGCTCGGCGAACAGTGCATCGAGCGCGGTACGATCGCAAATGTCGACGCGTGCGAACACATGCTTCGGATTTCCGTCCAGCGACTGCAGCGTACGGAGGTTGCCTGCATAGGTCAGCTTGTCGACATTGAGGACCGCTTCGTCGGAATCGCGCAGCCAGTCGAGTACAAAGTTGGCACCGATAAAGCCCGCGCCGCCCGTAACCAGAATCATGAGACTCCCTCAGTAGTAATGCGCGGCGGACGCCTCCAGGCGGTCGCCACGTCAAAATTCGAAGCACCTGGCGATGGTCGCCAGATCAGACCGCGAATTTTAACCGGTCGACATGGCCGCCAAAGTCATGAAATGCTAATTTTGTTCGGGAAAACGACAATTATAGGGAGCCGCCCGGTGCAAAAGCCATGCCGCTAACAACTTGATACAGCGCTTCGCTCCCGTGGTGAGTCTAGGATTCCAGACCATGCGAAGGGCAAAATGGAGATGAATTTTCATGCACGAGCCCATCATCAGGATTATTTTCCTGCCCCATCCGAAATCCGTCACGTTCACTCCCTCATGACCCGCACCCCCATCGCCATCGGCGACATCCAAGGCTGTCATTCAGCTTTCCAGTCGCTGTCCGAAAAGCTTTCAGCCCCCGCCGACACCCCGCTCTGGATCGCCGGCGACATCGTCAACCGCGGCCCCGACTCCCTCGCCGCGCTGCGCGCGCTGGTCGACCTCGGCCCGCGCGCGACCGTCGTGCTCGGCAACCACGACCTCCATCTGCTCGCGGTGTCAGCCGGCATCCGCACCGAACGCCCGGGCGATACGATCGGCGAAATCCTCAACGACCCCGACGCCGACGCGCTGCTGGACTGGGTCCGCCACCGCCCGTTTGCCCACTTCGAAAACGACATGCTGCTCGTGCACGCGGGCGTACTGCCGCAATGGGACACATCGCTCGCGCTCGAACTCGCGGACGAACTCCAGCGCGCACTGCGCGCCCCCGACTGGCGCGACACGCTTCAAGGCCTGTACGGCAACGAACCGAATCAATGGAGTCCGAACCTGAAAAAACGCGACCGGATGCGCGTCGCGTTCAACGCGTTCACGCGCATCCGGTTCTGCACGCCCGATGGCGCGATGGAGTTCAAGACGAACGGCGGCCCCGACAGCGCGCCGCCGGGCTACCTGCCGTGGTTCGACGTACCGGCGCGCCGCACCGAAAACGTAACGGTCGTGTTCGGTCACTGGGCCGCGCTCGGCCTGATGCTGCGCGACAACGTCGTCGCGCTAGATTCGGGGTGCGTATGGGGAAATCAATTGTCGGCCGTGCGACTGACGGCCGACCCGGCGCAGCGTACGGTCACGCAGGTGCAGTGCGACGCGTGCCGCACGCCGGGCGGCGAATGACCCGCACGCGCGGCGTGCGGGCGGAATGAAACCTCACCCCTCCCGCCCCGGCACCGGCTCGTCGGCCGCCGCCTCACCCGCCGCACCGCCACCGAGCTCGGTCGCCGGATATGCATGCTTCTGCAGCTCCGCGAGCGACTCGGCCGACGGCTTGCCGACCTTCTCCTGCAACGTCGCCAGCGCGGCGGCGATCGCATCGCGGGCCGCCGCCGACGTCGTGCGCCGATCACCGCCCGGCGCGATCGGCTCGCACACGTAGAGATGCGCGACGAGCGGGCCGCCGCGCAACACCATGTCGAGCGACATCCCGAGCGACAGTTCGCCCGTATAGGCCGGCGCGACCGACTGCCGCCGCTGCGCGTCCTCGTACATCAGGCAGACCGGCTGCACCGCGCAGCCGGCCGACACCGCGGCCTGGAACAGGTTCGCATGGAACGGCAGCAGCCCCTGCCCGTCCGACGTGGTGCCTTCCGGAAACACGCACATCAGCCCGCCGCCGCGCAGGCGCTCGGCCATCTCGTGCATGATCCGCATCGCCTCGGTACGCTTCTCGCGCTGGAGGAACACGGTATCGAGCTTCTCGGCGAGCCAGCCGACGACCGGCCACTGCCGGACCTCGGCCTTCGACACGAACGGCGTCGGCCGCCATGCGTTGATCGCGTAGATGTCGAGCCACGACACGTGATTGCCGACCACGAGCGCGCTCGCGTCGAGCCGCGCGCCGTCATTGTGGACGACGAGGCGCATCCCGCAGATCCGCAGCATCTTGAGCGACCAGCGGCGCGTCATTTCGGCGCGGCGCGCGGGCGTGACATGCGAAAAGCGCAGCGCGACGATCGCCATGCCGCGCAGCAGGTGAAAGACGAGACGCAGCTTGCGAAGAGCGGTCATGGCGGAGATCCGGCTGGGTTCAGTGACGCTCGAACGCGACCTGCCCCGCCACGAGCGTCGCACGCACGCAGGCCGGCAGTTCGTAGCCGAGGAACGGCGAGTTGTGGCCCTGGCTCTTCAGCACGCGCGGCTCGACGCGCCAGTGCGCGCGCGGGTCGAACACGCACAGGTCGGCCGCGCCGCCTTCGGCCAGGCGGCCTGCCGGCAACTGCAGCACGTCGGCCGGCGCGGCCGTGATGCGGCGCAACGCCTGCGCGAGCGGCGTGTTCGTTTCATCGGCCCACTTCACCGTGAGCGACAGCAGCAGTTCGAGCCCCGTCGCGCCCGGCGTCGCTTCGGCGAACGGCAGCAGCTTCTCGTCGTCGTCGACCGGCGTGTGATCGGAGCAGATCGCATCGATCGTGCCGTCGGCGAGCGCCGCGCGGATCGCTTCGCGATCGCGCTCGCCGCGCAGCGGCGGGTCCAGCCGGAACTGCGAATCGAAGTAGCCGATGTCGACGTCGATCAGGTGCAGGTGGTTCACGCCGACGTCACACGTCACGGGCAGCCCCTCGGCCTTCGCCGCGCGCACGAGCGCAAGGCCGGCCGCGGACGACAGGCGCGCAAGGTGCACGCGCGCGCCCGTCACACGCATCAGTTCGAAGATCGTGTGCAGCGCGATCGTCTCGGCCGCGACCGGCACGCCGGACAGCCCGAGCCGCGACGCGAGCGCGCCGCTCGCGGCGACGCCGCCGCGGCCGATAAACGCGTCGAGCGGCCGCAGCCACGTCGTGTAGCCGTAGGTGCTCGCGTATTGCAGCGCGCGCAGCAGCACCTGCGTGTCGCGCACCGGCACGTTCGCATGCGTGAAGCCGACGCAGCCCGATTCGGTCAGCGCGACCATCTCGGTGATCACTTCGCCCTTGAGGCCGACGGTGAGCGCGCCGAGCGGGTGGACGTTCGCCTGGTGCAGGTTGCGGGCACGGAACTTGAGCATCTCGACGAGGCCCGGCTCGTCGAGCACGGGATCGGTGTCCGGCGGGCACACGAGGGTCGTCACGCCGCCCGCGACGGCCGCGGCCATCTCGGACGCGAGCGTCGCCTTGTGCTCGTAGCCGGGCTCGCGCAGCCGCGCGCACAGGTCGACGAGACCGGGCGCGACGATCAGGCCCGACGCGTCGATCGTCTTGTCCGCGTCGAAACCGGCCGGCGCCGCACCTGCTGCCGCGAGCGCGGCGATCTTGCCGTCCGCGACGAATACGTCGGCCTGCCGCTCGGTGCCGGCGACCGGGTCGATCAGCGTGCCGCCTTTGATATGAATCTTCATGCGCTGTCTGTAAATGCGTTGATTGCGTGAATAAGGATGCGCGAAAGCGGGCTCAGTCGCTGTTGCCGGCGACGATGCCCATCACCGCCATCCGCACGGCGATGCCGAACGTGACCTGGTTGAGGATCACCGACTGCGGACCGTCGGCGACCTGCGAGTCGATCTCGACGCCGCGGTTCATCGGGCCCGGGTGCATCACGATCGCGTCGGGTGCGGCGAGCGCGAGGCGCTCGGGCGTCAGGCCCCAGGTCTTGAAGTATTCCTGCGCGGACGGCAGCAGCGCGCCGCTCATCCGCTCGTTCTGCAGGCGCAGCATGATGATCACGTCGACGCCCTTCAGGCCTTCGTCGAGGTTGTGGAACACCTTCACGCCCATCTGCTCGAGGCCGCCCGGCAGCAGCGTGCGCGGGCCGATCGCGCGCACTTCCGGCACGCCGAGCGTGGTGAGCGCGTGGATGTCCGAGCGCGCGACGCGCGAATGCAGGATGTCGCCGACGATCGCCACGCGCAGCTTCGTGAAGTCGCGCTTGTAGTGACGGATCGTGTACATGTCGAGCAGGCCCTGCGTCGGGTGCGCATGCCGGCCGTCGCCCGCGTTGATCACGTGCACGTGCGGCGCGCAGTGCTCGGCGATCAGGTACGGCGCGCCGCTCGACGCATGGCGCACGACGAACAGGTCGGCATGCATCGCCGACAGGTTGTTGATCGTGTCGAGCAGCGACTCGCCCTTGCTCGTCGACGACGCATTGATGTTCAGGTTCAGCACGTCGGCCGACAGGCGCGTCGCGGCGATCTCGAAGGTCGTGCGCGTGCGCGTCGAGTTCTCGAAGAACAGGTTGAACACCGACTTGCCGCGCAGGAGCGGCACCTTCTTCACCTCGCGGTCCGTCACGCTGACGAACTGCTCGGCCGTGTCGAGGATGTGGTTGACGATCGAGCGCGGCAGGCCCTCGATCGACAGCAGGTGTTTCAACTCGCCGTTTTTCGTGAGCTGCGGGTTGCCCTTCAGGAAACCGTAGCGGAACCGCTCGGGGCTCGCGGCCGCGGCGGGATTGCCGGTGCGGCCAGTGGTGTCGGTGGTCATGGTGTGCGTGATTCCAACTATGCAAACGGGCCGCGGTACGAACCGGCGGCCCGGGATACGGTTTCGCGGTTCGCTCAGGCGCCGTGCGCCTCGATGCGCAGCGTGAGCTGCGCGGCTTCGTCGCGCGCGAGCACGAGCGTCGCATCGGCCGGCACGTCGAGGGTGCCGCCCGCGAAACGCGCGGCGACCGGCAGTTCGCGGCCGCCGCGATCGGCGAGCACCGCAAGCTCGACCGCGGCCGGACGGCCGTAGTCGAACAGTTCGTTGAGCGCGGCGCGCACGGTGCGGCCGGTGTACAGCACGTCGTCGACGAGCACGATGCGCGCGCCGTCGACCTCGAACGGCAGCGACGTGGGGCTCGCCTGGCTGTGCAGCCCCTTCTTCGCGTAGTCGTCGCGATGCAGCGCGACGTTCACGACGCCGAACCCCGGCGCGCCGAGATCGCGCGCGAGGCGCTCGGCGAGCCAGGCGCCGCCGCTGTGAATGCCGGCGAGCCGCGGGCCGCCCGGCTCGGCGAAGGCCGTGCCGTACGCGTCGCGGATCTGGTCGAGCAGGACGCGGTAGAGCGCGTCGGCATCAATGGTGCTCATGGTCGGACAATTGATCGAGATACTGTTGAAGGATCACGCGTGCGGCCTCGGCATCGAGCATCTCGGCGCGTGCGCGCCCGCGCACGTTGCGCTCGCGCAGCCCGGCCTCGGCCTCGACCGACGAATAGCGCTCGTCGACCCACGTGACGGGCAGCCCGAAGCGGCCGTTCAGCTGGTTGCCGAAACGCTTCGCCTGCTGCGTCATGTCGTGCGGCGTGCCGTCCGGATGCATCGGCAGGCCGACGACGAGCGCGTCCGGCCGCCATTCGGCCAGCAGTTCGCCGACCGTCTTGAAGCGGTGCTCGCGGTTCAGGTTGGGAATCACGACGAGGGCGCGGGCCGAGCGCGTCAGCGCATTGCCGATCGCGACGCCGATCCGCTTCTCGCCGTAATCGAACGCCAGGAGCGTCGCATCGCGCGCGCTCGCGCCACTCATGCGTGCCCTGCTTCGCCGGACAGCATCGACGAGCTGACGCCGAGCAGGCCAAGTGCGGCTTCGAAACGCTCCTCGGCCGGCGTGTCGAACACGATGCGCGGATCGGCGGCGACCGTCAGCCAGCCGTTGCGGGAAATTTCTTCCTCGAGCTGCCCGGCGCCCCAGCCGGCATGGCCGAGCGTCAGCAGGAAGCGCTTCGGGCCGGTGCCCGTCGCGACCGCCTCGAGCACGTCCTTCGACGTCGTCATCTCGAGCCCGCCCTCGACCGACATGGACGAGTTGTAGTTCGCGCCCTCGACCGGCTCGTGCAGCACGAAGCCGCGCTCGGTCTGGACCGGGCCGCCGAAGTACACGGGAATGTGCAGCAGCGGCTCGATGTCGAGCTTCAGGTCGATGCGGCTGAACAGCGATTCGAGGTCGATGTCGGTCGGACGATTGATGACGAGGCCGAGCGCACCGCGCTCGCTGTGATCGCAAAGATAGACCACCGTTCCCGAAAACGTCGGATCCGCCATGTTCGGCATGGCGATCAGGAACTGGTTGGTGAGATTGATGCGATCGGAAGGCTTTGACATGGTTTGAATTTTAGCAAAGACGCCGCGGCCTGACCGGGCCGCGATCAACAAGCAACGCCGCACGACGCTGGCAACGACGCGCGCGGATCACATGGCACTCTAACACGCGCGCGGGCGCTGTCGGCAGCGTGTTGCCGGCCCGCGTGGCAAGGGCTGCCGCCGCGGTCGCGCCCCGTTGCGCATCAGGTCCGGGCGAGCGCCGCGCCGAGCGCCTCGGACGCCGCGGTCAGGTCCGGCGGCGCCACCCCCGCGGCGATCTTCAGCAGCGCGCCGCGCAGCAGGTCGGATGCCCGGCCGTGCGCGTCGAGCCCGCCGTCGGCGAGCGGCAGGCCGTGTGCGGCACGGCGCCACGCGAGCCCGAGCGTGTCGGCCAGCAGCGCCGCGTGACCGAGCCCGAGCGCGCATGCGGCCGTACCGACCCGGTAGGCGGCCGCGGATGCGCGCCATGCGGCCCCCGCATCGGCCGCACCCGCATCGACGGCCAGATCGGCCATCGACGCGTCGGCCGTCTGCAGGAAATCCTCATACGCATGCGCGTTGACGGTCACGACGCCGAGCATGCGGGTGGGTGCCGCCGCGACCGCCTCATGCTCGGCCTGCGCCGCGCCGGCTTCCCACAGCGCCTCGGACGCGGGCGTGCCGGCGACGTGCCAGTCCACGGTCAGCCCATAGTCGTGCAGCACGTCGACGAGCGCGACGTCTTCCGCGGCCGCGCCGAACAGCGCGAAATCGCGCCACAGCAACGCAACCGTCTCGCGCACGAGCGCCGGCGGCGCGCTGCGCCTGCCCTGCGCGTGCTCGCCGAGCAGCAGGTTGGTCCGTGCGAGGAAACGCTTCAGTTCGGGCGCGGCGCACGCGCGCAGCGCGCGCAGGCACGCGGCGGCGAGCCGCCAGAAGTCGTACGGCGCGTCGTCGGCCAGCGCGGTCAGGGTCGTGTCGAGCTCGTCGAGCGCCGCGTCCGGCGTGCCGTGCGGCGCGCGCAGCACGCCGAGCAGCGCCTGCTCGTAACGGGCCCGCGCGCGGCTCGCGAATGCGTCGGGCAGCGCGCGCAGCGTCGCCGGCGGCATCGCGCGCCCGACGAGTGCCAGCGCGTCGAGCGGCACGCTCGCGTGCAGGTCGGCCGAGCTTTGCGCACGCAGCGCACGGAAATGGTCGAACAGGACGGGCGAGCAGGCCAGCTCGCGCAGATTGTGGCGCCCGACCGCCGCGCTGAAGTCGCGCAACGCGAGGCGCCAGGCGGCGCAAGCCGGTTCGGCGGCGGCGAGCGGCGCCGCGGCGGCGAGTTGCCCCGCGAATCGGGCGGCCGGCAGCCAGCCGGCCTCCGCCAGCACGGCGGCAGCGGCCGACAGCGGCGCGGCCGCGTCGTCGCGACGCTCGAATGCGTCGGCGGCCGCCGCGAGCCACGCGTCGGCCGCGCGCACGGCCCCGCCGCGCGGGTTGGGTAATGCGTCAGGGTGGGGAACGTTCGCCGGATCGGCCGTCATGGACACGCGCGCCTGTCATCGTCAAGTCGCTCGCGCCGGCCGCGGTGCGCAAGCACCGGGGAACCGCGAGGCCGCAGCCGGGTGTCCGTTGGCCGAGGTCCGGTCAGATCTGGACCATCTCGAAGTCTTCCTTGCGAGCGCCGCATTCGGGGCACGTCCAGTTGATCGGGACGTCTTCCCAGCGCGTGCCCGGGGCGATGCCCTCTTCGGGCAGCCCGGCTTCTTCGTCATAAATCCAGCCACAAATCAGGCACATCCAGCTCTTGTATTCCATCTTAAGCCGCGTCGGGAAAAGTCGGTAAATTCGGGAGCCATGATGGTACCGTGTCGGGGCCGGACTGCCTAGCAATCGCGCTGGAGTACGGCGACTACGTTGCGCTGCGCTAAAAAATCCGTCGTGCGGGCCGGATTCCGCCGCATAATGGCTGGAAAGTGCGGCCTGCCGGGCAACACAGGGCCCAAACGCCCACTTCGCCTCGCCGTCCGCAGTTCCGTCGTTTTTTTCTTGCCCCATTTTTACATGTCCAGCAACGCCCCTCCGATCGTCCTCACCTTCGGCCTGTCCGATCCCACCGGCGGCTCCGGCCTCCAAGCCGATCTGATGACCCTGGCGAGCATGGGCTGCCACGGCGTGTCCGTCCTGACGGGCTATACCGTGCGCGACTCGGCCGCCTGCGACGAAGTGACCGGTCTCGATCCCGATGTCGTCGCCGCCCAGGCGCGCATGCTGCTCGAGGACATGCCGGTCGCCGCGTTCAAGATCGGCGCGGCGACGCGCGCGGAAGTCGTGAGCGCGATCGCCGAAGTGGTCGCCGACTACGACGGCGTGCCGCTCGTGCTCGCGCCGGACTTCACGCTCGACGACGAGCACGTGCTCGCCGCCGACGACCTGCGCGAATCGATCGCCGACCTGCTCGCGCCGCAGACGACGCTGCTGGTCGCCGACCACGCGACGCTGATCGCGCTCGCGCAGCCGGACGGCGATGCCGAGGCGCCGAATCTCGACGCGGCCGTGTCGCACCTGCTGTCGCAGGGCTGCGAGTACATCCTGTCGTCGGAGACGGGCTCGCACCGGCTCGTCAACACGCTGTACGGCGAGGAAGGCCAGCTTCGCGAAGACATGTGGGATCGCTCGCCGCACCGGTTGATGGGCATCACCGATACGCTCGGCGCGGCGATCGCGGCACTGCTCGCGAATGGCCAGGAGCCGCCCGAAGCGGTGCGCGAGGCGCAGGAATACCTGTACCAGGCCGTGCGCGACGCGTTCCGGCCCGGCATGGGCGCGTACCTGCCCGACCGGTTCTTCTGGGCCCGCAGCAACGATGAGGAAGGCGGGCGCCCGGTGACGGAAAGCAGCAAAAGCTCGCCGCGGATCGCCCGGCATTGAACCCGCACGGCGGCCCTGCGCCGCCGTTGCACGCGGCTCACCCTCGCGCCGGGGCGGCAGGTCCGCCCCCGAATGTCCGCCCCTTTTTGCGCGCACATAAAAAAAGACCCGCATCGCTGCGGGTCTTTTTCTTTGGCTGGAGCGCGCATCGCTGCGCGCCCCGGACACCATCGACCGAAGTCGATTACATGTCCATGCCCATGCCGCCCATGCCGCCCGGCATGCCGCCCGGCATCGGTGCATCTTCCTTCGGCAGTTCTGCGACAGCTGCGTCCGTCGTCAGCAGCAGGCCAGCAACCGAAGCTGCGTTCTGCAGTGCGGTGCGCGTGACCTTGGTCGGGTCGACGACGCCGGCTTCAACCATGTCGACGTACTCGCCCGTTGCTGCGTTGTAGCCGTAGTTGCCCGTGCCTGCAGCCACTGCCGCCACCACGACGCTCGCTTCTTCGCCGCCGTTCGTGACGATCTGGCGCAGCGGCTCTTCCATTGCGCGCAGCACGATCTTGATGCCGGCGTTCTGGTCGGCGTTCGCGCCGGTCAGGCCTGCGATCGCGGTGCGAGCGCGGATCAGCGCAACGCCGCCGCCTGCCACGATGCCTTCTTCCACAGCTGCGCGCGTTGCGTGCAGTGCGTCTTCGACACGTGCCTTCTTTTCCTTCATTTCGACTTCGGTCGCAGCACCGACCTTGATCACTGCCACGCCGCCGGCCAGCTTGGCCACGCGCTCTTGCAGCTTTTCACGGTCGTAGTCCGACGTCGCTTCTTCGATTTGCGTGCGAACTTGCTTGACGCGCGCTTCGATGTTCACGGCTTCGCCTGCGCCGTCGATGATCGTCGTGTTTTCCTTGCCCACTTCGATGCGCTTCGCCTGGCCCAGTTCTGCCAGCGTTGCCTTCTCGAGCGTCAGGCCGGTTTCTTCCGCGACGACTTGACCGCCGGTCAGGATCGCGATGTCTTCCAGCATCGCCTTGCGACGATCGCCGAAGCCCGGCGCCTTGACCGCAACGGTCTTCAGGATGCCGCGGATGTTGTTGACGACCAGCGTTGCGAGCGCTTCGCCTTCGACGTCTTCAGCGATGATCAGCAGCGGACGGCCAGCCTTCGCGACTTGCTCGAGCACCGGCAGCAGATCACGGATGTTCGACACCTTCTTGTCGTGCAGCAGCACGAACGGGTTGTCGAGGACGGCGACTTGCTTGTCCGGGTTGTTGATGAAGTACGGCGACAGGTAGCCGCGGTCGAACTGCATGCCTTCGACGACGTCGAGTTCGTCAGCCAGCGACTTGCCGTCTTCGACGGTGATCACGCCTTCCTTGCCGACCTTGTCCATCGCTTCAGCGATGCGATCGCCGATCGACGTGTCGCTGTTCGCCGAGATCGAGCCGACCTGTGCGATTTCCTTGTTCGTCGTGCACGGCTTGCTGATCTTCTTCAGCTCTTCGACAGCCGCTGCGACTGCCTTGTCGATGCCGCGCTTCAGGTCCATCGGGTTCATGCCCGATGCGACGTACTTCATGCCTTCGCGAACGATCGATTGCGCGAGGACGGTTGCCGTCGTCGTGCCGTCGCCTGCGTTGTCGCTGGTCTTGGAAGCGACTTCCTTGACCATTTGCGCGCCCATGTTCTGGAGCTTGTCCTTCAGCTCGATTTCCTTCGCGACCGACACACCGTCCTTGGTGACCGTCGGGCCGCCGAAGCTGCGCTCGAGCACGACGTTGCGGCCCTTCGGACCCAGCGTGACCTTGACTGCGTTGGCGAGAATGTTCACGCCTTCGACCATCTTCGAACGGGCGGAATCGCCGAATACGACGTCTTTAGCTGCCATCTTCTAACTCCTTGAATTCTTGGGAATATGTACCGTCGGTGGACGCTTACTGCGCGTTGACCACGGCCATGATGTCTTCTTCGCGCATGACCAGCAGTTCCTGGCCGTCGACCTTGACGGTCTGACCAGCGTACTTGCCGAACAGCACGCGATCGCCGACCTTCACGTCGAGCGCGATCGCCGCGCCCTTGTCGTCGCGCTTGCCCGGGCCGACCGCGAGGATCTCGCCTTGATCCGGCTTCTCAGCAGCAGCTTCGGGGATCACGATGCCCGAGGCGGTCTTGGTTTCCTGATCCAGGCGCTTGACGATCACGCGATCGTGCAAAGGACGAAGGTTCATATTCACTCCTCTCTTGACTGAGATTGAAGAACGCTTAGGGAATCTGCCCGGCGGGTCGCCCGGCAGAGAATTGTTAGCACTCTCGTGCAGCGAGTGCTAATTATATGGACGGGTTTTGACAAATTCAAGAAGGGGAGCCGGAGGTTTTTTCGTGCGGGGCGGACCGGCGGAAAAACGGGGATTAATCAAAAAAGCCGATTCAAAACAATCACATACATATCAACCCCGGACACCGGGAGCGGACGGCATACGGGATATCCCGACCATCGCCCCAATTTGACACGGGGCAGGCACCGAGTTCCCGCGATCGTCCGGCATCGCATGAAAAGTGCCGCTCGGACGCCAAGGAGGCCGGGACAGACCGCGAGATCGTCACATGTCCGGACAGCCGGCGACCGGCTGGAACGTCCGGCCGTCGGTCTCGACCGTCGCGCCCAGCCGGCGCGCGAGCCCTTTCGCGCCTTCGCGCATCACGACGTCGTGATTCCAGGCGAACAGCGGGCGCGCGACCGGCTCCAGCCAGTTCATCCAGCGCTCGCGCGTGCGGATGTGCCAGTCGTAGCGCACGACGGTGTGCGTGCCGTCGCCGGCAAACGACCAGCGGCCGTCGCCTTCGATCGCGCCGCTCGCGCGGCCTTCGAGTACATGCAGCCGCTCGACGCGCAGCACGCGCATGTCGAAGGTCAGCCGGTACGGCAACGCGCCTTTCCACGTGTAGCGCTGCAGCGCGCCGACGCCGCGCGCATCGCCGGGTTCGATCTCGACGGTCCGCACGGCGCTCTTCCACCAGTCGGGCCAGCGATCGACCTGGTAGATCGCGTCCCAGACCGCCGCGAGCGACGCGTCCACGCGCCACGTCGTCGAGAACCGGTATTCCGCCATGCTGCCTCCGGCAGGAGTCGTCGGGATCAGGGATCAGGGTGCGAAAAAGCGGTCGGGAAACGCGACGTCGATCTCGACGTCGTCGAGCGTGACCGTCTCGAGCGGCGCGCCGTCGTCATCCGCGAAGCTGACCACCTTCAGCGGAAAGCCGTCCTCGGTGTCCAGCCACAGACGATAGCGATGCACGCCGTCGACCACGTGCGCGGGTGCGCCCGTCACCGACACGCGCAGCGTGGTGCGGCCGCCGACGGTTTCCTGGCCCTCCGTCACCGTCGCACCGCCCTGCTGCAGCGCATGCACGTTGCGCAGCAGCACGCCAACGTCCGACCGATCGACGCGATGGCCGCTGCGATTGCGCAGGAGCGGATTGGACGGCGACAGCGTCAGCGCGGGCAGCGCATGCTCGCCGAACGGGCGCAGCCGGACCTTGCCGTCGCCGGGATCGTACGCGAGCACCGCGCCGTGATGCGGCGACACGAAGTCCATCCGGACGAAACCGGGTTTCAGGTACGCATAGTGGAATTCGGCGTGCTCGCCGCTTCGCGCCGACGAGCGGATCGTCGCGCGGTACGAGCGGACCTGGTCGAAATGCGTCTGCGCGACGGTCACGGGGTCGGCTGTCATGCTCGCTCCTATCAGGCTCGCGGCCAGCAACGCGGCGATCATGGCGCCGCCTCGACGGCGAGCACGCCTTCCATGCCGCGCTCGCGATGACTGCGCAAGAACAGCAGCCGATGCGTGCAATAGTAGGCGAAGCGGCCGGGCGTCGTCGGCGTGAAGCGCAACGTGCGCGGCGTCGTGCCGAGTTCGGTACGCACCGCGATGCCGGCCTGCGGCGCGTCGATCGCGAAACTGTGCGGCACGACGCCCGGTTCGGCCGATACGGTCAGTTCCACCGGCACGTGCGCGCGGACGATCACGTGGTTCGGGCGAAAGAAATAGCTGCCGCCGACGATCGCCACCCGCTGCACGCCGTCGGCGTCGACCGGCACGCGCACCGGGGCATCGCCATCCGCCCGCGCGAGCCCGGCGCATGCCGCGAGCGCCACCGTCACCATCGCCATCTTCGCGTTCATCATTGGCTCCCTGCCGATACCGCGTGCATCATCCCTTCCACGCGTCGGTCGGCCCGCCGAGCGCGCCGCATGCCTCGATCGCGAGCTCGCGCAGGCGTCGTTCGTCGGCGCGCCCGGAGAGCGCAAAACCCATGCCGCGATCCGACCAGAAATACGTATGGCGGCCGTCGGCCGACATCGCCCGGGGCGCGAAACGCCGCGCGTCGTAGGCCGTCATGTAGAGCGTCACGCGCTTGCCGTCCGCGCGCTGGTACATGAGTTGCGCCGCCGGCCCCGCGTCGCCCGGCAGCAGCCGGCCGCCCAGCAATGCATAGCCGTATTCGTCGAGCGACGGCGCGCGCACGGGCCGCCCGAGACGCGCGGACAGCCACGCGGCAAGGCGCGCCGGATCGCGTGCGTCGACCTCGACCGGATGCTCCCGCTCGGCCGCGTACACGGCGTAAGCGACGTCCGCGCGTGCGGCGAATGCCGGCTCGGCGCCGAACGTCGTCCAGCCCGCGTGCAGCGCGATGCCGATCACCAGCCCGGCCGCCAGCCCCGCGAACGCATAGGCAAGGCCACGCCAGCGCGGCGCGCGCCGCTGCACGAACAGCGCGGGTGCGGCAGCCGGCAGCGGGAACAGCGCGTGCAACGCATCGCGCTGCGCGCCGTAATGCGCGAACCGGTCGGCCTCCCGCGGATCGGCCCGCAGCCGCTCGAGCACCTCGCGGCGCTCCTGCCCGGACAGCTCGCCGTCGAGCAGCGCCGACAGCAGCTGGGCCGACACGGCATCGTCCCGATCGTTCGAAGGTTTGCGCGGATCGTCGTCGTCCATCATGTCTTCCCGATCACCCGTAACGCGGCCGCGCCGTGCGCCGGCGGCTCGCCGGACAACAGCGCACGCATCTGTTCACGCGCCCGTGACAGCCGCGACATCACCGTCCCCACCGGCACGCCGAGCACCTGTGCGGCGTCGCGGTAACTCAGCTCCTCGAGCGCGACCAGCAGCAGCACCTCGCGCTGCTCGACCGGCAGCCGGTACAGCGCGCGCTGCACGTCGCGCAGCAGCAGGCCGCCGATCTCGTCGTTCGGCGCGGCCATCGTCTGCCACGGCGCGGTCGCATCGTCGACCGCGATCTCGCGCCGCGCGCGCAACTGGTCGATGAAGCGGTGGCGCAGCAGCGTCAGCAGCCACGCGCGCAGGTTGCCGCCGTCACGCGGCGGCCGGTTCAGCGCGCGCTCGAGCGTGTCCTGCACGAGATCGTCCGCCCAGGCCCGATCGCCCGTCAGCGCGCGCGCATACCGGGTGAGATGCGGCAGCCACACCAGCAGGTCCGATTCGTAGCTCATCCGGATGCCTTGCGCGTCGCCGCGCCGTCAGCCCGTCAGTCCGTTCTCAGGGGCGCGCGACGTGCCACATGCCGCCGACACCGTCGCCGCCCGCGTCACCGGCCTTGCGGTCCATCTTCCAGCGGTACAGCGGACGGCCGCGGTACGCCCATTGCTTCTTGCCGTCGTCGCGCGTGACGAGGCTCAGTGCGCCCGACGCCTTGTCGTATCCGTCGGCGAGCGCCGGCGGCCAGTTGGCCGCGCAGGTGCCGGTGCACGTGCTCTTGCCCGGCGCGTCGTGATCGAACACGTACAGCGTCATGTGATCTTCGTCGACCAGTTTCCCGTCACCGGCCTGCGGCGGCTCGGCGGCCGCGGGCCGCACGATCGCGGCCATCAGCGCGATGGCGAACAGCATCGTCTTCATTCCCGTTCTCCTTGGCATGGCATCGCGGCACGGCGGCGCCGGGCGGGACATCGACTACGTCATGACCATTATCCCGCTGTCCGGCTGCGCCGCGACTCGGTAAGTAAACGGACGAATCCGGCCGGTTATTCCATTCCGCCCCGCAATTCAGTGCCATTCCTCCCATGAGATAGATCGGGGCCCCAAAGAAAACGCGGCATGACATTGCTGTCATGCCGCGTTGCGCGACCCGTTGCGCGCGGCAGGCGATGAACCGTCGCCGCGCGCGCCGGCCGGTTATCTCGGCAATGCGCCCGTCACCGCCTGCAGCAGCGTCGACACCGGTGCGAGCGGGTTGTTCGCCGAGTTGTTGCCCGAGTGCGGCGTGACCGACAGGCTCGGCGTGGAACCCAGCGCCGTGCCCAGCGTCGTGCCGGCCGCATTGACGACCGTCGCCGTCGCGTTGCCGCCCGTCGACAGCAGCGAACCGGCTGCACCCGCCGTGCTGCCCGCCGCGCTCGCGCCCGAGCCGAGCAGGCTGCCGCCCGCCGCTGCCGTCGAACCGGCCGCGCCCGACAACGCGCCGGCCGCCTGCCCGAGGGCCGCCGGACCGTTCGCGAGGGCACCCGTCACCGAACCGAGCGCACCGGTCAGCGCGGCAGCCGGGTTGCTGCCGCCGGTCAGGCCGCTGACGAGGTTCGTGATCGGCGCGATCGGGCTGCCGCCGCCGGCGCCCGACAGCGTGCCGACGACCTGGTTCACGACGCCCTGCACCGGCGCCAGCGGGTTCGTGCCGCCGAGGTTGCCGAGTGCGCCCGTGACCGAGCTGACTGCGTTGCTCAGTGCGCCGGCCGGGTTGCTGCCGCCGAGCGTGCCGACTACCTGGTTCACGACGCCCTGTACCGGCGCCAGCGGGTTCGTGCCGCCGAGGTTGCCGAGCGCGCCCGTCACCGAGCTGACTGCGTTGCTCAGTGCGCCGGCCGGGTTGCTGCCGCCGAGCGTGCCGACCACCTGGTTCACGACGCCCTGTACCGGCGCCAGCGGATTCGTGCCGCCGAGGCTGCCGAGTGCGCCCGTGACCGAGTTGACCGCGTTGCCCAGTGCGCCGGCCGGGTTGCCGCCCGTCGGCAGCGCGTTTTGCAGGCCGCTGACGAGGTTCGTGATCGGCGCGATCGGGCTGCCGCCGCCGGCGCCCGATACCGTGCCGACGACCTGGTTCACGACGCCTTGTACCGGAGCCAGCGGGTTCGTGCCGCCAAGGTTGCCGAGCGCGCCCGTCACCGAGTTCACGGCGTCCGTCAGTGCGCTGGCCGGGTTGCCATTGCCGAGCGTGACGGCGCCTTGCACCGGTGCCAGCGGGCTCGACGCGCCACCGATGTTGCCGAGCGTCCCCGTGATCGTATTGACCGCGCTGCTCAGCGCACCAGCGGGATTGCCGCTGCCCAGCGTGCCCGTGACCTGGTCGACGACGTTCTGGATCGGCGTCAGCGGGTTCGGGCCGCCGACGTTGCCGAGTGCACCCGTCACCGTGCTGAGGGCGCCGGTCAGTGCGCCGGCCGGGTTGCCGCCGCCGACGTTGCCGAGCGCACCCGTCACCGTGCCGAGAGCGCCGGTCAGTGCGCCGGCCGGGTTGCCGCCGCCAAGCGCACCCGTTACTTGATTCACCACGCCCTGAACCGGCGCCAGCGGATTCGCGCCGCCACCGACGTTGCCCAGTGCGCCCGTCACCGTGCCGACTCCGTTACTCAGCGTACCCGTCGCCGTATTGAGCGCGCCGGTCAGTGCAGCAGCGGGGTTGCCACCGCCGAGCGCGCCCGTTGCTTGATTGACGACACCTTGAACCGGTGCCAGCGGGTTCGACCCGCCACCGACGTTACCCAGCGCACCCGTGACCGTACCGAGGGCGCCGGTCAGCGCGCCGGCCGGGTTGCCACCACCGAGCGCCCCCGTCACTTGATTGACGACACCTTGAACCGGTGCCAGCGGGTTCGACCCACCACCGACGTTACCCAACGCACCCGTGACCGTACCGAGAGCACCAGTCAGCGCGCCGGCCGGGTTGCCACCACCGAGCGCCCCCGTCACTTGATTGACGACACCTTGCACCGGCGCCAGCGGATTCGCGCCGCCACCGACGCTACCCAACCCGCCCGTCACCGTACCAAGAGCACCGCTCAACGCACCAGCCGGATTGCCACCACCGAGCGCCCCGGTCGCCTGATTCACCACACCTTGCACCGGCGCCAGCGGATTCGCGCCGCCGCCCACATTCCCCACTGCGCCCGTTACCGTGCCAACCGCATTGCTCAGCGTCCCCGTCGCCGTATTCAGCGCCCCGGTCAGCGCACCAGCCGGATTGCCACCACCGAGCGCCCCCGTCACCTGGTTCACCACGCCTTGTACCGGCGCGAGCGGCGTCACCGCGCCGCCACCGCCGCCGAGCGCGCCCTGCAGCGCGTTCACCGCGCCCGACAACGCCTGCGCCGGATTGCCCGGCGACGTCTGAATCGCGCCGGCCCCACCCGTCGCCACGGTGACCGAACCCAGCGGCGACGTGCCGGTTGCGGCCAACCCGATCGATACGCTGTTGGTCGGCGGATTCACGACGACTTGCGGAATCGGCAGCGCATCGAGCGGCCCGGCGACAGCCGAACCGGAAACCAGTACCCCGAACACCGTCGTGACCGACAGCGCCACACCCGTCAATTTAAAGTTTTGTCTCATCCTTACCCCATCTCGTTGGCACTACGTTGATAAAGCATGGGGACGGATTGCACGAAGTGTGCCACTCGGATGAAACGGATTGATTCGTTGGCTCATTGCAAGCCAATAACCGTTTTATATGGATTTCCGGGTAAATAAACGGGTCGCGCAGCCTCAATCATCTGACGATAAATGCGTCGGGAGCGCGGATGTAACGTAACGTTTGCGAGGCCGGAAGTAACGTGTTCCGGTACATCCCGGGTCACATCGGAACGTCCGTTGCGAAACGTCGCCGGATGGCCCGGACGGACCGCCTGCTTCGCATTTCATCTTCATGAAAATGCATTAATAAATCGCGCGTTTTCTCGTTTGCTTATTTCGCGATTTCTTTCCGGTCAATTGCGCAGATCATTTCCGGCCGCAAGACTTCGCACAATACGGACAGCCGAATGAAAAACTGTGACGGCCGCACGCGCGGCGGCCGTCGTATCGCGACGGGTTCAGCCGAAGCGCGCGGGCCGGTACGGATGGGGATCGATGTAGGTCGGCGCGCCCGTCATCATCTCGGCGAGCAGACGCCCGGTCGCGGGGCCGAGCGTGAGCCCGTGGTGACAGTGGCCGAACGCGAACCACAGATGACGATGGCGCGGCGCAGGCCCGATCACCGGCCGCATGTCGGGCGTGCACGGCCGCATCCCGAGCCACGGCGCCGGATCGAGTCGCTCGCCGATGCCGAACGCGTCGCGCGCCAGCGGCTCGGCACGCGCGAGCTGCACGCCGGTCGGCGGCGCGCCACGCAACGCGATCTCGACGCCGGTCGTGAGCCGCAGGCGGCCACCTTCCATCGGCGCGACGACGAAACCCTCCTCGGTATCGCACACGGGCACGTTCAGCGGCGCGCGGGTCGGCCGGTAATGCATGTGATAGCCGCGCTTCGCGCGCAGCGGAATCCGGTAGCCGAGCGGCGCGAACACGTGATCGGACCACGGCCCGAGCGCAACCACGGCCGAGCCGGCCGCAATCGGCCCGTGCTCGGTGTCGACCTGCCAGCCGTCGCGCACCTGCGCGAGCGTCGTCGCGTCGCCGCGCACGAACGTGCCGCCGTCGCGCTCGAACAGCCGCGCGTACGCCTTCGTGAGGCCCCCGGGGCTCGACACCGTCTTCGGGTCCTGCCAGTGGAATGCGCCGCAAAACGCGTCGCCGATGCCGGGCTCGCGTTCGCGCAACGCGCGCGCGTCGAGCACACTCATCCGCAACCCGTGCGCGTCGGCCACCCGCTGCTGCGCGCGCGTTTCCGCGTCGAACAGCGTGGGCGAACGGAACGCCTCGATCCACCCGCCGTCATGCACGAGCGGCTGCGCGTCGGTGCGCGCAAGCAGCGCGTCGTGCTCGACGACGCTCGCCGCAACGAGCGGCAGCATGTCGCGCGCGGCGGCCGCGAGCCGCTGCGGCGACGATTCGCGCCAGAAACGCGCGAGCCACCCTGCATACGCGGGCAATGCTTTGTAGTCCCAATAGAGATCGACCGAGCGGTTGCGTGCGTAGCGCAGCAGCGTGCCGAGCCGGCGCGGGAACGCGTACGGCACGACCGACGAGCGCTCGATCAGCCCCGCATTGCCGTGGCTCGTTTCCTCGCCGGGCGCGCGCCGGTCGACGAGCGCGACGCGCAGCCCGCGATCCTGCAGATGCAGCGCCGACGACACGCCGACGATGCCGGCCCCCAGAACGATGACGTCGAAATCCATGCTTCCCCGTACTGCGTCGAGATTCGGTGCGACGCACGCCGGCACGGCGGCCGGCGCGCGGCCTGGCTTACTTCGCGACGATGTCGCGCTTGAAATACTTCTGCGACAGCGCGCTCAGCGTGCCGTCCTTCTTCAGCGCGTCGAGCGCGCCGACGATCTTCGCCTGCAGCGCCTTGTCGCCCTTGCGCAACCCGAAGCCGGTGCCTTCGCCGAGCGTCGCGGGATCCTTCAGCGGCTCGCCGACGATCTGGTAGTCGCGGCCGGCCGGCTTGTCGAGGAAACCGTCCTGCGCGGTCTGCGCTTCCTGCACGGCCGCGTCGAGACGACCGGCGACGAGATCGGCATAGATCTGGTCCTGGTCCTGATACGACACGACGTCCACGCCCGCATTGGCCCAGTGCGCCTTCAGGAAATCCTCCTGCGACGAGCCCTGCAGCACGCCGACGTGCTTGCCGCGCAGGCTCGCGGCATCGGGCCGCAGCGGCGAGCCGCGGTGCGCGACCATCACGATCGGCACCACGTAGATCGCCGGCGTGAAATCGATGCTCTGCTTGCGCTTCGCGGTGATGTTCATCGCCGAATTGATCGCGTCGAACTTGCGCGCCTGCAGTGCCGGGATCAGCCCGTCGAACGCATTCTCGACCCACACGCACTTCATGTTCAGCTTCGCGCAGACGGCATTGCCGACGTCGACGTCGAAACCTTGCAGCTGGCCGGCCGGCGTCTTGCTCTCGAACGGCGGATAGGCGGCTTCGATCCCGAAGCGCAGCGTGGTCTGTTCCGCGTGGGCGGTGACGGCCGCGCACGCAAGCGCCGCGACGGCGCAGAGGGAAAGCTTCCAGTTCATGACGATGTCCTTCGATTCCGGATTGAGGCGATGAAGACCGTTCGCGCGACGCCGTCGCCGGGCGCCGGATCGGCATGCGATGCATGCCGGCCGCCGGGCAGCAACATGCCGGTCCGCATGTGAAATATAGACTCTTAGTCTACTATAGACTATAGGGGATACGATAATCGCAGCCTCGCTGCTGCCCATCGAGATTCCGTCGATTACGCAAAATGCCGTTGATTCATCGATGTTTTTTCGACTGACAGCGGCTCGGGCAAGCTCCGAAAAGAAAAATCCACCCGACTTATTTTGTCTATATTAGACTTTTAATCCATCACAAACACCGCCGGACGCCCGCTTTCGAGACTGTCCTGTCCGGCCCCGACCGGAGACGTTCCATGACGCAACCCGCCCCGACCCTGCCGCTGACCGTCGACGAAGCCGCGGTGCGCGCGGCGCTGCCGTCGCTCGACGTGCTCGGCACGCTGCGCCGCATGTTCGCGTCGCTCGCATCGGCCCGCGCGGTGCAGCCGCCGCAAACCCTCACGCTGTTCCCCGAGCAGGCCGGCGATTTCATCACGTATCTCGGCGCGCTCGCCGACGAGCAAGTGTTCGGCGCGAAGCTGTCGCCATACGTCGTGACGGGCGGCAAACCGATCGTCACGGCGTGGACCGCGCTGATGTCGATGCGCACCGGCCAGCCGCTGATGTGGTGCGACGCGGGGCTGCTGACGGTCGAGCGCACGGCCGGCACGACGGCGCTCGCGGTCGATTGCCTCGCGCCGCGCGACGCGCGCCGGCTCGCCGTGATCGGCGCGGGCGCGGTGGGCCTCGCGCATCTGCGCCATACGGCGGCATTGCGCGACTGGGCATCGATCAGCGTCCATTCGCCCGCGCTCGCCGGCGACCCGGCGCTGCAGGCGACGCTCGCGCGGATCGATCCGCGCGCCCGTGCGGCCGCCAGCGTCGAGGCGTGCGTGCGCGACGCGGACGTCGTGATGCTGTGCACGTCGTCGGGCACACCGGTGCTCGCCGACGGCATGCTCACGCGCCCCGCGCTCGTCACGTCGATCAGCACCAACGTCGCGCGCGCACATGAGATCCCGCCCGCATGGTTGCCCGACATGGACGTGTACTGCGACTACCGGCACACGACGCCCGCGAGCGCAGGCGAGATGCAGATCGCGGCGGCCGGGCACGGCTGGACGCCCGAGCGGATCGTCGGCGACCTGCCCGCGCTCGTCGCAGGCACCTGCGCGGCGCCGTCGCGCACGCGTCATGCGTTCTTCCGCTCGATCGGCCTCGGGCTCGAGGACATCGCGGTCGCACACGCGCTGTACATGCATCTGACGCGCGCATGAGCGGCACGCGCGCGCGGGGCCGATACAATGGCGCAACCGCCGCGGCGGCAGCGCGGGGGCGCACGGGCGAGCCGGTCGACGGCACGCCGGCGCGCCGCGCCGACGCACCGCCCGGCCCCCGCTCACCCGAGATGGCGATTCCGATGCGCAAGAAGCAATCCCCCGTCAAAGACCTGCTGCTCACCCGCTACGCACCGATCGCCGACGGCATCGCGGCGCTGTTCTTCCCGTACGCGGAAGTCGTGATCCACGACCTGCACGACCAGACCGTGCTGTACCTCGCGAACAACCTGTCGAAGCGCGAGGTCGGCGACGATTCGGCGCTCGAGGAAATCGATCATTCGGCACGCGAGCGCGTGATCGGCCCGTACGAGAAACTGAACTGGGACGGCCGGCGCATGCGTTGCGTGAGCAACGTGCTGTTCGACGACGAAGGCCGGCCGGCCGGGATGATGTGCATCAACTTCAACATCGCGGTGTTCGACGACGTCCGCGCGACGCTCGACGTGTTCATCAAGGGCGCGGGGATCGTCGCGCAACCGGACGAGCTGTTCCGCGACGACTGGCAGGAGCGCATCAACACGTTCCTGCACGGCTGGCTGCGCGAGCGGCAGGTCGGCCTGAACGGCCTCACGCGCGAGCACCGGCGCGAGCTCGTCGAGGCGCTGTATGCGGAAGGCGCGTTCCGCGGCAAGAGCGCCGCGAACTACGTCGCGAACGTGCTCGGGATGGGGCGCGCGACCGTCTACAAGCACCTGAAGCATCTGAAGGAGACGCAGGGCGACGTGTGAGCGACGTGAGCGGCGGGCGTCTTTGCCTGATTGCCTGATTGCCTGATTGCCTGATTGCCTGATTGCCTGGTCGCTTGGTCGCCGAGCTTGCCGCCTTCGCCATCACCGTCACCGCTCACCGCTCACCGTCACTGACATCGGCCCCGCTACCGGTTCGCGCGGCCCGTGCCTATGCTTCGTAATACGTCAGGGGCCGGTCCGTTCCACGCGGGCCAGCCCACGGCGAAGCGTCGAATCACAAAATGATATAGTCCCGGTTACATTTATTTGCCGCCCCGGACCGCCCATGACGACCACCCCCGCCCCGACTGCCCGCTCGACCCTGACCGTCGAAATCTGGTCCGACCTGGTCTGCCCGTGGTGCTGGATCGGCAAGCGCCGCTTCGACGAGGCGCTCGCCGCATTCGCGCACGCGGAGCACGTCGACGTCGCGTTGCGTGCGTACCGGCTGATGCCGGGCCAGCCGGTCGAACCGGTGGAGGCGATGCTCGCGGGCAAATACCGGATGTCGCCCGCGCAGGTCGACCAGATGTTGCGCCAGGTGACCGACGCGGCAGCGAGCGTCGGGCTGAGCTACGACCTGCCCGGCACGTTCGTCGGCGACACGCTCGACGGCCACCGGCTCGTGAAGCTCGCGGAAGCCACCGGCCGCGCCCATGCGCTGACCGAGCGCCTGTACCGCGCCTATTTCTGCGAGCACGGCTCGCTGTTCGACCACGCGGCGCTGATCGACTTCGCGGTCGAAGCGGGGCTCGAGCGCTCGGCCGTCGAAGCCGTGCTGCGCAGCGATGCATACCGTGACGACGTCGAGGCCGACATCGCGCGCGCCGCGCAGATCGGCGGACGCGGCGTGCCGTTGTTCGTATTCGGCGGCCGCTACGCGGTATCGGGCGCGCAGCCGGCCGATGTGTTCGCGCAGGCGCTCGAGCAGGCATGGCGCGACGGCGCCATCGTCGAATTCGCCGGCGACGACGCCGCCGCTTGCGGCCCCGACGGCTGCGAACTCCCGCCGCGCGGATAACGCACGGCGCGGCGCGACACGCGCCGCCGCTACGCGTCGCTCCTGCCACAAACCGGCAGGAAGCGCACGCGAACGACGTCTACAATTCAGCCTTTCAAATAACTATCAGAGAGAAGGCTGCCAGCCATGACCCACGGGATCCACGGCGAGAAGCGCTGGTACGCGCTGATCGTCCTCTGCCTCGGCGTGTTGATGATCGTGCTCGACAGCACGATCGTAAACGTTGCACTGCCGTCGATCAGCACCGACCTCCATTTCACCGAGACGGCCCTCGTGTGGGTCGTCAACGCGTACCTGCTGACGTTCGGCGGCTGCCTGCTGCTCGGCGGCCGGCTCGGCGACCTGTACGGCCAGCGGCGCATGTTCCTCGCCGGCCTCGTCGTGTTCACGCTCGCGTCGCTCGCCTGCGGCCTCGCGCAATCGCAGACGGTGCTGATCGCCGCGCGCGCGGTGCAGGGCTTCGGCGGCGCGATCGTGTCGGCCGTGTCGCTGTCGCTGATCATGAACCTGTTCACCGAGCCGGGCGAACGGGCGCGCGCGATGGGCGTCTACGGTTTCGTCTGCGCGGGCGGCGGCAGCATCGGCGTACTGCTCGGCGGGCTCTTGACGAGCACGCTGTCGTGGCACTGGATCTTCCTCGTCAACCTGCCGATCGGCATCGCCGTCTATGCGATGTGCGTCGCGCTGCTGCCGCGCCTGCGCGCGCCGGCCGGCGCCGCGCGGCTCGACGTCGCGGGCGCGATCACCGTCACCGCGTCGCTGATGCTCGCGGTCTACGGGATCGTCGGCGGCAACGAGGCCGGCTGGCTGTCGACCCAGACCGTCGTGCTGATCGGCGCGGCCGTCGTGCTGCTCGCGCTGTTCGTCGCGATCGAGGCGCGCGTCGCGCATCCGCTGATGCCGCTCACGCTGTTCGCCGCGCGCAACGTCGCGCTCGCGAACGTGATCGGCGTGCTGTGGGCGGCCGCGATGTTCGCGTGGTTCTTCCTGTCCGCGCTCTACATGCAGCGCGTGCTCGGCTACGGACCGCTGCAGGTCGGGCTCGCGTTCCTGCCGGCGAACCTGATCATGGCCGCGTTCTCGCTCGGGCTGTCGGCGCGGATCGTGATGCGTTTCGGCATCCGCGGCCCGATCGCCGCCGGCCTGCTGATCGCGGCGTGCGGCCTCGCGCTGTTCGCGCGCGCGCCGGCCGACGGCAACTTCGTCTGGCACGTTCTGCCTGGCATGACGCTGCTCGGCATCGGCGCGGGCGTCGCGTTCAATCCGGTGCTGCTCGCCGCGATGAGCGACGTCGATCCGGCCGATTCGGGGCTCGCGTCGGGCATCGTCAACACCGCGTTCATGATGGGCGGTGCGCTCGGCCTCGCCGTGCTCGCGAGCCTCGCGGCCGCGCGCACCGATGCGCTCGCGGCGGCACACGCCTCGCCGCTCGACGCGCTGAACGGCGGCTACCACGCCGCGTTCGCGGTCGGCGCCGCATTTGCGGCCGCGGCCGGGCTGCTCGGCCTCGCGCTGCGCATCCGCCGCCAGGACGCCGTTGCGGGCGCCGGCCCCGCGATGCATTGACGGCCGTCCGGCCTGAATCGGGGCGAGTTCCGCCCCGCCGCACCCGATGGCCCGCCATCGGCGTCGCAACCCGGCAACGCCGGCACGCCGCCCCGCCCGGCCCGGCGCCTGTTCAAACGCTCGTTTGACCCGCCGCGAACGGCCCGTCCGGCGGGCCTTCCCGGCCGATTTTTAACGTAGTCGTACACCGAAGCGCCACTTTTGCGACAATGGCGGACTTTGATGCGCGCGCCGCGGCCGCGCGCCGCCGCCGAACGCCGCATAACCGCCTGCTTCCGATGTCGCTTCCCCATATCGATCTGCTGTACTCCCTGTCCGGCCTGTTCGTCGGCATTCTCGTCGGCCTGACGGGCGTCGGCGGCGGTTCGCTGATGACGCCGATCCTCGTGCTGCTGTTCGGCGTCCACCCCGCGACGGCGGTCGGCACCGATCTGCTGTATGCGGCCGCGACCAAGGCCACCGGCACCCTCGTCCACGGACTGAAGGGGTCGATCGACTGGCGCATTACCGGCCGGCTCGCGGCCGGCAGCGTCCCGGCCGCGGCCGTCACGCTGTGGGTGCTGCACACGCACGGGATGAACTCGCCCGGCACCGCGCGAATGATCCAGCTGGTGCTCGGCATCGCGCTGCTGCTCACGTCGCTCGCACTGATCTTCCGCCCGCAGTTGACCGCGCTCGCCGCGCGCAACCCGCTCCCGCCGAATCCCGCGCGCACGTTCTGGTCGACCGTGCTGACGGGCGCCGTGCTCGGTGCGCTCGTGTCGATGACGTCGGTCGGCGCCGGCGCGATCGGCGTCACCGTGCTGTTGCTGCTGTACCCGCTGCTCGCGACCGCGCGCATCGTCGGCTCCGACATCGCGCACGCGGTGCCGCTCACGCTCGTCGCCGGCATGGGCCACTGGCTGCTCGGCTCGGTCGACTGGTCGATGCTGCTGTCGCTGCTGCTCGGCTCGCTGCCCGGCATCGTGCTCGGCAGCCTGCTGTCGGCGCGCGCGCCCGAGCGGCTGCTGCGCAACCTGCTCGCCTCGACGCTCGTCGCGGTCGGCGTGCGGCTCGTGCTCGCGTAAGCGGCGCAGCTGCCGCCCGCCACGGCAGACACCGCCGCCTTCCCGCCCCTGACGAAACAGATCGGCACGATTTGTCGGTGGGGAATTTCCGGCAAATCCTCGATACAGGGACGTGCATCCCCCTTTCGAGGATCAAGCCGCTGCGAATCTCACGCGGACCCGACAATGCCCCGTCGGTCGACGACTCACGGGCACTGTGGAAGATCACAGCATCGCGAGCCACATGCGCGGTGTGATGCATGACCGGCCAGCACACGCCGCCGGCACCCCGCCGCAAAAAACAGCCCGACCGGCCTGCGCCGATCGGGCTGTCGTCCATCCGGGGCCTCGCGAACTCGGGCCGCCCGGCGCACGGCCGGGCAGCGCAAGTCGCCCGCGATCCTTACCGCCCCTGCTGCTTCAACTGTTGCTGCTTCATCTGCTGCGTGCGCGCCTGCAGCTTCAGCACGCGCTGCAGCGCGGTACGGTTCGCGAGGATCCCGTCGTAGAAGTTGCCGAGGTCGCCCTTCAGCGCGGTCCGCGACGCGTCGTTCAGGTAGATCATGTGGCCCGACGGATAATTGCGGATCGTCAGGTTCTGCGCCTTGAGCGTCGGATCGAGCGGCATCTGCGCGAGCGTCAGCTCGGTCTGGTGGAACGGCGTGACCGCATCGAAATAGCCGTTCGCCGACAGCACCTTCAGGTCCGGGTTCACGCTCATCGTCGCCGCCAGGTCGCCGGCCGTATACAGCGTATTGCCGCCGCCCCTGTTCGCGCCGGTCGGGTCGGTGTGGCTGAAGTCCCAGTTGTTGAAGACCTGGTCGTTCAGGTCCACGAACGACGACGTCGACGTGTACTTGAGGTCGGTGTTGATGTAGCTGTTCCACAGCACCGTGTAAGCGCCGCCGACGTTCGTGATCGACGGATCGTTGCTGCCCGAGTTCGGCAGGATGTACGGCGCGATGCCCTTGCCCGTGAAGTTCGCGCGACCGTCGTACTGGCCGATCTGCGTGCCCGGCACGAGCGTCAGGAAGAACGTGTACGGCGGGTTGTCGTCCGACGACGGCACGTTGCCGAGCGCGGCCGGGTTGCCGAACGTCTGGATCAGCGACGTCGGATCGGTGCCGATGTACGAACCCATCTGCTGCGCGGTCTGCAGGTTCAGGTTCAGGCGCACGTTCACGAAGCCGCCGTCCTGCGGGTTCGGCTTCTGCGCGAGCGGCGCGAGCGTGTTGTCCGCGTAGTTGCGGGCCTGCACCATGTATGCGTCGAGATCGGTCGGCGTCGGGTTGAGCGTCGTCTTCTTCCAGTAGAACGCGTCGGCCGCGAGCGTCGGGAAGGTACCCGGCGCGGACAGCGCATTCGCATAGTCGAGGATCGACGACTGCAGCGTGATCCCGTTCAGGTCGATGCCGTCCTCGTGCAGCACCCACGACACGACCGCGCTGCGCGCGGTGCCGTACGACTCGCCGTACAGGAACTTCGGCGAGTTCCAGCGCGAGTACTTGGTCAGGTAGCGCTGGATGAAGCGGTCGATCGAGCGCGCGTCCTGGTCGGTGCCCCAGAAATCCTTGTTCTTCGCCGGGGCGATCGCCGCCGAGTAGCCGGTGCCGACCGGGTTGATGAACACCAGGTCGGTGCGGTCGAGCAGGCTGTCCGGGTTGTCGAGCAGCTTGTACGGGGCCGGCGGCGTGAAGTTCGGGAACGACGACTGCAGGCGCTTCGGCCCGTACGAGCCGAGCAGCAGGTAGACCGACGACGAGCCGGGGCCGCCGTTGTAGAAGAACGTGACCGGGCGCGGCTTCGACGGGTCCGGGTTGTCCTGCGTGTACGCGACGTAGAACATCTTCGCGTTCGGCGCCGACGTGATCGGGTCGATCGTGGTCAGGTGCCCGGTGGTGGCCGTGTACTGGACGGTCTTGCCGCCGATCGTGACCTGGCGGTGCACGACCGCGGCCCCTTCGGTCGAATCCGTGACCGCGTCGTTCGGCCCGGTGCCGTACACGTCGTTGTCGACGTACGGCTGGTCGGCCGGGACGGCGGCCGTTGCATTGGTGCTGGCCGACGTGCTGCCGTTCGACGTCGTCGCGGCTGCCGCGGTAGCGGCGGTCGGGCCCGACCCGTCGTCGCCGCCGCATCCCGTGACGAGCAGCGCCGCGGCCGCGGCTGCGGCGAGCGGCACGCTCAGCGTCGTTCCAAATAGCGCGAAACCGTCTTTCAAGGACTTCAGTGTCGTCATTATTGCCTCTCGAACAGAACGATAAATACCGCCGGTCGCAAAGGATCATTTGCGCCGGCGCTCCGCACCGGGAGCGCATTCGTTTTGCGATGCACCCCGAGTTTTTTACCGGACCGGAGAATACCGACCGGCATGATTTACCCCACCCATATTCCACGATCGCGCAATGGAATCAATTCCATTGCAAACGACGATTCAATAATGCGCGGCACTGCGAACTCACCCTCAATCATCCGCACGCGCGATAAACCGCAAGCAAAAGCATCCCCCGCAAAGCCTGCCGGACAAGGCGCCTTCGCTTCGAACAGACGAACGATTCCCTCGGCGAAATGCCGGTCAATCGCGAAAGGGCGACCAACCGCAACTCGAGCCGATTTAATAAAATCGAAAGGATCGATTAACTATACGGAAAGGAATATTGTCTTTACGGGAATTTATTAAATTAAGTTAAAATATCGGCGCATAATAGATTCCTGATTTTCCGCCGTAAAGCGATAATTTGTTACAGCCCATGCCATTCGGACCAGGGGCAATGCGGGACCGATTCCAGCCGCTGAAAATAAAAAAGCCGGACGACCGTCCGGCTTCCGTATCGCGGTGGGGCGGGTGCCGTCAGAGCGGCACATCGATCGCGCCCGCGCCGGCCGTGATCGCGTTCGCGCCGGGGGACGCCGAGATTGGCGGCAGGTTCGCGCTCGTCAGCGCCGGCGCGGCGCCCGGCGTGCCGCCGCGCGGCAGCGTGCGGACCACCTGTGACGGCGGCAGCGCGGCGCCGTTCTTCAGGTGCCGCCACATCAGGTTCAGCGCCTGCAGGTTGTAGTAGTGGACCGGCACGAAGCGCGTGTCGAAGCCCGCGACGGGCAGGAACGCATCGAAGTGCTGCCCGTTCGTCACCTCGTAGAACACGAGCTGGCTGCGGCCGCCTTCACTGATGCCGTTCTGCGCGACGTACGCGCGCGACGCGTGATTCACGGGCACGAGCGCATCGCTGCGGCCCTGCACGATGATCGCCGGCTTGCCCTGCAGGTTCGCGTTCACGCGCACCGCATCGACGTTCGCCGGCATGTCGAGCATTCCGTTGGTCCACAGCTGGCGCAGGCACAGCGCGCCCGCGAAACTCGCGTCGGGCGTCGCGAGCCGGTGGTCGACACCCGCGCCGGTGTTGAACACGAGATTGACGCCTGCCGTCGGCGGCACGCCGTTGCCGAGGCCGAACACGGCCGGCATCGGCGACGCGGCGGGCGGCGCGACCGCGCCCGTCGCCGCGCTGGTGGTCGCGAAGCTGAAATTGCACAGGTTGTCGGTCACGCGCGAGCGCGTGTACGCGTTCGCATAGGTGACCGCGATCGCCGGAATCGCCTGCGAATCCCACATCGGCGCCTGCAGCAGGTCGGAATCCGCGAGATAGCCGGCCGCGTGCAGTTGCGCGAGCGCGTCGGCGGCCTGGCTCTGCGTATCGGCCCCCGACACGAACCCGGCCGCGGCGAGCGTCGCGCAGCGCTGCGTGCGGATCGACTGCGTGGTGGCGGCCGGCAGCGCGCTCAGGTACGGCGCGCCCGCGAGCGACGACGACGCGGCCGCACACGGCTCCAGCAGGTTCGCGAGCGTCGCGTAGTCGGCCAGCGGCCGGCCGAACGACGGCACCGGCTGGCCGCCCTCGCGCACGACCGCGTTCGGCGCCATCCGCACGTTGACTTGCGGCTCGCCGACCACGACCGCGGTAATCCAGCGGCGCGTGTCCTGCTCGGCCGCCGCGAGCGCCGCGCCGCCGCCG
Organism: Burkholderia sp. SCN-KJ; assembly: GCF_024656005.1. Taxonomy (NCBI): domain Bacteria; kingdom Pseudomonadati; phylum Pseudomonadota; class Betaproteobacteria; order Burkholderiales; family Burkholderiaceae; genus Burkholderia; species Burkholderia sp. SCN-KJ. The sequence continues at coordinate 394,943 of NZ_JANKOG010000001.1, forward strand.
TTGCTGACGGACGCGGCGATCGTCGTGATGTCGCCCGGGCGGTAGCGCACGCCGTGATGCGAGCCGTCGACGAGCGGTCCGAACTGTTCGTTGAGCGCCCAGTACGCGAATTCGACCGCCTGCAGCGTCGCGTGCCCCCAGTCCTGCTCGGGATTCTGCTGCGAATGCGCGTGCTTGAACGCGTAGCGGTTCGGGAAGCGGCTGTTGAACGCGGCCAGGTCGCTGCTCGTCACATTGGCGGTAAAGAGACTCGCATTGCCGGCGAGCACCGCGTCGGCGAGCGTGCCGTCGATCAGCGTGATCGTGTCGGTGCCGAGCTCGTGCGCGCCGTTGCCGCCGCCCTTGTCGTTGTACGCGACTGCACAGCCGCGCTTGAGGCCCCACTCGCCGGCCGCCGAGATCGCGCCGTACACGCCGCGCGAACCGGACGACGTCGCGGTGACGATGCACGGCTGCGCGGGATCGAAGCTCGCGGGCACCTGCACGAGCAGCGTCACGTTCTTGCGGCCGCTGCCGTCGTCGGAATACGCGAGATATTCGGTGCCGGGAATCTTGCCTTCGCCGAGCGTGTCGTTGCCGTCGAGGTCGACGTTCGGTCCCCAGAAGCGGCCGTAGCCGCCGTTGGCGCTCATGTCGACGAGTGCGCGGTAGTTCGACCAGATCGCGAGCCGGCGCAGCTCGGCGCTCGTCGGCCGGGACGGATTCGCGAACGCCGGCGCGGTGGCGGTGGCGAGGCCGGTCTTGCCGAGACCGGCAGTTAGCAGGTCGTCGCTCGTACCGTCGTAGGCGGTGGTGCGCACGCTGCCGGACACGAACCCGGGCAGCCGGTTGCGTTCGGACGACTCGTCGCCGTTGCAGGCGCCGAGCAACGTGACCGCGGCCAGCGCCGCGCCGACAAGAATTCGACTGCCCCACCCGTGCGTCGTCATCGCCGCCCTCTCCGTATCGATATCGTTATCGGTCCGCCGCCGCGTCGTGCGCGGCCCGCGGCCATCGGGAACACGCCGGATCGCCCCGCGCGTTCCGCCCCGAACGAAGTGCGGTTCGGGGAAGGCCCCGTCGGGAGGCCTGGCGCGAAGCGCCAGGTCCGGGGGCACGCTTCAGTGAAAACAGTGCAAACGGGCCCCGGCATGCCGGAGCCCGCCCGACGGCGGCGGCGCTGGCGCGCCGCCGCCCGGCATCATTGCTGCTGAACCGTCAGCTTGTTCGTGACCGACGTCACGCCCTTCACGCCCTTCGCCGCCTCTTCCGCCTTGTCGATCTGTGCCTGGTCGGGCACCGTGCCCTCCAGCGAGATCGCGCCGCCCTTCGAGCGCACGACGATGTTCGCCACGTCGATGCCGCCGGCCTTCGTAATGGCCTTGCGCACCGCATAGCCGAGCTGGCGGTTGGCCTTCTTCGCGGTCTTGGCCGCCGCCTTCGGCGAGCTCGCTGCCGCGGCCGGCGCTTCGGTGGCCGCCGCATCGCTCGACTGCGCGTACACGCTGCCCGTCAGACAGGCCGCCACGGCCGCAACACCCAACGCTCTCAACACGATCGACTTCATGCTATCTCCTTGTAACTCCGGAACGGCCGTGCACAGTACGGCCGGATACCCCCAAAGGCAGCCGGCCCGCGCGCGAACGGGCGGGACGGCCGATGATTTCCACGGCGATGCGAGAGAGGCGACACGGGCCGGCGGCCGGCGCGCGCGAATGCGGGCCGGCCGGGCCGGACAGCCGCCGGCCGGGCGCGCCCGGTCTCATAACGTGCCGGGTCGTGCGCGAATCGGGCGCGGCTGCGTCGCACAATGTAATCCAGCGCCAGCCGAAGCGCAAAGCTTTTGACGCGTGGCCGCCCGCCATCCGCCCGCGCGCGCCCGTGTCCGCCGCCGCGCGACGGCGCCAGACTCGCGCACGCCGGGCGAAACCGGGTACCATCGCCGCCAGAACGCGCATCGCGTGCCTTGTCCGCGACGGCCGTCATCGCTGCGTCACGCCCGTGTCATCCGCCGACTCCATGAAGCCAGCCCGCCCCCGCCCGCCCCGCCGCATCCTCGCCCGCTTCGTCGCGGTGTCGTGGCGCGACCTCGCGCTGTCGATCGGCCCCACCGTGCTGCTCGCGGTCGCGGCGGTCTGGCTCGCGGTCAAGCTGATCCAGCCGGCGCCGCCGTCCACGCTCGTGATTTCGTCCGGCCCGCCCGGCAGCACCTACTGGAACGCCGCGCAGAAATACAAGGCGATCCTCGCGAAGAACGGCGTCACGCTCGACGTCCAGTCATCCGAAGGATCCGCGCAGAACCTCGCGCGGCTGTCGAATCCGGACGCGCCGGTCGACGTCGGCTTCGTGCAGAGCGGCATCGGCCCGAAGGAGCGCGACGAACATCTGGTCTCGCTCGGCAGCATCGGCTACGTGCCGCTCGCGATCATGTACCGCGGGCCGGTGGTCGCACGCCTGTCCGACTTCAAGGGCAAGCGGCTCGCGCTCGGCGCGGAAGGCAGCGGCGCGCGCGAATTGAGCCTGGCGCTGCTGAAGATGAACGGCATCGTGCCGGGCGGCTCGACCGAGCTGCTGCCGACCGCCGGCGAGGACGCCGCGGCCGCGCTGCTCGACGGCAAGATCGACGCCGCGTTCCTGTCCGGCGACTCGACGCAGATCCCGGTGATGGCGAAGCTGTTCCGCGCGCCCGGCGTGCACGTGTACTCGTTCACGCAAGCCGAGGCCTACGCGCGGCGCTTTCCGTACCTGACCGCGATCACGCTGCCGATGGGCGTCTACGATCTCGGCCTCAACCTGCCGCCCGCCGACATCCACACGGTCGCGCCGACGATCGAGCTGGTCGCGCGCGATACGCTGCACCCCGCGCTGTCCGACCTGCTGATCGAGGCCGCGCGCGAAGTGCACGGCCACGCGACGATCCTGCAGCACGCGGGCGAATTCCCGTCGGCCGTCACACGCGGCTTCCCGCTGTCCGACGACGCGGGGCGCTATTACAAGTCGGGCAAGTCCTTCCTGTACCGGCGGCTGCCATTCTGGGTCGCGAGTCTCGTCGACCGGCTGCTCGTCGTCGTGGTGCCGCTGATCGTCGTGCTGATCCCCGGGTTGCGGCTGGTGCCGTCGCTGTACGGCTGGCGCGTGCGTTCGCGCATCTACCGCTGGTACGGCGCGCTGATCGCGCTCGAGCGCCGCGCGCTCGGCGAGCATACGGCCGAAGAGCGCGTCCAGCTGCTCGACGAACTCGACGACATCGAGGAAGCCGTGAACCGGATGAAGATGCCGCTCGCGTACGCGGGGCAGTTCTACGTGCTGCGCGAGCACATCGGCTTCGTGCGCGAGCGGCTCACCGCGCACGATCACGACGCCGCATCGGTCACGCCGGGCACACCCGGCGCCGGCGGCCGTGCAGCGGCGCGCGGCGGCGCGGCGCCGCCGGCCGGCGAGCCCCCCCGGGCGACTCCCGGTTCCGCATGAGCGGCCGATCCGCGATCATTGCTGCATCCGCGCGGTTGCATCCGCGCGCCGCCACGTAACATGAAGGCCGCCGCCAGGCGCGCACGTCCCACCCTCTGGAGATCGCCATGACAACCGGCCTCGACACTGCCCAGCCTGCCTGGTTCTTCGACTTCGTGTCGCCGTTCTCCTACCTGCTGCTCGAACAGCACGACAAGTGGCCCGACGTGCCGTTCGACCCCGTCGCCGTGTCGCTGCCCGACCTGCAGCGCCACTGGGGGCAGCGCCCGAGCGCCGACGTGCCGGCCAAGCGCGTGTTCACGTACCGCCACGCGCTGTTTCGCGCCGAACAGCTCGGCATCCGCTTCAAGATGCCGCCCGCGCATCCGTTCGACTCCGACAAGGTGCTGCGCCTCGCGATCGCGCTGCGCGCCGACATCGCGACCGTGCTGGAAATGTTCCGCTTCATCTGGCACGACGGCAACGATCCGTCGACGCCGGACGGGTTCGCGGCGCTGTGCGAGCGCGTCGGCGTCGGGCATGGCGACGAGCTGATCGAATTCGAGGAGACGAGCGCGCAGTTGCGCCGCAACACCGACGACGCGATCGCGCTCGGCGTGTTCGGTGTACCGACCTTCTGGATGAACCAGCAGCTGTTCTGGGGCGAGGACGCGCTGCCGATGGTGCTGTACTGCGCACGCACGCCGAACTGGCTCGAGTCGCGCGAGGTCAAGCGGATCAGCGTGCTGCCGAAGGGGCGCACCTGATGGCCGGTATCACGCACGTCAACGTGCGGCTGCGGTAAGGTTACGCTTCTCCCGAATCACCGCTCGCCGATGGAAGACGATCGTACCGCCTCGCTCGATATCTGGCTCGTGCGCGTATTGCGCACGCTGCTGCTCGAGCGCAGCGTCACGCAGGCCGCGCTGCGGCTGAACCAGACCCAGCCCGCGATCAGCACCGCGCTGCGCAAGCTGCGCGAGACGCTGAACGACCCGATTCTCGTGCGCGGCAAATCCGGGATGGTGCCGACCGAGTACGGCGCGTCGCTGCTCGGTGCCGCGTCGCGCGCGCTGCGCGAGGTCGACTTCATCGCGACGCCGCACGGCGACTTCGATCCATCGTCCGCGCGGCGCACGTTCCGCGTCGCCGCGCCCGACTACCTGAACGATTTCTTCATGCCGACGCTGATCGAGCGCTTTCGCGACGCGGCGCCGCATGCGCATCTGGAAATCGACTCATTGAATCCCGCGCTCGATCACGCGGAGGCGCTCGAATCGGGCGCGCTCGATCTCGTGATCGGCAACTGGCCGAAGCCCGACCCGCGGTTCGCGCGCCAGGACCTGTTCTCCGACACGATCGTGTGCCTGATGCGCGACGCGCATCCGCTCGCCCGCGAACCGCTCACGCGCGAAGCGTACGCGTCAGCCGCGCACGTCGCGCCGACACCGTACACCGGCGACAAGCGCAACGCGATCGAGATCGGCCTCGCCCGCGCCCGTCTCACGCGACGGATCGTGACGACGCTGCCGTACTTCGGCATCGTGCCGCAGGTGCTGCTGCAGTCGGACCTGATCTTCACGACGACGCGCCGCTTCGCGACGCACTACGCGCAGCTGCTGCCGCTCGTCGTCGTCGCGCCGCCCGTGCCGTTCCCGCGCATCAAGAGCTACCTGCTCACGCACCCGCACCCCGATCGCCCGACCGACATCGCGTGGCTGTGTGCGCTGATGCAAAGCGTGTCCGACGAGCTGACTGCCGCCCGCGGCCGCAAGCGCTGAAGCGGCACCGAACCCGCACGGAATCGCCCGCGCACGATCACGCGGCGCGGCCGCTCAGGCCGTGCAGAAGGTTTCCTGCAGATGGGTCCAGCGCACGACGCCTGCCGCGTCGCGCGCGAACACGGCGGTCGCGCGACGCGCGGGCAGCTCGCCCGACGCCGCCTGCTGCGCTTCGAGATAGGTGAGCACCGCATGCGACGCGTCTGCCGCGAGCACGCGGATGTCCGACAGTGTGATGCGCAACCCCGGCTTCGCGCCGCCGAGCTTCGCGAACAGCGCGCGCGTGTCATCGCGGTCGAACGCGCGACCGTCGGTCATGATCATCGTGAATTCGGCGGAGAAAGGCGCGAGCAGCGCGTCGAGCGCCGCGGGGGAAGTATCGGCGCCGGACAGCCAGCGCTCGATGACGACGAGGCTCGCATCGAGCGCATCGAGATAGACCTGATGATCGGACATGGTGCCTGCACGAAAGGACGCGCGGCCCGCTGCCGCGCGATCCGTGCAGTGTAGGCAAAAACGCGCGGACGTGGGTCGGGCGTGCCGGCCCTCATCGTTACCGCGCGCAGCGCGCGTCGTCGCGCAAGCGCCCCGCCGCGGCTGCCTTCGCGTCGGCCACCGGCATGCCCGAGCGGGCCTGCAGCAGTTCCGCGCAGACAGCCACCGCGATCGCGCCGGGCGCCTTGTCGACGATGCCCGCGACGCCGATCGGACACACCATCTCGGTGAGCCGCGCCGGATCGACGCCGCGCGCGGCGAGCCGGCGCTCGAACTTCACGCGCTTGGTACGCGAACCGATCATCCCGAAGTACGCGAAGTCGCGCCGCCGCATGATCTGCGCGGCGAGCGAGAAGTCGAGCGCGTGGTTGTGCGTCATCACGAGGAAGTACGCGCCGGGCGGCGCCGCGTCGACGACGGCCTCGGGTATGTCGGTCGGCTCCGGCTGCACGTTCGGCGGGCATTCGTCCGGGAACAGCTCGTCGCGCGTATCGACCCACTGCACGACACACGGCAATGCACCGAGCAGCGTGACGAGCGCATGGCCGACGTGCCCCGCGCCGAACAGCACGACATGCATCGGCGCGGGCGTCCCGGTCGCGCGGTTGCGCTGGCCGGTACCCTGCGCGAATGCCGGGGTCGTCGCGGTGCGAAACGAACGTGCAGGCCCGTTCATCTCAACCTGCCTGACCGGCGCGCGCAGCACGCACCGCGGTGATCGCACGCAGGATCGACTCGCCGGTGGCCGGCGCGTCGAGCGGCGGATTCACCCGGTAGTCGCCGACCGCGGCAATCGCGTCGCGCACCGCGAAGAACACCGAGAACGGCAGCAGCAGCGGCGGTTCGCCGACGGCCTTCGAACGATGGATGCTGTCCTCGACGTTGCGGTTCTGGAACAGCCGCACGTTGAATTCGGGCGGCGTGTCGTTGACGGTCGGAATCTTGTACGTGGACGGCGCATGCGTCATCAGCTTGCCGCCCTTGTTCCACCACAGCTCCTCGGTCGTGAGCCAGCCCATTCCCTGGATGAACGCGCCTTCGACCTGGCCGATGTCGAGCGCGGGGTTCAGCGATGCGCCCACGTCGTGCAGCGCGTCGACGCGCAGCGTGCGCATCTCGCCCGTCAGCGTGTCGATCACGACCTCCGACACGGCCGCGCCGTACGAGTAGTAGTAGAACGGCCGTCCCTGCAGCTTCGACTGATCCCAGTACAGCTTCGGCGTCGCGTAGAAGCCGTCGGACCACAGCTGCACGCGCGCGAGATACGCCTTCGCGATCACCTCGCCGAACGGCACGCTCGCGCCGCCGATCCACACGAAGTCGTTGCCGAACTTCACGTCGGCCGCATCGACCTTGCCGTCGCCGAACTGCTTCGCCGCGAACGCCGCGAGGCGCTCGCGCAGCTGGCGCGCCGCATCCTGCGCGGCCTTGCCGTTCAGGTCGGAGCCCGTCGACGCAGCCGTCGCGGACGTGTTCGCGACCTTGCTCGTGTCGGTCGCCGTCACGCGGATCCGGCCGAAGCGGATGCCGAGCTCGTGCGCGACGACCTGCGCGACCTTCGTGTTGAGCCCCTGCCCCATCTCCGTGCCGCCGTGGTTCACGAGCACCGAGCCGTCGGTGTAGATGTGCACCAGCGCGCCGGCCTGGTTGAAGTGCGTGACGTTGAACGCGATACCGAACTTCACCGGCGTGAGCGCGATGCCCTTCTTCAGCACCGTGTTGCGTGCGTTGAATTCGCGCACGCCCGCGCACCGCGCGCGGTAGTCGCTCGTCGACTCGAGTTCGCCGAGCAGTTCGTGCAGCACGTTGTCCTCGACCGTCTGCCCGTAAGGCGTCACGTTGCGCTCGGTCTTGCCGTACAGGTTCGCGTAGCGCACGTCGAGCGGATCGCGGCCGAGCGCGCGCGCGACGTCGTCGAGGATGTACTCGATCGCGAACGCCCCCTGCGGGCCGCCGAAGCCGCGGAACGCGGTGTTCGACTGCGTGTTGGTCTTGCCGCAATAGCCGGCGATGTCGACGTCGCCGAGCCAGTACGCGTTGTCGAAGTGGCACACCGCGCGCGTCATCACCGGGCCCGACAGGTCGGCCGAGAAGCCGCAGCGCGACGTCATGTCGAGCGCGACGCCGTCGAGGCGGCCGTCGTCGTCGTAGCCGACGTCGAAGCGGTAATGGAAGTCGTGCCGCTTGCCGGTGATCATCATGTCGTCGTCGCGGTCCGGACGCAGCTTCACCGGGCACAGCAGCTTCCACGCGGCGAGCGCCGCGCAGCATGCGAACAGGCCCGACTGCGATTCCTTGCCGCCGAACCCGCCGCCCATCCGGCGGCATTCGACCAGCACGTTGTGCGACGCGACGCCGAGCACGTGCGCGACGAGGTGCTGCATCTCGCTCGGGTGCTGCGTCGAGCAGTACACGTGCATCCCGTCGTCGTCCTTCGGCACCGCGTACGCGATCTGCCCTTCCAGGTAGAACTGCTCCTGGCCGCCGAGCAGCATCTCGCCCGACTCGCGATGCGGCGCGGCCGCGAGCCGCGCGGCCGCGTCGCCGCGCGCGAGTTTCAGCGGCGGGATCACGTAGGTTTCGGCCTGGCGCGCTTCCTGCGCGGTCAGGATCGCGGGCAGCTCCTCGTAGTCGACCTGCGCGCGACGCGCGGCGAGCCGCGCGGTTTCGTGCGACGTCGCAACGACGATGAACATCGGCTGGCCGACGAACTGCACGATGCCCTTGGCGAGCACCGGATCGTCGTGGATGATCGGGCCGCAATCGTTGACGCCGGGGATGTCGTCGGCCGTGAACACGGCGACGACGCCGGGCGTCGCGCGCACCGCGTCGAAGTTCATCGACACGATCTTCGCGTGCGGCTTCGCGGACAACCCGAGCGCCGCGTGCAGCGTGCCCGCGACGAGCGGGATGTCGTCGGTGTAGGTCGCGCGCCCGCTCACGTGCAGGTGCGCGGATTCGTGCGCGCGCGAGACGTGCACCTGCGCGGCGTCGGCCTGCGGGTCGAGGGTGTTCAGGAACGGTTCTGCTTGCTGGTTCATGTTCGGTGTTCTCCCTCGTCAGACGCGCGCCGCGTCGTCGGCAACTTCGGCGGCCACTTCACGCACGTTCAGCGCCTGCGGCGGCAGCGGGTCGTGCGGGCGCGTCTCCAGCCAGAAGCGGTACATCAGGTTCTTCGCGGTATCGAGGCGATACGCGCTCGTCGCACGCATGTCGGTGAGCGGCTGGTAGTCGCGCTCGAGCGCCTGCATCGCGGCCTGCGCGGTGGCTTCGTGCCACTGCGCGCCGTCGAGCAGGCTTTCCGTCTGCGTCGCGCGCTTCGGCGTCGCGGCCATCCCGCCGAACGTGATGCGCGGCTCGCGGATCAGCTCGCCGTCCGCGATGAACGCGAACGCCGCGCACACCGCCGAAATGTCGGAGTCGAAGCGCTTCGACAGCTTGTAGGTGCGGAATTGCAGCTTCGCGCGCGCGCCGGTGCGGGTCGGCACCTTCAGGCCGACGACGAATTCGTGCGGCGCCATGTCCTTTTGCTGATAGCCGGTGTAGAGCGCCTCGAGCGGCAGCTCGCGCACCGTGTCGCCGCCGCGCAGCACGACCCGCGCGCCGAGCGCGATCAGGCCCGGCATCGAGTCGCCGATCGGCGAGCCGTTCGCGACGTTGCCGCCGATCGTCCCCGCGTTGCGGATCGGCAGCGACGCGAAGCGCTTCCACATTTCGGTCAGTTCCGGATACGTGCCGGCGAGTGCCGCATAGCCGTCCTCGACCGTCACGCCCGCGCCGATCTCGATCCAGTCGTCGCCGTGCGCGATGTGCTGCAGTTCGGCGACTTGACCGATGTAGATCAGGTCGTCGAGACGACGCATCTGCTTGGTGACCCACAGGCCGATGTCGGTGCTGCCGGCGAGCAGCCGTGCATCCGGGCGCTCGACCTTCAGCGCGGCCAGCGCGTCGAGCGTGCGCGGCGCGGCGAAGCGCGCGCCGTCGGGCGTCGTGTAGTCGAACGTGTCGTCACGCTCGAGCGACGCGAGCGTGCGGGCCAGCGCGGCCGTATCGACCGGTGCCGCCGGCGCCGGCGCACCGAACATCTGCACGGCCGCATCGACGATCGGGCGATAGCCGGTGCAGCGGCACAGGTTGCCGGTCAGTGCATCGGCGATCTCGGTGCGCGTCGGCACGTCCTTCGCCTTCGCGCACGTGCCGGCGCAGCCTTCGTGGCCGTGCTTCTCGTACAGCGCCCACATCGACATCACGAAACCGGGCGTGCAGAACCCGCATTGCGAGCCGTGGCAATCGACCATCGCCTGCTGCACCGGATGCAGCGAACCGTCCGGCTGGCGCAGGTCTTCCACCGTCAACAGCGCCTTGCCGTCGAGCGTGGGCAGGAACTGGATGCAGGCATTGACGGCCTTGAACGCGACCGTACCCGTGTCGGTCAGCTCGCCGACGACGACCGTGCACGCGCCGCAGTCGCCTTCCGCGCAGCCTTCCTTGGTGCCGGTGCAATGCGCATCCTCGCGCAGGTACTGCAGCACGGTGCGGGTGACGTCCGCGCCGCTGACTTCGCGGATCGCGTGACGATGGTAGAAGCGGATCGGCTCACTCATGTCTCTATCGTTCTTCCGGTGGGGGCAAGGCGGCCTGCGCGGGGCGCTCGACCGACGTTTCTCTGACAGTTTGCACGCTATCACCGTCAAATTCCGCAACCCATAGCCCATCACGCATGGGGCCCATATAACTGCCGCGATATGCGTGGCGCGGCCGCCCGGCAAGCGCCAGGCGCCTTGCCCGGCCCGGGTTCCAGCCTGCCCGCAGCGGTCCGTCAGCCATTCTTCGACGATGAAAATGGGTCGCGATTAACTAAATGGTACCTGCGTGAAAACCGGTTCCATGGGAAAATCCCGATTCCGTTTTTCGCCGCTTTCCGCTCTGTTTCGTCCATTCGATCCGACCCCATGTCAACCGATTCCGCCACACCGCAGCAGCGCAGCGGGTTTGCCGTCACGCTGCAAATCGTGTCCGTCGTCTGTTTCACGTTCATCTGCTACCTGACCATCGGCCTGCCGCTCGCGGTGCTGCCGGGCTTCGTCCATGACGACCTCGGCTTTTCCGCGATCGTCGCGGGCGGCGCGATCAGCGTCCAGTATTTCGCGACGCTCGCGTCGCGCCCGCTCGCCGGGCGCTTCGCCGATACGCTCGGGCCGAAGCAGACGGTGCTGCGCGGGCTGATCGGCTGCGGCGTGTCGGGCGTGCTGCTGCTCGTCGCGCTGCTGCTGGCCCACTGGCCGGTCGCGAGCCTCGTGCTGCTGGTCGCGAGCCGGCTCGTGCTCGGCGTCGGCGAGAGCCTGTGCGGCACCGGTGCGATCCTGTGGGGCATCGGACGGGTCGGCGTCGCGCACAACGCGAAGGTGATCTCGTGGAACGGCATCGCGACCTACGGGGCGCTCGCGCTCGGCGCGCCGGTCGGCGTCGCGATCGCGCACACGCTGAATCCGGCGCTGATCGGCGTGATCGTGATCGCGCTCGCCGCGATCGGCTTCTACCTCGCGCGCCTGATCGCTTCCGTGCCGCTCGTGCACGGCGAACGGATGTCGTATGCGAGCGTGTTCACGCGCGTGCTGCCGCACGGCCTCGGCCTCGCGCTCGGCTCGGCCGGCTTCGGCTCGATCGCGACCTTCGTCACGCTGTACTACGCGGCGCGCCACTGGCCGAACGCCGCGCTGTCGCTGACCGTGTTCGGCACGCTGTTCATCGGCGCGCGGCTGCTGTTCGCGAACACGATCAAGACCCACGGCGGCTTCCGCGTCGCGATCGTGTCGTTCGCGTTCGAATGCTCGGGCCTCGTGCTGCTGTGGCTCGCGCCCGTGCCGCACGTCGCGCTCGTCGGCGCCGCGCTGACCGGCTTCGGCTTCGCGCTGATCTTCCCGGCGCTCGGCGTCGAGGCCGTGGCGCTCGTCCCGCCGGCGAGCCGCGGCGCGGCGCTGTCCGCGTATTCGGTGTTTCTCGACCTGTCGCTCGGCATCACGGGCCCGCTCGCCGGCTATGTGGCCGGTGCGTTCGGTTATCCGCAGGTGTTCCTGTTCGCGGCGGTGGCCGCGGCGGCCGGCGTCGCGCTGTCGATGGTGCTGTACCAGCGGCAGGCGCGGCTCGCGGAGAGCGGCGCGGCGGCTTGAGTCGTGCTGCCGCACGCGCAACGCCGTTCAACGCAGCAACACGTTGAAGTCGCGCAATACGCGAACAGCTTGAGGATGACGCCGGAACGGAACGGCGTCCCGGAGCGAGAGCTTGGGTTCGGCACGATCGAAGAGCACGAGGGCTTCCGACGTGTTGAGATGGCGGGACATGTATAGAAAGCCGTCGACCCGCCGGGGATGCCGGTGGACGGCTAGCGGCCACTGCTGCGGAACGTCGTACGGCACGATCGTCGACAACGCACCGTCGCCGCCGAGGTTCTTCAGCGGCAAGCCATGCGTCGCGCTCGCGAAATGCTTCCCCGGCACCGTCAACACCCGCGCCTCCTAGCGTCCCGCAAACGCTGCGGCCGCACGCTCGACCTCGTCAAGCTTGCCGCGCGACAGCGCGACCAGCGGCGTGACGTTGCCGAGTGACGCCTTGGGTGTCGTGAAGAACTGCCATTTGCTCCATCCCGGCAGGCCGCCGAGACGCTGGGTCACCTTTCCCAGCGTCTTGCGATCGATGTCGCCCGCCAGATAGAACGCCGGGTAGTACTGCGCGGCGCCGACGTCGACCGTGAAGATGCGCCCCGACGCCACCGCCTTGCTGAGCGCCTGCCGCGTCATGCCGAGCTCCGTCCAGATCCGTGCGGCCGGCAACAGCGTGCCGTCGGCAACCAGCGCGTGTCGTTCGGCCTGCGCACGCCGCTCCAGATCGGCGACGGTGACGCCGGTGCGCGTATCGGCCGCCCCCTTCTTCCGGCCGGACGGCTTCCTGTCGCGCGTCGCGGCGGCCGCGATACCGAACGTGATCGTGCCGGCCAGATCGATGACCTGCGCGATGCCTACCTTGAACAGGTGCCCAAGTTGCTCGTCCGACAGCCTGAGCAGCGCACGGGCGCGATCCGGCCCGAGCATGGTTGCCGCGCCGACGGCGCTGCGCAGCGCTTCCTCGGTCTCGATATCGAGAATCGCCGCCGTGCCTTCGAGCGCATGAGCGCGCGTAACCATCATCACCTCCTGATGCAACCGGAGGATCAAGCCTAGTCCCGAATTGAAATCAAGTCAACCAAGTCAACTTTCCCGTGCGATATCCGGAGAGTGCCTGATGCCCCCGGTCAAGCCGTGCGCAGGAACAACCGGCGCGTCAGGTCGAACGCAACGAGATTGCCGGTCAGCACGAGCAGCAGCCCGATCACCGCGAGCGGCGACCACTGGTAGCCCTCGAAGACCGTCGACACGGCCAGCGCGACGATCGGGAACAGCACCGTGCAGTACGCCGCGCGCTCCGGCCCGATCCGGCCGACGAGCGTCAGGTACGCGGTGAACCCGATCACCGAGCCCGGCACGGCCAGATAGACGAGCGCGCCGAGATAACGCGGGCTCGGGTCGATCATGAACGGCAGCCCGGCCACCGCACTGCCGACCGTCAGGATCGCCGCGCCGATCAGCATCGCCCAGCCGTTGGTCGCGAGCGGATGCAGCCCCATCGATTGCATCCGGCTCGACAGCAGGTTGCCGGCCGAGAAGCACATCGTGCCCGCGAACGCGATCGCGAGGCCCGTCCAGGTCGCGTGATCGTCGAGGTGGCCAGCCATCTGCTGCCAGAACAGGCAGGCGATGCCGGTCAGCCCGAGCAGCGCGCCGGCAATCGCGGACGGCCGCAGCGGGCGGCCCATGAACAGCCGGCCGTTGATCGAATTCAAGAGCGGCGCGGTCGAGAAGATCACCGCGACGAGGCCGCTCGGCACGACCTGCTCCGAGTAGTAGAAGCACAGGAAATTCAGGCAGAACAACGCGAAGCCCTGCGCGACGAGGTAGCGCCACGCCTCGCGCGGCGGACGCACCGGCCGGCGCATCACGCGCAGCAGCGCGAACAGCACGGCGGCCGCGAGCCAGAAGCGCCACGCGATCGACACGGGCGGCGGCACGGCGCCGAGCTGCCATTTGATCGCGATCCAGGTGGTGCCCCAGATCAGCACGGTGACGAAATAAAGCGACAGGTTCATGGCGGCAACGAAGCGAAACGAGTGAAACGGACTCAGACTGTGCCGCCGCCCCGCCCGCGCGGATTGTCCGGAATTGCGGTCTTTTTCGGGCGGCCGCACGGCGCGTCGCGCGCGCGCTTATACTCGTCGCACCATGAGTCCGCCCCTGTACGCCCCGCCCGCCGATCACGCCGCCGCCCTTGCCGGCGGTGCGATGCCGTTCGGCCTGCAGTCGGTGTGCCGCACGCTCGCCGAGGCGAACGCGACGCTCGAGCGCTTCACGTGGCTCGGCGATCATCTCGCGATCGCCGAATGGACGCGCATCACCGACGAAAGCGAGACGATCTACGAACAGCCGGGCCACCACACGCTGTCGTGCTATCTCGACGGCGGCTACCGGACGGAGCGCGAACGCGTGCCGCGCTACGGCGCGCCGAGCCTGCTGTGCGCGCTGCCGGGTGACCATGAATCGCGCTGGTGGGTGCGCGGCGAGATGCACTTCATCCACCTGTACTTCCTGCCCGAGCACTTCACGCAGCGCGCGATCCGCGAACTCGATCGCGAGCCGCGCGAGCTGAAGCTCGCCGACCGCACCTATTTCGAGGATGCGCGCGTCGCGGCGCAGTTCCGTTCGCTTGCGCTGGAGCGCTGGGACGATGCCGACGGGCGGCTGCGCGTGAACGAGGCCGCGCACGACGTATTGAGCCTGCTGCTGCGGAGCCAGAGCACGACGCGCACCGACACCGCGTTCCGCGGCGGGCTCGCGCCGGCCGTGCGCCGCCGCGTGCGCGACTACATCGACAGCTACCTGTCGCAACCGCTGACGCTCGGCGAGCTGGCGGAGGTTGCCGCGCTGTCCGAATACCATTTCTCGCGGATGTTCCGGCTGTCGTTCGGCCGCGCGCCGCACGCGTGGGTGGCCGAGCAGCGGCTCGCGCGGGCGCGCCTGCTGCTGCGCACGACGGCGCTGCCGCTCGCGCAGGTCGCGGCCGAATGCGGCTACGCGAACGCCGGCCACTTCAGCCATCGCTTTCGCGACGCGCACGGCACGACGCCGAACGCGTACCGGCGCGCGATGCAGGGCGGCTGAGCCCCGCGCGCACCTTCAACGTGCCGGCTGGCGCAGCGCGCACCCGGCACGCATCGCCGTCTCCGTGCTTACGCGCCTCGCTGCGACAACTCCTGCTCGAGCGCGGCCACGCCGGCCGGCAGGTCCACCGGCACCTTCAGGTCCATCATCGTGCGGCCGAACGCGTGCAGCGTGCGGAACAGGTTGTGTTCGCGGCACTGTTCGCCCATCTGCCCGATCCGCACGATCGGCAGCCCGAACGAGCCCGAGATCTCGACCTGGTACTGCTTCGAGATATGGCCGCACACCATCCCGGGCGTCAGCCCTTCGGGCGTCTCGATCCCGACCACCGAGTTGAGCCGGCAGTCCTTCGGCGCATAGAGCGCGAGCCCCATCGCCTCGACGCCCGCCTGCAACGCGAGCGAGCAGCGCAGGTGGCGCGCGAAGCGGCTTTCGAGCGTCTCCGCGCAGACGAGCCGCAGCGCCTCGTGCAGCGCGAGCACGCCCGACACCGGCGCCGTGTAGTGGTAGCCCGCGTTGTGCCAGAAGTTCTCCGCGAGCGCCATGTCGAGGCACCAGTGCGCGTTCGGTTCCGGACGCTGCTTCATCCGGTCCCACGCGGCGTCCGAGAACGCGATCAGCGATACGCCGGGAATCGACGACAGCCCCTTCTGGCCGCCCGTGATCACCGCATCGATGCCCCACGCGTCCATCTCGAGCGGCATCGTCGACAGCGTGCACACCGCGTCGACGACGACCAGCGCGCCGGCCGCCTTCGCGAGCCCTGCGATGTCGCGCAGCTCGCGGTTCCACACGGTGTTCGACGTCTCGCCCTGCACGATCGTGACGATCTCGGGCCGCTCGCGCGCGATCGCGTCCGCGATCTCGTCGAGGCTCGCGACCGAGCGGTCGGCCACTTCGAGCGTGGCGACGTCGGCGCCGACGCGCGTGGCCATCTCGGCCATCCGCGCACTGAAGAAGCCGTTGCGGATCGACAGCACGCGCGTGCCGCGCCACGCGAGGTTCGAGATCGCCATCTCCATCGCGGCGGAACCGGGGCCGGCGACGCCGAGCACCCACTTCGTGCGGGTCTGGAACACGTAGCGCGCCATCTCCTTCACCTGCTCGATGATCTTCGCCATCGTCGCGCCGAGGTGGTTGATCACGATCGTGTTCGCCTTCGCGACGGCGGCCGGGATCGGGACCGGGCCGGCCCCCATCATCAGCAGCGGTTCTTCGGGCAGGATCGCGTCGAGCGGCACGACGACGGGACAGGGAATCGGCGAGTAATCGATGGACATGGCTGGTAAAAGAGGAACGGAGAAAACGCTCGGACGTCGTTCGCCGCACGGCACGGCGAACTGATCGATCATTCCGCGTTCCGCGCCCGTGCGCAAGAGGCACGCGCGCCCGGACAGCGTGACGCTGGCCCGGTCGACGGACCGGGCCAGCCTGCCGCGCCCGCGTCGCACGACCGGGTTTCGTATTGCCGCGGCATTGCCGGCCGCATGCGAAACGGTTCCAACGGACGGTCGATGCCCGCGATTTTCTCCGGCAATATTGAGACGCGCATCCTGACGCCCGAGTTCAGCATGCTGCATGCATCGACTGGAATACCGGCGATCACGATAAAAATCGCGCGACTGGCATCGGCACACGAAAACCAGACCGGCACTAAAACATCCACTATCGCAGCATCTATTGGTGAGCGATTTCACCCATTACCGCACCAGATCGCATTACATCGATCTCAACACATTGATTTATATGCCGAATATTAAAATACAAGGCAGGTTTTCCAAATACGCGCCAGGCTAACCCAGGCGCACGCCATCCTCTCCGATCCGTAAAATCGATACCCGCGATTTCGATTTTACGCAAGCCGCCCCTTTTCTCAGGTTGACGATATCGCTTCCGTAATGAACAATCGTCTGCAGAATCGAAAAACCGATTTTTCGAGACGGATGAGAACCGGTGTCGTGCGACGGTTTTCCCGGTCGTTTGACGAAAAATCCCAACCAAAATCAATCAACCGGGCCAGAAATTCGCGAGCCATGAACCAGATTCAGACCATGCGTGTGTTCGTCTGCGTCGCCGAGCAGCAGAGCTTCCGGCGCGCGGCGCACCATCTAGGCGTGTCCAACGCGCTCGTCACGCGCTCGATCGCGATGCTCGAGTCTCACCTGAACACGCGGTTGATCCACCGCACCACGCGCAACCTGTCGCTGACCGAGGCCGGCCTGCGCTACCTCGACGGCTGCCGTGCGCTGCTCGAGGAATTCGACCATCTCGAGGCATCCGTCGCGCACGCGGTGCGCGAGCCGGCCGGCACGCTGCGCGTCGTCGCATCGGGCCTGCTGTCGCCGCTCGCGCTGACGCCGCTCGTCAGCAGTTTCCGGCACCGCTACCCCGAACTGCGCGTGCAGCTCACCGTCGCCGACGGGCCGCTCGACGTGCTCGATTCGGGCTACGACGTCGGCATCGTGACCGGCAACCGGCTCGACGGCAACCCGACGCTGATCGGCCACGCGCTCGCGCCGAACCCGTTCGTCGCCTGCGCGGCGCCCGCCTATCTCGAACGGCGCGGCGAGCCGCGCGCCCCCGACGACCTGCCGGGCCACGACTGGGTCGCGCTCGCGCCGCACCAGCATGCGCCCGCGTGGCGGCTGGTCGGCCACGACGGCGTCACGCATTCGGTCACGGTGCGCCCGACCTGCACGGTCAACCAGCTGGCGCTCGTGCAGGCGGCAGCCGTCGCCGGGTCCGGCATCGCGGTACTGCCCGAGCCGAGCGTCGCCGATGCACTCGCCACCGGCACGCTGGTGCGGCTGTTGCCCGCTTACCGGATCGACGACCCGGACGCGCAGCTGTCGCTCGTCTACCCGAACCGCCAGTACGTGCCGGCCCGCACACGCAGCTTCGTCGAGCATGCGCTCGAGCATTTCGGCGCGCAGGCGGCCCGCGAACGGACCGGCTACGGCTTCCTGCGCACGCCCGATCGCGCCGAGATCGTCGCGGGCCGGCAGACGGGCCTGCAGTAAACTGCACGCGACAGCCATCGGAGGTGCAGCGTGCGTGTGATCCTGTTCAGCAGCCGGCAGTACGACGACGAATCGTTCACCGCCGCCAATCGGTCATTCGGTTATCGGCTGCACTTCCAGCCGTCGCACCTCGACGCGGAAACCGCGATCCTCGCGCACGGCTATGAGGTCGTCTGCCCGTTCGTCAACGACACCGTCGACGCGGCCGTGCTCGAACGGCTCGCCGACGGCGGCACGCGCCTGATCGCGCTGCGCTCGGCCGGCTTCAACCATGTCGACCTGGCGGCCGCCGAGCGGCTCCGCATCGCGGTCGTGCGGGTGCCCGCATATTCGCCGCATGCGGTCGCCGAACACGCGGTCGCGCTGATCCTCGCGCTCAACCGCCGGCTGCCGCGCGCGGTCGCACGCACGCGCGAAGGCGACTTCTCGCTGAACGGCCTGCTCGGCTTCGACCTGCACGGCAAGACCGTCGGCGTGATCGGCACCGGCCTGATCGGCCGCGTGTTCGCGAAGATCATGATGGGCTTCGGGATGCATGTGCTCGCACACTCGATGCCGCCGTACGACGACGAACTGATCGCGTACGGCGCGCGCTACGTCGAGCTCGACGAACTGCTGCACCATGCCGACATCATCAGCCTGCACTGCCCGCTGCTGCCGTCGACGCACCATCTGATCAACGCGCAGACGCTCGCGCGGATGAAGCACGGCGCGATGCTGATCAATACCGGCCGCGGCGGCCTGGTCGACGCGCCGGCGCTGATCGACGCGCTCAAGAGCGGCCAGCTCGGTCATCTCGGGCTCGACGTGTACGAGGAGGAGAGCGGCCTCTTCTTCGAGGATCACTCCGACCTGCCGCTGCAGGACGACGTGCTCGCGCGCCTGCTGACGTTCCCGAACGTGATCGTCACGTCGCACCAGGCGTTCTTCACGCGCGAGGCGCTCGCCGAGATCGCGCACACGACGCTGCTGAACATCGAGGCGTGGCACGCCGGCACGCCGACCAACGTCGTCACGACGGGGCGCTGAGCCGCGTCGTTCCGCACGGTGTTGGCGGAGCATTGGCGCGGCGCCTGCGCGCACGCGATCCATCAACGATTCGTCAATTTATTTCGACTGATGTAACGCCGCATGCGCGGCGTCTGCTATCGTTGCGCCGACCTCCCCCTGCTTCTGCCGCTCATGCGTTTCGACGACTCCGCCATTGCCGCGGTCTACCGCGCCATCTTCGAACGGCGCGACATGCGCCACTTCACGCCGGCACCCGTCGATCCGGCCACGCTCGCGCGGCTGCTGCGCGCCGCGCACCACGCGCCGAGCGTCGGCTTCATGCAGCCGTGGCGCTTCATCCGCATCACCGATCCCGCGCTGCGCACCGCGATCCATGCGCTGGTCGAGGCCGAGCGCCGCGCAACCGCCGACGCGCTCGGCGAGCGGCAGGACGAATTCATGCGGCTGAAGGTCGAAGGCGTGCGCGAATGCGGCGAACTGCTGGTCGTCGCGTTGACCGACGACCGCGAGCGCCACGTGTTCGGCCGCCGCACGCTGCCGGAGATGGACCTCGCGTCGGCCGCCTGCGCGATCCAGAACATGTGGCTCGCCGCGCGCGCCGAAGGGCTCGGGATGGGCTGGGTGTCGCTGTTCGATGTCGACGCGCTGCGCACGTTGCTCGGCATGCCGGCCGGCGCGAAGCCGATCGCCGTGCTGTGCGTCGGGCATGTCGACGCGTTCTATGCGAAGCCGATGCTCGAGGAAGAGCGGTGGGCCGCGCGGATGCCGATCGAGGCGTGCCTGTTCGAAAACGGCTGGGATGCGTCGGCGGCCGGGGTCGCCGAGGGCAAGGCAACCTCCGGCGCGACCTGCGGATCGTCGCCGTCGCCCGAGCTTGCCGCGCCTGACGACTGCTCCGGCTCGACACCCGCCGGCGCCCTGTCCGACCGCTGACGGGATGCACGAGGCGCGGAACGGCCGCTTCGCCGGTCTTGCTCCGACCCGATATTTCGCCTCGCCTCGCCTTGGCCTCCTTTTCGCCTCGGCTTGTCTTGCCACCACCACCGGGCGCCGAACACCGCCAAATCCCACACTTTGGGCGCACCCTGGCCGTCACCCCGTCGCACGCCGGCAACAACCATTTTGACCCCGAGCATAGGGGTTTTCACTGAAGTAGAATCGCGGCTGATATCTCCTCGCCTCGCCCCTTCCGCGCATGCCGCGCCGATCCCGGGCCGCGGCCTTTTCCGTAGCCCACCGCGATGCCATTACCTCTTTTCGCCCTTGCCGTCGCCGCATTTGGAATCGGTACCACCGAGTTCGTGATCATGGGGCTGCTGCCCAACGTCGCCCGCGACCTCGGCGTGTCGATCCCGGCCGCCGGGATGCTCGTGTCGGGCTACGCGCTCGGCGTGACGATCGGCGCGCCGATCCTCGCGATCGTCACCGCGAAGATGCCGCGCAAGCGCGCGCTGATGGGCCTGATCGGGCTGTTCATCGCGGGCAACCTGTTCTGCGCGATCGCGCCCGGCTATGCGGTGCTGATGGCCGCGCGGGTCGTCACCGCGTTCTGCCACGGCGCGTTCTTCGGGATCGGCTCGGTGGTCGCGAGCAACCTCGTCGCGCCGAACCGCCGCGCGCAGGCGATCGCGCTGATGTTCACCGGCCTCACGCTCGCGAACGTGCTCGGCGTGCCGCTCGGCACCGCGCTCGGCCAGGCGTACGGCTGGCGCGCGACGTTCTGGGCCGTCACCGGCATCGGCATCGCCGCGGCCGCCGCGCTCGCGGTGTGTCTGCCGAAGCACCTCGCGATGCCCGACACCAGCATCACGCGCGAATTCAGCGTGCTGAAGCACCCGCAGGTGCTGATGGTGCTCGGCATCAGCGTGCTCGCGTCGGCGAGCCTGTTCAGCGTGTTCACGTACATCACGCCGATCCTCGAGGACGTGACGGGCTTCTCGCCGCGCCAGGTCACCTACGTGCTGCTGCTGTTCGGTCTCGGCCTGACCGTCGGCGGCACGCTCGGCGGCAAGCTCGCCGACTGGCGCCGGATGCCGTCGCTGATCGCGACGCTCGCGCTGATCGGCATCGTCCTCGCGCTGTTCGCGGGCACGATGCACCTGCCGTTCGCGGCACTCGCGACGATCTTCGTCTGGGGCATCCTCGCGTTCGCGATCGTGCCGCCGCTGCAGATCCTGATCGTCGATCGCGCGAGCGACGCGCCGAACCTCGCGTCGACGCTGAACCAGGGCGCGTTCAACCTCGGCAACGCGACGGGCGCGTGGCTCGGCGGGATGGCGATCGGCTCCGGCGTGTCGCTCGTGAACCTGCCGTGGGTCGGTGCAGCGATGGCGGTCGCCGCGCTCGCGCTCACGCTGTGGTCGGCGTCGCTCGAGCGCCGCCCGGTGAGCGGGCCGACCGGATACGTATGACGCGCGCGCAGCGGCGACGCGCGGCGACACGGCGCGCGCCCGCGCCCGCGCGCCGCCGCGATCGTTGCGCACGCAACCCCATTCGATCCTGACGGCCTTCATGGACCTTTCAGGGGCCACGGTGTAGCATCGCGGCCGATGAAAGCCATTCTCAATCGTGATTTCCTCGCGCTGATCCTGAGCGTCGCGGTGGTCGGTCTCGGCACCGGCGCCACGATGCCGCTCACCGCGCTCGCCTTGACCGAAGCCGGACACGGCACCAACGTCGTCGGCATGCTGACCGCCGCGCAGGCCCTGGGCGGCCTCGCGATCGTCCCGTTCGTCACCGCGCTCGCACGGCGCATCGGCGCGCGCCGCGCGATCGTCGTGTCGGTCGTGCTGCTCGCCGCGGCGACCGCGCTGATGCAGTTCACGTCGAACCTGATCGTGTGGGGCGCGCTGCGCGTGCTGTGCGGCGCGGCGCTGATGCTGCTGTTCACGATCGGCGAGGCATGGGTCAACCAGCTCGCCGACGACTCGACACGCGGTCGCGTGGTCGCGATCTACGCGACCAATTTCACGCTGTTCCAGATGGCCGGCCCGGTGCTCGTCAGCCAGATCGCCGGCGCGACGCGCATCCGCTTCGCGCTGTGCGGCGCGCTGTTCCTGCTCGCGCTGCCGGCGCTCGCGACGATCCGGCGCGCGCCGCTCGCCGGCGATGACGCACATCACGCAGCGCACGACAGCTGGTTCGCCGTGCTGCCGCGCATGCCCGCGCTGATCATCGGCACGGGCTTCTTCGCGCTGTTCGATACGCTCGCGCTGTCGCTGCTGCCGCTCTATGCGATGGATCACGGCGTCGCGAGCGCGACCGCCGTGCTGCTCGCGTCGATCATGCTGTTCGGCGACACCGCGATGCAGTTCCCGATCGGCTGGCTCGCGGACAAGCTCGGCCGCGAACGCGTGCACCTCGGCGCCGGCTGGATCGTGCTCGCGGGCCTGCCGCTGCTGCCGTTCGTGATCGCGAACCCGTGGCTATGCTGGCCGCTGCTGTTCGTGCTGGGCGCGGCGGCCGGCAGCATCTACACGCTGTCGCTCGTCGCGTGCGGCGAACGCTTTCGCGGCGCGGCGCTCGTCACCGCGAGCTCGCTCGTGTCGGCGTCGTGGAGTGCCGCGAGCTTCGGCGGTCCGCTGGTCGCCGGCGCATTGATGGAGCAACTCGGCAGCAACGCGCTGATCGCCGTGCTGGTCGTCTGCGTCGCCGCGTTCGTCGCGGCAGCGCTGTGGGAACGACGCGCCGCGTTGCAGCGCGCGGTCTGACGCCGGCGTTGGCCGCGATCCGTCACGCGCTCCGCGCGGGAAGAATCTTGCCGGCACAGGTGCCGAAGCCGACGCGATAACCATCGCCCTGGCACCACCCGGCGAGCGTGAGCTCGTCGCCGTCCTCGATGAACGCGCGGCTGCCGCCGCCGTTCAGCGCGAGCGGCTCCTTGCCGTTCCACGTCAGTTCGAGCAGGCTGCCGAACGAATCCTTCGTCGGCCCGCTGATCGTGCCCGAACCCATCAGGTCGCCCACGCGCGTGTTGCAGCCCGCGACCGTGTGATGCGCGAGCTGCTGCGCCATCGTCCAGTACATGTGCCTGAAGTTGGTGCGGCAGATCGACGTCGCTTCGGCCGCACCTTCGGCGCGCAGCGTCACCTCGAGCGCGATGTCGAATGCATGCTTGCCCGCGTGCCGCAGATACGCGAGCGGCTGCGGCGACTGTTCGGGCTGCGCGACGCGAAACGGTTCGAGCGCGTCGAGCGTGACGATCCACGGCGAGATCGTCGTCGCGAAGCCCTTCGAGTTGAACGGGCCGAGCGGCACGTATTCCCACTGCTGGATGTCGCGCGCGCTCCAGTCGTTCAGCAGCACCATCCCGAAGATGTGCGCTTCGGCATCCTCGCACGCGATCGGCTCGCCGAGCGCATTGCCGCGGCCGACGATGAAGCCCGTCTCCAGTTCGATGTCGAGCTTGCGGCACGCTCCGAACACCGGACGCTCCTGGTCGGGCAGCTTCAGCTGCCCGTTCGGGCGCCGCACCGGCGTGCCGCTCACGACCACCGACGACGCGCGGCCGTTGTAGCCGATCGGCATCTCCGACCAGTTCGGCAGCAGCGCATTCTTCGGATCGCGAAACATCGAGCCGACGTTGGTCGCATGCTCCTTCGACGAATAGAAATCGGTGTAGCCGGGAATGTCGACCGGCAGGTGCAGCGTCGCGTCGCGCTGCGCGACGAGCGCTTGCGCGCGCAACGCGGCATCATCGCGCAGTCGCGCGTCGTCGCGCGAAAACAGCGTCGACAGCTGCACGCGCACGCTGCGCCATGCGTCGCGGCCGAGCGCGATGAACGCATTGAGCGTCGGCGCGGCGAACACGTCGGCGCCGGCCGGCAGCGTCACGAGGCCCGCACGCGCGAGCGCGGCGAGGTCGACGATCTGGTCGCCGAGCGCGACGCCCGCGCGGCGCGCCGGTTGCTTCGCATCGCTGAAGATCCCGAACGGCAGGTTCTGGATCGGGAAATCGCAGGCGGGATCGTTCGCCGTCTCGACCCAGCTCTTGCGAGCCGGGTCGAGCGTCGCGCGCCAGTCTTGGGTATCGCTCATCGTTGCTCCGGATTGAAGTGTTTCCTGATGCCTTGCCAGCATTCGAAGTAGTCGGCCTGCAGCTGCGCGGTGTCGAGCGCATAGCGCGTAGGCCGGATCAGCGTGCGGGTTTCGAACATGAACGCCATCGTCGCGTCGACCTTGTGCGGCTTCGTCGTGTCGCTCGCCGACGCCTTCTCGAACGTGTCCGCATCCGGCCCGTGGCCCGACATGCAGTTGTGCAGGCTCGCGCCGCCCGGCACGAAGCCTTCGGCCTTCGCGTCGTACGCGCCGTGCACGAGCCCCATGAACTCGCTCGCGACGTTGCGGTGGAACCAGGGCGGGCGGAACGTATCCTCGGCCGCGAGCCAGCGCGGCGGGAAGATCACGAAGTCGATCGTGTCGACGCCCGGCGTGTCGCTCGGCGACTGCAGCACGAGAAAGATCGACGGATCGGGATGGTCGAAGCTGATCGAGCCGATCGTGTTGAACAGGCGCAGGTCGTATTTGTACGGCGCGTAGTTGCCGTGCCACGCGACGACGTCGAACGGCGAATGGCCGATGTCCGCGCGCCACAAGCGCCCGTTCAGCTTCGCGACCAGCTCGAACGCGCCCTCGCGATCCTCGTACGCGGCCTGCGGCGTGAGGAAATCGCGCGGGTTCGCGAGCCCGTTCGAACCGATGGGGCCGAGGTCCGGCAGGCGCAGCAGCGCGCCGAAGTTCTCGCAGATGTAGCCGCGCGCATCGCCGTCCGGCAGCGCGACGGAAAAACGCACGCCGCGCGGAATCACCGCGATCTCGAACGGCTCGACGTCGAGCCGGCCGAATTCGGTCGCGATGAAGAGCCGCCCCTGCTGCGGCACGATCAGCAGCTCGCCGTCGGCGCTGTAGAAAAAGCGGTCCTGCATCGAGCGGTTCGCCGCGTACAGGTGGATCGCACAGCCGTTCATCGCGGCCGCCGAGCCGTTGCCGGCCATCGTCACGAGCCCTTCGACGAAATCGGTCGGCTCGACCGGCATCGGCAGCGGATCCCAGCGCAGCTGGTTCGGCGGCGTCGGCGGCACGTCGGCCGAGTCGCCGAATTCCGACACGAGCCGCTGCGGGCCCGTGAACGGCTCGAACGGCCGGTGCACGGCCGCCGGCCGGATCCGGTACAGCCACGAGCGGCGGTTGTGGCTGCGCGGTGCGGTAAACGCGGTGCCCGACAGCTGCTCCGCATACAGCCCGTACGGCGCGCGCTGCGGCGAGTTGCGGCCGTGCGGCAGCGCGCCCGGCAGCGCCTCGGTCGCGAATTCGTTCGCGAAACCGCTCTGGTAGCCGGCGGTTGCCGGTTTCGACAGGTCAAGCGTCATCGTTTCCTTTCTCCATCAATTCAAGGCGGCGTTCGGCGCCTGCGCCCCGCTGCGCCGCGTGACGCCGGCCAGGCCCAGCACGAACAGCGCCGAGCACAGCACGGGCACCGCGGCCGCATGGAACAGCGCGCCGTTGGTCCAGTTGAGCGCAATCAGTTGTCCGCCGACGAGCGGCCCGAGCACCGAGCCGATCCGGCCGATACCGAGGCTCCAGCCGATGCCGGTCGAGCGCAGCGACGTCGGGTAATACTGGCCCGCGAGCGCGTTCACGGCCGGCTGCCCGCCGACCACGCAGAACCCGCCCGCGAACACCACGAGCAGCAGCCACGGCAACGCATGCGCGACCGAGCCGATCAGCCCCACCGACACGGCCGCGCATGCGAAGCACGCGAACAGCACGCGCACGAAGCCGTAGCGTTCGATGAACCAGCCGAGCGACAGCGTGCCGATCACGCCGCCCGTCTGCAGCACCGTGCCGACGATCACCGCCGTGCCCGGCGAATAGCCCGCGTCGCGCATCACCGTCGGCAGCCAGTTCGACAGGAAGTACAGGTCGATCAGGTTCATGAAGCTGATCGCCCACAGCAGCAGCGTGACCGGCAGGCGGCCATGACGGAACAGCTCGGCGACCGGCGCGCCGCTCGCCGCGCGCTCGCGCACGACGAGGCGCGTGGTCGCGTCGATGCCGGCCTGCGGCGCGAAGCGCGCGAGCCAGGCGCGTGCGTGCGCGTCGCGCCCTTTCAGCACCAGGAACTGGAGCGACTCGGGCAGCCGCGCGAACATCGCGAGCGTCAGCACCAGCGGCACCGCGCCGCCGACGAAGAACACCGAGCGCCAGCCGAGCGCCGGAATCAGCGCGGCGCTGATGAAGCCGCCGAGCGCGGCGCCGAGCGTGAAGCCGCACGACACGATCATCATCCGCTTCACGCGATGGGCGGCCGGGCTGAACTCGCCGACCAGCGCCATCGCGTTCGGCATGATGCAGCCGAGGCCGAGGCCCGTGACGAAGCGCAGCGCCATCAGCACCGGGATCGAACCCGCGAACGGCGTCGCGAGCATCGTCACCGCGAAGAACAGCGTCGAGCCGATCAGCACCGGGCGCCGCCCGATCCGGTCGGCCAGCACCGACAACCCGAGCGCGCCGAGCAGCATCCCGAACAGGCTCGCGCTGAACACGGGCCCGAGCGCCTGCTTCGGCACGCCCCATTCGGCGATCACGCTCGGCGCGACATACCCCATCGCCTGCGCATCGAAGCCGTCGATCACGAGACACAGCCCGCACAACACGAGCAGCATCCAGTGAAAGCCCGGGCGATGCGTCTCGTCGATCACGCGCTCGACTTCGAGCACGCGCGCGTCGGCCGGCGCCGCGCTCATTGCGCCGCCTCGGCGGCCGGATGCACGGGCGGCGTCACGCCCTGGCGCGCGAGCGCCATCGCTTCGCGCAGCACGTCGGCGTCGCCGATCTGGTTCGCGAGCAGCAGGATCAGCTTCGCGTTGACGAGCTGGCTGTCGGCGTCCGACAGGTCGCGATGCATGTCGATCAGCGCTTCGTAGAACGCGTCCGGATCGGCCAGGCGCGGGCGGGTGTCGAGTCGGGGCATGACGGGTGTCTCCGGTATCGTTGTCGTAGTCAATGCGCGGTTGCGCGTGCGCAGGTCGCGCGCGCCAGTGCGTCGGCGATCGCCTGGCGCTCGAGCGTGCGCATCCGTGCGCAGACGTGCTGGTCGGGACGCAGCAGGTAGAACGTGCCGGGCTTCGCGTCGTAGCGTTGCGCGACGAAACCGTCGACGTCCTCCACGACGTCGACGCCGGCCACCGGTTGCGCATGCCCGGCCGGCACGACCAGCACCGGCCGCACCGGCAGCGCGAGGCCGTCGAGCGCCTGCGCGAGCGCGGCGGCGTCGCCCGGCAGCCCGAACAGCATGCCCGCGAAGCCGTCGCCCAGATGCCGCAGCAGCCAGCCGGACGCACCCTGCGCGCGCACCGGCGCATCGGCCGCCGCCGCGCCCGGCCGCATCGCGCACGCGAACGCGTCGCCGTTGCGGTCCGGCGTGTTCAGCGGCGAATCGGTCAGCACGGCAGGCACCGACAGGCGGCCGCTGTTCACGAGCTTGCGCGCGAATTCGCAGTCGCGCGCAAGCTTCAGCGTCGCGTCGCGGAACACGCGCGATACCGCGCTCTTCGGCGTGATGAAGTCGGTCGAGCGCGTCGAATTGCGGATGTTCTCGTCGGCCGCGAACTCGCGCTCGCTCGCATAGGTGTCGAGCAGGCGGTCGTGCGCGCGGCCGTCGAGCACGAGCTTCAGCTTCCACGCGAGGTTGTCCGCGTCCTGCACGCCGCTGTTCGCGCCGCGCGCACCGAACGGCGACACGCCGTGCGCGGAATCGCCCGCGAACAGCACGCGGCCATGACGGAACGTGTCCATCCGCTGGCAGCGGAACGTATAGACGCTCACCCATTCGAGCTCGAACTCGACGTCCGGCCCGAGCAGCGCGCGCACGCGCGGGATCACGCGTTCCGGCTGCTTCTCGGCGACCGGATCGGCGTCCCAGCCGAGCTGGAAGTCAATGCGCCACACGTTGTCGGGCTGGCGGTGCAGCAGCACCGACTGGTTGCGGTGGAACGGCGGATCGAACCAGAACCAGCGTTCGGTCGGGAATTCCGCCTTCATCTTCACGTCGGCGATCAGGAAGCGGTCCTTGAACGTGCGGCCGCGGCTCTCGAGGCCCATCGCCGCGCGCATCGGGCTGCGCGAGCCGTCGGCCGCGATCACGTATTGCGCACGCAGCGTCTCGATCCCTTCCGGCGTCTCGACGGTGAGCGTGGCGTGTTCCGCCGACTGCGCGACACCCGTCACCTTGTGCTTCCAGCGAATGTCGAGGTTGGGCAGCGCGAACGCGCGCTCGGCCAGATAGCCTTCGACGTAGTACTGCTGCAGGTTGATGAACGCGGGACGCGCGTGGCCTTCCTCCGGCAGCAGGTCGAACGCATACAGCTGTTCGTCCTGCAGGAACACCTTGCCCACATGCCAGCTCACGCCCTTGTCGACGAAGCGCTCGCCGCAGCCGAGCCGGTCGAAGATCTCGAGCGTGCGCTTCGCGAAGCAGATCGCGCGCGAGCCCGTCGACAGCGTGTCGTCGTCGTCGAGCAGCACGACCGGCACGCCCTGCTGCGCCAGGTCGATCGCGGCCGACAGGCCCACCGGGCCCGCGCCGACGACGATCACCGGGTGGAGGGCCGCGTCATCGCCGGCGGCGCGCGTCGCGCGCGGCCGGTAGTCGAACTTCAGCGTCTGGTAATCGATGCTCATGGTCGCCATCCGCTCCTCAGCCCTGCCGTGTGCATGCCGGCGCACGCAGCGTCGTTCCGCTCATGCCCGTTGCCCGCCGCCGCCGCGGCCCGCCCTGTTCCGTCCACTTCCTGTCAACCGCCACGTCTCGCTCCTTGCTTCCTGTTGATCCGATTCGGGAAACGGCACCGCTGCGGGCGCCCGAACGCCGCTTTTCTTGATCGGCGACACATTCTTGGATTTACGAATAGTAAAACCAATTACGAATAGTGAAATCAACGTAAACCCTAGCCACCGGTTCCGGACGGGATAACCATATGAGCGAAACGCCAAGCCGAGCCGGGCTCGCGCTGCTAATATCCAGAGATGAGGCGGCCTTTCGGCCGCCATTTTTTCCTTCCCACGCCGATGATTCCGCCCAACATTCCCGAACTGGTCGTCCGTGCCGGGCAACTGCCGTATCTGCGGGAACACCTTGCGCTCGCCGAGGGCGGCACCGCGTGCGCCAATCTGCCGGAGCGCACGCTCGCGAGCGCCTATGAGCCGATCTACGACGTGACGATGCCCGGCGCGCCGCAATCGACGTCGTTCGCGGACGCGATCGAGCGCTACGGCGACGAACTCGGCTTCCAGGCCGTCACGCTGGTCACGGGCGCGCCGCACGATCCGGTCGATTCGGCCGTCGACGACCAGACGCTCGTCGCGATCGACCGGCTGTCGCGCGCGCTGCACGCGATCAACTTCTTCGGCGCGCAACGTCACGGGCTGCTGTTCCTGCGCGTGCACGAACGGCTGCTCAAGAGCGTGAAGTACGACCACGGCAAGCATTTCTCGTCGGTGCTGCAGCGCTTCGGGCTGCCGACCGAGCGGGTCGTGATCGAGCTGCCGGCCGTCGCGGTCGCGCACAAGACCTTCCTCGGCTACCTGACGCGCAGCTACCAGCATCACGGCTTCAAGGTCGCCGACAAGCTGCCCGACCCGGGCCGGATCCTCGCGGTCGAATCGGAGATGGCACGGCCCGACTACATCAAGATGGATGCGGGCATCGCGCTGCGCGACGGGATGGTGAAGGCGCTGGTCGCGTATGCGCAGCGCGTGCGGATTCCGCTGATTTTCGACGGCGTCGTCGACGAGACGCAGTGCGAGCTGCTGCGCCAGCACGACGTGCGGTTCATGCAGGGGCCGGTGTTCGCGAAGGTCGTCACGGCCTGATCGACGGTGTGGCTGCCGGCGCGCGGGCGCAGCCGGCGCGCGGGGAGCGCCGCGCAGGATCGTGGATTCGATTCAGCGAGCGGGTTGCGGTGGGGATCGGGATGTCGGCGCGCCCGTTCGCGTGCCCGGGCGCTCCGGCGACACGCCGCGCGCAGTGCCCGTTTCAGACCGTCTGCCCGAGCCGCTGCGCGAGCGCCTTCAGCTTCGGCCCGACCTGCGTGCGGAACACGTCCTCGTCCATCGACGACGCAGGCCCGCTGCAGCTCAGGATCAGCCAGCGCCCCTCGCGCGGCTCGCGAAACGGCACGGCGGCCGCGTTCACGTCCATGTGCCACGCGCGGAACGAATAACAGCATCCGCCCGCGGAGAATTCGGCCACCGCGTCCTGGGCTGCCGCGACGAGTGCATCCGCATCGGCCGCGCCGCCCGCCGCCCGGTGCAGATCCGCGTAGAGCGCGCGGCGCACGTCCTCCGGCTGCACGGCCAGGTACGCGCGCCCCATCGAGCTCGTCAGCATCGACAGCCGCGAGCCGGGCGCCAGCCCGAGCGTCAGCGCCGTTTCGCTGCGGATCGTCTCCAGATAGATCATGTCGAGCCCGTCCCGGCAGCCGAGCGACACGGCCGCGCCGATCTCGCGCGCGAGCGCCTGCATGTGCGGCCGCGCGAGATCGAGGGTGCCCGAGCCGGACAGCAGCGCGTAGCCGAGCGACAGCACGCCGGCGTCGAGCGCATACTTTCCGAGCGTCTCGTCGTAGCGCAGGTAGCCGAGCACGGTCAGCGTGTAGGCGAGCCGGTTCACCGTCGCCTTCGGCAGCCCGGTGCGCTCCGCGAAGTCGCGATTGCCGAGCATCGTCTCGCCGGGCCGGAATGCGCGCAGCAGGTCGAGCCCGCGCGCGAGCGCAACGACGAACTTGCGTTCGTCGATCGTGGTTTCGTCGATGGTTGAAAGCGTCATCTGATGCTACACTGGGTTCGTTTTGCAAAACATTGTTCCGCACAGCGGAACCTGAGTCAAGCGAACTTTAGACATCGGGCCAGGCGGCGAAGCGCCAACCCGGGGCCGACAGGAGATGAAACGATGGCTGCTGCAACTTTTCATTGGGACGATCCGCTGCTGCTCGACCAGCAACTGACCGAAGAAGAGCGGATGGTGCGCGATGCCGCGCACGCGTACGCGCGGGACAAGCTCGCGCCGCGCGTGACCGAAGCGTTCCGCCACGAGCGCACCGACGCCGAGATCTTCCGCGAGATGGGCGAGATCGGCCTGCTCGGCCCGACGATTTCGGAAGAATACGGCGGCCCCGGCCTCAATTACGTGAGCTACGGGCTGATCGCGCGCGAAGTCGAGCGCGTCGACTCCGGCTACCGCTCGATGATGTCCGTGCAGTCGTCGCTCGTGATGGTGCCGATCCACGAATTCGGCTCGGACGCGCAGAAGCAGAAATACCTGCCGAAGCTCGCGAGCGGCGAATGGATCGGCTGCTTCGGGCTGACCGAGCCGAACCACGGCTCCGACCCGGGCAGCATGGTCACGCGCGCGAAGAAGGTGCCCGGCGGCTATTCGCTGTCCGGCGCGAAGATGTGGATCACCAACTCGCCGATCGCCGACGTGTTCGTCGTGTGGGCGAAACTGGAAGAAAACGGCAAGGACGCGATCCGCGGCTTCATTCTCGAGAAGGGCTGGAAGGGACTGTCGGCGCCGGCGATCCACGGCAAGGTCGGGCTGCGTGCGTCGATCACCGGCGAGATCGTCCTCGACGAGGTGTTCGTGCCCGAAGAGAACCTGATGCCGGACGTGAGCGGCCTGCGCGGCCCGTTCACGTGCCTGAACTCGGCGCGCTACGGGATCGCCTGGGGCGCGCTCGGCGCAGCCGAGTCCTGCTGGCACACCGCGCGCCAGTACGTGCTCGACCGCAAGCAGTTCGGCCGCCCGCTCGCCGCGAACCAGTTGATCCAGAAGAAGCTCGCCGACATGCAGACCGAAATCACGCTCGGCCTGCAAGGCGTGCTGCGTCTCGGCCGGATGAAGGACGAAGGCACGGCGGCCGTCGAGATCACGTCGATCATGAAGCGCAACTCGTGCGGCAAGGCACTCGACATCGCGCGGCTCGCGCGCGACATGCTCGGCGGCAACGGCATCTCGGACGAATTCGGCGTCGCGCGACACCTCGTGAACCTCGAAGTAGTGAATACGTACGAAGGTACGCACGACATCCATGCGCTGATCCTCGGCCGCGCCCAGACGGGCATCCAGGCATTCTTCTGATCATTCGCCTGCGCGGCGCGGCGCCCTTCGCGTCGCATCGTCGCCGCTGAAACGACACGGCCCGCCCGGCATCACTGCCGGGCGGGCCGTTTTCATCGACGCGCGTGCGTCACGCGCCGCCGATGCGGCAGCCGCTGCTTACTTGTTCGGCTGCGGCGTGAGGCGCAGGTACGGGCGCACGGCGTTGAAGCCCTTCGGGAAGCGTTTCTTCAGCTCTTCCGGATCCTGCAGCGACGGCACGATCACGACGTCGTCGCCGTCCTTCCAGTTGCCGGGCGTCGCGACCTTGTAATTATCGGTCAGCTGCAGCGAGTCGATCACGCGCAACACTTCGTCGAAGTTACGGCCGGTGCTGGCCGGATAGGTGATGGTGAGCCGCACCTTCTTGTTCGGGTCGATCACGAACAGCGAGCGCACCGTCAGCGTTTCGTTCGCGTTCGGGTGGATCATGTCGTACAGCTGCGAAACCTTGCGGTCCGCGTCGGCGATGATCGGGAAACCGACCACGGTCGACTGCGTTTCGTTGATGTCGTTGATCCAGCCCTTGTGCGATTCGACGCTGTCGACCGACAGCGCG
The DNA here is from genome assembly GCF_024656005.1 of Burkholderia sp. SCN-KJ. NCBI lineage: Bacteria > Pseudomonadati > Pseudomonadota > Betaproteobacteria > Burkholderiales > Burkholderiaceae > Burkholderia > Burkholderia sp. SCN-KJ. Next base: position 427,642 of record NZ_JANKOG010000001.1, read on the forward strand.
ATCACCTTCACGTTGCGTTTCTCGAATTCGCCCTTCAGCTTCGAGGTCAGCCCGAGTTCAGTCGTGCACACCGGCGTGTAATCGGCCGGGTGCGAGAACAGGACACCCCAGCTGTCGCCCAGCCACTCGTGAAACTTGATGGGGCCCAGGCTCGATTCCTGCTCGAAATCCGGTGCGATGTCGCCAAGACGCAGACTCATGATGTTCCCTCCTCGAACGATGCTGGTTGAAACCGCGCGCTGGATGGCGCGGGACAGTCCATCAGCTTACGGGAAGCAATGAGACATGCGAACGATTATTACGTTTGATATTCATACTTTTTTGTCATTTTTGCCGGGTGGCGGCGCGGCACGAATGGCGCCAGGGAAACTTTTCGTATCGTCTGAAGCTCTGTTGACGATTACGAGTCGTTTACCATGCAGTCTTGCATTGCCGCCGTTTATTTGTCCCGGCTCGCCAGCGGGCAGGCGTTTCGCTAGGATATGAACCTGCAGCATGACAGCATGAAGGGAGTTGCAATGTCGGAAATCAACAAGGAGAAACTGATGTCGGATATCAAAACCGTTCTCGCGGACGCCGAGGATCTGCTCAAGCAAGCAGCGAGCAGCACGGGCGACCGTGCGGCCGAACTGCGCGAAAAAGCCCTGTCGCGCCTGAAGCAGGCCAAGGAAAAGGCAACCGACGTCCAGGTCGTGGTGGTCGAGAAAGGCAAGAAGGCCGCGCGCGCGACCGACGACTACGTGCACGAGCATCCGTGGACGTCGATCGGCGTCGCCGCCGGCGTCGGCGTGTTGATCGGCCTGCTGATCAACCGCAAGTAACGCGCTCGGCGCCGTTCCGCCCCATGCGCCGCCCGGTGCGGCACATGGGCGCCGAAGCCGGCCGGCGGTTCGCCGCCGGCCAGCTTTGACCTAGACGCTCACTGCGCGCGCAAGCGCCTTATTCATGACGACAGACACCCACTCGCAGCCGTCCGGCCAGGGACCGTTGCGCCGCTTCGTCGGCTCCGCGATCGGCCTGCTGCAGACGCGCCTCGAACTGGTCGGCATCGAACTCGCCGAGGAGAAGGAACGCCTGATGGGCGTGCTGTTCCTCGGGCTCGCGGCCATGATGCTCGCGACGATGGCGCTCATCAGCCTGACCGTGCTCGTCACGATCGCGTTCTGGGACACCTACCGGTGGCAATCGCTCGCGGTCATCACCGCGCTGTACGCGATCGCCGGTATCGCATGTGCGCTGAAGGCGCGCACGGGCCTGCGCGAGGCGCCGACCGTGTTCGAAGCAACGCTCGCCGAGCTCGAGAAAGACCGCGAGGCTTTCCGCGGCAAGCCGTGAACGCAGTCGCGTTCACCCCTCTCACCTACTTCGCCGACGCGCCATGAGCCAGAACGTCACGGGCCACTCGCCCCGCCCCCATTCGTCGCGATCGAAGTGGAGCGCGTCGCAGCATCGCGCGCTCCGCAAGGAATTGCTGATCCTGCGATCCGAGGTCGAGCGGCTCGAGCTTGCCGAAGCCGCCGCCGAAATGCGCCACGCCGTCACGCGCTTCAGCTGGCTCAAGGTGTTCATCCCCGGCCTGTCGAGCGGCAAGTTGAGCCAGTCCGCCAAGAACCTGAACGCGAACCTCGGCCAGCTCGTCAACCAGTATCCGATGCTGAGTTCGCTCGCGTCGCTCGTGCTGGCGAAACCCATTCGATCGCTGCTGCGCGCGAGCGCGGGCCCCGCGCTGAAGTGGGGCACCGTCGGCTTCGCCGCGTGGGAGTTCTACCGGATCTGGAAACAGTCGCGCGATGAGCGCGCAATGGCCGCGAACGACGACTGATGCGCAACGACGGGCGTGCACGGCCATCCGGCGGTGTGCGTTTTCCGTACGTGATCGGATGATCGGGTAATCGGGCGATCAGCGCACGCCCCAGCATGTCCGCTCCAGTGTCTCGGACGCTGCGTCGCTCGATCCCGTATTGCCTTTCGTGCCGTCCGAACGCAGCGTGAATGCGCCGCATGCATCGGCGCGCATCGGGCCTGCCTCGAGCGGGTTCGCAACGAGTTCGTAGACGACCTGCGCATCGTCGCCGACCGATCGCTTCAGCCCCACGCGGTAAATCGCCTGCCCGTCCGGCGGTGCCTGTGCGTATGCATCCGGCAACGTCTGCGGCGCCGGGCCGTCGAGCGTTTCGAGATATTGAGCGGCGCGATACAGCGCGGCAACCGCGGACGCGCGATGCATGCGCGCGACATGTTCGCGATACGACGGGACGCCCCACGCGGCCAGCACGGCGACGATCGCAAGCACGATCATCAGTTCGAGCAACGTAAACGCCGCCGACCGGCGCAGCAATCCAGGCGCTTTCATCGATGCACCGCCGCGACGCGACGCCAGCGCTGCGCCACGATGCGTCCGTCGCGCAGCGCGACCTGGCTCTGCAGCCAGACCACGCTCGACGCATGGCCGCCGACACCACGCGCGGTGACGAGGTAAGCGCGACTCCGTTGCGGACCCACGCCTCGCCAGGCTTCGATCAGGCAACGCGGCGGCTGGGCCGCCATCGGCCAGGAGGCGAACGGCGCGAATGCATCGTCGACGCCCAGCGCGGGCGTACGCCGCCATGCATCGGGCTCGCCGGGTGATAGCGGTTCGTCCATGTACGGCGCCCCGCCGCGGAGCAATCGCGCGGTACAGGCGGCCAGTGCTGCGTCGGCCGCGTGAAATGCAATCAACCGGTCCGACAATGCACGCGTGCGGCGCGATTCCGTCAGCGCGGATTCGAACCATGTACCGGTCAGCGCGGCGACCGCTGCGCCGACCGCGATCACGGCAGGCAATGCAAGGCCCGCGTCGCGACGCCAGCCGCGGCTGGCGGATGGCAAGCGTGCGCGCGTCGTTCTTCCGCTCAGCATGAGGCCCTCACCGCATATTGCGAGTCGAAGAACGCGACGGCGCGCCCCCTTGCGCGGCCGGCCGCGATTCGCGTCGCAAGCTCGCCGACGAATCCGGTTGCATGGATCATCGCCCTACCTCGTGGTTCTGCGCCGCGCCGCGGACGGGATCCGCGAATGCGACCGCGGCATTGCGCAACGCGACGATTCGATGCAGCACCAGATGCGCGCGATCATCCCGCGAAACGGCCGTGCGGCCGTCGCAATCGACATGACGCGCGGGCCCGTCAATCGGTTCGCCACGCGCCCGCACGCATACATGCACGGCGACGACATCGCGCCAGTCGCCGGCGCCCATCGCTTCCGCGTCGACAAACCGCGCGCCTTCGCGACGCAGGTAGCGGATCCGCAGCTGATCGATGCCGGACACGACGGGTTGCGGCGTACCCGGGCGCCCGCTTCCCTCGCAGTACAACTCGGGCTCGCCCGTCGACGGGCTGACATGCGCGTCGAAACGGTTTTCCACGAGCGGCCGCTCACCGGGACCGCCGACACCCTGCCCGAGACAATCCGACACCTGTGCACCGACCGTCGGCCACGTCGACACGACATCGCCGACATACCGAACCAGCACCGCATCCGACGCTGCGCGCACGGCTTCGCAGCGCACCTGCGCGCCATCGCCTCGCACCCGCCCCGCGGAACAACCGAACACCGGCGGCAGCGATGACGCCCCTTCGACATCGAGCGGACGAAACCCGGCCATCTGGATCTGCTGGCCGATCAGCATCAGCGCGGTCGCCGCCGCATCGCGCATCCGGAACCCGTCTTCCGCGCGCCGCTGCGCGATGCGCTGGGCGTGGTACAGCGCACCGGCCGCGGCAAGCACGAGCAGGCCGACGGTCATCGCGATCAGCACTTCGAGCAGCGTATGCGCGCGGCTGCGGCGATCAGCGTTCGTCCGCATCGGCATGGGCCTCCCGAAACGGTATTCGCACGCATGACGCCGGCTTGACCGTCGCCCCCGCACCTTCACATCGCGCAGAAGTCGCCGCGTAGGCGTTGGTGTCGCGCCAGCCGACCACCACGTAGCGGACACCGGCCGGCCCATCGTCGAGCGTCATCGTGCCGCCGGGCAGCGATGCAGCCGCGAGCGCCGCGATACCGTCGTCGGCGCCCGTCGCCGCGTGCCGGCGCTCGATGCGAGCGTCGGCCAGCCACAGCGCGCGTTCACGCCAGATCGTCGCCCGCTGCGCGCGCGTCATCGCGAGCTGACTGCCGGCCACGGCCAGCATCACCGTTGCGAGCAACGCGATGGCCAGCACCGCTTCGAGCAGCGACGTGCCGCGCGTCGACTTGCGCGCGCACTTCATGCCGCGTCGCAACGACCGGCGACGACGCGTGCCCGGCCGCCCGCCGCGATCCGGATGCAGCGCGACACGCGTGCGTCGTCGCCGGGCAACGCACGCTGCGGACGTAATTCGAAACGCCGGATCCCGCCGATCACCTGGCCTGCCGACGGCGCAAATGCCAGATCGTGCGCCGCGCCCGCGATAGCGACGTCGGCATCGCGCGGATAGCGCCGCAGCACGCGCGACTGCCCGTCGAACTGCCCGCTGACGATCCAGCCGCACGACCATTCCGCCGGATCGCACCGCTCGCCGGGCCGCACGCAGTCGCCATCGCGCCCGGCCCTGCACAGCGTGACACGCACGCCGAGACGCGTCGCCTCGGTGCGCGCGAACGACAGCGCACCGAGCAGCGCGAGCGCGCGGGCCTCCACGCGTTCGCGCATGCGCCACTGATCGAATGCGGGTGCGGCGTAAAGTCCGATCGCGGCTGCCAGCGCGATCGCGATCATCAACTCGACGAGCGTGAAGCCGCCGCATCGCATGCGTTTTTCAACACCCTGCCGGTGCAGTCCCATCGCGATCGCCCTCCGTCAACGTGATGCGTCGACTGTAGCGACGCGGGCGAACGCGCGCCATTAGCCGAACGGCCGACTGGCGACATGCGATCGCAGCCGACACAATCGGCGCGAACTGAACCCACGGAGAAGACGATGAACGGACGCAGCGCGTCAGCGCTTACGCGAAGGCTTGGAGGGGGACGCGCGACGGAACTCTTCGATCACGTCGGCAAATTCGGAAACGTCCTCGAACCGGCGATAAACCGACGCGAAACGGACATAGGCGATCGTATCGAGGCCGCGCAGCTCGTTCATCACGAGTTCGCCGAGCTTCTCGCTACGCACTTCACGCTCGCCGGTTGCGAGCAGCTGATATTCGATGCGGGCGACCGCCGCGTCGATCGCGTCAGCCGCAACCGGCCGCTTGCGCAGCGCGAGTTGCATGCTGGCGACGATCTTGCGACGGTCGAATTCCGTGCGGCTGCCATCCTTCTTCACGACGGCCGGCAGGTTCAGCTCGACCCGCTCGTACGTCGTGAAGCGCTTGTCGCAAGCCGAGCAACGACGGCGCCGACGAATCGCGGCGCCATCTTCGGACACGCGCGAGTCGACGACCTGCGTGTCCTCATGCCGACAGAACGGGCAGCGCATGCCGGATCAGCGATAGACCGGGAAACGCTTGGTCAGCTCGGCCACTTGCGCGCGCACGCGCTCGATCGTCGCTGCATCTTCCGGGTTCTCGAGCACGTCGGCGATCAGGTTGCCGACCTGCTCGGCTTCCGCCGTGCCGAAGCCGCGCGTCGTCATCGCCGGCGAACCCAGGCGGATGCCGCTCGTCACGAACGGCTTTTCCGGATCGTTCGGGATCGCGTTCTTGTTCACCGTGATGTGCGCCGCGCCGAGCGCCGCTTCCGCTGCCTTGCCCGTGATGTTCTTCGCGCGCAGGTCGACCAGCATCACGTGGCTTTCGGTGCGGCCCGACACGATCCGCAGGCCACGCTTGACCAGCGTTTCAGCCAGCACGCGTGCGTTCTCGACGACCTTCTGCTGATATTCCTTGAACTCCGGCGACAGTGCTTCCTTGAACGCCACCGCCTTGCCGGCGATCACGTGCATCAGCGGGCCGCCCTGGATGCCCGGGAAGATTGCCGAGTTGATCTGCTTCTCGTACTCGGCCTTCATCAGGATCACGCCGCCGCGCGGGCCGCGCAGGCTCTTGTGCGTCGTCGTCGTCACGAAGTCCGCATGCGGCACCGGGTTCGGGTACACGCCTGCTGCGATCAGGCCGGCGTAGTGCGCCATGTCGACCATCAGGTACGCGCCGACCGACTTCGCGATCTTCGCGAGACGCTCGAAGTCGATCTTCAGCGCGAACGCCGATGCGCCCGCGACGATCAGCTTCGGCTTGTGCTCGTTTGCCAGCTTCTCGGCCGCGTCGTAGTCGATGTCTTCCTGTTCGTTCAGGCCGTAGCTGACGACGTTGAACCACTTGCCCGACATGTTCACCGGCGAGCCGTGCGTCAGGTGGCCACCATGCGCGAGGCTCATGCCCATGATCGTGTCGCCCGGCTTGAGCATCGCGAAGAACACGCCCTGGTTCGCCTGCGAACCCGAGTTCGGCTGCACGTTCGCGGCTTCCGCGCCGAACAGCTGCTTCACACGGTCGATCGCCAGCTGCTCGACCACGTCGACGTACTCGCAGCCGCCGTAGTAGCGCTTGCCCGGATAACCTTCCGCGTACTTGTTCGTGAGCTGCGAGCCCTGTGCGGCCATCACGGCCGGGCTCGTGTAGTTTTCCGACGCGATCAGCTCGATGTGGTCTTCCTGGCGGCGGTTTTCCTGCTCGATCGCTGCAAAGAGTTCGGGATCGACGTTCGCGATGGTGCTTTGGGCTCTGTCAAACATACGGTTTCCGTTAAGTGTGTACAGGTTGACCGGGGCGGCCGAGTACATTGCGCTGCTGGCGGAACCAGCTCGACGTGGCGGAAGAATCCGTATGACGCGAGACGGGACAGCCACCGGCGATGCACGCAACGGCGCACAACGGCTGCCCAGGCGAACGGCAAAAACGGCGCCCCGCGCTTCACGGTGGGATGCTCCACCTTGAACCCGAAGGGTTCTATCGCCAGTCACGCAGGGGTGATGAGCGCGTTAGTTTATTGGATGCGTCATGAATAGGCAACCGCGCGGCAGCGGCCCCGAAGCAATAAGGGCCAGACTCTATGCACCCGTGCCGACGCGCTTTGGCGCCTTGCCGCGGTGCGGCAATCTCAGTAGGCTTGCGGGATACTATCCGCTACTTTGTTACCGACCAGGAGCAGCAATGATCGTGTTCGTCACAGGCGCGTCCGCCGGCTTCGGCGCCGCCATCGCCCGAGCCTTCGTCAACGGCGGCCATCGCGTCGTCGCAACCGCGCGTCGCAAGGATCGTCTCGATGCGCTCGCGGCCGAACTCGGCGAGGCACTGCTGCCGCTCGAGCTCGACGTGCGCGACCGCGCCGCAGTCGAAGCCGTGCCGGCCGCCCTTCCCGCCGAATTCGCGGCGCTCGACGTGCTCGTCAACAACGCCGGTCTCGCGCTCGGTGTCGAGCCGGCCCACAAGGCCAGCCTCGACGAGTGGCAAACCATGATCGACACGAACTGCTCGGGCCTCGTGACCGTCACGCACGCGTTGCTGCCCGGCATGATCGAGCGCGGCCGCGGCCATATCTTCAACCTCGGTTCGGTGGCCGGCACCTACCCGTATCCGGGCGGGAACGTATACGGCGCAACCAAGGCTTTCGTCAGACAATTCAGCCTGAACCTGCGCGCCGACCTGATCGGCACACCGTTGCGCGTAACCGACATCGAGCCGGGCCTCTGCGGCGGCACGGAATTCTCGAACGTCCGCTTCCGCGGCGACGATGCGAAGGCGGCGAACGTCTACCAGAACGTCCAGCCGCTCACGGCCGAGGACATCGCCGATACGATCTACTGGATCGCGACGCGCCCCGCGCACGTCAACATCAACACGATCGAGATGATGCCGGTCGCCCAGGCGCCGGCCGGCCTCGCGATCCATCGCGGCTGACACAGCGGGCGCAGCCGCGGGCCCGCCTCCGGCCGGCCCGCGGCATGCTACGCCGTACTACATTCCGTTACGAATCGGTTACGAATCCGTCCTCGGCCTTCCGGTAAAATGCGCGCCATGACTCAGCCTACCCGCTCCCCGGACGCGCACTCCGGCTTCACCTGGCCGGTACGCGTGTACTACGAGGACACCGACGCAGGCGGCATCGTCTTCTATGCCAACTACCTGAAATTCTTCGAGCGCGCTCGCACCGAATGGCTGCGCGCGTGCGGCATCGACCAGCGTCGGCTCGCCGACGACACGGGCGCGATCTTCATCGTCCGCAGCACGTCGCTCGACTACCGCGCTCCGGCGCGACTCGACGACACGCTGACGATCACGAGCCGGCCCGGACGCATCGGCCGCGCCTCGGTGGAATTCACGCAGGAAGCATGGCGTGGCGACACGCTGCTCGTCGCCGGGCACATCCGCCTCGGCTGCGTCGAACAGATCGGCATCCGGCCCGCGGCGATCCCGCCGGTCGTGCTCGACGCGCTGCAACGCGGGCCCGTCATCGACGCCGGGCAGACTGCCGTACTGTCAACGAAGCTCGGATGAGCACCGTTTAGACAAGGCCCATGAACTTGCCTTCCTGAATCGATACTAAGCAAGGTTCGGCGCCAGGCCAGGCCGGCGCGCCGCGCCACACGCATACCGTGCGCCCTCGCCGGACACCCCCGAAGGGACGTTACCCAAACCTCTATGAACACTTCTCAAGACCTGTCGATCATTTCCCTCGTCCTCAACGCGAGCGTGCTGGCCCAGGCCGTGATGGGGCTGCTGTTGCTGCTGTCGCTGATGTCGTGGACCTTCATCTTCCGCAAGTGGTTCGCGATCCGCCGCGCACGCGCGCAGACCGAACGCTTCGAAAGGGATTTCTGGTCGGGCGGCGACCTGCAGGCGCTGTATCAGAGCGCGGCCAACAACCGTCATACGATCGGCGCGCTCGAGCGGATCTTCGAATCGGGGATGCGTGAATTCCTGAAGGCGAAGGAAAAGCGCATCAGCGACCCGGGCCTCGTGCTCGACGGGGCACGCCGCGCGATGCGCGCGTCGTTCCAGCGCGAAATGGACGTACTCGAAGCGAACCTCGCGTTCCTCGCGTCGGTCGGCTCGGTCAGCCCGTACATCGGCCTGTTCGGCACCGTCTGGGGGATCATGAACTCGTTCCGCGGCCTCGCGAACGTGCAGCAGGCGACGCTCGCGAACGTCGCGCCGGGCATCGCCGAGGCGCTCGTCGCCACCGCGATCGGCCTGTTCGCCGCGATTCCGGCGGTGGTCGCGTACAACCGCTACGCGCACGACATCGACCGCCTCGCGATCCGCTTCGAGACCTTCATCGAAGAGTTCTCGAACATCCTGCAGCGCCAGGCCCAGTAAGGAGCACGCCATGGCAGGAAGTCCCATTCGATCCAGCATGCGCGGCGGCCGCTCGCGCCGCGCGATGGCCGACATCAACGTCGTGCCGTACATCGACGTGATGCTGGTGCTGCTCGTGATCTTCATGGTCACGGCACCGCTCGTCGCGCCGTCGATCATCAATCTGCCGACCGTCGGCAACGCAGCACCGCAGGAACAGACGCCCCCCGTCGTCGTCAACATCAAGGCCGACCGCACGATGAGCGTCAAGTACAAGAGCGACGCCGGCGCGACGCAGGAAGACACGATGACCAAGGCCGAGCTCGACAGCTTCATCTCGGCCCGGCAGGCTGACCATCCCGACCAGCCCGTGGTGATCGCGGCCGACAAGACCGTGCAGTACGATGCGGTCATGACCGTGATGTCGGATCTGAAGGCGCGCGGCGTCAAGCGCGTCGGCCTCCTCGTCAAATCGCAATGAACCGGCAGCAATCCACGCGCGGCAACGCCTACCCGTCTCAGCCCCCGCGCGAGCGCGGCACCTGGCGCGCGTTCGCGCTCGCCGCGCTGATGCACGTGCTGCTCGCGCTGTTCCTCTATCACGGCGTGCAGTGGCAGAACAGCACGCCGGCCGGCTCCGAGGCCGAGCTGTGGACCGAGGTACCCGACGTGCCCGCGCCGCGGCCCGTCGTCACGCCCGCGCCGCCCGCGAAGCTCGCACCGCCCCCTCCCCCGGTCCGGGACGAGCAGGCGGACATCGCGCTGCAGCAGAAGAAACGGCAGCAGGAAGCGGCCGCGCGCGAAGCGCTGCTCGAGCAGCAGCGCCGCGCGCAGCAGCTGAAGGCCCAGCAAGAGGAAACCCGGCGCGAGCAGCTCGCGGCCCAGCAGGCTGCCGCGCTCGCCGCGCAGAAGGCCGCCGAGCGCGAACGGCAGAAGCAGGCGGACAAGCTCAAGCAACAACAGCTCGTGGAGCAGCAGAAGCTCGAACAACAGAAACTCCAGCAGCAGAAACAGCAGCAACAGAAGCAGGCGCAGCTGGAAGCGCAGCAGGCAGCGAAGGCCAAGGCCGACGCGGCATCGAAGGCGAAGGCGGAAGCCCAGGCCAAGGCGAAGGCTGAAGCGACGGCGCGCGCGAAGGCCGACGCCGCAGCGAAGGCGAAGCTCGACCGTGAGCGCAACGCGCGCCTCGCGCAGATGCAGGGCATGTCCGGCGCCGGCGAAGGCGGCGGCGAGGGCCTCGCGAAAAGCGGCACCGGCACGGGCTCCGGCGGCAATGCCGCATCGCCCGGCTATCCCGACAAGGTGCGTCGCCGCGTGAAGCCGAACATCGTCTGGGGCGGCGAGCGCGCGGGTCTGACGACCGTCGTCGCGATCCGCTGCACGCCGTCGGGCGACGTGCTGAGTGTTTCGATCCGCCGTTCGAGCGGAAATTCGGGGTGGGATCAAGCCGTGGTCAATGCGATCCAGTCGTCGGTCCCATTGCCGCCCGATTCCAACGGTCGTACCCCGTCCGACATTACGATTACCTTCAAGGCGGCGGAGTGATCGCAAATGCGCTTACACTCCGTGCGTCGCTGCCGGACGGGAACGAATCGGGTATTTTTACTGTCTCTGCGGTTGCGCAGCGATCCAAGTCACATGGGAAGCAAGAAGCATGAGTTTGATGACGAAACTAGGTTTCAGGGCACTCGTGGCCTCGTGTCTGATTGCGGCCGGCAGCGCCGCTAACGCGCAGGTCAACGTGCTGATCACCGGCGTCGGTTCGACCCAGTTCCCCATCGCCACCGCGAACTTCGCGAACGAGGCAGGCCTGCCACAGCAGGTCACGTCGATCGTCCGCTCCGACCTCGCCCGTAGCGGCAAATTCACCAACATCGACGCGGGCAGCACGCCCGTGCCCGAGACCGCATCGGTCGATCTCGGCGCATGGAAGGCCAAGGGCGCGAATGCGTTCGTCGCCGGCAGCGTGAACCGCGAAGCGAACGGCCAGTACAAGGTGAACTTCATCCTGTACGACACCGTGAAGCAGCAAAGCCTCGGCGGCCTGTCGCTGACGGCCACCGACACCACGCTGCGCACGGCCGGTCACAAGATCGCCGACTACATCTACCAGAAGCTGCTCGGCGTGCGCGGCGTGTTCGCCACGCGCCTGTCGTACGTGATCAAGACGGGCAACCGCTACCAGCTGCAGATCTCGGATTCGGACGGCCAGAACCCGCGCATCGCGCTGTCGAGCACCGAGCCGATCATCTCGCCGTCGTGGTCGCCGAGCGGCACGAAGGTCGCGTACGTGTCGTTCGAGCGCAAGAAGCCGATCGTCTACATCCACGACCTGCCGACCGGCCGCCGCTACATCGTCTCGGACCAGAAGGGCAACAACAGCGCGCCGGCGTGGTCGCCGGACAGCAACACGCTGGCCGTCGCGCTGTCGCTGACGGGCAATACGCAAATCTATACGGTCAATGCAACCGGTGGCGGTCTGCGCCGGCTCACGCAGAGCAGCTCGATCGATACCGAGCCGTTCTACTCGCCGGACGGCCGCTGGATCTATTTCACGAGCGATCGCGGCGGCGCGCCGCAGATCTACCGGATGCCCGCGCAAGGCGAAAGCGCCGGCGCGGCGCAACGCGTGACCTTCACCGGCAGCTACAACACCAGCCCGCGCATCAGCCCGGACGGCAAGCTGCTCGCCTACATCTCCCGCACGGGTGGGGGGTTCAAGCTCTACGTTCAGGATCTGCAATCCGGCGCGGCGAACGCCGTCACGAATACCAATCGCGACGAATCGCCGAGCTTCGCGGCAAACGGCCAGTACCTTCTCTACGCGACCCAGTCGGGTGGTCGTAACGTGCTGGCAGCAGTGCCCTCCGACGGCAGCGCGCCGCCGCAAATCCTGTCCGTCCAGGGCGGCTCCGTTCGTGAGCCGTCGTGGGGGCCCTTCATGCAATGACCACAAGGAGAGTAACCATGATGTCGAATAAAGCTCGTCTGGCCCTGGCCGTGATGATGATCAGCGCGCTCGCAGCGTGCAAGTCGGGTGTGAAGCTCGACGACAAGGCCAACGCAGGTGCGATGAGCACGCAGCCGAGCGCCGACAACGTCGCGCAAGTGAACGTCGATCCGCTGAACGATCCGAACAGCCCGCTCGCAAAGCGCAGCATCTACTTCGACTTCGACAGCTATTCGGTGAAGGACGAGTACCAGCCGCTGATGCAGCAACACGCTCAGTACCTGAAGAGCCATCCGCAGCGTCACGTGCTGATCCAGGGCAACACCGACGAGCGCGGCACGAGCGAGTACAACCTCGCGCTGGGCCAGAAGCGTGCGGAAGCCGTCCGCCGCGCGATGGCACTGCTCGGCGTGAACGACTCGCAGATGGAAGCCGTGAGCCTCGGCAAGGAAAAGCCGCAAGCAGCGGGTCACGACGAAGCATCGTGGGCGCAGAACCGTCGCGCCGACCTCGTCTACCAACAGTAAGTAACGGAAGAGTTGCCGTATGACGCACCGTGTATCCTGGCTGCGCATCGCCGCAGCGTTCTGCGTCGTCGGCGCGGCGTGGTCGGCCGCGCCGGCGCACGCCGGCATGTTCGACGACAACGAGGCGCGCCGCGCCGTGCTCGATCTGCGCAGCAAGAGCGACAACCTGTCCAGCCAGTTGTCGGCCGCCCAGCGTACGATCCTCGATCAATCCGGCCGTATCGACCAGCTGAACCAGCAGGTCGCGACGCTGCGCGGCGAGAACGAGGATCTGACGAACCGGCTGACGACGCTCGAGCGGCAGCAGAAGGAGTACTACCAGGATCTCGACACGCGGCTCAAGAAGTTCGAGCCGCAGCAGGCGACGATCGATGGTGTCGAAGGCACCGTTCAGCCGGGTGAAACGGATGCGCTCAGCGCGGCGCAGCAGCAATTCCGCAACGGCAACTTCAAGGCTGCCGCGGCCTCGTTCCGCAGCTTCATCGCGAAGTATCCGCAGAGCCCGTACCAGCCGACCGCGCAGTACTGGCTCGGCAATGCGCAATACGCGCTGCGCGACTACCGCGGCTCGACCGCGACGTGGCAAGCGATCGTGAGCAAGTATCCGCAACATCCGCGCGCGGCCGACGCGCTCGTCGCGATCGGGACGAACCAGCTCGAGCAAGGCCAGAAGGCGGCCGCGAAGAAGACGTTCGAGCAGGTCGTGTCGCAGTACGCCGGATCGAACGCTGCGCAGACTGCGCAGGGCAAGATCGAGAGCATCAAATAAATTACCGTGTCGAATTGTTGACAGCACTTCAATTCGCCGATATAATTTTTTGCTCTTTGGGTCGTTGAGCAAGTTGTTAGCGCAACGGACCAACCGGTTTCAAGAACGTGGGGTGGTAACTCAGTTGGTTAGAGTATCTGACTTTTAATCAGAGAGTCGAGGGTTCGAGTCCCTCCCACCCTACCAACTATCTTTGATAGTGCAATAAAAGCCTCCCGAGTGGAGGCTTTTTTGCGTCTGCTTCCAGCAGTATTGCGCGCTGCCGGTCTTACGTGCCCCGCTGCGCGCGCCGCCAGCGCCCCGGCGTCGTGCCGAGCACCGCACGAAACGCCTTGCCGAACGCCGCCTCGGACTGATAGCCGACCGCCTGCCCGATCTCCGCCTGGCCGCGCTGCGTGTCCTGCAGCAGCGCGCATGCATGCATCATCCGGATCTGCGCGACGAACGCGCCGACGCTCATCCCGGCCTTCTCGCGGAAATGCCGCGCATAGGTCGCGCGCGACATCGCGGATGCCGCGCCGAGCGATTCGACCGTCCACGCTTGCGCCGGCGCCTGCAGCACGGCCTGGACCGACGGGCCGAGCCGCGCATCGGCAGCCAGCGCGAGCCAGCCGGCCGGCACGCGCGCATCGCGGCCGTACGCACGCAACGCGTAGGCGAGCAATGCCTGCCCCAGCGCATTCACGATCGCGCGCGCACCCGGCTGCGCGCTCGATGCCTCGGCACGCAGCACGCTCGTCAGCAGTTGCAGCGACGCCGGCCCCGACGCCGCGCGCAGCCCGACATGCAGCACCCGCGGCAACGTACGCATCAGCAATTCACCGGCGCCGCGCGCATAAATGAAACGCCCGCAGAGCAGGTCGACGCTCGCATCGGCCGGATCCGCGGGATCGCGATTCGACTTGACCGGCAGCACCGCGCCGCCGGCCGCGTCCGGTTCGCGCAGCGACGCAACCGGCGGCCGCGCGCCGCCACCGCCGACATCGGACAAATCGTGCGCGTCGCCCGCCGGCAGCAGCACGAAGTCGCCGTCGGCCAGCCGCAGCGTGCGCCCGTCGGCCGTGCGCAGCCGGCACGTTCCGGACAGCAGCAGGTGAAACGCCGCTTCGCCGGGCGGCAACGGATCGTGCGGCATCGCGAACGGGCCGTCGAGCAGGCAGCGCACGTCGAGCTCGACATGGCTGCGGCCCAGCGACAATAGTTGACTCAGCGCGTCCATGAGACGTTTGCGCTAAAAATTGACACTCTAGCGTATCGAAACCCTCAGCGCGAACGCTCAGAATAAGTCCTGCATCGCCCGAGATCGCGGCATCCGCCGCCTGATCCACCTCTTCTCGAAAGGACGCATCATGCTGAACTGGAACGAATACCGGAAGGAACTCACGACGCGCATCGGCGACATCGCGAAGCTCTCGCCCGACACGCTGGCCGGCTACCAGGCACTGGCCGGCGCCGGCGCCAAGACGGGGCATCTCGACGCGAAGACGCGCGAACTGATCGCGCTCGCGGTGGCCGTCACGACGCGCTGCGACGGCTGTATCGCGGTGCACACGGCCGAAGCCACGAAGCATGGCGCAACCAAGGAGGAAGTGGCCGAGGCGCTCGGCGTCGCGATCGCGCTGAATGCGGGCGCGGCGCTCGTCTATTCGGCCCGCGTGATGGACGCGCTCGGCGAGTGACGCGCACCTGAAGGGTGCGGCGCCCGCCGCATCCTTCGCGGACGATCGCCGGCGCAGCCGGCCAGCCGGCGGACGCGGCGCGGTCGCGTACGCCGGCGCCGCGAAGTCGGCTACCATGCGCGAGAAGATTCATCGCGAAGGAGCGCTCCATGTGCCGCTGGCTCGCCTATACGGGTAATCCGATCCATCTCGAGACCGTCCTGTTTCGCGCGAAGCATTCGCTGATCGACCAGAGCCTGCATTCGGAGCTGGGCGCCACGACCACCAACGGCGACGGGTTCGGCATCGGCTGGTACGGCCGCCCCGAGGAACTGCCGTTCCGCTATCGCTCCGTGCATCCCGCATGGAACGACCGCAACCTGCGCGAAGCCGCGCGCGCGATCCGCTCGCGGATGTTCATCGCACATATCCGCGCGGCAACCGACACGCCCGTCCAGGAAACCAACTGCCATCCGTTCCGCCACGGCCGCTGGCTGTTCGCGCACAACGGGCTGATTCGCGATTTCCACAAGCTGCGCCGCGACCTGACGATGAAGGTCGACCCGGCACTGTTCCCGACGCTCGAAGGGACGACCGACTCCGAGCTGATGTTCCGTCTCGCGCTGACCTTCGGCCTCGAGCAGACGCCGCTGCCGGCGCTCGAGCGGATGGTCGGCATGGTCGAGGAAACCGCCGCGCGATACCGCGTTGCCGAGCCGCTCAACATGACGATCTGCGCGACGGACGGTGAGCGGATCATCGCGGTGCGCTACTCGAGCGAACGGCAATCGCGCTCGCTGTTCCACAGCACGTCGTTCAAGCATCTGCACGAACTCTATCCGCACAATCCGCGCATCGCGGAAGCGGGTGACGACGCGTTCATGGTCGTGTCGGAGCCGCTCGTCGACTTGCGCGGCGCATGGGAGGAAGCCGGAAAGCATGGCGATCGTCGCGCAGGGGGCGGATGTGCAGCAGCGGCCGTTCAATCCGCGGCATAAGTAGGTCGCGACGGCGGGTGCACCGTCAGCCGCGGCGCGTGAGCCGCATGCGGACCGAATCGAGTTCGGCGGGCAGCCGGCGCGAGCGCTGACGCGATCGCGTCAGCACGGCAAAGCCGAGCCGCTCGTACAGTTCGCGGGCACGTACATTCCGGGCCAGCACGTCGAGCACGATGTCGCGGCTGCCGTCGTCCGGCAACGCACCGGTCTCGAGCGCGTCGCGCAGCAGTGCGGTGAAGATGCCCGCGCCGCGCTGCCGCTCGTCCGTCGCGCAATGCGCGATGAGGATCTGCGCACGTTTCGGCGCCGGAATCTCCGTTTCGAGCACCAGTCCGCGCAGCAACTGGCCGATCGCGCGGCGCACGCCGAAAAAGCGCGCCAGGGCCCACACGACGTGAAGGTCGTCGAACATCGTCCGGCGCCCGTCATGGATGGCCATCACGGCCTGCACCGTGCCGTCGGCGCCGACCGCGACCCGATGTCGGCGCCATGAGAACCGGCCGTGACGCGAGCGGAACGCCTGTTGCAGGAACGCAATGCAGCGCGCGTCGCTTTCACCGAGGAAGAAGCCGAATTCGCCGACACCGGATGCGAACACGAGCGGCGCGCATGCCGCCGCATCGTCCGCGCAAGCGGCGCGAAACGGTGTCGACGCATCGGCATGCGGCGCGTCGACGGACGGTGCGAGCGCCGCGGCGGGCATCACGTTGCCCGCCCCGCCAGGCGGGCCAGCACGGCGACGGTCCGGCTGATCTGCGCCGGCTCGTGCGTCGAGCAGATGAAGAAACGCAGGCGCGCGGCCTTCTCCTCGACGGCCGGATAGAAGATCGGCTGCACGTTGATCCCTTCGTCGAACATCGCGTTGGCCCACTGCGCGGCTTTCAGCGAACTGCCGGTGATCACCGGCACGACCGCATAGCCGGCGCTCGTGCCGGTGTCGAGCCCGGCGGCGCGCGCCTCGGTCAGGAACTGCCGGCCGCGCGCCTGCAGTTGCGCGACCCACTGCGGTTCGGCCTGCAGGCGTTCGAGCGCGGCCAGCGACGCTTCTGCGAGCGTCGGCGCGAGTCCGACGCTGTAGAGAAAGCCCGGCGCCAGATGGCGCAGCATGTCAACGAGCGGCTGGCAGCCGGCGATGAAACCACCGCAACCGGCCAGCGTCTTGCTCATCGTGCCCATCCACATGTCGACCTGGTCGGGCGCGACCGTGCAATGCTCGCGGATGCCCTTGCCCGTCGCACCGAGCACGCCGAGCGAATGCGCTTCGTCGACCAGCAGGAACGCGCCGTGGCGCGTCTTCACGTCGACGAAACGCTGCAGGTCCGGAAAATCGCCATCCATGCTGTACAGCCCTTCGATCGCGATCAGCACGTGCCGGTATTCGCGACGCACGCGCGACAGCAGTGCGTCGAGCGCCTGCCAGTCGTTGTGCGCGAAGCTCAACCGCTTCGCGCCGCTCAGCTGCGCGCCCTGCACGATGCTGTTGTGCGCGAGCGCGTCGTGGACGATCAGGTCGCCGGGGCCGAACAGCGCACCGATCACGGTCACGTTGGTCGCGTGGCCGCTCACGAACGCGACGCAATCGTCGGTCTCGTAGAACGCAGCCAGCGCGCGCTCGAGGTCGCGCTGCACCGGACGCTCGCCCGCGACCATCCGGCTCGCGGACGCCGACGTGCCATAGCGATCGATCGCGGCCTTCGCCCGCTCGGATACGGCCGGATCGCCGGCGAGACCGAGATAGTTGTAGTTCGCGAAGTTCACGTATTCGCGACCGCCGATCTGCGTGGTCGCGCCGGCGATGCCGTCATGCACGCGGAAGAACGGCGAGTCGACGCGCAGCTTCTCGCCCATCTCGCGCATGATCCTGACCTGCTGATACTGCGGCATCGATTCGAAACGGCTGCGCGCCGACGCGGCCTGTGCCGCCGGTGCAGCGGGCACACCGGGCGCCGCGACGGCTTCCGTCGCGCGCTCCAGCTGCCGTTTCAGGGCTTTCGCCGCCAGTTGCTGGCGAAGGTGTTCTCCGAGTGCCATGGGTTCGTTCGGTGTATGTCGCGAATCCGTTATGAGGTGTCGCTTGTCTTTTCAAAAAGCGCCGATTCAGGCTTCGGCGAACTCGACCCACTGCCAGGCATTCCTGTCGGTGAGCAACGCATCGATCAGCCGGAAATTCATTTCGTGGCTCGGCCGCACCGCGCTCACGCGCGCAAGCAGCGGTGCCCCGGCCAGCGCGAGATCGCCGACCAGATCGAGCACCCGATGCCGGACGAACTCCTCCGGCAGCCGCATTCCACCAAGCACGCGATTGCCGACGATCGACGCCGTACATGACGGCCGTGCGCCTCGCAGAATCGGCACGCCGCGCAGATAGCCGGCGATAATCGCCGGCACGGCCCATTTCACACGCCCGTACGAGCGCGACGGTGCGATTTCGGTCGCAAACGCATCCGGCGTCAGCGCGCCATCCCAGTGCATGTCGCCGAAGCCGCGCAAGTCGTTCCGCACGCTCAGCTCGTAGCGCGCGGCCGGCTCGATCCGCATCTCGCGTCGCTGATCGCCTGCGCCGTCTGCGACTACGACGGGCCGCAGCACACGGATGAAGCGCTTCGGCGCATCGAGCGCGAGACGGCCGCATGCGCGAATCGCGTCGACCCACGGCGCGGCGCTGCCATCGAGAATCGGCACTTCCTCCGCATCGAGTTCGACGATCGCGTGATCGATCTCGCATGCGAGCAGCGACGCGAGCAGATGCTCGATCGTGCGCACGCCAACCCCGTCGGCGTTGCGCAGCATCGTGCAAAGCGGTTGAGCGCGACGCAGCGCGGGATCGACTGCGAGCACACCGAGTTCGCGTCCGTTGCGCATCCGTCGAAACACGATCCCGTGCCGACCGTCCGCCGGCGTGACCGGATGAATCCGCACCTGCACGCGGCGCCCGGTATGCAGACCGTGGCCCGACAACCCGAGCGGCCACGCCAGCGTTCCCGCGCTCGGCTGCCAACCCGATGGCAGCTTGACTCGAGCGGTCTCCGCGTCGACCGACCCGCCTGCGCCTCTTGATTCGTTCAATTTGAACCCCGCTCGAGCTCGGCCCGCGCTTCGTCACCCAACGCATGCCGCGCGACCAGCGCTTCCGCCAGATCGTCCGCTGCCGCGACGTCCTCGTCGCCGTTCTGCGCATCGAGCAACTCGACGATGCGCTGGGCCAGCGTATGCACCGTCGCGCCTTCCGCGATCGCCATGATCGACAGCTTGACGCCGAAGGTCTCCTCGACGGCCATGCCGAGCTCCATGCCCATCAGCGAGTCCATCCCGAGATCCAGCACCGACCGGCCGGCATCGACGCGCTCCGGCGACATGTGCAGAATCCGCGCGATCTGGCCGCGCAGCGCCGTCTCGACGAGCGCGACGGCCTCGGCCGCCGGCAACGTTCGCAATTGCTCCAGCAACACGCGATCCTCGCTCGACGTCTCGGCCGCCCCACCCGTTTGCAATGCCGCGTAACGGCGCGCGTGCGCGGCCGGCATGCCGCGCGAGATGGCGCCCCAGTCGAGACGCACGACCGCTTCGCCGGCGCTCCCTTGCACAAGCGCGCGTTCGAGCGCGGCCATCGCTTCGTCCGACGTGATCGACGCACCGCCGATCCGCGACTGCAACGCCTCGCGCGTGCCGGCGTTGCGGGCCAGGAAGCCGACGTCCTCGATCGGCCCCCACGCCATGAACATGGCCGGCTGGCCGGCCGCACGACGATGCGCGACCAGCGCCTCGAGGAAGCCGTTGGCGGCGACGTACGCGCCCTGCCCCGGATTGCCGAGATAGGTCGTCGCCGACGAATACATGACGAAGAAATCGAGCGCGCAACGCTGCGTCGCGCGATGCAGGTTCCATGCGCCCGCCACCTTCGGTTCGAGCACGGCAGCGAAGCGCGCGTCATCGACGTTGCGCAGCAGACCGTCGTCGATCTGCATTGCCGAATGCAGTACACCCTTGATCGGCGTCCCGCGACGCTCGATCTCTTCGACGAGGGTTTCCAGCGCCGCGCTGTCGGTCACGTCGCATCGTGCGACCGACACGTGCGCGCCGAGCGTGTCGCGCCAGCGATCGGCTTCCGCCTGCATCGCGGCGCCCAGTGCGCCGCCGCGACTCGCGAGTGTCAGATGCCGTGCGCCGCGCTCGATCATCCAGCGCGCGGTCGCGAAGCCCAGCCCGCCGGTGCCGCCGACGATCAGGTACGCCGCCTGCGGGTCGAGCCGCAGGGTCGGCACCGCGACGCCGCGCGTCGGTACCGGCGTGCCCGCCGGATAGGTGATCAGCACCTTGCCGATCTGGCGCGCCTGCTGCATGTAGCGGAACGCTTCCTCCGCACGCGCGGCCGGGAACGCGCGGTACGGCAGCGGATGCAGCACGCCGCCCGAGAACAGGTCCATCACTTCCTCGAACAGCCGCGTCGTCAGCGACGGCAGCACGCCCATCAGCTGATCGGCGTCGATACCGAAATAGCTGATGTTGTTGCGGAACGGCCGCAGGCCGATCTGGCTGTTCTCGTAGAAGTCGCGCTTGCCGAGTTCGAGGAAACGGCCGAACGGACGCAGCGTATCGATGCTGCGCACCATCGCTTCGCCGGCGAGCGAATTGAGCACGATGTCGACGCCTTCGCCGTGCGTGCGCGCGAGGATCTCGTCGGCGAACGCGAGGCTGCGCGAATCGAACACGCGGTCGACGCCAAGCAGGCGAATGAACTCGCGCTTCTCGTCGCTGCCGGCGGTCGCGAAGACCTCCGCGCCAAGATGTCGCGCGATCTGGATCGCCGCGATGCCGACTCCGCCCGCACCGCCGTGCACGAGCACGCGCTCGCCGCGTCGCAGCCGCGCCAGTTCGCACAATGCGTAGTATGCGGTGAAGAATGTCGTCGGGACCGTGGCGGCCTCCTCGAACGACATCGCGTCGGGCTTGCGTGCAATCGCGGTTGCGCGCGTGACCACGCGCGTCGCGAACGACGCCGGCGCGAAGCCGAGCACGGCGTCGCCCGGTACGAAACCGTCAACGCCCGGGCCGCCCCGGACCACGCGCCCCGACATCTCCATGCCGATCGTCGCGCCCGCGAAGCCCGTCTCGACGGCCTCGTCGGACAGCAGCCCCATCGCGTACATCACGTCGCGGAAATTGAGCCCGGTCGCCATCGGCTCGATCTCGACCTCGCCGGCGGCGAGATCGTGTGCCGGCATCGCGAACCATTCAAGGTTGCGCAACGAGCCCGGCATGTCGAACGCGAGTCGGGCGCCCGGCGGGGCCGACGCAGCCGACGACGTGTCGTCGCGCTCGGCCGCCTGCGCGGCCGGCAGCATGCGCGGCACGTAGCGGCCCTGCGGCGCCAGCAGCACTTCCTCTTCGCCATCGTCGCCGAGCAGCGCCATCGCAAGCTGCAGCGCCGGTTGTTCGACGGCCTGATCGACGTCGATCAGACGGATCGGCAGCGTCGGATACTCGTTCGCGATCACGCGGCCGAGGCCCCACAACGTTCCGTGCTCGGGATGCGCCGACGCACCGGCCGCGAACGGCGCACCGCCGCGCGTCACGACGCACAGCCGACCGCGTTCCGCCGCGCCTGCCGCATCGAGATCGCGCACGAGCGATGCCAGTGCGAGCGCGCCGTCGTGCTGTGCGCGCATCACGGCCGCACCGTCGGCCGTGTCGAGCGATGCAAGCGGCGCCACAAACACGACATGCGCCGGATGCTCTGCCGGCTGACGCGCCGACCATCCAGCGGCGCCACGCACCGCTGCCGACTCGACGCGGCAACCCAGTCGCTCGAGTTCGCCCGCCAGGGCGATGCCGAACGCATCGTCATTCTCCTGAACGATCAGCCAGTGCGTGCCGTCACGCTCCGCCATGCAACGCATGCGATCCTCGTCCCGCGATGCGCAGGCCGTTTGCTCGTCGGCAACCGGCTTGCGCGCGACGATGAACGTCGGCATGCCCTCGAGATCGAGGCCTTGTTCGGTATCGCGCACCACGTCGACCAGTCCGGCGCGTTCGCACATCGACTCGATCGCGGCGGGCGCCAGCGCGCCGTACGTGCCGGCGGCAACTTCGCTACCGGCCGCGCCGAACACGATATCGGAGAACCGGCTGCGTCGCGCCTCGGCGACGACGACGAGCCCGCCCGGTGCGAGCCGTTCGGTGATCGCCGTCAACGCGGCGAGCGGATCCGGGTGATCGCCCAGCATCCGGTTGACGATCACGACGTCGAATGGCGTCGTATCGCGACATTGCGCGAACAGTGGTGCGTCGGTTGCAATCGTCAGCGTGCGCACGTGCGCGTGCGCTTCCGCGTCGAATCCGGCGAGCTGCTGCTGCGTGCCTGCGAGCACGTACTCGCAGCGGCCGGCCGGCACGTTCACGTCGAGCGGCTGCAGCACGTCGCCGTTCGCGGTGCCGATCTCCAGCACACGCAAGCGCCGTGCATCCGGCCACGCTGCGATCGCCTGCGTCACGCAGGCGGCGAGCAGTGCGCGCGCATGCGCCCACGTCGGCGACGCATCGAAAAACTGTTCGACCAGGCTGCGTCCGGTCGACGACAGCACCGCACCCGCCGGCGACGCGTCGCTCAGCACGCGCGGCAACGCCGCGCCGACGTGCGCCAGCAACGTCAGTTCGGCAACATGGGCTGGCGACGCCGCCAGCACGTCGCGCCACAGCGCATCACGCGCGGGCATCGCCGCGCAGGCTTCGTCGTCGCGAACCAGACGATCGCCTTCGAAGCGTGCGAGCCCGTCTTCGACGACGATTTCCGCCAGACGGGCGACTGGTTGCGGGTGCGCGCCCGTCGGCAGTGCCGGCTGGGCGAATGCACCCAGCGCATCCAGCGCATCAAGTGCATGCAGACCGGCGAGCACGTCGAGCAGCGGCAGCATTTCGGTCAGATGCTGCGTGCGGCGCGCCTGGTCTTCGCGCGCCGCGACATGCGCGTTCGCACGCTCGACGAGCATACCCGGCTGTGGCAGAGCGGCGGCCGTGTAACCGTCCGGCAGCGGCCGCGCTTCGAGCACGTAGGCAAAGCGCGCCGGCACTCCGTGACGGCGCCCGGCGAGATCGACGCGACGGAAGCGGCACGCGGCAAGGCGCGCGACGATCCTGCCGTTGGCATCGATGAATTCGAACGATGCGACGATCGAATGCGGGCTGCGGCGGTGAATGCGCGTGAGCACGCGACGGATCGATTCGCCGCTCAGGAAATCGACGCGGCCGATCTGGACAGGAACAAATGCCGCATGCGCATCGTCCGGTGCGGCACCGGCCTGTCCCAGCACCGCGAACAGCGGATGGAAACCGCTGTCCATCAGCGCGGGATGCAGCAGATAGTCCGGCTGCGCACACGCGTCGGCCAGGACCGTCGGCACCTCGAGCTCGGCAAGCGCGTCGTCGCCCGACACGCTCAGCGACCGCACCCAGCGGAACGCTGGGCCATAGCTGAGGCCGATCGCCGCCGTGCCCGCATACAGCGCGTCGCCGGATAGCACCGGACGCGATTGCAGCCAGGCGATCACGGACGCATCCGGCATGCTGTCCGCATCGAGCGTATTGCCGCTTTCGAGCAGGCGCCCCGTCACGTTCAGGTTCCACGGGCCGTCCGTCATCCGGTCGCGCGTCTCGATCGTAAACGACGCCGTGCGCACGTCGATCGCGAACCGGAACAGCTTCGCGTGCTGCGGCTGGAACACGACCGGCATGCGGATCTCGACGTTCTCGATGGCGACGTCCTCCGTGCCGAAGAACGTGCGCGCCGCCGCGAGCGCCATTTCTACGTAACCGGCGCCCGGGAAAGCAACGCCACCGTCGACCACGTGATCGGCGAGCATCGGCACGCGCTGCGGATCGAGCTGGTTCTCCCAGGCGAACGCATGCTCGTGCAGGCGATAGCCGAGCAGCGGATGATCGACGCGCCGGTTCACGAGCCCGTAGCCTTCGACGCTCGGCACCAGCCAGTAGCGCTCGCGCTGCCACGGATAGGTCGGCAGCGCGGCGTGCGGCGCCTCGGGCACGAAACGGTCGAGATCGACGCGCGCGCCTTGCGCAACCGCCGACAGGATCGAATGGCCGAGCATCTCCGCGCTATCGTGCTGGCGCTTGAGCGTCGGCACGACGACGCCAGGCGCATTGCGCGCGGCGAGCGTCTGCTTCACGTAGGTGCGCAGGATCGAATGCGGCGCGATCTCGATGAATACGCGCACGCGATAATCGGCCAGGCGGGAAATTGCGGCGCCGAAACGAACCGGTTCGCGAATGTTGCGCCACCAGTAGCCCGCATCGAGCGCGGTACCCGGCAGCGTGTCGCCGGTCACCGTCGACACGAATCGCGTATGCGTCTCGCGCGGCGCAAGATCGGCCAGCCCGTCGCGCACGACCGGCTCGATCGCGTCCATGCGGCTGCTGTGGAACGCGTAATCGAGGTCGAGCATCTGGTAGAAATGGCCGGCACCCGAGAGCGCCGCGCCGATTGCTTCCAGCGCAGCTTGCGAACCGGCGAGCGTCACCGAGTCGGGGCTGTTGGCGCCCGCGATTTCGATCGCTGCGGCGAGATCGAGACGCGCGATCCAGTCGCGCGCCGCGGCTTCGCCGATGCCGGCCGCCGCCATCCTGCCCGCGCCGCGCGTAAGACCCTGCGCACCGCTGCGGATCCGGATCACGCGCACGGCTTCAGCGAGCGTGAGCGCGCCCGACGCCCAGGCCGCGGCGATCTCGCCGACACTGTGGCCGACCGCCGCGTCGAAGCGGATGCCGCGCGCGGTCAGCACACGCGTGATGCCGACCTGCATCGCGAACAGCAGCGGCTGCGCGTTCTCGGTCGCGGCAAGCCATGCGGCGTCGACGCCTTCGCGCATGACTTCGACGAGCGACGCGTTGCCGTCCGCACGCCAGAGCGCATCGACTTCGTCGAGTGCCGCGCGAAACACGGCGTCCTCGCCATAGAGCCGCTTGCCCATCCCGGCCCATTGACTGCCGTTGCCCGCATAGACGAACGCGACCGGCGCGTCGCTTTCTACGGCCTGCCCCAGCACGGCACACGCCGGCAATCCCTTCTCCGACGGCTCGGCAAGGGCCGCGAGTGCGGCGAGCCCTTCGGCCAGATCGGCCGGTGCGACGACCGCCCGATGCTCGAGCCATTGACGGCGCCTTGCCGCGGCCGCAGCCAGTGCGGTCCAGTCGGCGCCGTTCTGCAGGCGAGCAAGATAACGCGCGGCGACGCCGGCCAGCGCTGCGGGCGAACGCGCCGTAAGAACGAGCGGCGGCAGCGACACATCGTGCTTCGCCGCCGGCTGCGCAGCGGGCGCCGGCGCTACCGCTTCGGTGATGACGACGTGCGCATTCGTGCCGCCAAAGCCGAACGAGTTGATGCCGATCGTCAGCGGTTCGGCGCCGCGCGCGAGCGGCGTGAACCGGTCGACCACGCGCAAGCGGCCGCCTTCGAAATCGATCGCGGGATTCGGCGTATCGAAATGCAGCGAGCGCGGCACCGCACGATGCTTCAGGCACAGCACCGCCTTCAGCAGGCCCGCCATTCCCGACGCGGTTTCGAGGTGACCGATATTGGTCTTGACCGAACCGATCAGCAGCGGATCGGATTCGGGCCGGCCGCCCGACACCGCATCGATCAACGCACGCGCCTCGATCGGATCGCCGACCGCCGTGCCCGTCCCGTGTGCCTCGAGATACGCGAGCGTGCGCGGATCGATGCCCGCGCGCCGATACACGGCGCGCAGCAGATCCGCCTGCGTCGCCGCGGCCGGCACGTTGATGCCGCCATGCGAATGGCCATCCGAATTCACGCCCGATCCGGCGATGACCGCGTGGATCGTGTCGCCGTCGGCCAGCGCCTGGTCGAGCGGCTTGAGCAGCACGAACGCACCGCCCTCGGCACGCACGTAGCCGTCGCCGGTCGCGTCGAACGCACGGCAGCGGCCGCGCGGCGACAGCATCGACGCCTTCGAAAAACTGACGAATCCGAACGGGTGCAGCAGCAGGTTCACGCCGCCGGCCAGCGCCATCGCTGTCTCGCCGGACTCCAGCGCCCGCACGGCCTGATGCAGCGCGACGAGCGACGACGAGCACGCGGTATCGACCGACAGGCTCGGGCCGCGCAGGTCGAACAGGTAGGACACGCGGTTCGACGCAATGCTGAGCGTGTTGCCGGTTGCCGAATACGGATCGATCGTGTTCATGTCGTCCATATTGCGGTTGCCGTAATCCATCCCCGCCACACCGACGAACACGCCGCAGTCACGCCCGCGCATCGCGGCCGGACGCACGCCGGCGTCCTCGAACGCCTCCCACGCGAGTTCGAGCAGCAGCCGCTGCTGCGGATCCATTTGCGCCGCCTCGCGCGGCGAGATGCCGAAGAATTCGGCGTCGAAGCCCGCGACGTCATCGACAACGCCCGCGGCGAACGTGTAGCTCTTTCCCGGCTCGCGCTTCGACGGGTGCTGATAGAACGCCGTACCGAAACGGTCCGGTGGGATGGCGGTCACGGCATCGCGTTCGCTGCACAGGAGCTGCCAGAAGTCGCCGGGACTCTCGACGCTACCGGGGAACCGGCACGCCATCCCGATGATCGCTATTTGCTTGTTCATGCTCTTTCTGCTTTGGCCAGCGCATCGCGATCGCACGCGCGCGGCTCGTTCGAATAGGTGATGGCCGACATCAGCAGTCGGCCCAATTCTTCTGCGCGAATATCCTGTCCGCGGGCATCGGCGCTCGCGTCGTTCTTCCAGACGAAATAATCGCTGCGATCGGGCAGGACACCGAGCTTGTCGAATACGCGCCGCAACGCCGGTACGTGATCGCCGTAGAAGCAGACGATCGTCTCGCGGTCGCTTCGCCTCAGATGGTCGAGCAGTCGCTCGATCATCCGGTTCGCGTTACCCAGGTGACGCAAGTAGGCGGTCAGGTCGTGCCATGCGTCGTCTTCGCCGAGCGCATGGTAGCGGGCGGCTTCGCCCGCGGCCACGGCTTCGAGATGCAGCGGCCCGTGATTCTCCATCGTCATCGCGAAGATGAACGCGGGATGCTCGCGCGGTGCGTCCAGCACGTCGATGATCGCGTCGGCGACGGCCGCGTCCGCAACATACTGCCCGGCGCGCGGACGACCGTCGAAGCCGCGGATGTCCATGAATGCATCGAAGTGCATCAGCGGAAACACGCGATCGCGCCCGAAGAAATCCGCGTGGTACGGGTGCATCGCAATCGTCCTGTAGCCACCACGCCTGAACCACCCCGCAAGCGACGGGCACATCTTGCGTAGAAATGCGTAGGGATAGAAGCGCGCATAGCCGAGTCGTTCGGGCGGTATTCCGGTGAGGACGGCAAACTCCGTGCGCATCGTATTCGCGCCCCATGCGGGAACGATCAGCGTGCCGTGCGCGACCGCTTCGCGGCGTGCACGGTCGAACCCCGCCATCAGCGATGGTGCGACCGCCGACGTCGCGCGCCGGATATCGAAGAACGACTCGCTCTGAATCACGATGACGTCGGGCCTGCGCGGCGGCGAGCCGGCCACGTACTGGCTCGTACCTGCCGCGGCATCGAACGTCTTCAGCGTCGCGGGACGCAGACCATTGAGCAGATACGCGACGAACACCGCGAAAAAACCGTACCGCTGCTGGTCCACCGTCGCATCGAGTGTCAACGGCAAGCGCGCCGCCACGCGCGCGGCAATCAGCAGACAGGCTAGCGCGACGGCGGCGGCAATCGTTCGCGGCGGCGCATCCGCATGGTCGAGCAGGCAACCTGCAACGAGCAGCACGACGCCGGCTGCAATCGCGACCACCTTGCCAACGCTCAGAAACGGCAGATAGAGCCGCGGATGGGCAAACAACTGGCTGAACAGGCTGAGATCGGTAAAGACGAAGGGCTCGCGCAGAGATTCGAACTTCGCGTTGCTGATGGCCGCCAGCAACGCCACCAGCGCGGCCGCGATGCCTGCGGAAAACACCGGCCGCGACGTGGCCACCAGCACGCACGCTCCGACGAACGACACGGCCAACCCATGCAAAAACACGGCACGCAACGGCCTGCGCAACGGCGCACGCGGCACCGCGACGGCGTCGAGGCCGAACGAGGCGGCCAATGCGATCGCGAAAACGAGTACCAGCGTGCCGGACATGCTAGCGGCCCTCGCGTGGCAAATACGACAGCTTGCCGAGAATCGCATCGGCGACCAGCGCCGGCGCCAGCGTCAACAATCGCATTCCGAGCGCGAGCGTGCCCGGAAACGCGATTTCTGCGCGGCCTGCATGCAGCCTGCGGCGGATATGCCGCGCGGCGCGATCGGCCGACCACATGAACGGTTTGTCGCCGGGAAAGACGTCGCTCATCGCGGTCTTCACGAATCCGGGCAGTACGATCGACATCCGGATGCCGTCGCGCGCCAGCAGGGGCCGCACGGAATCGCCATACGCCTTGATCGCCGCCTTGCTCGCACAATACGCGGGCGAAATCGCCATGCCGCGCAACGCCGCGAGCGAACTGATCATCGCAACGTGGCCGCGACGGCGCGCGCGCATGCGGGCGATCACCGGCAGCACCGCATGCAACGCACCGTACAGATTCGTATCGACCACCACGGTCGTGCGTTCGAGCTCTTCCCAGTCGTCGGCATGCGCCAGCGTACTCGCAACGCCCGCGTTCGCGATCAACAGATCGATCGGATGCGCGTCGTCGAACGCGTCCAGCCACGTGCGCAGCGCTTCGGCATCGCACACGTCGACACGACCGCATTCAACAATCGCGCCACGCGCCCGACAGGCCGTCGCCACATCGTCGAGACGCGCCGCGTCGCGGCCGATCAATCCGACGACGACGCCGGGTACCGCATAGGCCAGCGCCAGCGCGCGCCCGAGTCCGGCCGTCGCGCCGGTGATCACGACATGACGCGGTTCACGCGAACGCATGATTGACCTCCACCCGGGTTGCCTCCAGTCGTCGCACGGCACCTTCCACCGCCATGTCGATGCCGGTATCCGTATAGAAGTCGCCGTTGATCTGCGTGTGATGAATCACATAATCCAGAAACGCGTGGAACAGGTCTTCGTTCGGCCGTTCGGCATGCTTCCAGAAGCTGTCGAGGCCGCCTTGCCACGTCAGTCCCGGCATGTCGTAGATCGCCACGCCGAGCGCGATCAGCGGGCAATGGTGGTAAAGCGCCGACATCCCGGTCGTACTGTTGACCAGCACCACGCCGCGCGTGTGATCGAGCAGCGTGGGCAAATGGCCGGCGTCGATGAACGACACGCGATCGGCGATGCCGAGCTCGCGCGCAAGCTGCCGGACGTGTCCGCGATAATCGAACGCGCCCGTGTCCAGCGGATGGTTTTTGACCAGCAAGTCGTGTCCGGCGGGCGCGTGCTGCGCGAACGACTGCAGTACGAGGTCGATCGATGCGCGCACGCTTCCGAATGGCGAATGATGGACGATTTGCGCGTCCGCGTTGACCTGGAGCGGAAACAGATAATAGGGCCGGCCGGCCAGCATGCGCCGTGTCACTCGCTCGGCTTCGCGATCGAATATCGGTTGTTTCAGCGCGCGTGTCGCCAGCCCCGCATATTCGACGAAGCCGTTGCGCGGACGATGGCTGCGATAATTCGGGAAACGGGACCGATATAGTGTATTGGCCGCACGATAGCGCATGTCGTGATACGCACGGACGGCCAGTCGATATCCGGTGGCGTGCCCGAGGTCGCGCGGTGGCGTTACGCTGCGCTGGTCCAGATACCACGCCGGATCGCGCGGCAGCAGCGAACGCCCATTGACCCCGTGGCGCTCGAGCGTCAGCCAATGCGGACGCACGTACCCTTCTTCGAATACATGCGCGGCGACGCCGTGATCGCGGGCGACAGGATGCACGGGCCGGTGAATGGCCCGGCAGTCGCCGAACAGGATCACGTCCGTCACGTCGCCGGTTCGCAGCGTTGTCGCATACCACGCGGCAAGCTCGTCTGGATGCGCGGTGTAATCGCTCGCAGCGCCATTTCCGGAATAGATCAGGTCTCCTCCACAGAAATTTATCCTGCGAACGCGATGGCCGCGACTCCGCAACGCATCGGCCAATCGGCTAAAGAACGGCGATGCCGTGCCTTGCAGAACCAGAAAAGAGCGTCGCATTATTAATAAGATTTATCATTTTTCAATATTTTTACGCACACACACGAAATGAACGACGATGCGCCGGCAGTTGAATCGCCACCCCTGCCCCGATTTTTTGCCCCGGATTTATAGATGAACGATTGTATCGTTTTACGAGATAACGATACAACCTCGGCGCTCCGAAATGCGGTATAGCCGATTTGCGTTATCGGACACTGTCGGCACCATTCCCGGATGGCCGCCGGCTAAAGCTTCGCGAGCCAGCGCTGCAGTGACATGTACAGCTTCTTGCGCGCCGAAATCCGATATTCCGAGTAAGTCGTCAGCGCCCACATCTTGACTTTCCCGGACTGCTGTTTGAGCCGATTTCGCTTCAGCTTGCCCTGCCCGGTCAACTGGCGCTGCGCGTGCAGCAATGCAATTGCGTATTGTGCGTCGATTACCGCCCGCGATACCGGATGCACATAACGCGGATAGCGCAGCAACGTCCCGACGATCAGCTCGTCGAGCGTTAGTCGACGATTGCGACGCGACCAGACCGGATGGGTGTACGTTCCATCGCCAGCGCCCGGCATGCGTTCGGCGCCTGTCGAGACGTTCGCGAACACGTCGTGCGTCAGCCCCCAGCCGGCATAAAACGGCGCGCCGTAGCAGACGACCCGCTTGCCACGCAGCAGCGCCTCGAAGCCGGTCAACGACGTCATCGTATGCACTTCGTCGGCCTGCTCGACGCAGGCGATCACGTCGGATTCAGGCGCCACGGCGTCGGCGAGCCGGCGCGCTTCGTGCAGCGGCACCGCACCCGCGCGATTGCCGCTGACGACGTCGGGATGCGGCTTGAAGACGATGAACGCATCGGGATGGGCGGCACGCACGCTCGACAGCAACCCGAGATTCGTGGAGATCCACGGTGAACCGGTCCGGATCGATGCATCATCCTCGACCTGCCCCGGCACCAGAATAACTTTCGCGGGGCGCGGCGACGGTAGCGCGACGCCGCCGTTGCCGACGTTGTACTTGCCAATGCGGGCGTCGACGAGCGCCGCGCGCACGGTGCGGGCCTCGGCGAGTTCCGCATCGTCGAAGCCACCGCGCTCGAGGATCGCTTCCAGCCGGGACGGCGTGCGCGGATCGAAGTAGATGCCGAGATCGTCGATCACGAGCGAGAGCGGCGCGATGAGATTCGAGCCGAGACCGACGGAGCGGATGAACCCGTCCTCCATGCGAAGCACCGGCAAGCCCAGCTCCTGCGCGGCGGCAGCAACATCGGGACGCCGGGCACCCCACAGCACGACGCGCCGCGATGCGTCAGGCGGCAGACGCCGCAGCGCCGCCGGGGAATCGACGAAACGCACGCGAGCGCCACCGTGCCGCAGAAACGGTGCGACCACGCTGCGCTTCCATAGGCTCAGCCCGACGCACACGAGTTCGCCTCTCGTCACCTCGTTCAGCCGGCGTTGCTTCGCGAGATGGGCAATCACGTCGAAGATCGTGCCGCGGCTGCCGGTTTCGGGATCGATGTAACGGCAATAGCGCAGGTACGCCGCATCGAACAGCTGATGCAGCGTCGCGCTACCGCGGCGATCGGCAACGATCGGTGCGTCCGCGTGACGATCGTCGGTGAGCCCCCAGCCGGCGTACCACGGCAAGCCGAACGTCACGACCGGCTTGCCGCACAGCAGCGCCTCGAAACCCATTTGCGACGAAACGGCATACACCTTGCCCACCCGCTTCAGCAGCGATGACGGACTGACGTCGGCCGGCAGCAGATGCACGCGCGGATCGCTGAATGACGCGTCGACGAGATAGCCGGCCTTCTTGCCGCACATCACGTCAGGATGGGTCTTGATCCAGACCGGCTTGCCGGGGTTTTCGATGAGCGCGGCGGCAAGCATCGCGCGGAACGACGATTCGTCGGCACCGCCGAGGCGGACAGCGACGTCCCCGCGGGTCTGGTCGATGACCAGGATCGCGTCGTCGCGCCAGTCGTCGGGCGGGACGAAATCGGGCGCGTGGTTGTATTTGGACAAGCCGTGGCGGACGATCAGAGACATCGCGCGGCCGGCTTCGTTCCGCGAGGCATCGGCGCGGTCGCTCGCGAGCGCGGCGGCTTCCTTCACGAGCATCTCGAGACGGGACGGACGGCTGGCGTCGTAGTAGATGCCGAGATCGTCGATGACGATCGACAGGGCAGTGTCGCCGAGCACGCCGAGGGAGACGGAGCGGAGGAAGCCGTCTTCGATGCGCAACGTTCGCACGCCGGCGGCCTCGGCCCAGCGCTCCGCACGCGCCCCGCTCTCCCGTTTCCCCCAACCAAGGAAGCCGGTAGCCTGCCCGACCTGCCAGGGCCAGCACAGTTTCACCCGCGCATCCAGCAGGACGGATCGGCGGAGCGTCCATAGCCCGACGCTCCAGACCGGAACGCCCCACACCCCGCGCCCGCTCACTGCATCTCCTCGTGGTCCGGCTTGCGCGCCGTACCGTCTTGCTGGCCGCGATGGCAAGGCCGCCCCATATCCTCAAGCAACGGCCCGAGGTGGCGCGCCAGATTTCGCGCATAGGGCCAGCGCGCGTAGTGGTGGTCGAGATCCTTGCGGCACCACGAATCCTTCACGACGCCGTTCGCGCCCAGCGCGAACGGGCTAGAATCGAAATATGCAACGCCAATGCCGGCGCAGAACGCCATGACACGTGCGTTGAACTGCAACGTCAATTCGGTCCGTTGCCGCTGCGTGGCGTCGACCTGCTCGCGAATCGCATTACCCCGGTTTTTCCGTGCCATCTCGTCATTCAGCGTCGGCAACGGTGCACTCAGCACAAGGACGCGCCCCCGCTTTGACAGGTCACCTATGTATTCACAATAGTTGTTGACCGCACGGTCGAATATTTCCGACATGGCGTCGCCGCGCGTTTCCACGAGACGCCAAAGGGAGTACCCCGTATCGACTTCACCTAGGTTCACGATGACGAGATCACGCGCGATTTCGTCAAGCGCCGTATCGAACCTGGACCACGCGGATGTGATCGAGTGGCGATTGATGATCCCGATTGCAGTCGCGCCCGGGACGTATTCGACCGCGAACCTCACGTTCGGCAACACGAACTGGAACCATGCGTGTTCAAAGACGCGAACATGCGAGTCGCCGATCACCAGGACGTCGACGACCGGGCGCCGCATCATCCACGATGCGGCGCTGCTCCAGAGGCGAAGCGCTCGCAAAAGCGCGGTCCTCGCCATCATCCGGCAATCACGGCGGCGATCTCGCGGAGGCGATGAGACCACGTGTGATGATTCAGCACATATTCGGCGCCGGCGCGCGCACGTTCCAGGTCGATCGACGACGGACCGCGCAGGAGACGCGCAAAGAGTTCCTCCGCCTCCTCGGCATCGTGAACCTGGTAACAGTAGTCGCGAAACAGCCTATCGATCGCAGGCGACGGATTCGTGACCGCAATCCCTCCGCAACCGAGAATCTCGACCATTCGACGAGAGAACATCGTCGGCGAGTCTTCGATCGTATT
Source organism: Burkholderia sp. SCN-KJ (assembly GCF_024656005.1). Lineage (NCBI taxonomy): Bacteria > Pseudomonadati > Pseudomonadota > Betaproteobacteria > Burkholderiales > Burkholderiaceae > Burkholderia > Burkholderia sp. SCN-KJ. The sequence goes on from NZ_JANKOG010000001.1 coordinate 461,456, forward strand.
GACGTTAAGCGACACGAGATAGTCCCGGAAAATCGACGCGGTGTCGGCATGCGATATCGCCGGAAGCACATGCAGATCCGGGAGGCTCGGATACCGGTAGTGCAGGGCCTTGCGGCGTGAATTCCGGTCGACCACCGTCAGACCGAGGCCGGTCCCGCACGCGGCGCCGAACAGTATGTCCTGCCAATACCGGCGACGCTCATGAACATGGCGGCCGTAACTTCCGACGAAGGAGGCCCGGCGATACTTGAAATTGAATCCCTGGAAACCGTGTGTCCTTGGCTGGATCGCGAACATCATGGTGTTGACGGGCACCCCGCCCCCGAGCGCCGCCCGATATTTCGGCACGCAACCGGAATCGACCGTGAACACATAATCGAAAAGCCTGGCGCTCTCGATAAACCGATCGAAATGCACGCCGTCTTCCTTGTTCCAGAACACCGTCGGGATGCCGCGATCGCGTGCAGCCGCAACCAGCTTCGCAAGTGCGAGGTTGGTTCGCGACGGGTATTCCGGATAAGCGGCAATCTTGTACTTCCATTTCGCCTTCGGGCCTTCCCAGGCCGATTCGACGAGCAGGAAATCCGGCCGGCTCAATGGAAGACGCCAGCGGTAGTCGATTGGCCCGACCGGCACAACGCGCGCGTCGTACACGAGGCTGGCGCTGGTCAGTGGGTCGGCGACGAGCGCCACGGTCGGTCGCGGATGCGTCATCGCCCATTCGCCTGCAGCCGAATCACGCAGCGGGCTTCGATCCAGCAACGCATGTTTACGTAACACTCCAACACGAACCAAATACTCCGAAATTCAACCGGCCGTCCTCCGTCTCGAGAAAAAGTCAGTCGATCTTATCCACGACGATCAGGGACGACCATTTGTCGTCCGCTTCGCCATACTTCGCGACGAGCGTCGGCACGAAACGGCTCCCCTTGAAGATGTTCCGCACCGCCCCCGCACTCAATGCGTCCTCCCCCGAGCGACGCCGCAGGAAATCCGCTGCCCGGCTCCCGGAATCGCCGGGTTGATCTGCCACGATATGGAAGATGACCTTGCTGCCCGCGCCAAGCACGGTGCCGAGTTCCTTCAATCCCTTTGTCAGCACCCGGGAAACCGCGGCGGGATCCTTGCATTCGACGACGAATCCGTTCGCACCCTTCGGAACATCATCCGGCCAGATTCCGCTGTCAGCGGTCGCCGCGATCTTCGCCAGATCGCCCAGTTGATCGGTGATCGTGCGAAACGCGTCGTCCACGCCCGCGTGAGCAGACCACGCGATTTCGACTTCCTTGATTCGCTTGCCCTCCACCTTCCTGGATTTTTCGCCGGCATGAGCGGGAGGTACCTCGGCCGCATCACCGGGCTCGGGAATATCCAGGACCCGCTTTACCTTTGCATCGAGATCCGGACCGACGTCATAGACCATCACCCGTGAGCGTCGAAACCCCAAACCCGTCTTGAATACGTTGAGGCCGGCGCCGACGTTGCCTTGATACAGATAGTTGATACCGCGCACCCAAGGCATCGTGTCAATGATCACACGCACGGCCTCGCTCATCAGCAGATTCATGACGCCACTGCTCAGGTGGTCGCGATGCCCCAGTATGTGATTGATCTGCAGTATTTCGCCAAAGCAGTACATCGTTATGTACGCACGAATCCTGCCTTCGAAAAATGCGCCGAAGAATATTTCGCGATGCCGCGGGCAAGTATGCTTCAACAGGATAGACTGTGGGCGCCGATAAAAATACTCCGGAATCCTTTTCCCTTGCCGAATCTCGGTCGAAGTCCGGATGTCGAGAATGTCATCCGGATAATCGTCGGGATTGGCCGCCTTGTATTCGTAGCCATTTCGTCCGGCCTTTCGGATCATGTTCCGTGAACTGTCGCCAATAAACTTCAAATAATCAGCGTGCGACTTCGGAATGGCTAGAAAGGACGGATTGCCCGTATAGGTTCTGGCGAACAGCTGTCGACCATCGATGTCGAAGAGGTGGTCCTCGACCCCATAATGCCGATTCGACTTGTACGCGTCGGCCATGTTGGAATGCCAGCGCTTGTTGTGATTGGCGCAGTTGACATCCGCGGCGCACGCATCACAAATGGAAAGCAGATTACCGTGAACCAGCGGCAATCCGTCATCATCTGCACGCCATGCCTCGAGGCTTCTCACCTTGTAGGACTGTGCAATCGAATGCACCGCCGAAGGCTTATGATTGGAAGTAAGATTATTAAAAAATATAGGGTAAGCCCAGCTCCACGTGCGCAGACCAAATCGCCGACAAGCAAGACCTTCAAGGTTACCGACAAAATTCAGAGTATCGCCGCGAACAGATGAATCGAGGTATCGATAATATCCGAAATCAGATTTTACAATTCCCGCACGAGCAAGCGCATCCGCATCCGGATCCGCATCAAATTCGAATACTGCGAGTGAAGCCCCACGTTTTCCGGTCGGGTAGTTTCCAACACGCGCTTGAATGACAATATCGGTAGATTTCGCACCGGCGTCGAACCATACGATTTCAGATGTAAGCACAAGCGATTCGATCGTATATAACGCATCCCGCCCAATCAATCGCCTAAACATCTCTTTCATCAACACCTCGCCGTCCAAGGAACAAACGTTTGCGCTGTTCCAGTATGCTTTCAAATATTGCCCATCGGACAGGGATGAATTGGCCTCAACATCCGGATAAATGCCACCAACTGCAGTCCAGAAAGGTCTAAAATATTTTTCCCACGCGGCTCGGTTACGAATATCCTCGAAGACAAACAATCGGGAATTATACGATTCCCTTACAAAAGACAATGCTTCGACAAACCCCGGCCCCGGATCCGGTTTGATCGCGACTTGATCATTCTCCGTCCCGATACCTCGCGAGGCCGCCAATCTCTCATTGACCAGACAATTCGTCAAGTCTGGCAACACACTCGTCGCGATCCCCGCAGCCCCATCAAGCCTCGCAGCCAGACGCAACGCGGAAATGCCATCGGATTCGACACCGGAGATACATATTGCGGAAACGTCAATCGTCAATTGCTCGGCAGTGTCCCGCACCAAAAACGACAATTCCGCGAGCGCCGTATCGTCAGCCCATTGCAAGCTTTCAGGTACCGGCGCCTGGATCTGATCAATATATCGATGCGAATCGAGAATGCACAGCAACGCGCCGTCGAAGCGCGGTGCGACGCCAATTTCGTCTCGCGCGCCGACGATCGGCGCCATCTTGCAGAACGTTTGTTCCGAACAAACGAGCACCAGTAATTCGCGCTTTTCACCCGGGCGTAACAGCACCTGGAAAATCCGGCCGCCGGCGACATACTCGAATGCCGTCGGCCGATTCGTCGACGCCGCCCACGCTTCCTTCTCGAATCTAGGTAGATTGCAGCAGACCGGCACCGAAAATGTTCTGGCCGCAATCGGGCCACCATCGCCCGCGCCGGTTTCCAGCCAATATATTCCGTTGCGCTCCGCCAGTTCGAACGCGATTGCTTTGGCTTCGACACCGCTCTTCGTGTCAACGATGTCGCCGTTTCTGCGCAGCGTCACGCTCGTACCCGATGCGAGAAGCGAGCGTCGAAAGCTTGCCTGCAGAAGACTGCCATCCTGCCCGATCCCCATGGCTTCGAACACCGCAGGTTCCAAGTTCGCGGTGTTCGACGTTACGACGAGTGCGGATGCAGCGGGATGCTCAATGGAATCGCCCGCGCAACGCTCGTATTGCTCCGCGTCCACGCAGGTCGAGCGCTCGAACTCGTGGAGCAACCGCACGGTTTCCCGATAGAGATTCGGTACGTAATGAAAAGGCGAGACACCCCATCGATGGTTGTCATCGCCGATCAGCAGCTCAGGTGAATACTCTAGGAACTGCGTTTGCGCCAGATCACGAGCGATGTAGTCATACATCCGGCCAAGCAGCGCGTTGTTTTCCGCGACGCCCCAATTGAACTGCCGGCCGCCGAGGGTTCGTTCACCCCAGAACACCTTGTTAATCGCAATGTTGCGCTTGAGTCCCTTATCGCTCACATATGAGAGAAAGCGCGTCCATCCCTCGCACCATCGATCCCAAAATTCGGTGCCGCCGGAGCGAACCGTCCTGCCCCGCTTGTATTCCTGCGCAAATCCGGCACGAACAATTTCGTCGGACAGCGTGCAGCAACGTCCGGTCGGATCGTCGACCCACAGATCGAATCGCTCATCGATGAGGTCGACCAACACGATATCGGTCTCTTCGGTGAGTGCGTCCCGGAAAAAGCGCTTCGTCAGATCGCGCTCGACGACCCTGCGCCCGAATGAAGACGGAATGTCGGATACGCAACGCGGGATCTCGTTCGAAAACGGAACGGCGTTGAGCGACGCGAGCGACGAGCGAGCGTAGTAATCCGACAACTCGATCGAGTCATCAGACACATATTCCAGCGCGTCTCTCGATACACATGTACCCAGAATCAACAGTTTCATCGTATTTCCCGAACTCTCGGTACATTCAACGCCCCGCTCTTCGCGGCACTCGACGGAACCCTCCGACGACCGACATGTCCTCAAACGTTGGCAATCCGCTTCAGGGTCGCCCAATGCTTGGACGTCATGGCACTCCACGAACGCGATTCGGCAAGTTCGATGCGCGCTTCACGATGCACGTCCTCCTCCAGTTCATCCAGCGACTCTTTGATTGCCCGGATCCACTCCGCCTTGCTTGCCGCGACCCGCAGCAATGGACTCTTGACCGTTACCGCATTCATCGGCGACGAAATGACCGGCTTGCCGGCAGCGAAATATTCCCAGAGCTTCAGCGGTTCAACCGCGTGCATGGCGTCGTTGACGACGAAAGGAATGATCGCCACGTCATACCGCGCGACGGCGGCAGCGCCGACCGGTCGACTGACACGTCCGGCAAAGAACACGTTGGGGAGCGCCATCAGGCGTTCGACGTGTTCCTCGACATCCTTCAATCGGTGCTTCTCGACTTGTCCATTGAACACGAAATCCAGTTCCGGCATTTCCGCGCACACTTCAGACATCATTTTCCAATCGAAGAAATCGCTCAGATTGCCGAGATATCCGATCGACTTTCGCTTGGCGGAGCGCGCCGCATCGAAACAGCGATAGCGCGCAAACACGTCGTATGCGACGCCGTTCCCGACCAGGCTCCACGAGCCCGCATGACGTTTCTTGCGATCGGCGAGAGGCTTCGACGTGAAGAACACGTGATCGGCCTCCCGGAGCACCTCGGGTTCGAGTCGCGCCACCTCGGGATACGTTGCCCCGGTGCTGAAATCGGCGGTGTATTCGTCGTACACCTCGTACACGAACGTCGCCTTCTCGCGGAGATGTTTTCTCTGGTTCGGCTTGTAGATCCAGTGAACGACCTTGCTCCGCGCGCCGTACAGATGCGCGGCAACTCTTTCGGCAATCTCGCCGAGGGCATCGTTCGATTTTAGCAACGCATGAACGTCGGCTCCGGCAGGGAACCCGCCGGTCAGAAGCCGGATCCGCGCGATATTGTCGCTCTCGCGAACCGGCTTCAAAGCCAACGACGACAGCATCTCGCTTTCGAGCGTCGCATTTCCCTTGAGCAGGGTTGCATAATGATTGCCGGGTTCGACGATCAGGAAATCGCATGCGTCGCCAGCGTTCCGTGCCAGCGCCTCAAGCATTTCCCGACGGTGGAACCCGTGCCACGCGTCGATCGCCCACACGACCACTACCGTCTTCTGGCGGGTCGCTACCGCACTGGCCTGCGCAGCGGATTGCTTGGGCAGCAGCACGTCGAGCCACTGGTCCCGAACGACGTCGGCACTATAGGTTTCGCCGATGAACGCCGATCCTTGGGACGCGAGCCGCGCGCCGGTATTCGATTGACGGAAGAAATCGATGTTGTCCGCCGCAGCCTGTGCCGAATCGACCAGCGGGAGCAGCGGATAGATGGTCTTCGCACCGTCCCAGTTCCAGACGACCGGAATCGCTCGCGAGCACATCCCCTCGGCCACCGCCATATGGAAGCTTTCGAAATCCGACGGCGAGAGCAGGAATCCGATTTTCCTGAACCATTGGTGCACGTCGTCGCCGGCAGGATCGAACACGACCTTGTGTCGCAAGTCGCTGCTGTTGATCGTTTCGAATATTTTCGTGTAGTACTCGCGTTCAGCGGTACGGGCCATCAGCCAGCGATAGCTCTGCGGGCTCGCCCCCTTGATATGCAACGTGTAGCGCTCGTCCTTCTCCAGCAATAGGCGCAACGTATCGAGCGCGAGATCGAGCCGCTTGCGGGATGGCACGATCCCGATCATGCCGAGATTGAACTCGTTGCCCCCCATCTTTTCCTGCTGGAAGCGCTTCGAATCCAGGAAGTTGCCGACAACGCGAACCTTCTCCTTCGGCATGGAGAATTTGGCGACGCACTCCTCCAGGATGTGCTGACCGACAAACACCACCTCATCCATCTTCTCGTAGTCGATCTCCGCGGGATACGGCGTGTTGCGTTCCTGCAGATGCAGCCGCGTGACCAGGCGCTGGCCGTCACGCTTGTGCTTTGCGCAGAATACCGCGTTGCCGAGTGCCCATTCGGCCACGACGATATCCGCCCACTCCATCATTTCGAGCGTCTTCTTCGGATCGTGGTCGTTATGGCCGGGCCAGTAATCCTCCTTGAATTCGAACAGGCCTGTGGCCTCGAGATGCGACTGGAGCGGATACCAGAACTTCTGGTCGTGACCACAGACAAGTACTTTGCGTTTGCCGGCCTTCATTTCTTTATAACGATAGATATCAAACGTGGTAGAGGTCGCCATCGCGTGCGCTCGGGCGCTTCGACTCAGGTCGGTCAGATCTGGATCGTCGCGATCTTGTTGCGCAGCACTGCCTCGGGCATTTTTGCCACATCCGGCAAATAGTTCGCCGAATCCGCCGAGAACGAACGCAGCGACCCTTGACGGTCCAGCACCGCACCATCGGGACCCAGCACTTCGAGCGCCGGGCATTGAGCGGGCTTCACACGCAGCAGCCACGCCTGAGGATCGCGCTCGACGTCGAACGCGTACCTGTCCGTGCCATCGCGGGGCTTGGCAACGATATCCGCATGGCTGTATACAAATGCGTGAAGAAGATCCTGCAGGTACCACTTCCCGTAGAAGGCCCGCGGAGAAAACACTCCGACATGCGTCGCGTTGAAGGCAGTGCTCGCGCGGGAGATAGCTTCGCCGAGATGATTCCCGAGCGAAACGACTTCGATGTCCGGCATGTCAGGGGATTTGACCGAACCCTTGCGGGCAAACAGCACCAGCCGTTTCGCCGAAACCGACATGACCTGGGAGGCAAACATGCTGGCGACGCGTCGCGCTTCGTTCGCGTTGTCCACTACCGCAAAGACCAATACGCGCACATCTTCAATAACGCGCTTCTTGATGCCGACCGTGTCGAGAATCTGCTGGGTACGGTGAGCGAACGTATGCTCGGAGAACACGGCACGGATACCCTTCAGGCTTCTTCGGCGCCACTCGTCCGGCGACTCGAGCAAAGCACGCATCGCCTCGTCGGCTTCCTTCGCATCATCAACGGTCCAGACGAGGTCCCGGCCGAACGTTTCGTCGATGCCGAGTGATCGCGTACTCACGACCGGCGTGCCGCAGGCGAGCAGTTCGTAGACCCGTCGCGAGAACATCGTGCGCGAATCGATGACCGAATTCACGTTCAGGAAAACGCTGTAGCGCCGGTAAGCCCGGGACATTTCGTCATACGGCAGGCTGCCGCGGATGCAGTCCTGAAAGCGCTCCGGAAACGCGAAATCACTCTTTGCGCCGGCCGCATGATTGCGGTCGAAGATGTCGAGCTTGTAGTTCATCGCTGCATCGAGCAGCATGATCTGGTCGTCCCGGCGATCCGCGAACCGGTTCGCATAATAGCTACCGGCAAAACACAGTTTTCCGTTCCGTTCGTTCGAACCGATCGGATTATGCAGTCCGGGTTCGCACGCGAAAGGCAGCACATTCACGTTCGAGGACGAGCGTGCGGCGTACTGAGGCATCGCTTCCTCCGCCGTCGTGAACACGAAGTCGAATTGGCGTGCCGCCTCGATGAAGTTATTGAAATGGACGGGATCTTCCTTGTTCCAGAATACCGTCGGAATGCCGCGCTCCTTGAAGCCGTTTACCATGGCCTGCAGTTCGCGTCCCGGCGGATGCGCATAGGAACCGACGCGATACTGCCAGGAAGACCGGTTTCCGCGCCATGCGGATTCGATCAGAAGCAGCTCCGGCTGGTCGCGCGCCAAGAGGCCTTTCCAGTTGTCCGGACGCGGCTCGACCAGATTGAGGTATGGCGCGAAGCACTCGCGGCTGAATTCGTCGAACACCGTCATCGCTGTGACCGTCGAATGCACCGGCGCTGCCGGCCATCCGAGGATCGACAGATCCTCGCCGAGCGGAATGTCGATCGTCGTCGGTTGCGCCGGTGCGGGAGCAGAAGCCGACACCGGCGCCGCGAACGTCGGGGCATCGATCCGCTTCGCTTCACTGCCCATCATGCGACGCTTCAGCATCTTCTGTTTGTAGCGCTGATTGGCCTGCCATAACCGCAATGGCAGCGTGAAGACCTGACGGATGCTTTTCGTGCCAACAAGCGCGCTGCCAAGATCCCAGGTGAGCGAATTACTTATCCGGTTGAGTTCGTTCTCGAAAATCCTGACCTGTTTCTCGAGCTTCCTGTTTCGCTCGATCTCGTATTGAAGCTTCGAATAGTGCCCGGCTCGCTTCTGCTGGGCGACATCCAGTTCGGCGCGCAGGCTCGCGATCTGCTTGCGCGCTTCGGCAAGCTCAGCGTTGAGCTGCCGAAATTCCGGAACACCCATCAACGTCTGATCGAGCGCGGTCTTCAGCCGCGAAACCTCGTTCACCAGCTTTGCATTGCGCTCGATTTCGAAGGTGAGCTTCTTGTAGTGACCGCCTCGCTTGGTCTGTGCAACTTCGAGTTCGCGCTGCAGCACGTCGATCGTGCTTGCGAGCGTGGCTGGATCACGTTCGGAAGACGTCTGGGTCGTCATTGCCTGTGGTGTCGCTGGGATCTGCTTGTTCATTGCGTACTGGCGTAACGGTTTGAAGGAGTATCGGTGCGAATGGCCTGGAGGACCGGCCTTCCAGCCGGCCGATACGTCCCCTGTCTGTATTAGGCTCGATCAACTCCAGAGGCCCTTGGTATCGACGAGCCGCTGCCAGCATTGCAGTTCCGGCTTCTCCTTGAAGTTCGCGTGATCGACAAGCAAGACCAGCACGTCTGCGCTGTCGATGGCTTGGTCGAGCGTCGCCAGGCGAACACCCGCTTGCGCCAGGTTTTTCGGCAAATCGTCGATGTACGGCTCGACCGCGACCACGTGCTCCGGATAAATCTTGGCGAGATTGAGCGCGATGTCGACCGACGGGCTTTCACGCAAATCGTCGATGTTCGGCTTGAATGCGAGTCCAAGGCACGCGATGCGAATATCGCTTGCGCTCTTGCCCTCGGCAACGGCTGCCTCGACGGCTTCCTTCACCTTGGAGATCACCCATTCCGGCTTGCTGTCGTTCACCTCGCGGGCGGTGCGGATCAGCCTTGCCTGTTCAGGAGTCTTGTTCACGATGAACCATGGATCGACTGCGATGCAGTGGCCGCCCACTCCGGGCCCCGGCTGAAGGATGTTGACGCGCGGATGATGGTTGGCGATCTGAATAAGCTCCCACACGTCGATGTTTAGCTTGTCACAGATCAACGACAGTTCGTTGGCGAAAGCAATGTTGACGTCGCGGAATGCGTTTTCCGTGAGCTTGGACATCTCCGCCGTGCGCGCGTCAGTAATCAGCAACTGGCCCTTCACGAAGATGCGATAGACGTCCTGCGCACGCACCGCCGATGCCGCATTGATGCCGCCGATCACGCGATCGTTCTCCACCAGTTCGCGAATCACCTGACCCGGCAGGACGCGCTCGGGGCAATACGCGACATGGACGTCGCACTCTTGCGTCGCGTCGCTCGCGAATACGAGATCCTTGCGCATTTGCGAAAGCCATTTCGTCATCTGCTCCGTGGTTCCGACCGGCGACGTCGATTCAAGAATCACGACGTTGCCCTTCCTGAGAACCGGCGCGATCGATTCGCTGGCGGCCTTCACGTACGAGAGATCCGGCTCGTAGCCGGCACGGAACGGAGTCGGCACCGCAATCATGAATGCATCGGCCGGCTCGGCGACCATCGAAGCGCGTAGCCACCCTTCCCGAACCGCGTCTCGAACGACACTGTCCAGTTCCGGTTCGACGATATGTACTTTTCCCGCATTGATCGTATCGACGGCATTCCTGTCGATGTCTACACCAATCACGCGGACCTTGCGCGCAGCCAGCACGGCGGCGGTCGGCAAGCCGATGTATCCGAGGCCGATGACGGAAACGGTATTAATAGATTGCGTCACAATACATCCTTGATTGCTTGTTGATTCTTCGCGCATCGCCCGCGCAGGCGGACAATTCGAGTGCGATGTCCCGATCGATTCGGTCCAACTGGCGGATACCTGCCTTTCAGTCAGCGAGCAGTTCGGCCGCTGTCTGTCCCTGGTCGGCAGCACCACCGGCGAGAAACGAAACGATCCGTTCACATGCGAGGCCGTCGCCATATGGGTTGTGCGCGCGAGCCATTTCCTCGTAGCGGACCGGGTCGTCGAGCAGTTCACTGCACGCGGCAACGATTCGATGGCTGTCTGAACCAACGAGACGCACGGTGCCCGCGGCGACCGCCTCTGGTCGCTCGGTCGTGTCGCGCATGACGAGCACCGGCTTGCCAAGCGACGGGGCCTCTTCCTGAATGCCGCCCGAGTCGGTCAGAATCACCGTGGAACGCGACATCAGGTATACGAACGGCAGATAATCCTGGGGATTCAGGAGATGCACGTTTGCGATGCCCGAAAGAATCTCTTCGGCGGGCAGCTTGACTTGCGGATTCAGATGGATCGGATAAACGAAGTCGACATCCTTGTACTGGCTCGCAAGTTGCTTGATGGCATGGCAGATATTCCGGATACCATCGCCGAAATTCTCGCGGCGATGCGCGGTGACCAGCACCATGCGGCGCTCAGAGTCAAGCATCGGGAATGCTTCACGCATCTGGCTCTGCAATGCGTCATCCTGTTCGAGACGTCGCGTCACGGCCAACAACGCATCGATGACCGTGTTGCCGGTGACGATGATGTCTTCGTCGCGCACGCGTTCCGCAATGAGATTCTCGCGTGAAGCTTCGGTCGGTGCGAAGTGCAGATCGGCAAGCTGACCGGTCAACTTGCGATTCCCCTCCTCCGGCCACGGGGAATACATGTCTCCACTGCGCAGCCCTGCCTCGATGTGTCCGACCTTGATTTTCAGATAGAACGAGGCCAGTGCACTCGCAAACGTCGTCGTCGTGTCGCCGTGCACGAGGACGTAGTCCGGACGGAACGATTCCAGAACCGGTGTGATCTCGTTCACGATATCGCACGTGATCGATTGCAGCGTCTGCCCTGCCTTCATCAAGTTCAGATCGTAATCTGGCTTGATCTCGAAAAGGTCGAGCACCTGATCGAGCATTTGCCGGTGTTGTGCGGTGACGCATACGCGACAATCCACACCCGACTTCCCCCTAAGCGCGTGAACCAGTGGCGCCATCTTGATCGCCTCCGGCCGCGTGCCAAACACGGTCAGAATTTTCATACTGTCTTTTTGCTTTTGTATAGGCCCGTTTCCGGGCACACCGCCGAAATGCGCGCGTACTAGTACGCGCTGCGGCCCTCTTTTGCGTTACGTAACGCGATCACGTTACGTAACGTCCTGCCTGTTACCAGAAGAAGATCACCCTCGCCGCAACGGCCATTTGATACAGGATTTGAGTAATCCCTCGGGTGATCTCGATATTCTTCGATTTCACCTTCGGCAACACCATCAACTCGTCACCTGAAGCAATCTTCGTACCACTCTCCGCGAGCTCAGCTTTGCCGTTCTGATGAATCACGACGATCTTGCTGTTGTCCGCTTTCTGCGTATATCCGCCGACGTGCGAAATGTAGTCGTCCGCCGTCATGCCCGATTGCCACTCGACGGCATTCGGGAAGAGCACCTCTCCATGCACCATGACAACGCTCGTACGCTCGGGAATATTGATGACATCCCCGTCCTCGAGAATCACGTCGCTCATCGTCTTTTCGTTGAGAACGACCTGCCCCTTGAACTCGGTCTTGCTGGCCAGCGCGGCGAATTTGGTAATGCCCTCGGCTTCCTTCGCGCGCAAGTTTGCTTCCTCGCTCGTCGCGGAAGGAGCCGACAGCGCGGCCTCCTGCAGTTTCTGGAGTTCGACGGCCAGCATCTCCTTCTGCCGATCGGCAACCGACTTGCGGAACAGTTGGACCTCGTCGACGCGTGACAACGGATTTGCCCTGATCTGACCGAGAACCTGCGCCATCGTCGCGCCGTAAGGCAATACCAGCGCGTGCTCGCCGGAATGAGCCCCCTCGACGCGAACCTGAATCGTGCCGGCGTAACGATCCGCGGTAACGACCAGTTGATCGCCGTCGTTCAACTTCACACTCGTTGCGTCGGCAATCGGGTAGTACTCGCTCGTTCTTTTGCTACCCTGGCGGCGCACGATGCTGACGTGCGTCGCTCCGGGTTTGGGACGCGCGATGGCAAGCGCCTGCTGCAGCGAAATGACCGACGCGCCGAACTCGAAATCGTATGCGTTGTACACCTCGCCGCGCACCGAGAAGACGTGCTCGCGCGGCCCCACGACGATGACGTCGCCGTCCGCCAACTGGAGCTGGTCGATGACGCCGTTGAGCAGAAAGTCGTACAGGTTGAAGTGCTTGCGCACGGCGCCACCGCGCTTGACCGTCACGTCGACGTAGCTGCCGCGCTCGACGTCGACGCCACCGGCCTTGTCGATATAGGACAGGATGCTCTCGGACGCAATGCCGCCGTACATGCCCGGCTGCTTGACGTATCCCGTGACATACACCTTGACGGGTTGCGCAACATCGAGGCTCGCATAGACGTTCACGTTCGCCTTGTAGACCCTGCGCACCTCGGCAAGCACGCGCCCGTTCAGCTCTGCGTTGCGCACGCCAGCAACGGTAACCGGGCCGACATTCGGCACGAAGATGTTGCCCTGCGGATCAACGATCAACTGACCGTCGAAGGCGAATGCGCCCCACATGCGCAGTGTGACCGTATCGCCGATGCTGACCTGATACCCGGGATTAAAGCCCGAACCTCGACTGTTGTGGAAGGTGCCGCCGAACAGCTGCGAACCGAACATGTTGTTCGGCGCCTGCGGCATGACCGATACATCGCTGGAGCCTGGCGTCATTCCGCCGGGGCCGCCTTGCTGGCGCCCAAGCTTCGCGTTTTGCATCGCCAGTGCGGCTGCCGCCAGAGACGCATCGTCCGGGCTATAGCTGAATTGCTGAATGTTGCCGGACGCCGGCCGGGACGATGCCGAGCCGCTGTCGCTTGTGCCCGTCGAAATCCCGAACAGCGAGTCGGTCGTTGCCGCCGACGCACCCGCACTGGCGACGCTCAAAACGAGCAGCGCCGATGCGATCCGGCTTCTTGATAAATTGGTCATGTCGAATTAATTACACACGTCGACGATCGGACGCTTCCTTTGCCCCGCAAACGACCGCGACATATACCCCGCCAGTTTTGATTCAATGGGGTGTCGTGCGGCGCGATATTCGCAGCACGGCACCTATGGACAGCCTTCGTCAGGTTCGGTGATCTTCGATAATCGCCTGCGTCAATCTGACGACGCCGTACAACAGCAACAGTCCCACCGCGAGTGAAGACAGGATATGGAGCCTGCGCGGGTATTCCGCCTCTTCCGGCAGGTTCGGCATCACGATCACCGAAAGACTCTTGGCCTTGTGAGCCGACTCGACCCGCGCCTTCTCGAAGGTCGACAATGAAACCTTGTACAGGTCCGTCGCAAACTGCAATCGCGCCTTCAGTTCCGCATATTGCGCGGCAGTGCGGTTCATCTTGCCGTCGCCCGGCGCACTCAGCTTGGTCTTCTCGAGCGCAATTTGCGCGGTAAGCGACGACAACGCATTGCGCTTGGCGACCACGGGCGGCGCACTTTCATTCATGTAGGTGAGCAGGTTGCGCAACTCTGCCTCGAGCTCCGCCTGCTTGACCTGCATTTCCGCCACCATGCGTCCGCCAGCTTCGGCACTCGCAGTCGGATCCAGCATTCCCGTCTTGTTTTCGAACGCGATGACCGAATCGCGCGCGCCCTTCACTTCCTCATACGAGCGATCGATTTCGTCGCGCGCGAACTGCATGTCGTTCCGCGCCACGCGATGCGACATCTCGTTCAGAAACGACTCACTCTCGGCCAATACGATTCGATTGAATTGCTGCGCGAACTCGGGAGACATCCCCTGAGTGCGAATCGTCAGGATGCCGGCCTTTTCATCAACATTCACGCTGAGGCGGCGCAGATAAAACTTGAGCATCTGCTCGCGTGTCGCTTGCGGTGACAGACGGTTCAGCCAGTCCAAACCGACATTGCTGAACGCCTGCTTTAGCTTGAGTCGCGCATCGACTTTCGCGAGCATGTCGGGCGATTCGATGTACTCCTTGAGCACGATCGCGTCGTCCCGTGCAGTTGCGTCACCCGCGCCGCCGAGCAACGCCTGGATGTTCAACCCCGAGGTCACCGACCTCCCGGCGTCCTTCACCATCACCATCGACTCGCTGACGTAGCGGCTACGCGCAATCAGCCCGAGGTACAGGCCGCACACCACCAACGGTATCGCTATGAGTATCACGGGCAGGCGATGTTCGCGCAGCCGCCCCATCCAATCAGACATTGTTTGCTTGCTTATAAACTTCGATCGCCTCATCGACGTCCGGGTAGTACGTTACTTTCCCGTCACCAATAAGCAATCCGACATCGCAGACCCGCCGAACCTCATCGAGACCGTGCGAAACAAAAATAAACTGACTGACCTCCCGCCGGGCCTCCATCAGCGCTTCACTCTTCTTGCGGAATACGGCATCCCCGACCGCAGTCACCTCATCAATCACGTAGTAATCGAAATCGAACGCCATCGACAACCCGAACCCGAGGCGCGCACGCATGCCGGTCGAATAGCTGCGGATCGGCATGTCGAAGAATCGGCCAAGCTCGCAGAAGTCCGCGACGAACTTCACCTTCTCGTCCAACTCGTGCCTGGCGGCATACAACCGGGCGACGAACTTCACGTTCTCGCGTCCCGTCATGCTGCTCTGGAAGCCGTTCGACAGTCCGACCGGCCACGAAATGCGCTTGTTCGTAATCACACGGCCGCGATCGGGTCGATCGATACCGCCGATAATGCTGAGCAACGTACTCTTGCCCGCCCCGTTCCGGCCGATCAACCCGATGCTTTTCCCGGAAGGAATTTCTACCGTGACGTCCTTGAACACGTAATGTCGGCCGGAAGGCGTCCTGTACGATTTTGTGAGATTTTCGATACGAATCATGATCGCAACAGTGACGGTTCGCGCGCCTTGTACAAAGCCAATCCCAAAAAGAAGATGAGGAACGTGCTGAATGTCAGATACGTCAGACTGACTCGTTCAATGTTGTATTCGGAAACGACGGCGTGCCGCATCAACTCGAAGGCATGAACGAGCGGATTCCAGAGCAGCAATCCACGGTACTGCGCTGGTATTGACGTCAACGGATACATGACCGAGCTGATGAAATAAAGCGGCCGCATCAGCAGCGGGATAACCTTTTCGCTTACCGGGAATTCACGGCCGATCACCATGAAAATAATACCGATTCCCAGCCCGAGAATCGTCACCAGAATCCAGATTGCAGCCAGTTCCGGGATATCGCTCAATTCCACCGACTGTCCGCCCAACGCAAGAATCAGCAGCAACACGGCAAACACGATGACGCTGATAACCAATTCAAGCACGGCGCGTGCGATCAACGTATCGATGGGATGAACGGGGCGATAGCTCAGCAGTCCGAGATTAGCTTCGAGCGCATTCAGCGACCGAAGCGTGATATTGAGGAACATGAAATACGGCACGAGCCCGCATATCAGGAACACCGGGAAAGAAATGACCGGCATCGCGTGTTTCGCGATCAACCCGAGAATCGCGAAGAGCACCAGCATGTGAACAACAGGCTCGAGAAACGCCCACAAGTAGCCGAGCCGCTGCTTGCCAAAGCGTGTTTTCAGTTCGCGCAGGAACAGCGCATATACAACTCTGCGCTGAATGGAAAACGCCCTGCCCAGCGCACTGCCCTCTGTCGGCAGGCCTTCCATAATTACCCCGGTAACATTTTCTTGAATTGCATCGTGACGCTCACTGCTCAATGGCTCGCGGCGCCTCCATAATGCCTCCGCGCGTTCACAATCGCGGCGCCGTATTCTACCGCGGATCTTTCGATTCACCCGTAAATTTTTACGATTGTAAGCATTTTTACGACACGAGGTGGACAGGACGATCTGCCATACTCGCTGCCCGACTTGATCAAAATGCACAAATTCGGATAGTCATCATGCATCTCGATCCGATTGACACGACGCTCGACTCATCGCTGCCTACTCATCTAAAACAACGCAAAGGCACGCAAAAGCAGCGATATCTCCCGAGGAAAACGTTGCCGTACGCAAGCGACTGGAAATGTCGGCGCGCGCAACGGGTGCGATCGTCCTTCGCACTCGAACTCGACTGAGACGGCGCTTCGCGATCGTAATATTTGGCAATCAACTCGATGTAAAGCCGACTAACGTCATGTCCGTCCAAAGGTGAAACGTCGTTTTAAATCACCTCCCCTGACGATTTTTCGCCCGTCAATAGCGCGCGGAATCTCGACGTGCGATGACGTCGCCATCATCTATTGGTGTGATGTATCGATACCGTCCGACGTCAACCGCAGCCCGCCGGACAAGTTGTCACCGCGCCACGCTGAACCGCCCAGGACTTGCGCACTCGGACGCTTGGCGAGCCCGGTTATATCCACTCGGATGTCGCCGGGTACCCGAAATTCACTGCTGGTCGCGCCCCTCTTTCCGATAGTCACCGCCTTCGCCACGCCGATCTTCGGAAAGCGGCGCGGGCTCGCGCGGGCTGATCGGCGTCGGGCTTGACAGGATGGAACCGTCGCTCCGCAGCAATCCGACATCCATCGTCTTCATGTTCGGTTGCGCCACGTTCCGCACTCTCAGTGTCGCGCTCGAACTGACGAGGGAACAGTGGTTCAGATAGGACGGCCTGTCGTAATTCGGGAAATTCCATGACAGGACCGTTGCAGGCGTCAAGCGGCCCGTTGTATCAGTCAACATCAGCGCCAGATTTCCAATTTCGCATGCCCCGTGTCCGCTCGTCTGGCGAAACAGTTCGGTTGTCGACCCCGGCCCATACAGAAGCTCGAGCTTGATGCGACCGACTTTCAGGGCCGAGATGATTCCATCGTAAAACTGAAAAACGCCTCCGCCATTGGAGGCGGCCGTCAGCATGTACGTTCCCGTCACGTCACCAATCTCGATCTCGCATGTTTTCGCCTTTTCGCGCGCAACGGCCACTTGGTGAACCTTTCGCGATGAGCGATTCTGAACCGAGTAATGCCCGATCTTCAGATTCCCTCCCTTGTCGACCGCGGCATAGCCCCACACATCGCGTACGATCAACGATCCGATGGATACATCGCTTTCGCTCACCACCGTCTGCAGATTCAGGCCCAGATCATCTTCGAATATCGCGGTTCCAACCTTGATCTTACCGCCTGCAGCAATGTCGTAAATGCCGTTGTTTCCGCATTTGTACGCGCGCAGGAAATTCACGGTGACTTCACCAGCCTGATTGATCCACAAAGCGGTCACATTATTTCCCGTGACGCTGCCGAATACGCAGCCGGTTACGGCTCCGGTACTCAGGACACGAGGCACCGACGGATTAGTGGCACTTGCCGACACAAGGTTTTCCCCGTGCACGTCGATACGACAGTTATGCCCGGTAACGAAAAGTACGCTCTGCATTCCGCCACCGACCTTGACGTCGCTACCGTAGATATTTTCACCACGCACCCGGCCGCGCACACCGCTCCCCGAGACCTTCACACCGACCAGCGAGCGTGCGTTGCCGTCCACATCGATATCAATGACGGAATGATCCGCGCCGATCACAAGCATGTTGCCGCCTTGCGGAAACGCGCCAGAGGCCTTTAATCGGATCTTCAGCCCGACCTGCCGGGAAAACGTGATCGACTGCGATACGACATACGTCCGCCCCTGGCCATCTATTCGCAATCCAGCAGGCAACGCGGCAAGCCTGAGCAAGGCTTGTGTATCGTCGATCACGCCATCGCCTTTTGCACCAAAATCGACCGGATCGAGCGCTCGAGTAGAATGGTCGGCAGTTGAGTCGACTGTCGCGGCATCGGTCCCACGAGCAAATGCCGCCAGCACAGTGGTGCCACCGACCAGCGTATTTGCCAATGCCGCAAGTATTTTTCTTCTCGTGTTGCTCATTCAATCTCCATTCTGGTTGAACGCCGCATCACTCCAGATTGCAATCAGCTCTTCCGGATACCGCTCGCCAGCGACGCCCACCGGTAAATCATGCCGATACCCAAGGCGCGCGCATGCGGCGTTGGAACAACCGCCCGATCGAGCAATTACAGAGTACAACACAGATAAAGATAAGCCACGCGTCGCGCAAGCCCGATTACTTGGCGAAGTTGCGAGGGCTGACCGGCTCGGTTATAACCGGACCAACGTTTCCAAGATCAATCTCCCGTCCCCTCACTGTGGAGCCCCCATGCTGAACCTGGAATCCACCCAGCAATTCCTAATGACCCGCGGCCTCGACTTCGGCCTCAACCTCCTCGCCGCGATCGCATTGTGGTTCCTCGGCCGCTGGGCGATCCGCCTCGGCACCCGCCTGCTGGGCAAGGTGGTACGCCGCAGCGGCAAGGTCGACCCGACGCTCACCGACTACCTGACCTCCGTAGTCAGCGTGCTGCTGACGATCCTGCTGATCCTCGCGATCCTGCAGATCTTCGGTGTTCAGACCACGTCGTTCGCCGCCCTGCTCGCCGGCCTCGGCCTCGCGATCGGCACGGCCTGGGGCGGCCTGCTCGCGCACTTCGCCGCCGGCGTGTTCATGCAGGTGCTGCGTCCGTTCAAGATCGGCGACGTGATCAGCGCGGGTGGCGTCACGGGCACGGTGAAGGAACTCGGCCTGTTCGGCACGACGATCATCACCGCCGACAACGTCGTGACGATCGTCGGCAACAACAAGATCTTCTCGGACAACATCGCGAACTACAGCGCGACGCCGCATCGCCGCGTGGACCTGACCGCGAAGATCGCGAACGGCGTCGACGCGGCCGATGCGATCAACCGCCTGAAGACGCAGATCCAGTTGATCCCGAACGTGATGAAGGTGCCGGCGCCGGACGTCGGCGTGCTGCAGTTCACGCCGGAAGGCCCGCTGCTGTTCGTGCGTCCGTCGACGCAGCCGGAGAACTACTGGCAGGTGTACTGCGACACCAACCGCGTGATCCTCGAGACGTTCCGCGACGCGCAATACCCGACGCCCGAAACGCCGATCTTCCATCGCACGACCTGACGGTACGGTACGCCCAGCGGTTCGCGGGATTCCGACTGAAGCTGCCGGCGTCGAGCAGCCGGATCGGCCGATACCGCACATCGGCAATCGATCGGACCGCACGAACCGCACGGACGAAAAAAAAGCGTGGCAACTGCCACGCTTTTCACTGCGCCGAAGCGAAAACGCGCAGGCTCAGCGGCCGCGCGTGTTCTGCGTACCGCCCGAATGCCGCCCGCGCACCAGCTTCCACAGCGCGCCGAGCGCAACCGGCACGATCGCCGCGCCGATCCCCGCCAGCACGATCACGTTCAGATACTGGCGGATGAACGGGATATTGCCGAAGAAGTAGCCGAGCAGCACCAGCAGCAGCACCCAGAGCAACGCGCCGACCACGTTGAACAGCTGGAAGCGCGCGACGCCCATCGACGACGCGCCGGCAACGAACGGCGCGAACGTGCGCACGACCGGGATGAAGCGCGCGAGCACGATCGTCTTGCCGCCGTGCTTGTCGTAGAACGCGTGGGTCTTCTGCAGCGCCGCGCGATCGAGGAAGCGCTCGAGTACCGGGATATGCGTATTGAACACCTTCGGCCCGACCCAGCGGCCGATCAGGTAGTTCACGGTATTGCCGGCAATCGCCGCGACCAGCAGCAGCACGATCAGCCCGCCGACGTTCATGTCGCCCGTCGCCGCGAACGCGCCGCCGATGAACAGCAGCGAATCGCCCGGCAGGAACGGCAACACGACGAGCCCCGTCTCGCAGAACACGATCAGGAACAGCACCAGATACACCCACGCACCGTACTGCCGGATGAAGTCGCCGAGGAACGCGTCGATATGCAGGACCAGGTTGACGAAATGAAGCAGCGTATCCAAATGCGATTCCTCGAAGGCGAAAGGGCCGGAGCGGCCGAA
Organism: Burkholderia sp. SCN-KJ; assembly: GCF_024656005.1. Classification (NCBI taxonomy): domain Bacteria; kingdom Pseudomonadati; phylum Pseudomonadota; class Betaproteobacteria; order Burkholderiales; family Burkholderiaceae; genus Burkholderia; species Burkholderia sp. SCN-KJ. The sequence goes on from NZ_JANKOG010000001.1 coordinate 481,973, forward strand.
AAGCGGAAGTGCCCGCCGGACAAGGCGGCGCGCGGAACGCAGTCATCATACCGAAACTACCTTAAGGCTCCGTGAAAAAAACGCAACCGGCCCCGGCCGCGGCATCCGCCGCCGCCTCGCTATAATTCGGCCATGTCCGAAATCACCGAAACGGCCGCAGGCGCCGTGCCCACGCCCGCCGCGCGCCCGCTGCGCGCGATCCAGCCCCTGCCCGACCAGCTGATCAGCCAGATCGCCGCCGGCGAGGTGGTCGAACGCCCGGCGTCGGTCGTCAAGGAGTTGCTCGAGAACGCGATGGACGCCGGCGCGAGGACGCTGCGCATCGTGCTCGAGGAAGGCGGGGTCAAGCGCATCTCGATTACCGACGACGGCTGCGGGATTCCGCCCGACGAACTGCCGCTCGCGCTGATGCGCCACGCGACGAGCAAGATCCGCTCGCTCGAGGAGCTCGAGGCGGTCGCGACGCTGGGTTTTCGCGGCGAAGCGCTCGCGTCGATCGCGTCGGTCGCCGAGATGTCGATCACGAGCCGCACGGCCGAGGTCGCGCATGCGACGAAGATCGACGCGACCACGGGCGCGCTGTCGCCGGCCGCCGGCGCGGTCGGCACGACGATCGAGGTGCGCGAGCTGTACTTCAACACGCCCGCGCGCCGCAAATTCCTGAAAAGCGAGCAGACCGAGTTCGGCCACTGCCTCGAAATGATCCGCCGCGCGGCGCTCGCGCGGCCGGACGTCGCGATCTCGGTGCTGCACAACGGCAAGGCCGTCGAGCACTGGAACGCGACCGAACCCGCACAGCGCGTCGCGAAAATCCTCGGCGACGGCTTCGCGACCGCACACCTGCCGCTCGACGAGCAGGCCGGGCCGCTCGCCGTCTACGGCTGCGCGGGCCTGCCGACCGCGAGCCGCGGCCGCGCCGACCAGCAATACTTCTTCGTCAACGGCCGCTTCGTGCGCGACAAGCTGCTCACGCACGCGGTGCGCGCGGCGTACGAGGATGTCCTCCACGGCGACCGTTACCCGTCGTACGTGCTGTTCCTCGATCTGCCGCCCGAAGCCGTCGACGTGAACGTGCACCCGTCGAAGATCGAGGTGCGATTCCGCGATTCGCGCTCGATCCACCAGTACGTCTTCCACGCGGTGCAGCGCGCGCTCGCGCGCCATGCGGGCGCGTCACCGGAAACCACCGCGGGTGGCCATGCCGCACAACTCTCACCGGCGCCGAGCGGCCCCGCGTCGTTCCTGAATACGCCGCTCGGCCAGGGCGCGGCCACCGGCACGGGCGGCAGCGGCTTCTCGTCGGCGTCGTCCTCCTCGTCGTCGGGCAACACGTGGATGCGCCAGGCGCGCATGACGCAGGGCACGCTGCCGGTCGCGCAGCCGCTCGCGCTCTACGACGCGCTGTTCGGCCGCAAGGACACGGGCGCGGGCACGCCGGACGGCATGACGATCGTCGCGCGCGATGCGGCGGATGCGGCCGCTGCGCCGGTCGCGCCGCTGTCGGGTTTCGTCGCATCGCCACTCGCCGCCACCGCGCACGACGAGCAGCCGCTCGGCTTCGCGCTCGGCCAGATCCACGGGATCTACGTGCTCGCGCAGAACGCGCACGGCCTCGTGATCGTCGACATGCACGCGGCGCACGAACGGATCCTGTACGAACAGTTCAAGAACGCGCTTGCCGACCGCACGGTCGCCGTGCAGTCGCTGCTGCTGCCGATCTCGATGACGGCGACGCCGGTCGAGATCGGCACGGTCGAGGAAGAACGCGACACGCTCGAATCGCTCGGCTTCGACCTCGCGGTGCTGTCGCCGACGTCGCTCGCGATCCGCGCGGTGCCCGCGCTGCTGAAGGACGCGGACCTGCAGTCGCTCGCGCGCGCGGTACTCGCCGACCTGCACGCGTTCGGCGGTTCGCGCGTGCTCACCGAACGCCAGCACGAGCTGCTCGGCACGCTTGCGTGTCACCACGCGGTGCGCGCGAACCGGCGCCTGACGCTCGACGAGATGAACGCGCTGCTGCGCCAGATGGAAGCGACCGAACGTGCGGACCAGTGCAATCACGGCCGGCCCACGTGGTATCAGCTCACGCTGAACGATCTCGACCGTCTCTTCATGCGCGGGCAATGAACGCTTCACCGCAGTCCCCTCCGACCACGATCGCCTGCCTGCTCGGCCCCACTGCATCGGGCAAGACGGCCGCGGCGCTGGCGCTCGCCGCGCGCCGTCCGATCGAGATCGTCAGCGTCGATTCGGCGCTCGTCTACCGCGACATGGATATCGGCACCGCGAAACCGACGCGCGACGAGCGCGCGAGCGTGCCGCATCACCTGATCGACATCATCGACCCGGCCGATGCGTATTCGGCGGCCGAATTCCGCGCGGACGCGCTGCGCCTGATCGGCGAGATCGCCGCGCGCGGCCGCACGCCGCTGCTCGCGGGCGGCACGATGCTGTACTACAAGGCGCTCACGCAGGGCCTCAACGACCTGCCGACCGCCGATCCCGCCGTGCGCGCCGAGCTCGACGCCGAGGCCGCGCGCGACGGCTGGCCGGCACTCCACGCGCGGCTCGCGCAGGTCGACCCCGCGACGGCCGCGCGGCTCGCACCGAACGATTCGCAGCGGATCCAGCGCGCGCTCGAAGTGTTCCTGCTGAGCGGGCAGCCGATGTCGGTGCTGCTCGCCGCGCCGCGGCGCGCGGACGACGCGGCCGCGGCCTATCGCTTCGTGCCGGTCGCGCTCGAACCGTCGGACCGCGCGGTGCTGCACGCGCGCATCGCGCAACGCTTCGACGCGATGCTCGACGCGGGCTTCATCGACGAAGTCGAACGGCTGCGCCGCCGCGAGGATCTGCATCTCGGCCTGCCGTCGATGCGCTGCGTCGGCTACCGGCAGGCATGGGAATTCCTCGACGGCGACACCGACTACCGGACCATGCGCGACAAAGGCATCTTCGCGACGCGCCAGCTGTGCAAACGGCAGATCACGTGGCTGCGCGCGATGCCGGAGCGGATCGTCGTCGACTGCGTCGCGCCGGATTCGACGGCGCAGGCGCTCGACACGCTTGAACGCGTGCTCGACGGTCGCATCGACGATCAATAACGGGGCAGGATCGCCGCGCATCGATCCTGCTTGCGCGCGATACCGTCGTCTTCGGTCATCGTCATTCCTCTTTCGGGCCGCCCGCCAATACGCCAACGGCCACGCCAGAAAAAAAACCGCCCGGATCGACTCCGGGCGGCTTTCCTTGCTGCATCCTGCGTGCGCTGCGTCAGACCACGACCGTCTGCGCCTCGCCTTCGCGGCTCGCACGCACGGTGCCGATCTTCCACACCTGTTCGCCGGCGGCCGTCAGGTCGGCGATCGCCGCGTCGGCATCGGCTGCCGAGACGATCACGGCCATCCCGATCCCGCAGTTGAACACGCGGTGCATTTCCGCGTCGGCGACGCCGCCGTGCTCCTGCAGCCACTTGAACAGCGGCGGCAGCGGCCATGCGTTCTGGTCGAGCTCGGCCGTGAGGCCTTCGCGCAGCACGCGCGGAATGTTCTCGACAAGGCCGCCGCCGGTGATGTGGGCCATGCCCTTCACCGACAGCTTCTGCATCAGCGCGAGCAGCGGCTTCACGTAGATGCGCGTCGGCGCCATCAGCGTGTCGGCCAGCGAGCGGCCGTGGAAATCAGCCGACAGGTCGGGGTTCGCGCGCTCGATGATCTTGCGCACGAGCGAGAAGCCGTTCGAGTGGATGCCGCTCGACGCGAGGCCGAGCACCACGTCGCCTTCGGCGATCGTGCTGCCGTCGATGATCTTGCTCTTCTCGACCGCGCCGACCGCGAAACCGGCCAGGTCGTATTCGCCGTCCGGGTACATGCCCGGCATTTCGGCCGTTTCACCGCCGATCAGCGCGCAGCCCGACAGTTCGCAACCATGCGCGATACCCTTGACGACGGTCGCGGCCGTGTCGACGTCGAGCTTGCCGCACGCGAAGTAATCGAGGAAGAACAGCGGCTCGGCGCCCTGCACGAGGATGTCGTTCACGCTCATCGCCACCAGATCCTGGCCGACGGTGTCGTGTTTGTTCAGATGAAAGGCCAGCTTGAGCTTGGTGCCGACGCCGTCGGTGCCCGACACGAGCACGGGCTCCTGGTACTTCTTCGGCACTTCGAACAGCGCGCCGAACCCGCCGATGCCGCCGAGCACGCCGTCGCGCAGGGTTTTCTTCGCAAAAGGCTTGATCTTGTCGATGAGCGCGTCGCCCGCGTCGATGTCGACGCCTGCGTCGCGGTAGGACAGACCTTGGGCGTCGGGAGCGGATTTCGGAGGATTCATGGGGGAATGCGAGAAGGTCGGTAAAATGCGATTTTACCCGAAGCCGGCCCGTTGGCCGGAATTCCCAGCACCGAATCGTCAGGGATTGCATCTTGGTCGACACGTCCCCGTTTTCATCGCCCCGCGAGCCGCGCCGGAAACCGCGCGCCGCCGTGCGTGCGGCCGCGTGTTCCGGCACCGGAGCAGCCCCCCGCGCGTGCCCGGCGTACGGCGCGCGTTTCATCAACCGACCTGCATTGTGACTGTTGTGTCCCGTCAACTGACGCTCGATCTCGGCACGCCGCCGCCCGCCACGTTCGACAACTTCATCATGAATGAGGAGAACGACGAGCTCATCTCGCGGCTCCAGAAGCTCGACCTCGCGCTCGCGGCGGGGCCCGTGCCGGACCGGTCGTTCTACATCTGGGGCGAGCCCGGCAGCGGCCGCACCCACCTGCTGCAGGCGCTCGTGAGCGACGCGTCGTACGGCTACGCGCGCTACCTGACGCCGCAAAGCCCGCTCGGCGCGTTCACGTTCGACCCGCGCATCGGCATCTACGCGATCGACGACTGCGACAAGATGAGCGACGCGCAGCAGGTCGCGCTGTTCAACCTGTTCAACGAGGTCCGCGCGCACCCGTCGAGCGCGTTCGTCGCGGCAGGCCCCGCGGCGCCGCTCGCGCTCGACGTGCGCGAGGATCTGCGCACGCGCCTCGGCTGGGGGCTCGTGTTCCACCTGTCGCCGCCGTCCGACGCCGGCAAGATCGCCGTACTGAAGCTCGCGGCAAAGGAGCGCGGGATCGCGCTCACCGACGACATCGCCGCTTACCTGCTCACCCATTTCCGCCGCGACATGCCGAGCCTGATGGCGCTGCTCGACGCGCTCGACCGCTTCTCGCTCGAGCAGAAACGCGCCGTCACGCTGCCGCTGCTGCGCCGGATGCTGGCCCGCCCCGGCGACGACATCGCACCACCGGGCACAGGCCCGAACCGCTTCGAGTAAAATGCGCTTCCATGACTAATCTGGCACTCTTTGACCTCGATCACACGCTGATCCCGACCGATAGCGACCACGAATGGGGCCGCTTCATGGTGAAGCTCGGCATCGTCGACGCGGAAAGCTTCTCGCGTCAGAACGATCAGTTCTTCGCCGACTACAAGGCCGGCAAGCTCGACATCCATGCGTACCTGTGCGCGATGCTCACGCCGCTCGCGAAGTATTCGCGCGCGCAGCTGGCCGAATGGCACGAGCAGTACATGCACGAGGTGATCCGCCCCGCGATGACGCCCGCCGCGCTCGAACTCGTGCGCAAGCACCTCGATGCCGGCGACCTGTGCTGCGTCGTGACCGCGACCAACGAGTTCATCACGCGTCCGATCGCGACCGCGTTTGGCGTCGACACGCTGATCGCGTGCGAGGTCGAAACGACCGACGGCCATCCCGACTCGCCGTACACGGGCCGGCCGACCGGCACGCCGAGCTATCGCGAAGGCAAGATCGTGCGCACCGAAGCGTGGCTCGCGTCGCTCGGCAAGCACTGGGACGACTTCGAACACAGCTACTTCTACAGCGACTCGCACAACGACATCCCGTTGCTCGAGAAAGTCACCGACCCGATCGCGACCAACCCCGACGACACGCTGCGTGCGCATGCAAGCGACCGCGGCTGGCGCATCCTCGATCTCTTCTGAACGTCGTGATCAAAAAATTCATTCGCAAGCTGCTCGGCCAGGACGGCGCCGAACACACGTCGCCCGTCGAGGCGCCCGCCGTCGAAACGGCCCCTGCCCCGCGCCCCGCGAAGGGGAGCCGCGGCGGCGGCGCCAGGAAGGCGCGCAGCAACCACGAGCCGACCGTCGTGCCGGCCAGCGTGCACCAGATCGATCCGTCGCTGATCTCGCGGAACGCCGTGCGCGTGACCGACACGCTGCAGCAGGCGGGCTTTCGCGCGTTCATCGTCGGCGGCGCCGTGCGCGACCTGCTGCTCGGCATCGCGCCGAAGGACTTCGACGTCGCGACCGACGCGACGCCGACCGAGGTGCAGCGCCTGTTCCGCCGCGCGCGCCTGATCGGCCGCCGCTTCCAGATCGTCCACGTGCAGTTCGGCCAGGAACTGATCGAGGTGTCGACGTTCCGCGCGCTGGTCGACGCGCCGCCCGAAGCCGCCGCGGCCGAGCCGCCGAGGCGCCTGAAGCGCGACGAGCTCGACCGCCGCACGCATGCGGTGGACGCGAGCGGCCGCGTGCTGCGCGACAACGTGTGGGGCGAACAGCACGAAGATGCCGCGCGCCGCGACTTCACGATCAACGCGATGTACTACGACCCGTCGACGCAGACGGTGCTCGACTACCACGACGGGATGACCGACATGCGCGCCCGCCTGTTGCGGATGATCGGCGACCCGGCCACGCGCTTCCGCGAGGATCCGGTGCGGATGCTGCGCGTCGTGCGCTTCGCGGCGAAGCTCGGCTTCGAGATCGAGCCGCACACGCGCGAGCCGATCAACGCGCTCGCCGACCTGATCAACAACGTGCCGGCCGCGCGCCTGTTCGACGAAATGCTGAAGCTGCTGCTGTCGGGCCACGCGCTCGCGTGCCTGCAGCAGCTGCGCAAGGAAGGCCTGCACCACGGGCTGCTGCCGCTCCTCGACGTCGTCCTCGAGCAGCCGCAGGGCGAGAAGTTCATCACGCTCGCGCTGAACAACACCGACGCGCGCGTGCGCGCCGGCAAGCCGGTGTCGCCGGGCTTCCTGTTCGCGACGCTGCTGTGGCACGACATGCGCCAGCGCTTCGAGCAATACACGGCGGAGGGCGAAATCCCGGTGCCGGCGCTCCATCGCGCGATGGACGACGTGCTCGACATGCAGACCGAGAAGCTCGCGATCCACAAGCGCTACTCGGCCGACATGCGCGAGATCTGGGGCCTGCAACTGCGCCTCGAAAAACGCTCGGGCCGCAGCGCGATGCGGCTGCTGGAACACCAAAGGTTTAGAGCGGGGTATGATTTCCTCCTGTTACGCTGCGAATCCGGCGAGCTCGATGCGGAAGTCGGACAGTGGTGGACGGATTTCATCGAAGGCGACGCGGCCGCCCGTGAGGCACTCCTCACGCAGGGCGGCTCGAAGGAAAAATCGCCCCGCAAGCGGCGCCGCCGCGGCGGTGCGCGAAACCGCAAGCCGGGCGAAGGCGCCGCCGAGCAGGCGCCGGACACCGCGGGCGGTTCCGACGACTGACGCGCTCGCCGGCGAACGACGTAGGAAGTGATGCCATGACGGTTGCATATATCGGACTGGGGGCGAATCTCGGCGATGCGCGCCAGACCCTGAAGGACGCGGTGGTGTGCCTCGCGCAGCAGCGCACCATCTCGATCCTCGGCAAATCGAGCCTGTATCGCACGGCGCCCTTCGAAGCGGGCGGCGACGATTACTACAACTGCGTCGTCAAGCTCGACACGACGCTGTCGGCCCGGGAGCTGCTCGCGCTCTGCCAGAAGATCGAACATCACTTCGGGCGCGAGCGCCCGTATCGCAACGCGCCGCGTACGCTCGACCTCGACATCCTGCTGTTCGGCTCCGATTCGATCGACGAACCCGACCTGATCGTCCCGCATCCGCGCCTCACCGATCGCGCATTCGCGCTCGTGCCGCTCGTCGAAATCGAACCGGCGCTCGACATCCCCGCGCGCGGCCGCGCCGATGCGTTCCTCGCCGCCGTCGCCGATCAGCGCGTCGAGAAGGTGCAGACCTGCCAATGCCTGATGCAGAAGGCCCTTGCCGCCGGCGCTGACGCCGACAAGAACCCCTGCCGATGAACACCACTCCGCTGACCGTCACCGCGCCCGACCTGCGCGCCCCGCATCGCTACCTCGTGATCGAAGGCCCGATCGGCGTCGGCAAGACGACACTCGCGCGCCTCTTCGCCGAGCGCTGGTCGATGCAGGCGCTGCTCGAACGCCCGCAGGACAACCCGTTCCTCGAACGCTTCTATCGCGACACCGCGCGCTATGCGCTGCCCGCGCAGCTGTCGTTCGCGCTGCAGCGCGCGCAGCAGGCGCGCGAACTGATCGGCGCGCTCGATACAGGCCGGCCCGTCGTCGCCGATTTCATGCCGCAGAAAAACGACATCTTCGCGCGGCTGAACCTGCCGGAAGACGAATGGCAGCTGTACCGGTCGATCGCGACGCACCTCGACGTGCCGCAGGCACCCGCGCCCGATCTCGTCGTCTATCTGCAGGCGAGCCCCGAGGTGTTGTTCTCGCGCATCCAGAAGCGCGGGCTGCCGATGGAGCTGCAGATCAGCGACGCGTACCTGCGCTCGCTCGTCGATGCATACAACGAATTCTTCTATCACTACGACCGCACGCCGGTGCTGACGGTCGCAGCCGAACACCTGAACCCGCTGGATTCCCCCGAAGACCTCGCGCTGCTGGTCGAGCGCATCGACACGATGCGCGGCCGCAAGGAATTCTTCGTCAAGGGCGAGACGACGCGCTGACGCGTCCTCGCCTGTCGTTCCTCCCCATCGAACCGGATTTCCCATGACCTATCTCCAGGAATCGAGCCGGCCTGCCGTCACGGTGCCCAAGCTGCAGGCAATGCGCGAAGCCGACGAGAAGATCGCGATGCTCACCTGCTATGACGCGAGCTTTTCCGCGCTGCTCGATCGCGCCGGCACCGACGTGCTGCTGATCGGCGATTCGCTCGGCAACGTGCTGCAGGGCCACACGACCACGCTCCCGGTGTCGCTCGACGACATCGCGTACCACACCGCATGCGTCGCGCGCGTGCAGTCGCGCGCGCTCGTCGTCGCCGATCTGCCGTTCGGCACATACGGCACGCCGGCCGAGGCGTTCGCGAACGCGGTCACGCTGATGCGCGCCGGCGCGCAGATGGTGAAGCTCGAAGGCGGCGAATGGCTCGCCGACACGATCCGCTTCCTCGTCGAACGCTCGGTGCCGGTGTGCGCGCACCTCGGCCTCACGCCGCAGTCGGTGCATGCGTTCGGCGGCTTCAAGGTGCAGGGCCGAACGGAAGCCGGCGCCGCGCAGCTGCTGCGCGATGCGCGGGCGATCGAAGATGCGGGCGCGCAGCTCGTGGTGCTCGAAGCGGTGCCGACGCTCGTCGCGTCCGAAGTCACGCACATGCTGAAGATCCCGACGATCGGCATCGGTGCGGGCCTCGATTGCTCGGGCCAGGTGCTGGTGCTGCACGACATGCTCGGCATCTTCCCCGGCAAGCGGCCGCGTTTCGTGAAGGATTTCATGCAGGGCCAGCCGAACATCCAGGCGGCCGTCGAGGCGTATGTGAGCGCGGTGAAGGACCGCACGTTCCCGGGCCCGGAACACTCGTTCTGACGCGGGACGGGCGTGCCGTGGCGCGCGGTCGGCGCTTGCTGCGGCACACTCGCTGACGTGGCCGCGATGCGGTGCGCCGTTTCTCGTAGTGCATGACGAACAGCGCGTACTTTCTAACTCGTCCTATTCCTGCACACCTTAGTCGCTGCGACCATCAAACCTTCGTCGATCGAAGGAGTGGAAAAGATGGCGCATGTGTATGAAAAGGCGGCTGACCTCGTCGGGCAAAAGCTGGCAGGCGACGGAGAATGCGTCGCGCTGGTCAAAATTTATACTTCCGTCGGCCCCACCGCCATCTGGCGCCCAGAAAAAAAGATAGGCGGCGACGGGAGTATCCGCGCCGGTACCGTCATTGCGACTTTCGAGAACGATCGCTACCCAAGCCGATCGCATGGCAATCACGCGGCGTTCTATCTGGGCCAGGATGTGCGCGGTATCCACGTCGTTGAACAATGGCGCTCACTCAAGGCAATTCAGAGAAGATGCATTCCGTTCAAAGGCAAGGACAAAAATGGCCGTTACATCGATCCGAGCAATAACGCCGATGCATTTTCGGTCGTGAAATAATGACGCTCATCCGCCAAACACCGTATCGGCTGCTCGCCATCGCCGCGCTCGCATGCAGTCCGCTCGTCGCATTACCCGCGTCCGCTGCGACCGCAGACTGCCCCGCACGCGTTGCCGTTACCCAGCGGCTCGACGGTCAACCACCCGATGGCTGGAAAAGCTTCGACACGCAAAGCACCTACCCGCTTGCCAGCGTCACCTTCTGGTCAGGGCCGCCGGACCGGATGATGTCCTTGCTGCCGAACCGCTCGCGCTCCGAACCCAAAAGCGACGTCTATACCTGGTCGCTCGCTGAAAACCGTGAGGATTACTGGGTCTCATGCGACTACGGGAATACGAGCGTCGTGATCGCACGACCGCTCGGCAGACAGGCACAGACTTGCGTCGCGCGTTACAGGCGTGGGCACGCCATCGTACAAAGCTGGCAATGCACGCCGCGGAAGTAATCCGCGTTCAGGCCGGTGCGCTGCCTTGAATCAGCCGCGCCGCGACCGACCCGCGCAACGCATTGCAGATCATCAACTCGTCTGCGTTCAGCACATCGTCGAGCGTCAGCACACACTCTTTTGCGCCTAGCGCCGGATCGTCGAGCAGCACACCGCGCATCACGCCGGGCAGCACGCCGCACGACAACGGCGGCGTCAACCACACGCCATCACGCTTCACGAACACATTCGACCGCCCGCCTTCGGTCACCTCGCCGCGCTCGTTGACGAACAGCATGTCGAAGCCGCCGAGCGCTTCCGCCGCCTGCCACGCGCGGTCGTATTCGGCACGGCGCGTCGTCTTGTGCAGCAGCAGCGCATCGTCCGCGCGGGTCGGCGCGAAGCCGTGCGCGGACGCGAGCATCACGCCGACCGGCCCCGCGGGCAGCGGCTTCAGCGCCGCGGCCGTGATGTCGACCGTGCCGTCCTTCGCAAGCGCGAGCTTCATCCGGTACGGCCCGTCGCCGTCGAGCGCCGCGCAACGCGCGTCGATCTCGCGGCGCAACGCATCGGCGTCGAGGCGGAAGCCGAACGCATCCGCGCTGCGCTGCAGCCGCGCGAGATGGCGCTCGAGATGCCGGATGCCGTCCGCACGTGTCGCGGCCGTGGTTTCGAACAACTGGAAGCCGGGATCGGCATCGGTCAGGAATCGCGCTTTCAATTCGCACTCCGCATATTCGTCGGCGGCGACGCTGTCGAGCACGATGCCCGCACCGACACCCATCGTGCCGCGCCGCCGACCACCGGCGGCCGCTGCCGCGTCACGCGTGTCGATCGTTGCGGCCGCATCGACGGCGATCGCATCGAGCATCAGCGTCCGGATCGCGACCGACAGGCAGAAATCGCCACAGCCGGCCACGCCGTCGGGCACCGCAGCGCCTGCCGAAGGGCCTTCCTTCGGCGCATCGAGCCAGCCGATCGCGCCCGTATAGAGCCCGCGCGGCGTCGACTCGATCGCGTCGATCAGTTCCATCGTCTTGTGCTTCGGCGCACCGGTGATCGATCCGCACGGAAACAGCGCACGCAGCATCTGCGCGAACGTGGTGCCGTCGCGCCAGCCGGCCTCGACCGTCGACGTCATCTGCCACACCGACGCATACGGCTCGACCGAGAACAGCGCCGGCACCTTGACCGTGCCCGTGCGCGCGATCCGCGACACGTCGTTGCGCAGCAGGTCGACGATCATCACGTTTTCCGCGCGGTTCTTCGGATCGTTCGCGAGGAACGCGGCAGCCGCCGCATCGTCGCGCGGATCGGCCGAGCGCGGCGCGGTGCCCTTCATCGGCCGCGCGCGCAGCAGGTCGCCGTGCTTCTCGACGAACAGCTCCGGCGAGCACGACACGACCCACGCGCCGTCGGGCAGCGCGATCAGCGCGCCGTAACGCACGGGCTGACGCGCGCGCAGCCGCCGGTACAGCGCGAGCGGCGTGCCGAACATGTCGAAATTCAGCCGGTACGTGTAGTTGATCTGGTACGAATCGCCCGCCCGCAGCGCGTCGTGCACCGCGGCGATCGCCGCGTCGAACGCGTCGCGCGACACGCTCTTCGCGACGTGCGCGACGCCCGCGATCGACGGCGGGCCGCCGCCGTCCTGCTGCGCGAGCCACGCATCGACTTCGTCGCGCGACAGGCGCTCGCAGCGCGCATACAGCAAAAAGCGCAGCGGGGCATGGCCCGGCTGCGCTCTGTCCAGATTGCGTCCGAATTCGTAGTCGCCGACGACGATCGCATGCAGCCCGTCGCGCAGATCCTGCGCCACCGCCGCATCGACTTCGTCGAGCCGTGCCGGATCCGTGCACACGCGTTCGCGCACGAAACCGGAATACAAACGACTCGACCGCGTGGACGCGGTCGAGTCGCAATCGTCCAAGAGCGCGAACGACGCGCTCTCGTTGCCTTCAGTCATGCCGTTACTCGAAGAAGCTCTTCACCCGGTCGAACCAGCTCTTGCTCTGCGGGCTGTGACGCGCACCGCCCTCGGCCAGCGACTTCTCGAACTGCTTGAGCAGGTCGCGCTGCTGGTCGGTCAGCTTCACGGGCGTCTCGACCTGCACGTGTACGTACAGATCGCCCGCGATGCTCGAACGCAGACCCTTGATCCCCTTGCCGCGCAGGCGGAACGTCTTGCCCGACTGCGTGCCTTCCGGCACCGGGAACGACGCACGGCCGGCCAGCGTCGGCACCTCGATCTCGCCGCCCAGTGCGGCGGTCGTGAACGGGATCGGCATCTGGCAGTGGAGATCGTCGCCGTCGCGCTCGAACACCGAGTGCGGCTTGATGTGGATCTCGACGTACAGGTCGCCCGGCGGCCCGCCGTTGATACCCGGCTCGCCGTTGCCGGCGGAGCGGATCCGCATCCCGTCGTCGATGCCGGCCGGGATCTTCACTTCGAGCGTCTTGGTTTCCTTCACCTTGCCCGAGCCGTGGCAGTGCACGCACGGTTCCGGGATGTAGGTGCCGGTGCCGTGGCACTTCGGGCAGGTCTGCTGGATGCTGAAGAAACCCTGCGACATGCGCACCGTGCCCTGGCCGTGACAGGTCGGGCAGGTTTCCGGCTTCGTGCCGGGCTTCGCGCCCGACCCGTGACAGACTTCGCACGACACCCAGCTCGGCACGCGGATCTGCGTGTCGTAGCCGTGCGCGGCCTGCTCGAGCGTGATTTCCATGCTGTAGCGCAGGTCGGCGCCGCGATACACCTGCGGACCGCCGCGGCCGCCGCGTGCGGCACCGCCCGCGGCCTGGCCGAAGATGTCGCCGAAGATGTCGCCGAACGCATCCGCGAAGCCGCCGAAACCCTGTGCGCCCGCACCGCCCATGTTCGGATCGACGCCCGCGTGGCCGTACTGGTCGTACGCCGCGCGCTTCTGGTCGTCCGACAGCATTTCATAGGCTTCCTTCGCCTCCTTGAAATGCTCTTCCGCATCCTTGTTGTCCGGATTGCGGTCAGGGTGATACTTCATCGCAAGCTTGCGATACGCCTTCTTGATTTCGTCGTCGCTCGCGTTCTTCGCGACGCCCAGAACCTCGTAGTAATCCCGTTTCGCCATATCGATTCACTGTGCCGTCGCGCGTCACGCACGCGGCGGCTCCTTTCGCCCGCAGTAAAGTCTCTCGACTCGTCTGGCGCTGCGCCGTCCGCGGACGGCTCGCGCAGCACCCGCCAAAAAACAAATGTGCCCGGAGGGCCGCGAAGCCCGCCAGGCGTGGAGTCGATCCGGCCATCCGGAAGGAAAGACAGACCGCTTTCAGTCGTTGGCCAACCGCGCCGCGCGCGTTTCCACGCGCGGCGTACGGTGCCATTGCAACCCGGCTTAGTCCTTCTTCACTTCCTTGAACTCGGCGTCGACGACGTCGTCGGCAGCCTGCTGCGCACCGCCCGCCTGGGCCGCGCCTTCCGCTGCACCCGCCGCGCCGGCCTGCTGCGCCTGCATGTCGGCGTACATCTTTTCGCCGAGCTTCTGCGAAGCCTGACCGAGTTCCTCGACCTTCGCGTCGATCGCCGCCTTGTCGGCCGACGTATCCTTCAGCACGTCCTCGAGCGACTTCAGCGCCGCTTCGATCTTTTCCTTCTCGCCCGCGTCCAGCTTGTCGCCGTACTCGGTGAGCGCCTTCTTCGTGCTGTGGACCAGCGCGTCGCCCTGGTTGCGCGAATCAGCCAGCTCGCGCAGCTTGTGGTCTTCCGCTGCGTTCGCTTCCGCGTCCTTGATCATCTGGTCGATTTCAGCGTCGGACAGGCCCGAGTTCGCCTTGATCGTGATCTTGTTTTCCTTGCCGGTCGCCTTGTCCTTCGCGCCGACGTGCAGGATGCCGTTCGCGTCGATGTCGAAAGTCACTTCGATCTGCGGCACGCCGCGCGGCGACGGCGGGATGCCTTCGAGGTTGAACTCGCCGAGCAGCTTGTTGCCTGCCGCCATCTCGCGTTCGCCCTGGAACACTTTGATCGTCACGGCCGACTGGTTGTCGTCCGCCGTCGAATACACCTGTGCGTGCTTCGTCGGGATCGTCGTGTTCTTGTTGATCATCTTCGTCATCACGCCGCCGAGCGTCTCGATGCCGAGCGACAGCGGGGTCACGTCGAGCAGCAGCACGTCCTTGCGGTCGCCCGACAGGACCTGGCCCTGGATCGCCGCGCCGACCGCGACGGCTTCGTCCGGGTTCACGTCACGGCGCGGATCCTTGCCGAAGAACTCCTTCACCTTCTCCTGCACCTTCGGCATGCGGGTCTGGCCGCCGACCAGGATCACGTCGTCGATGTCCGACACCTTGACGCCGGCGTCCTTGATCGCGATGCGGCACGGTTCGATCGTGCGCTCGACCAGGTCCTCGACCAGCGCTTCCAGCTTCGCGCGGGTGATCTTCAGGTTCAAGTGCTTCGGACCCGATGCGTCGGCCGTGATGTACGGCAGGTTGATTTCGGTCTGCTGGCTCGACGACAGCTCGATCTTCGCCTTTTCAGCGGCTTCCTTCAGGCGCTGCAGCGCGAGCACGTCCTTCGACAGGTCGACGCCCTGCTCCTTCTTGAACTCGCCGATGATGTAATCGATGATGCGCTGGTCGAAGTCCTCGCCGCCGAGGAACGTGTCGCCGTTGGTCGACAGCACTTCGAACTGCATTTCGCCGTCGACGTCCGCGATCTCGATGATCGACACGTCGAACGTGCCGCCGCCGAGGTCATACACGGCGATCTTGCGGTCGCCCTTCTCGGCCTTGTCGAGGCCGAACGCGAGCGCGGCTGCCGTCGGCTCGTTGATGATCCGCTTGACTTCGAGGCCCGCGATGCGGCCGGCATCCTTGGTTGCCTGGCGCTGGCTGTCGTTGAAGTACGCCGGCACCGTGATCACGGCTTCCGTGACCGGCTCGCCGAGGTAGTCTTCGGCCGTCTTCTTCATCTTGCGCAGCACTTCGGCCGATACCTGCGGCGGCGCGAGCTTCTCGCCGTGCGCTTCGACCCATGCGTCGCCGTTGTCGGCCTTGATGATCGCGTACGGCATCAGGCCGATGTCCTTCTGGACTTCCTTCTCTTCGAAGCGGCGGCCGATCAGGCGCTTCACGGCGAACAGCGTGTTCTTCGGGTTGGTCACGGACTGGCGCTTGGCCGGCGCGCCGACGAGCACTTCGTTATCGTCCATGTAGGCGATGATCGACGGCGTCGTGCGCGTGCCTTCCGAGTTCTCGATGACCTTGACCTGGTTGCCTTCCATGATGGCGACGCACGAGTTCGTGGTGCCGAGGTCAATACCGATGATCTTTCCCATTTTTCCTAATCTCCAGAAATGCTTGTTTGCTGCGCGAAACCCCGCGTTTTTGGGCAGTTTCGCGCGCCAGAATTCAACTCTGTTCCCGAAATGCGTCCGGCCGATCCGTTTTCAAGACCCGCCAAGCGATGCGGATATTAAATTTTTTCAATCGCCGCCGGTAGCCGGATCGTACGAACCGGTGTCGCGGCCCGACTGCGCGCCGGCCGCCGCGGCGATCTTCGCGCGCGCCGCCGACACCGCCGCCTGGAACTGCGCGAGGCCATGCCAGCCGGTCGCGCGGCCGAGCCGCTTGCCGCGGTGGAAGAAGAACCACGTCGGCACGCCGTGCAGGCCGAAGCGGCGCCCCAGCTCATGATGTTCGTACACGTTGCAATGGAACCACTTCAGATCCAGCGCGCGGATCGCGTCCGGCTGGGCGAGCATCGCCTTCTTGGCGATCTCGCAGTTGAAGCAGTCGACGCCCCAGAAGAACACCACGGCGAGCGCATCCCCGGCGCCGGCGATCGCGGCGTCGAACGTGTCGGCCGCCAGCGCCTGCATGTCGAACGCGTCGAACGCGGCCGGATCGACGCCGGCGGGAACCATCGCGCCGGCCTTACTTCGGCTGGGCGACCGTGACGAGCGCCGGGCGCAGCACGCGGTCGGCGATCATGTAACCCTTTTGCAGGACGGTCACGACGGTGTTCGGCTCCTGCTCGGCCGGCACCATCGAAATCGCCTGGTGCTGGTGCGGATCGAACTTCTCGCCGACCGGGTTGATCGCGACGACGCGGCCCTTCTCGAGCGCGCTCGTCAGCTGGCGCAGCGTCAGTTCGACGCCTTCGCGCACCTTCGTGATGTCGCCGGACGTATCGCCGACGGCGGCCTCGAGGCTGTCCAGCACGGGCAGCAGGTGCTCCGCGAAGCCCTCGATCGCGAACTTGTGCGCCTTCGAGACATCTTCCTGCGCGCGGCGGCGGACGTTCTCGGTCTCGGCCTTCGCCCGCAGGAAGCTCTCCTGCAGCTCGGCGACCTTGGCTTGAGCCTCCGCGAGCGCCGCGTCGGCTGCTTCGGCGGCGGGCGCCGCGCCTTGCGCCGCCTGCTTCTCGCTGCCGATGTCTTCGGCCGATTGGGTAGCCGGGTTCTCTTGCGTGTTTTCCATGTCGCTGAAAGTCGATTAGAGGTTGAAGCCAAATCGGCAACCGCCGGACCGTATGCCGGCGGCACCGCACATTGTTGGTGCAAATAAGGGCGAAAACTGCGATTTCAAGGGGGTTATTCACCGGCATTCGCCAATGCCGTGAAACAACCGCGCTGCGCGCCGCCGATTACGTGCATTTGTCGCCGGATCGGACGAAACGACCGGTAACAACGCTTACCAGGCAAGTACTAGCTCGGCACAGGGGGGTGCACTACACTCCATTCAAGCGTCGAAAAAGCGTGTTTACCCTAGCTTACCGGCGCCTGACATCCACCTGGCGCTGCATTCACAGTCCCATCGAGGCGCGTACCGTGAAACTGACCTTTGCCATATCGGTGGTCGCGCTGGTACTGATTGCCGGCACCACCACCATCTGCCTGTCCGGAGCCGTCACCGACCGCACGACCGAATACGGCAGCGCGCGGGCGACGTTCGACCAGATGTTCAGCTCCCACCAGAAAATCTGTCGATGATGCGCCGGTCGCGCTTGGTCGGCCGGCCGTGCAGTTCCGCCGCCGGCTCGCGATAGGTGCGACGCCGTTCCAGCTCGGCGAGCCGCGCGACGCGCCCCGCTTCCGTTTCCTCGTAAAGCGTCTGCGCGATGCTCGCGGGCCCGCGCACGTCGCAAATGCCCAGCACGGCAATGTGCCAGACGACACCGTCGATCGCAATCTCGACCTCGTCGCCGACGCGCACGTCCTTGGCCGGCTTCACCGCCGCGCCGCCGATCTTCACGTGGCCCTTGTCGACCGCGTCGGATGCGAGCGAGCGCGTCTTGAAGAAGCGGGCCGCCCACAGCCATTTGTCGATGCGCAGCTTCGCGCCGGGTTCCGTCGAAATCCTGTAGTTCATGCAAGCCTCCGCCGGGCCGCCCCGCCGCGGCCGGCCATACCGTCGCGCCGTGCCGAACGCACCGGTCGTATCGTCATTTCAGTTCACCGTTTCGGGCTGCGCGGCCTTCACCGGCCAGCCCTGCAGATTCTCGGCGACGATCTCGCCCACCGCGCCGATCCACGCGGGCGCGCCGTTCAGGCACGGAATCCGGTGGAACGCCTGGCCGCCGCCCGCGATGAACTCGTCGCGTACCTCCATCCCGATCTCCTCGATCGTCTCCAGACAATCGGCCGTGAAACCGGGACAGAACACGTCGGCCCGCCGCACGCCCGCCTCGCCGAGTTCGCGCAGCGTCGGCGCCGTGTACGGCTGCAGCCACTCGGCCTTGCCGAAGCGCGACTGGAACGTCACGCGGCATTCGAGCGTCGACAGCCCGAGCGCGGCCATCAGCAGCGCGCCCGTCTGCTGGCACTGGTCGTGATAGGGGTCGCCCAGGTCGAGCGTGCGCTTCGGCACGCCGTGGAAACTCAGCACGAGCTTGTCGCCGGCCGCGAAGTCGGGCCGGCCGTGCTGCGCCCAGTACTGGCGCACCTGCTCGGCGAGCGCGTGGATGTAGGCCGGATGGTCGGCGTAGTGCCGCACCGTGCGCACTTCCGGCTGGTTGCGCATCCGCGCGAGCGCGGCGAACGCGGCATCGAATGCCGTCGCGGTGGTGGACGCGGAGTATTGCGGGTACATCGGCATCAGCAGCACGCGCTCGACGCCCGCGCGCTTGAACTGCGCGAGCGCCTGCGCAATGCCCGGGCTGCCGTAGCGCATCGCGTAGTCGACCGTCACCTGATAGCCGTTCGACGCGAGCAGGTGGCGCACGCCATCGGTCTGGCGCTCGGTGTATACGCGCAGCGGCGAGCCTTCAGGCATCCAGACGGCCGCGTACTTCTTCGCGGATGCGCGTCCGCGCAGCGGCAGGATCAGCGTGCGCAGCAGCACCTGCCAGACGACCTGCGGGATTTCGACGACGCGCGGATCCGACAGGAACTCGGCCAGATAGCGCCGCACCGCGCGCGGCGTCGGGGCGTCGGGCGTGCCGAGATTGATCAGCAGCACGCCGATGCGATGGGCAGCCGCGACGCTCGAAGGCGGCTCAAGATCGAAACGCATGGGCAGGAACGTGCTCGGGGCACGCAGTCGGACGGCCCTCAATTATAGCGGGCCGTCTCGCCCGGGTCGGCTGGCCGTTCGGCCGACTGGCGGTGCGCACGGCGCCGCGGCACGATGGCGGGACGGTGTCGGTTCGGGTTACTGCTGGCTCAGCGTGAGCGACAGCAGCCGCGCGGTGATGTCGACGATCGGGATCACGCGGTTGTACGCCATGCGGGTCGGGCCGATCACGCCGAGCGTGCCGACGATCTGGCCGTTCACCTCGTAGGGCGCGGTCACGACGCTCATTTCCTCGATCGGCACGAGCGTCGATTCGCCGCCGATGAAGATCTGCACGCCCTGGGCGTGGCTCGACACGTCGAGCAATTGCAGGAGGCCCGTCTTTTGGTCGAACACGTCGAACAGCTTGCGCAGCCGCGCCATGTCGGACGACAGATCCGCCACTTCGAGCAGGTTGCGCTCGCCGGAAATGAGCACGGTGTCCTCGGTGTCGGGCACCTCGGTGCTGGCCGTCACGGCCGCATGCATCAGCGTGGTCATGTCGCCGCGCAGCTGGTCGATCTCGTCGCGCAGGCGGCGGCGCACCTCGTCGAACGACAGCCCGGCGAAATGCGCGTTGATGTAGTTGGACGCCTCGGTGAGCTGCGACGGCGAATAGTCGCGCGGCGTCGCGAGCATCCGGTTCTGCACGTCGCCCTCGGGCGTGACGATGATCAGCAGGATGCGCTTGTCCGACAGCCGCATGAACTCGATCTGCTTGAACACGTGGCTGCGGCGCGGCGTCAGCACGACACCCGCGAACTGCGACAGGTTCGACAGCACGCTCGCCGCGGCCGCCACGACGCGCTGCTGCGGTTCGCCTGCCTGCAGCGTGTTCTGCACCTGGCGCGCGACGGCCTCGGCGTCGATCGGCGCCTCGACCGTCAGCATCGTGTCGACGAACAGCCGGTAGCCGCGCGGCGTCGGCACGCGGCCGGCCGACGTGTGCGGGCTCGACACGAGGCCGAGCTCCTCCAGGTCGGACATCACGTTGCGGATCGTTGCCGGGCTCAGTTCGAGCCCGGAATAACGGGACAACGTGCGCGAGCCGACCGGCTGACCGTCGGCGATATACCGTTCGATCAGGGTTTTCAGGAGGGTTCGTGCGCGAGGATCTAGCATGGTGGAAAATTTTAGCGCAACCGCGCGAGCACGGCGAGTGGCCGCGGCCACTGTCGCCCGGGCCGACCGATCCGGCCCCGTTCGCGCACAGCCGGTTCTTTTCGTCAACGAGCTATGGTGTAATGCCGGCATGAAAACCGGTAATCAGTTCAACACCGTCGCGCTCGTCGGCCGGAGCAACACGCCCGGCATCGCCGAGCCGCTCGCCACGCTGGCTGGCTGCATCGCGAAGCTCGGCTTCGAGGTCGTGTTCGAAGCCGAAACGGCGCGCGAGATCGGCATCTCCGGCTATCCGGCGCTCACCCCGGCGGAGATCGGCGCGCGCGCGGACGTGGCGGTCGTGCTCGGCGGCGACGGCACGATGCTCGGCATCGGCCGCCAGCTCGCGCCGTACAAGACACCGCTGATCGGGATCAACCACGGGCGGCTCGGCTTCATCACCGACATCGCGGCAGCCGACATGCAGGCACGCGTGCCGGTGATCCTGTCGGGCAAGTTCGAGCGCGAGGAGCGCTCGCTGCTCGAGGCCCGGATCGTGCGCGACGGCGAACCGATCTACCACGCGCTCGCGTTCAACGACGTCGTCGTGAACCGCAGCGGCTTTTCCGGGATGGTCGAGCTGCGCGCGTCGGTCGACGGCCGGTACATGTACAACCAGCGTTCGGACGGCCTGATCGTCGCCACGCCGACCGGCTCGACCGCCTACGCGCTGTCGTCGGCCGGCCCGATCCTGCATCCGCAGCTCGAGGGCATCGTGCTCGTGCCGATCGCGCCGCACGCGCTGTCGAACCGGCCGATCGTGCTGCCCGACGATTCGAAGATCGCGATCCAGATCGTCGGCGGCCGCGACGTCAACGTGAACTTCGACATGCAGTCGTTCACCTCGCTCGAGCTGAACGACACGATCGAGGTGCGCCGCTCGAAGCACACGGTGCCGTTCCTGCACCCGGTCGGCTACAGCTACTACGCGACGCTGCGCAAGAAGCTGCACTGGAACGAACACGCATCGAACGAAGACGACAAGGCGTCCTGACGCACCCACGCCCGACACCATGCTCCGCCACCTCTCGATTCGCGACTTCGTCATCGTCGCCGCGCTCGATCTCGAATTCGACAGCGGCTTTACCGTCTTTTCCGGCGAAACCGGCGCCGGCAAATCGATCCTGATCGACGCCCTGGCCCTCGCGCTCGGCGAACGCGCCGACGCGAGCGTCGTGCGCGCCGGCTGCGGCCGCGCCGACATCACCGCCGAATTCACGCCGCACGACCGCGTCGCGCGCTGGCTCGACGAACACGCGTTCGACGCCGAGGACACCGTGATGCTGCGCCGCGTGATCGACGCGAACGGCCGCTCGCGTGCGTTCATCAACGGCACCAGCGCGACGCTCGCGCAGCTGCGCGAACTCGGCGAGATGCTGGTCGACATCCACGGTCAGCACGCGCACCAGCTGCTGATGCGGCCCGACGCGCAGCGCGAGCTGTTCGACACGCACGCGGGGCTCGCCGGCGATGCCGCGAACGTCGCACGCGCGTGGCGCGTCTGGCGCGACGCAACGCAGGCGATCGACGCCGCGAAGGCGCACGAGCGCGAACTGCAGCTCGAACGCGAGAAGCTCGCCTGGCAGCTCGCCGAACTCGACAAGCTCGCACCGCAACCCGGCGAATGGGACGAAGTCGGCAGCGAGCACAAGCGCCTGTCGCATTCGGCGAACCTGATCGCCGGCGTGCAGGGCGCGCTCAACGCGCTGTCCGAGGCCGACGACGCGATGCTCCCGCAGCTCGGCGCGATCGTGTCGAAGCTGCGCAGCCTGGCCGACTACGACACGGGGCTCGGCGATGCGCTCGCGTCGCTCGAACCGGCCGAAATCCAGCTGCAGGAAGCCGTCTATTCGCTGTCGCACTACGCGCAGCGCCTCGATCTCGACCCGGCCCGGCTCGCGCAGGTCGAAACGCGCCTCGACGCGCTGCATTCGACCGCCCGCAAGTTCCGGCTGCCGCCCGACACGCTGCACGAGGAACATGCGGCACGCCGCGCGCAGCTCGCCGCGCTCGACGCGGCCGCCGATCTCGGCGCGCTCGAAGCCGCGCAGGCGAAGGCATGGGAAGCCTATCTCGCCGACGCGAAACACCTGTCGACGGCCCGCGCGCAGGCCGCGAAGGCGCTCGGCACGGCCGTCACGGCCGGCATGCAGGAACTGTCGATGGCGGGCGGCAGCTTCGAAGTCGCGCTCGTGCCGCTCGCCGACGGCGGCCCGCACGGGCTCGAGCAGGTCGAATTCCGGGTCGCCGGGCATCCGGGCGTGCCGCTGCGGCCGCTCGCGAAAGTCGCGTCGGGCGGCGAACTCGCACGGATCAGCCTCGCGCTAGCCGTGATCGCTAGCGCCGCCAGCCCGACGCCGACGCTGATTTTCGACGAAGTCGACACGGGGATCGGCGGCGGCGTCGCCGAGGTGGTCGGCCGCCTGCTGCACCAGCTCGGGCGCGACCGCCAGGTGCTGTGCGTGACGCACCTGCCGCAGGTCGCCGCACGCGGCGACCATCACTTCCAGGTCGCGAAAGGCGCCGACGAGCGCGGCGGCACCGTCTCGTCGGTCGTCCCGCTCGACAAGGCGAGCCGGGTCGAGGAAGTCGCGCGGATGCTCGGCGGGCTCGAGATCACCGCCACCACGCGCAAGCACGCGAAGGAAATGCTGGCGGCCTGACGCCGGCTTCGTCGGCCGAATGCAGAAGACCGGCGCATGCGCCGGTCCCGCACTGCCGACGAACCCGACATTTTTCGGAACGTGGCGTGTCGCCTTTCCCGGAACAGGCCTGCAGCGGCAGGGCGAGCAGGCAGACCGATCTGCCGGTCGAACCGCTCGCACGGCGCAGTTTTTCGATGGACGGGCGCCGCCCGCCCTACCCCGGGGATTCGAGCGTCCCGCCGCGAACGCCGAATTCAAACGTCCGACTCAAACGCCCGTTTCGACCGCGCCGAACACACGCTCCCACAACGCCGTCACGGCCGCCCGCTCGTCGGCCACCAGCGCCGGATCGACCCGCGCCTTCTCCATCCCGTCGAGCCGCAGCTTGTGCTGCAGCTTCCGGTACTTGCGGTACGCGGCGCCGACGCGCTCGGCCTCGTCCTCGCCCATCAGCCCGAACCGCGCGACCTCGCGCAGCAGCGCGATGTTGCCGGTGTTGCGGATCAGCTCGGCATCGCTCGACGCATGCAGCAGCACCCAGTACTGGACGATGAACTCGATGTCGACCATCCCGCCGCGATCGTGCTTCAGGTCGAACAGCTCGGTCTGGTTCGGATGGCCGGCGAACACCTTGCCGCGCATGTCGACGATTTCCTTCGCGAGCACCGCCCCGTCGCGCGGCGTCGTCAGCACCTGCTGGCGGATCGCCTCGAAGTCCGTGCCGATCTGCGGGTCGCCCGCGCTGTAGCGGGCGCGCGTCAGCGCCTGGTGTTCCCACACCCACGCGGTGTTGGCCGCGTCGCCCTCGCGCAGCTGGTAGCGGCGGAACGCGTCGAGATCGGTCACGAGCAGCCCGGCCTCGCCGTTCGGCCGCAGCCGCAGGTCGATGTCGAACAGCGCACCCGCGCCGGTCGCGGTCGTGAGCCACGTGATCAGCCGGCGCGTGAACGTCGTGTAGACGTCCGCCGAGCGCTCGTCGGGGTCGTCGTACAGGAAGATCAGGTCGAGATCCGATGCGTAGCCGAGTTCCTTGCCGCCGAGCTTGCCGTATGCGATCACCGCGAACTTCGGCACGTCGCGGTGGCGCTTCGCGAGCTGCGACCAGACGACCTCGATCGTCACGTCGAGCACCGCGTCGGCGAGCTCGGACAGGCGGTCGCTCACATGCTCGACCGACAGCTGGCCGGCCAGGTCGATCAGCAGGATGCGGAACACTTCCGCGTGCTGCGCGTGCCGCAGCAGGTCCATCTGCTGCTCGGGGCCGTCGGCGGCCGCGAGGCGCGCACGCAATGCGTCCTTGAACGCAGGCCAATCGAACGGGCTCGCGATCGCTTCGTCGTCGAGCAGTTCGTCGAGCAGCTGCGGATGGCGAATCAGGTAGCCGCCGCCCCAGCGCGTCGCGCCGAGCACCGACAGCACGCGGTCGAGCGCGGCCGGATACTCGGTCAGCAGCGCGAGATAGACGCCGCGCCGGCTGACCGTCTCGAGCAGATCGAACAGCCGCACGATGGTGTCGTCGCGGCGCGCGGCGTCGATCTGCGGCGCGGCCTCGAGCGCGCGCTGCGCGACGCTGTCGAAGCGCTGCCGGCTCTTTTCCGGCAGGCCCACGTAGCG
This sequence comes from Burkholderia sp. SCN-KJ, assembly GCF_024656005.1. Lineage (NCBI taxonomy): Bacteria > Pseudomonadati > Pseudomonadota > Betaproteobacteria > Burkholderiales > Burkholderiaceae > Burkholderia > Burkholderia sp. SCN-KJ. Next base: position 506,575 of record NZ_JANKOG010000001.1, read on the forward strand.
CGACGATTGCCAGATCGCGCGCAGCCGCGCGAGCACGGCCGCCGGATCGGTGAAACCCACGCCGTCGAGGCGCGCGAGCAGCGCGTCGTCTTCGCCGTCGTCGGCGAGCGCCCCGCTCCAGATCCACGTCGCGGCCGTGTCCTCGCCCGCCGCGCAGGGGCCGCCGCTCACCTTGTCGGCGAAGATCTGGTCGAACTGCGCCTCGACGAACGTCCGGTGACCGTCGAGCACCGTCATCAGCGCCGCATAGTCGGCAAAGCCGAGCGACGCGGCCAGCACCGCCCGCTCGCCCGCATCGACCGGCATCGCGTGCGTCTGCGCGTCGTCGCGGTACTGCAGCCGGTGCTCGAGCGTGCGCAGGAAGTTGTAGGCGTCGGTCAGGCGCTCGCGCACGTCCTCGCCGATCAGCCCGCGCGCCTGTGCATGGCGCAGCACCGCGAGCGTCGGCCGCACGCGGAATTCCGCATCCTGGCCGCCGCGGATCAGCTGGAACACCTGCGCGCTGAATTCGATCTCGCGGATTCCGCCGCGCCCGAGCTTGATGTCGTCGGCCTTGTCGGGCCGCATCGACGCGCGGCGCGCGGCTTCCTGGCGAATCTGCTGGTGCAGCGAACGGATCGCGCCGATCACGCCGAAGTCGAGATAGCGGCGGTACACGAACGGCTTGACGATCGATTCGAGCTGCGCCGCCAGCCGCCGCGCCGCGTCGCTGTCGCCTTCGGATACGAGCCGCCCCTTGATCCACGCGTAGCGCTCCCATTCGCGCCCCTGCACGTAGAAATACTCCTCGAGCATCCCGAGGCTGCAGACGAGCGGCCCCGAATCGCCGTTCGGGCGCAGCCGCATGTCGACGCGAAACACGTAGCCGTCGGCCGTGACCTCGGACAGCACGCCGATCAGGCGCCGGCCGAGCCGCGTGAAATACTCCTGGGTGGACAGCGGCGAGCGCGTGCCGCCGGCCGTTTCGCCGTCGTCCTCGTAGACGAAGATCAGGTCGATGTCCGACGACACGTTCAGCTCGCGGCCGCCGAGCTTGCCCATCCCGACCACGCCGAGCACGACGCGCTGGCCGTCGGCGCCGCGCGGCTCGCCGTACATCGCCTCGAGTTCGGCCGACAGCAGCGCGAGCGAGCGCTGCACGGCCACTTCGGCGAGATCGGTCATCGCGCCCGTCACCTCGGCGACGTTCGCGATGCCGCGCAGGTCGCGCTCCGCGACCGCGCCGAACACCTCGACACGCAACTGCCGCAGCGCGCGCTTCAGTTGCTCGTCGCCCGGCGCGGCCGTGCCGGCCGGCGTGGCGAGCAGTTCGGTCAGGCGCGCGTCGAGCTGCGCGCGCGTGAGCGGCGCGGCGGCCCACGCGGCGATCTGGTCGGACAGCGCGGGACGCGCGGCGGCCGCGCGGGCGAGATAGCGGGAATAGGATGTGCTGATCAGGGCGGAAGCGTCGGTCATCGAAAAGCGGGCCTGGCGGTAAGGCCTCGCTGCGGGAACAACGCGTGCGCGCCCCGCTGCCGACAGGCCCCTTGGACTCGGCGCGGTGTCGCGACGCGGGTGCGCCGCCGCGAAAACCGCGCGCCGGAAAGCCCGTGCCGTGCGGCCGCAACGGCCGCCGGCACGAACCCGTGTGATACATTTCAACGTCAGTCTGCAAAACTACCATATCGCCGCCCTTCCGCCGCATGTCCGACCGTCAGGAATCCGCCGTAGCTGAGCCCGAAGCGGGACCTCCGAAGCACGATCATCCGGTCCTGCGTCGCGTGTTCAGGGTGACGCTGGCAGTCGGGATCGGCACGTACTTCGTCGCGTCCGGCGTGTTCCTCGGGATGCGCTACGTGCTGCTGCCGCGCATCGACGAATACCGCCCGCGCATCGAGCGCGCGGTGTCCGACAAGCTCCACGCGCAGCTTTCGATCGGCAAGCTGTCTCCCCACTGGTCCGGCATGCAGCCGGGCGTCGAAGTCGCCAACCTCACCATTCGCGGCCGTGACGGCCAGATCGCGCTGTCGGTCCCGCACGCGACGGCCGCGCTGTCGTGGATGTCGCTGCTGCGGCTGTCGCCCGCGCTGTCGAGCCTGATCGTCGACCATCCCGACCTCGTCGTCGCGCGCGCCGCCGACGGCTCGCTGAGCGTCGCGGGCGTCGGCGTCGCGACCACCCATGGCGGCAACGACACGTTCAGCACGTGGCTGCTGAAGCAGGAAGCGATCGTGCTGCGCAACGGCACGCTGCGCTGGCGCGACGCGCAGCACGACGCACCGGAGCTCGCGCTGTCCGGCATCCGCCTCGCGGTGCTCAACCACGGCCGCGAGCACAAGGCCGCGCTGCAGGCGCCCGCGAACGGCACGCTGCTGCTCGGCCCGCTCGATTTCCGCGCGCGTTTCCGCCACAAGCCGCTCGCGCCGATGGGCAAGCCGACGAACTGGACCGGCGACGCGTACCTGTCGACCGGCCCGGTCGACCTGCAGACGCTCGGCCGCTATCTCGACATCCCGCTCACGATCCACGCGGGCCGCATCGACAACGCGATCTGGGCGACCTTCCAGGACGGCCACCTGCGCTCCGCGGGCGGCGACCTGCAGGGCGCCGACGTCGTGCTGCGCGTGCGGCCGACCCAGCCGCGCCTCGACGTGCCGACGGTCGGGTTCGGCTGGGACATGGCGCTGGACGCCGGCCGCGACTACACGCTGCACCTGACGCGCTTCAACGCGGAGCTCGGCCAGCCGCCGCTGCCGGACGGCACGCCGCTCGCCCGTTCGCTCGCGCTGTCGACGCTGACCGCCCGCTACCGCGTGCCGACCGCCGACCAGGGGCAGCTGCTGAGCGTCGTCGGCGACCGCGTCGATCTCGGCATCCTCAGCGAGTTCATCCGCGGGCTGCCGCTGCCCGCGCGGCTGCGCAACGAGCTGATCAAGCTCGACCCGCGCGGGATGGTGTCGAACTATCACATCGAGGTCGAACGCGCGAAGCCGGCGCGGGCCGAGCTCGCCGACGAAGAACGGCGCACTGGCGCCGCGCCGATCGTCCGCTACCGCTTCCTCGGCGATCTGCAGGGCATCAGCGTCGCCGCGCAGGAGCCGCCGCCGGGGCTGTCCCCGCGCGGTCACCCGCGCGCCGGCTGGCCAGGCGTCGAGAATTTGTGGGGCCGCATCGACGCGAACGAAACCGGCGGCAGCGCACACTTCGACACGGTCAATGCGGCGGTCACGGTGCCCGGCGAATTCGACGAGCCGCGCCTGACCTTCGACCGGCTGCGCGGCAACGCGAAATGGGTGATCACGCCGGCGCCGGGCGAGAAGCACGCGCGCGTCGACGTGACGTTGCCCGACCTGTTCGTCGCGAACCCCGATGCGGAAATCGCGGTGTCGGGCACGTACACGAACCCCGGCCACGGCCGCGGCTCGCTCGACCTGCGCGCAGATTTCGCGCGCGCGTCGGTGGCGCGCATTCCGCGCTACCTGCCGACCGGGATGTCCGAGCACCTGCGCGACTATCTCGGCCATGCGCTGCAGGACGGCCAGGTGACCAAGGGGGCGTCGATCGTCGCCCGCGGCCCGCTCGAGAAATTCCCGTTCGAACACGAGCCGGATGCCGGCGTGTTCCACATCGTCGCGCCGTTCACCGGCGGGCGCTTCGAGCCGACGCCGTACCCGCCGCGCAAGCTCGCGAACGGCACGCCGAGCGTCTGGCCCGCGCTCGACGGGATCGACGGCGTGTTCGAGCTCGCGCAGAACAAGCTGCACTTCGACATCGCGCGCGCGCACTACAAGCGCGTCGCACTGACGAAGGTCGCGGGCCGGATCGACGATCTCGGCAATCCGTCGAAGTCGCCGCTCATCATCGACGGCCACGCGCAAGGCCCGCTCGCGGACCTGATCGACTACGCGGACAACAGCTCGCTCGGCGCGATGAGCGGGCACATCGGCCAGCGGATCGATGCGCAGGGGCCCGCGGCGCTCGCGCTCAAGATCACGATTCCGCAACACGTTCCGCATCCGCATACGCACGTCGAGGGCGCACTCGCGTTCGGCGGCAACACGCTGTCGACCGACGGCGTGCCGCCGCTGTCCGCGCTGCGCGGCAGCGTGCGCTTCAGCGAGGCTGGCGCGTCGCTGCACGAGCTGTCGGGGCGCTTCCTCGGCGGCCCGGTGCGCGCGAACGGCAACTTCCAGTCGCACGGCCCGTACGCGGTGGACGTCGACGGCAAGCTCGCGCTCGACGCCGCGCGCGGCCTGAACCTGCGCGGCACGGCCGCGGCGCTGCTCGAGCACGTAGTCGGCGACGCGCCGTACCAGCTCGCCGTGCGCGGCGCGCCGGGCCGCCTGCCGGAGGTCACCGCGCATTCCGACCTGACGGGCGTCGCGCTGAATTTCCCGGCGCCGTTCGCGAAACCGGCCGGCACGCCGATGCCGTTCCGCTTCACGCTGCAGCCGGCCACCCAGGACGGTGGCAAGCGCCTCGAGCATGCCGACCTGACGCTCGGGCCCGTGTCCGCGACCTACCTGCTCGACGCGACGCCCGGCCAGCCGCTGCGCGCGGTGCGCGGCGCGATGGGCATCCACCGGATGCCCGACCTGCCGCAGGACGGCGTGAGCGCCGCCGTCGACGTCGACGAACTGGACGCCGACGCCTGGCTCGCACTGGCCCGCACGCTGCAGCACGACACGCCGCGCGCGCCGGAGCCGCCGGCCGCGCCGCGCATCGACGTCGCGAGCTTCACGCCGAAGCGCTTCGCGCTCCACTTCGGCACGCTGAAGCTGCTCAAGCGCAACTGGGAAAACGTGATCATCGGCGCGTCGCACGTCGACGAGCTGTGGCAGGCGAACATCGCGTCGAACCAGGTATCGGGCTACCTGTCGTGGGCGCCGGGCGGCGGCCACAACGGCGCGGGCGTGCTGAACGCGCGGCTCGCGAAGCTCGTGATCCCGCAGAGCGCGCAGCACGACCTCGTCGGCCGCGCGATGAACCTGCCGACGCCGACCGACCGGCCGATGCCGTCGGTCGACCTGATCGTCGATCAGGTCGTCGCGCGCGATCACGACATCGGCAGGCTCGTCGTCAACGCGCACAACCTCGAGGAAGACGGCGTGCCGGTGTGGCAGCTCGACAAGTTCGAACTGGCGAACCCGGCCGCGAAGCTGACGGCGACCGGCAACTGGCGCACGTCGCGCCGCGCGCTGGCCCGCGGCGTCGACGAAAACGATGCGCCGCGCCGCAGCGTGTTCGACTTCAAGCTCGACGTCGGCAACGCGGGCGCGCTGCTCGACCTCGTCGGCCTGCCGCGCACGCTTGCAAACGGCCACGGCACCGTGACCGGCAAGGTCGGCTGGCGCGGCGGCCCGACCGCGGTCGATCTGCCGTCGCTCGGCGGCCAGGTCGCGCTCGACCTGGAACACGGCCAGATCCTGAAGGTCGATCCGGGTGCCGCGAAACTGCTCGGCGTGCTGAGCCTGCAGAGCCTCGCGCGCTTCCTGACGCTGAATTTCCGCGACGTGATCGGCAAGGGGCTACCGTTCGACAAGATCACGGGCACCAGCCGGATCTCGAACGGGATCGCGCGCACCGACGACTTCTCGATGACGACGGCGCCGGCGAACGTGACGGTGCGTGGCGCGGTCGACCTCGGCACCGAGACGCAGGACCTGCACGCGCACGTCACGCCGAAGATCGGCGCCGGCACGGCGGCAATCGCGGCCGCGATCATCAATCCGCTGCTGGGCGTCGGCGTGCTGGCCGCGAACTACGCACTGTCGGAGACGCTGTCGCACGCGTTCGCGCTCGACTACACGATCACGGGCTCGTGGGCGCATCCGCACATCGAGCGGGTGCGAGGCGATCAGGGTAAGATGAATCACGGTCCGGCCGATGCGGCGAGCCACTGACGCGCGCAGGGTGCCGGGCCGCACCCCATTTATGACGCAACCGATCCAGCGATGACCGATCACACCCGTTCCGCCACGCCCTTTCGGGTCGCCGCGCTGCAGATGGTGAGCACGCCGGACGTCGCACGCAATCTCGCCGAAGCCGGCCGCCTGATCGCGGAAGCGGCCGGTGACGGCGCGCAGCTCGTACTGCTGCCCGAGTATTTCTGCTTCATGGGCCATCGCGACACCGACAAGCTCGCGCTCGCCGAACCCTACCGCGACGGCCCGATCCAGCGCTTCCTGTCGGAGGCCGCGCACCGTCACGGCATCTGGGTGATCGGCGGCACGCTGCCGCTGAAGGCGCCGGAGCCCGATCGCGTGCTGAACACGACGCTCGTGTTCGACCCGAACGGCCAGGAAGCCGCCCGCTACGACAAGATCCACCTGTTCAACTTCGAGAAAGGCGACGAATCGTTCGACGAGGCGCGCACGATCCGCGCGGGCGACACGGTCGTCGCGTTCGACGCGCCGTTTGGGCGGGTCGGCCTGTCGGTCTGTTACGATCTGCGCTTTCCGGAGCTGTATCGCAGGATGGGCGACTGCGCGCTGATCGTCGTGCCGTCGGCGTTTACGTATACGACGGGCCGCGCGCACTGGGAAATGCTGCTGCGCGCGCGGGCCGTGGAGAACCAGTGCTACGTGCTCGCGGCCGCGCAAGGCGGCAAGCACGAGAACGGCCGGCGCACCTGGGGCCACAGCATGCTGATCGACCCGTGGGGCGAGATCGTCGCGGTCCGCGACGAAGGCGCGAGCGTCGTGACCGGCGCGCTCGATCCGCAGCGCATCGCCGACGTGCGCCAGAGCCTGCCCGCGTGGCGGCATCGCGTGCTGGCCTGAACCGCTGAACCGCCCGGCGCTTGAAACGCCGCCCGGCCAACCCATCTGCCCAGAACGCACCCGACAACTTTTTGAGAACCCTCGATACCCGCATGAACATCATCGAACCCGGCATCCGCAATCTTGCGCTGGCGAAGGACATCCTCCTCACGCCGTACGGCCTCGACGAGAGCCTGCTCACGCGCACGATCGCCGACATCTTCACGCATCGCGTCGACTACGCCGACCTGTACTTCCAGGCGACCCGCAGCGAAGCGTGGAGCCTCGAGGAAGGCATCGTGAAGTCGGGCAGCTTCAGCATCGACCAGGGCGTCGGCGTGCGCGCGGTCGCGGGCGACCGCACTGCGTTCGCGTACTCGGACGACCTGTCGCCGGAAGCCATCGCCCAGGCGGCCGCGGCCACCAAGGCGATCGCAGCGGCCGGCGGCGGCCGCCAGAAGATCAAGGCGGCCACTTCCCTGAAGGGCATCTCGGGCCGCGACCTGTACCTGCCGTCCGATCCGCTCGCGTCGCTCGACGCGACCGCCAAGGTCAAGCTGCTCGAGCGCATCGAGCAGATGGCGCGCGGGCGCGACCCGCGCGTCACGCAGGTGATGGCGGGCCTCGCCGGTGAATACGACGTCGTGCTGGTCGCGCGCAGCGACGGCGCGCTCGCGGCCGACATCCGCCCGCTCGTGCGCGTGTCGGTCACGGTGATCGCCGAACAGAACGGCCGCCGCGAGATCGGCTCCGGCGGCGGCGGCGGCCGCTTCGACTACGGCTACTTCACCGACGAAGTGCTGTCGCGCTACGTCGACGACGCCGTGCACGCGGCGCTCGTCAACCTCGACGCGCGCCCCGCGCCGGCCGGTGCGATGACGGTCGTGCTCGGGCCGGGCTGGCCGGGCGTGCTGCTGCACGAGGCGATCGGCCACGGCCTCGAGGGCGACTTCAACCGCAAGGGTTCGTCGGCATTCGCCGGCCGGATCGGCGAGCAGGTCGCCGCGAAGGGCGTGACGGTGGTCGACGACGGCACGCTGCCGAACCGCCGCGGTTCGCTGAACATCGACGACGAAGGCAACCCGACGCAGTGCACGACGCTGATCGAGGACGGCATCCTGAAGGGTTACATCCAGGACACGCTGAACGCGCGCCTGATGAAGATGCCCGTCACCGGCAACGCGCGGCGCGAGTCGTACGCGGCGCTGCCGATGCCGCGCATGACCAACACGTACATGCTGAACGGCGACAAGGATCCGCAGGAAATCCTCGCGTCGGTGAAGAACGGCCTGTACGCGGTGAACTTCGGCGGCGGCCAGGTCGACATCACGAACGGCAAGTTCGTGTTCTCGGCGTCCGAGGCGTACATGATCGAGAACGGCAAGATCACCTACCCGGTGAAGGGCGCGACGCTGATCGGCAGCGGCCCGGAATCGCTGAAGTACGTGAGCATGATCGGCAACGACATGTCGCTCGACTCGGGCGTCGGCGTGTGCGGCAAGGAAGGCCAGAGCGTGCCGGTCGGCGTCGGCCAGCCGACCCTGCGGATCGACAAGATGACGGTCGGCGGTACGGCATAACCGCATCGCGGCGCAGACAATCCGCGCATTTTGGCAAAAGCGCGCGGATTGTCCGCATTTTTGAGCACCCCCGGTTGCCAGCGACGCGGCGACCGGGTATAAATTCCGAATCAACTTTTTTGACGAACCGAATCTCCGTCATGTCCGCCAAGTTTTATTTTTACTTTTTTTGGCATCTCAGACCGCTGGCGGATCGAGAGGGTTGATGGCGCGTGAAGCGCAACCGAAATTCCCGAAAAAACCGCCGGCGAACCCGGCGGTTTTTTTTCGCCCTTCGCCACCCGGTCGCCGCCGCAGCGGATTCCGCGGCCCCGACCGAAATCACTGAATCGCTTGAATCGATGAATCTGCCGCACACGCACTGATCGAACGGCGCCCGCAAAACCAGGAGAAACAGCATGCCCCCGCACAACACCGACGACGTCCGCATTCGCGAACTCAAGGAACTGACGCCGCCCGCCCACCTGATCCGCGAATTCGCGTGCTCCGAGGCCGCGTCCGAGCTGATCTACAACTCGCGCCAGTCGATGCACCGCATCCTGCACGGGATGGACGACCGGCTGATCGTCGTGATCGGGCCGTGCTCGATCCACGATACGAAGGCGGCGATCGAGTACGCAGGGCGGCTCGTGAAGGAGCGCGAGCGCTTCAACGGCGAGCTGGAAATCGTGATGCGCGTGTACTTCGAGAAGCCGCGCACGACGGTCGGCTGGAAGGGGCTCATCAACGATCCGCACCTGGACAACAGCTTCAAGATCAACGAAGGGCTGCGCACCGCGCGCGAACTGCTGCTGCAGATCAACGAGATGGGGCTGCCGGCCGCGACCGAATACCTCGACATGATCAGCCCGCAGTACATCGCCGACCTGATCTCGTGGGGCGCGATCGGCGCGCGCACGACCGAGTCGCAGGTGCACCGCGAGCTGGCATCGGGGCTGTCGTGCCCGGTCGGCTTCAAGAACGGCACCGACGGCAATGTGAAGATCGCGGTCGACGCGATCAAGGCCGCATCGCAGCCGCACCATTTCCTGTCGGTGACCAAGGGCGGCCACTCGGCGATCGTGTCGACGGCCGGCAACGAGGACTGCCACGTGATCCTGCGCGGCGGCAAGACGCCGAACTACGACGCGGACAGCGTGAACGCCGCGTGCGCGGACATCGGCAAGGCCGGCCTCGCCGCGCGCCTGATGATCGACGCGAGCCACGCGAACAGCTCGAAGAAGCACGAGAACCAGATTCCCGTGTGCGCGGACATCGGCCGCCAGGTCGCGGCCGGCGACGAGCGCATCGTCGGCGTGATGATCGAGTCGCACCTCGTCGAGGGGCGCCAGGACCTGAAGGAAGGCTGCCCGCTGACCTACGGCCAGAGCATCACCGACGCGTGCATCGCGTGGGACGACAGCGTGAAGGTGCTCGAAGGCCTCGCGGAATCGGTGAAGGCACGCCGCGTCGCGCGCGGCAGCGGCAACTGACAGGCGACACCGGTCCGGACCGTGGCTTCCCGCTTGCCGGCGGGTTGCCATGGTTCGACTGCGGCCGGCATCCGGTTCTGCTAGGCTAGCTAACACGCCCTAGCTAACCGGAGGTACTCATGTCGACCGTCAACATGCATGATGCCAAGTCGCGGCTTTCAAGTCTCGTCGAGGCACTGGAACTGGGGCGCGAATCCGAAGTCGTGATCGCCCGCAATGGCCATCCGGTCGCGCGCATCGTTCCCTACACGGCGCCACGCCGCATCGGCGCCGCTCGTCAGCTGCTTGCCGGCCTGAACATCCCGACGACCGTCGAAGCGTTCAACGCTGGCGACGAATCGATTGCCGCCGATTTCGATGCCAGCGCCGAGCAAGGGCTCGCACCGTGAAGCTGTTGCTCGACACGCATATCGCGCTGTAGGCGGCTGAAGGCGCGCCGCAACTGTCGCCGGCCGCCGCCGCATTGATCGAGGATCCGCAGAACACGCTGTACGTCAGCGCCGCGTCTATCTGGGAAATTTCGACCAAGTATCGTAAAGGCAGCCTCCCCGTTCATCCACGCGATGCCCGTTCGGCATTCCGGCTCGCTGGCTTCGCGGAATTGTCGATCAATAGCGATCACGCCGAGGCGGTGATCGCATTGCCGGATTTCCCTGACCATGCCGATCCGTTCGATCGCATGATGGTCGCGCAGGCGCTACATGAAGGCATGCCGCTCGTCAGTGCCGATCCGAAGGTATGGCGCTACCACGCAACACTGATGCTACGCGCCTGACGTCGCACGCCCGGCGTCGCGCAATGAAAAACCCGGCTCGCGCCGGGTTTTTTCATTGCGTCGACCGGAACCGGCCGTCAGATCCTCACTCGAGCGCACCCGAGCCGAAGATCTCGGTGTTGATGCGTTCCGGCGCGACGCCGAGCGCGACCAGCGCGTCGCGTTGCGCCTTCATGAACGCGATCGGGCCACAGATGTAGTAGTCGGCATCCGGCACAAGCGCATCGTGCTTCACGCGTTCCGGCGTCAGGCGTCCCTCGAGGTCGTGATCGACGCCGACCCGGTCGGTCGGTCCCACCAATTCATACAGCACCGTGCGCTTGAAGTTTGCGTGTTCGCGCACCGTATCGTTCAGCCAGTCGCGGAACGCATGCACCGCGCCCGACCGGCATGCGTGGACGAACCGCACTTCGCGCGTGCTGCCTTCGCCGACCAGCGTCGAGGCCATCGACACCATCGGCGTCAGCCCGACGCCGCCGGAGATCAGCACGACCGGCGTATCGACGCCGCGCTTCAGCGAGAATTCGCCCATCGGCGCAGTCACCTCGACGATCGCGCCCTCCTCCACGCCGTCATGCATCAGCGTCGACACCTTGCCGGCCGGGATCGCTTCCGGCTGGCCGGCCTCGCGCTTCACCGAAATGCGCAGCCACTTGCCGTGCGGCGCGTCGGACAGGCTGTACTGGCGCGGCTGATCGACGCCGAGATCGCCGACGAAGCGCTTCACCGTGACGTACTGGCCCGGCGCGAAGGTCGGCGCGTCGCCGCCGTCGGCGGGCGTCAGGTAGAACGACGTGATCTCGTCGCTTTCACGCACCTTGCGGGCAACCTTGAACGGACGGAAGCCGCTCCACGCGGCGCCCGCGTACAGGTCGGCCTCGGCACCGATCAGGATCTGCGCGAGTTGACCGTACGCGACACGCCATGCCTCGAGCGTCTGAGCATCGACCGCATCGCCGAGCACTTCGACGATCGACGCGAGCAGGTTCTCGCCGACGATCGGGTAATGCTCGGGGCGGATGTTCAGGCTCGCGTGCTTGTGCGCGATGTGCGACACCGCCCCGCCGAGCGCGCCGAGGTTGTCGATGTTCGCCGCATACGCATAGACCGCCTTCGCGAGCGTTTCCGGCTGGCTGCCGGTCTTCTGGTGCGTCTGGTTGAACAGGTTCTTCAGTTCCGGATGCCGCGCGAACATGCGCTGGTAGAAATGCTTCGTGATCGTCGCGCCGTGCACGGCGAGGACAGGGGCAGTGGCCTTCACGCGAGCCATCTGGTCAGCGGTGATGTGGGTCATGTTCGTTCTCCGTTAAACATGCGAATACGATACATCTTTAAAAACAGACGTCCCTCGGGCAAATTGTCGCAGTGCGGAAACTCGACGCCCGGCGTCAGCGGACGCGCCCGCGCTCCCACAGCACGTCCGAGCCGCCATCCGCGCGGTTCAGCACACGCGCCAGCACGAACAGCAGGTCCGACAGCCGGTTCACGTAACGCCGCGGCGCGTCATTGAGCGTGTCGGTGCGCCCGAGCGCGACGATCGAGCGCTCCGCGCGGCGACACACCGTCCGGCATACGTGCGCGAGCGACGCCGCACGCGAGCCGGCCGGCAGGATGAATTCCTTCAGCGGCGGCAGCGTCGCGTTGTAGTCGGCCAGCCACGTGTCGAGGCGCGCGAGGTGCGTGTCGTCGAGCACCGCATGGCCGGGAATGCACAGCTCGCCGCCGAGATCGAACAGGTCGTGCTGGATCGTGACGAGCGCCGTGCGCACGTCGTCCGGCAGCGGTTCGGCCAGCAGCACGCCGAGGGTCGAGTTCAGTTCGTCGACGTCGCCGATCGCGGCGATCCGCGCGTCGTCCTTGCCGATGCGCCGCCCGTCGCCGAGGCCGGTGGTGCCGTCGTCGCCCGTGCGCGTCGCGATCTTGCTCAAGCGGTTGCCCATGCGAATCTCCTCTCGTGCGCGGCCGCGATGCGGCCCGGTTGGGTTGGTACGCGATTATCGCAGCCCGCGGCGGCGGGCGCAGCGGGCGTTCCAGCGTAGAATGGACCGAAAGTTTGACAAGCAGTCGTCAGGAGACATTCGTGAATCACCCTGCCCCGCCGGCCACCACACGCCGCCCGCTGCCCTCCGCCATGCTCGATGCGCTGCGCGCCGCCTTCGACGAGCGCGTGTCGACCGCCGACGCCGTCCGCGCCCATCACGGCCGCGACGAATCGCCGTTCGATCCGCAACTGCCCGACGCCGTCGTGTTCGCCCGCAACGCCGATGAAGTCCGCGAAGTCGTGTCGCTGTGCGCGCTCTACAGCGTGCCGCTGATCCCGTACGGCGCCGGCTCGTCGCTCGAAGGCCATCTGCTCGCCGTGCGCGGCGGCGTCTCGCTCGACCTGTCGGAAATGAACCGCGTGCTGTCGATCAACGCGGAAGACCTGACGGTCACGGTCGAACCGGGCATCACGCGCAAGGCGCTCAACGAAGCGCTGCGCGACACCGGCCTGTTCTTCCCGATCGATCCGGGCGCCGACGCCAGCATCGGCGGGATGACCGCGACCCGCGCATCGGGCACCAACGCCGTGCGCTACGGAACCATGCGCGAGAACGTGCTCGGCCTGACCGCCGTGCTCGCCGACGGCCGCGTCGTGAAGACGGGCTCGCGCGCGCGCAAGTCGTCGGCCGGCTACGACCTCACACGCCTGTTCGTCGGCTCCGAAGGCACGCTCGGCGTGATCACCGAGATCACGCTGCGCCTGCATCCGCTGCCCGAAGCCGTGTCGGCCGCGATCTGCACGTTCCCGTCGATGGGCGACGCGGTGCGCACCGTGATCGAGACGATCCAGATCGGCGTGCCGATCGCGCGCGTCGAATTCGTCGACTCGCTCGCGGTGCGCTCGATCAACCGCCATTCGAACCTGACGCTCGCGGAAGCGCCGACGCTGTTCTTCGAATTCCATGGCACCGAGGCCGGCGTGAAGGAACAGGCCGAGCTCGTGCAGGCGCTCGCGGGCCAGAACAACGGCCAGGGCTTCGAATGGGCGACCCGCCCCGAGGACCGCACGCGGCTCTGGGCCGCGCGCCACAACGCGTACTTCGCGATGCTGCAGCTGAAGCCCGGCTGCCGCGCGGTGACGACCGACGTGTGCGTGCCGATCTCGCAGCTCGCCGCGTGCGTCGAGGAAACCGAGATCGACCTGCGCGCATCGTCGCTGCCCTGCCCGATCGTCGGCCACGTCGGCGACGGCAATTTCCACGTCGCGATCCTGATCGATCCCGACAAGCCCGAGGAAATCGACGAAGCCGAACGCATCAACGACCGGATCGTCGAGCGCGCGCTGCGCCTCGGCGGCACCTGCACCGGCGAACACGGCGTCGGGCTGCACAAGATGCGCTTCCTGCCGAAGGAGCACGGCGACAACGCGATCGACGCGATGCGCGCGATCAAGCTGGCGCTCGATCCGCGCAACCTGATGAATCCCGGCAAGATCTTCACGTGCTGACACGGCGGCGCGCCGCCGCGCCCCGGCTGGAGACCCAATGAACGCTTCCGTCGAACTGTCGAGCGCGACCCGCGCGCAGCGCCAGCGCGAAGTCGTGCAGGCGCTGATGGCCGTGCTGCCGACGCATTGCCTGCTGTTCCGCGACGAAGACACCGCGCCGTACGAATGCGACGGCCTGTCGGCGTACCGCCGGCTGCCGCTCGCGGTCGCGCTGCCCGAAACCGAATCGCAGGTGCAGCGGATCGTGCAGATCTGCCGCCGCATGGAAGTGCCGATCGTGCCGCGCGGCGCCGGCACGAGCCTGTCCGGCGGCGCGCTGCCGATCGCGAACGGCGTCGTGCTGTCGCTCGCGCGCTTCACGCGCATCGTCGAGGTCGATCCGTACGCGCGCACGGCCACCGTGCAGCCCGGCGTGCGCAACCTCGCGATTTCGGAAGCCGCCGCGCCTTACGGGCTGTATTACGCCCCCGATCCTTCGTCGCAGATCGCCTGCACGATCGGCGGCAACGTCGCCGAAAATTCCGGCGGCGTCCATTGCCTGAAATACGGGCTGACGGTGCACAACGTGATGCGCGTGCGCGCGGTCACGATCGACGGCGAGGTCGTCGAATTCGGCTCGCTCGGTCTCGACGCGCCCGGCCTCGACCTGCTCGCCGTGATGATCGGCAGCGAAGGGATGTTCGCGATCGTCACCGAAATCACGGTGAAGCTGATCCCGAAACCGCAGACCGCGCAGCTCGTGATGGCGAGCTTCGACGATGTCGTGAAGGGCGGCGAGGCGGTCGCCGCGATCATCGCGTCGGGCATCATCCCGGCGGGGCTGGAGATGATGGACAAGCCGGCCACCCAGGCCGTCGAGGCGTTCACGCACGCGGGCTACGACCTCGACGCGAAGGCAATCCTGCTGTGCGAATCGGACGGCACGCCCGAAGAAGTCGCGGAGGAAATCGTCCGCATGACGGCCGTGCTGCGCGAGCATGGCGCGACGCGCATCCAGGTGTCGCGTAACGAAAGCGAGCGGCTGCGCTTCTGGTCCGGCCGCAAGAACGCGTTCCCGGCCGCCGGGCGCATTTCCGCCGACTATTACTGCATGGACGGCACCGTGCCGCGCCGTGCGATCGGCCCGCTGCTCGCCCGCATCGAGCAGCTCGAGACGCGCTACGGGCTGCGCTGCATCAACGTGTTCCATGCCGGCGACGGCAACATGCATCCGCTGATCCTCTACAACGCGAACGATCCGGACGAGCTGCACCGCGCCGAGCAGTTCGGCGCGGAAATCCTCGAATGCTGCGTGGAATTCGGCGGCAGCGTGACGGGCGAGCACGGCGTCGGGATCGAAAAGCTGAATTCGATGTGCGTGCAGTTCTCGCCGCAGGAACGCGATGCGTTCTTCGCGGTCAAGCGCGCGTTCGATCCGGCCGGGCTGCTGAACCCCGACAAGGGCATCCCGACCCGCGCGCGCTGCGCCGAATACGGCCGCCAGCACGTGCGCGGAGGGCTGCTGCCGCACCCCGACCTGCCGCGCTTCTGAGCGCCGCGCGGTGCGCGGCCCGTGCCGATGCGCGGGCCGCGATGTGCCGCCCTGCCCGCGCGCCGGCCGTGCGCGCGGCGACGCCCGCATGCATTCGTCATGCGCGGCTTAGGGATAGTCGCGATGTGGATTCGCGCCACCCCGGTACAATCGACCGGACAACAACGAGGCAGCAATACAACATGGAAGAGGACGACATCGTCGCCGGATGGGCCGAACGCGTCCGCGCCGCCAGCGCCGACGGCCGGCCGCTGCGGATTCGCGGCGGCGGCACCAAGGACTGGTACGGCCAGGCGCTGGACGGCGAAATACTCGACACGCGCGCGTTTCAGGGCGTCGTGTCGTACGACCCGGCCGAACTCGTCGTCACGGTCCGCGCGGGCACGCCGCTCGCGCAGCTTGAAGCCGTCCTCGCCGAGTGCGGCCAGATGCTGCCGTTCGAGCCGCCTCACTTCGGCCGCGCGGCCACCGTCGGCGGCTGCGTCGCGGCGGGCCTCGCGGGGCCGCGCCGCGCGACCTGCGGCGCGCCGCGCGATTTCGTGCTCGGCGTCACGCTGATGAACGGCCGCGGCGAAGCGCTGCGCTTCGGCGGGCAGGTCGTGAAGAACGTCGCCGGCTACGACGTGTCGCGGCTGATGGCCGGCTCGCTCGGCACGCTCGGGCTGATGCTCGAGCTGTCGATCAAGGTGCTGCCGGTGCCCGTCGCCGAAGTCACGCTGAAGTTCGAGATGAGCGCGACCGACGCGGTGCGCAAGCTCAACGAATGGGGCGGCCATCCGCTGCCCGTCAGCGCGAGCGCGTGGCGCAACGGCACGCTCGTGCTGCGGCTGTCGGGCGCCGAGGCGGCCGTGAAATCGGCGAAGACGCTGCTCGGCGGCGAAGTCGTCGACGCGGTCGAGGCCGAGCGCTTCTGGGCAGCCGTGCGCGAGCACACCGACCCGTTCTTCAACGGCATCCCGCCCGGCTATGCGCTGTGGCGGCTCGCGCTGCCGTCGATCACCGAACCGATGCACCTGCCCGGCACCCAGCTGATGGAATGGGGCGGCGCGCAGCGCTGGTGGATCACCGACGCCGACGCGCAGACGGTGCGCATGAGCGCGAAGCAGGCCGGCGGCCATGCGACGCTGTTCCGCGCGGGCGAGTCGTACGACCGCAGCGCGGGCGTGTTCACGCCGCTGCCCGCGCCGCTGATGAAGATTCACCGCGGGCTGAAGGCTGCGTTCGATCCCGCACGCATCTTCAACCGCGGCCGGCTCTACCCCGATCTCTAAGATGCAAACGAACCTCGCCGATTTCATCCGCAATACGCCCGACGGCGACGAGGCCGACGCGATCCTGCGCAAGTGCGTGCATTGCGGCTTCTGCACCGCGACGTGCCCGACCTATCAACTCCTCGGCGACGAACTCGACGGCCCGCGCGGCCGCATCTACCTGATCAAGCAGATGGTCGAAGGCGCGCCCGTCACGCGCAGCACGCAGCAGCACCTCGACCGCTGCCTCACCTGCCGCAGTTGCGAGACGACCTGCCCGTCGGGTGTCCAGTACGGCCGGCTCGTCGAAATCGGCCGCAAGCACGTCGAGGCGCAAGTGCAGCGCCCCGTGCAGCAACGGCTCGTGCGCCGCGTGCTCGC
Source organism: Burkholderia sp. SCN-KJ (assembly GCF_024656005.1). Lineage (NCBI taxonomy): Bacteria > Pseudomonadati > Pseudomonadota > Betaproteobacteria > Burkholderiales > Burkholderiaceae > Burkholderia > Burkholderia sp. SCN-KJ. The sequence goes on from NZ_JANKOG010000001.1 coordinate 523,794, forward strand.
CAGCCTCGTGCCGAACGCGGCGCTGTTCTCGCCGCTCATGCGGCTCGGCCAGCACATGCGGCCGCTCTTGCCGAAACGGCTGCGCGACAAGGTGCCGCCGCGCACGCGGCTGCTCGAATGGCCGCAGCGCCCCCATTCGCGCAAGATGCTGATGCTCGCCGGCTGCGTGCAGCCGTCGATGCTGCCGAACATCAACATCGCGACCGCGCGCGTGCTCGACGCGCTCGGGGTCGAGACGATCGTCGCGCCCGACGCGGGCTGCTGCGGCGCGATCCGCCTGCACCTGAACTATCACGACGAGGCGCTCGACGACGCGCGCCGCAACATCGACGCGTGGTGGCCGTACGTCGAGCAAGGCGCCGAAGCGATCGTGATGAACGCAACGGGCTGCGGCGTGACGGTGCTCGAATACGCGCACCTGCTGCGCGACGATCCGGCCTATGCGGAGAAGGCGCAGCGCATCGTCGCGCTGACGCGCGACATCTCCGACGTGCTGCTCGCGTTCGAGGCCGAGATCGCGACGCTCGCGCGGCGCCGCGCGATCCATACCGTCGCGTATCACCCGCCGTGCACGCTGCAGCACGGCCAGCAGTCGCGCGGCAAGGTCGAGCGCCTGCTCGAGACGCTCGGCATCGACGTGCGGCTGCCGGCCGACAGCCATCTGTGCTGCGGCTCGGCCGGCACCTATTCGCTGACGCAGCCGTCGCTGTCGTACCGGCTGCGCAAGCAGAAGCTGCTGAAGCTGCAGGCACTCGAGCCACAGATGATCGTGTCCGGCAACGTCGGCTGCATCGCGCACCTGCAAAGCGGCACGCAGATTCCGGTCGCGCACTGGATCCAGCTCGTCGAACATCTGCTGTACGGCTGACGCGGATGGCCGGCCCCGCCGGCGCCCCGTCCGTATAATGGGCGAACCGATGCGGCGCGTGCCGTGCCGCATCCGCTGCCGCATTCGCCAGCGCATTCGTCACCATTCGCCGTACTCGCTTCCCGTGCCTGCTTCCGTGCCCGTCATGTCCGATTTCGCCGTCCGTCTCGACTCCGTTCACCGCCGCATCGCCGACGCCGCCCGCGCGGCCGGCCGCGATCCCGCCACCGTCTCGCTGCTCGCCGTGTCGAAGACGTTTCCCGCCGACGACGTGCGCGCCGCGCATGCGGCCGGCCAACGCGCGTTCGGCGAGAACTACGTGCAGGAATCGATCGACAAGATCGACGCGCTCGCGGATCTGCGCGCCGCGCTCGAATGGCATTTCATCGGGCCGCTGCAATCGAACAAGACGCGCCCGGTCGCCGAACGGTTCGACTGGGTCCATTCGGTCGACCGGCTGAAGATCGCGCAGCGCCTCGCCGAACAGCGCCCCGCGCACCTGCCGCCGCTCAACGTATGCGTGCAGGTGAACATCAGCGGCGAGGCGTCGAAGAGCGGCGTCGCGCCGGCCGACGTGGCCGACGTCGCGCGCGCGGTCGCCGCGCTGCCGGCGCTGCGCCTGCGCGGCCTGATGGCGATTCCCGAGCCGGCCGGCGATATCGATGCGCAACGCGTGCCGCATCGCGCGCTGCGCGCGCTGTACGACGCCTTGCGTGCCGACGGCCTGCCGCTCGACACGTTGTCGATGGGCATGTCCGCCGATCTCGAGGCCGCGGTGCTCGAAGGCGCGACCATCGTGCGCGTCGGCACCGCGATCTTCGGCGCGCGCGATTATTCGCACTGAGCGCCGCCCTTTTCCGCCTTCCCGTTCACTCACTTGTTCAATTCGACACCATGAAAATCGCATTCATCGGCGGCGGCAACATGGCCGCGGCCCTGATCGGCGGCCTGATCAAGCGCGGCGTCGCCGCTGACGGCCTGTATGCCATCGACGTCAACGAAGACGCCCGCGCGCGCGCCGCGCAGCAGTTCGGCATCCGCACCGGCGCGGCCGTCGACGCGACGCTCGCGGACTACGACGCGATCGTGCTCGCGGTGAAACCGCAGGTGCTGAAGGACGTCGCGCAGGCGCTCGCGCCGCACCTGAAGTCGCAGTTCGTGATCAGCATCGCGGCCGGCATCCGCGGCACCGACCTCGCCCGCTGGCTCGGCGACTACGCACGCGTCGTGCGCACGATGCCGAACACGCCCGCGCTGGTCGGCATGGGCGTGACGGGCCTCGCCGCGCTGCCGGGCGTCGACGCGGCCGGTCGCGAGCTCGCGTCGAACGTGCTCGGCGCGGTCGGCGAGATCGTCTGGTTCGACGATGAAGCGCAGCTCGACGCGGTCACGGCGATCTCGGGCAGCGGCCCGGCGTACGTGTTCTATTTCATCGAAGCGCTGCAGGAAGCCGCGCGCCGCCTCGGCATGAACGACGAACAGGGCCGCGCGCTGGCGGTCGCGACGTTCGCGGGCGCCGCGCAGCTCGCCGCGCAATCGGGCGAACCGGCGAGCGTGCTGCGCGAGCGCGTGACGTCGAAGGGCGGCACGACGGCCGCCGCGCTCGCGTCGTTCGACGCGCAGGGCGTGAAGGAAGCGATCGTGCGCGGCGCGCTCGCAGCTGAGGCACGCGCGAAGGAAATGGGCGACGAGCTCGGTCGCGCGTAAGCGCCGCGTCGTCGGCCGGACGTGCCCGGCCGCGCCAACAAAAAAGCGGCCGCGGCCGCTTTTTTGTTGACATCGCGCACCGGCGAGGCGCCCGTACCGCTTCAATTGGCAGCCGGCCCCGCCAGCAGGTAATGCATGGCGATCCCCGCGAACAGCACGCCGCCGAGCCAGTTGTTGTGCCGGAACGCCGCGAAGCACGGCATCCGCTCGCGATCCTTGATCAGCGTGTAGTGATACAGCGCGCAGCCGAGCGCCGCCGCCCAGCCGGCCCAGTACGCGAGACCGAAGCCGAGCGTCACGCCGATCCACACGTAGATGCCGAGCGTCACCGCATAGCACGCCATCACGGCCGCGACGTCGAAGCGGCCGAACGTCAGCGCGGACGTGCGAATGCCGATCTTGATGTCGTCGTCGCGGTCGACCATCGCGTATTCGGTGTCGTACGCGACCGACCAGAAGATGTTCGCCACCAGCATCACCCACGCGAGCATCGGCACCGTGTCCTGCACGGCCGCGAACGCCATCGGGATGCCGAAGCCGAACGCGATGCCGAGATACGCCTGAGGAATCGCGAAGAAACGCTTCATGAACGGGTACGAGCCGGCGACGAACAGCGCGACGACCGACAGCTCCTTCGTCAGCGTGTTGAGCGGCTGGATCAGCAGGAACGCGATGAACGACAGCACCACCGCGATCGCGACGGCTTCCCATGCGCGGATCTTGCCCGACGTCAGCGGCCGGTCGGCCGTGCGCTTCACGTGACGGTCGAAATCGCGGTCGGCATAGTCGTTCATCGCGCAGCCGGCCGAGCGCATCAGCAGCGTGCCGAGCGCGAAGATCACGAGCAGCGGCCAGCGCGGATGGCCGTCCGACGCGATCCACAGTGCGTTGAGCGTCGGCCAGAGCAGCAGCAGGCTGCCGATCGGCTTGTCCATCCGGACGAGCCGCAGATACAGGGGAAAGCGGGCGAGCATGGCGAACCACCGGGAAGAGAATCCCGGCATTTTAGAGCCGAGCGGCGGTTCGCGTCATGTCGGGACGGCCCGCAGCCGGGTGCGGCGGCACGCGCGCAGGCTGCCCGGGCCCGCTGCACGCGGCCGAGCAGCCGCGTACGTCAATCAGGGGACAGATGCATGGGCGGTGCGCAGCCCGCCCTGCCCGACTTCGATGCCGATGCGGGCAATCCGGCCCCGCTTCGACTTCGGGACACCGCTCAGTTGCCGATCACCCGCCGACACCGGCCGCACGACGCACGGCCAGTCACGCCGGATTCAGGCAAGCAGCGACCGCAGCATCCATGCGGTTTTTTCATGCGTCTGCAGGCGCTGCGTCAGCAGGTCGGCGGTCGGCTCGTCGCTCGCCGCATCGGCGATCGGGAAGATTTCGCGCGCGGTGCGCACGACCGTCTCGTGCCCTTCGACGAGCTGGCGGATCATCTCTTCGGCCGCCGGCACGCCGTTCGCTTCCGGCACCGACGACAGCTTCGCGAAATCCGCGAACGTGCCCGGCGCGACGACGCCGAGCGTGCGAATGCGCTCGGCGACCAGGTCGACCGCGAGCCACAGTTCGTTGTACTGCTCTTCGAACATCAGGTGCAGCGTGTTGAACATCGGACCCGTGACGTTCCAGTGGAAGTTGTGGGTCTTCAGGTACAGCGAAAACGTATCGGCGAGCAAGCGCGACAGGCCGTCCGCGATCTTCTTGCGGTCCTTGTCGCTGATGCCGATGTTGATCTGCGTGGCGTTGCCTTTCCTGGCCATCTTCGGGACTCCTCATTCGAAATGTTGAACCGGCGAAAACGCGTCTAGCAATCCGCATGCCGCGCCGTGCGACATCCGTTCGCGACGTGCCAGTCTAGCGCGGCGCGCGATTCGCTGCGCTCAGCCGCCGGCGCTCGACACGAGCGGTGCGAGCGCGTGCAGCGCCTGCGCGACCAGCTCGGCCGCACCGCCGATGACGATCGCGAAACCGACGATACGGCGCGCCAGCTCGGCCGGCGTGAACGCGGCGCGCATGTTCAGCATCATTTGCGTCATGGTCGTCACTCCTTCGACAAGACCTTGAATCGGAAGAAAAAACGGCCGGTCGCGCGACCGGCCGTTTCACGTTTACAGCGTGACTGCGTCAGCGCATCGCGACTTTCACGCGAGGTCGAAGCGGTCGAGGTTCATCACCTTGTTCCAGGCCGCGACGAAATCGCGCACGAACTTCTCGTGTGCGTCGGCGCTGCCGTACACCTCGGCCAGCGCCCGCAGCTGCGAGTGCGAACCGAAGATCAGGTCGACGCGCGTGCCGGTCCACTTGACCTGGCCCGTCGCCCGATCGCGCCCTTCGAACACGTCGTTCGCGGCCGACACCGGCTTCCACTCCGTGCCCATGTCGAGCAGGTTCACGAAGAAGTCGTTGGTCAGCGCGCCCGGACGATCGGTGAACACGCCGTGCTTTGCGTCACCGACGTTCGCGCCGAGCACCCGCAGGCCGCCGACGAGCACCGTCAGCTCCGGCCCGCTCAGCGTCAGCAGCTGGGCCTTGTCGACCAGCAGCGCCTCGGCCGGCGTCTTGTACGCGTGCTTCAGGTAGTTGCGGAAACCGTCCGCAACCGGCTCGAGCACGGCCATCGCCTCGATGTCGGTCTGCTCTTGCGACGCGTCCATCCGGCCCGGTGCGAACGGCACCGTCACCGCGACACCCGCGTTCTTCGCGGCCTGCTCGACGCCGGCTGCACCGGCGAGCACGATCAGGTCGGCGAGCGACACCTTCTTGCCGCCCGTCTGCGCATCGTTGAACGCCTTCTGCACGCCTTCGAGCGTTTCGAGCACCGCGGCAAGCGCCGCCGGCTGGTTCACTTCCCAGTCCTTCTGCGGGGCGAGGCGGATGCGCGCGCCGTTCGCGCCGCCGCGCTTGTCCGAACCGCGGAACGTGGAAGCCGACGCCCACGCGGTCGACACGAGCTGCGCGACCGACAGCCCCGACGCGAGCACCTTCGCCTTCAGCGCCGCGACGTCGGCGGCGTCGATCAGCGGGTGGTCGACGGCCGGGATCGGGTCCTGCCACAGCAGTTGCTCGGCCGGCACTTCCGGGCCCAGATAGCGCGCACGCGGACCCATGTCGCGGTGCGTGAGCTTGAACCAGGCGCGCGCGAACGCGTCGGCGAACTCGGCCGGGTTCTCGTAGAAGCGGCGCGAGATCTTCTCGTAGGCCGGGTCGAAACGCAGCGACAGGTCGGTCGTCAGCATCGTCGGGCGATGCTTCTTCGCCGGATCGAACGCATCGGGAATCACCTCGTCGGCGCCCTTCGCAACCCACTGGTGCGCGCCGGCCGGGCTCTTGGTCAGTTCCCATTCATAGCCGAACAGGTGCTTGAAGAAATCGTTGCTCCACTTCGTCGGGGTCGACGTCCACGTGACTTCGAGGCCGCTCGTGATCGCGTCGCGGCCCTTGCCCGATGCGTACGTGCTCTTCCAGCCGAGGCCCTGCTGCTCGATGCCCGCCGCTTCCGGCTCGGGGCCGACGTTGGTGGCGGGGCCCGCGCCGTGCGTCTTGCCGAACGTGTGGCCGCCGGCGATCAGTGCGACCGTCTCTTCGTCGTTCATCGCCATCCGCGCGAACGTCTCGCGGATGTCGCGGGCCGCCGCGACCGGGTCGGGGTTGCCGTCCGGGCCTTCCGGGTTCACGTAGATGAGGCCCATCTGCACGGCCGCGAGCGGGTTCTCGAGGTCACGGTCGCCCGAGTAGCGGCTGTTCGGGCCGCCGCTCAGTTCCAGCCAGATCTTTTCCGAACCCCAGTAGACGTCGTCCGGTTCCCACGTGTCGACGCGGCCGCCCGCGAAGCCGAAGGTCTTGAAGCCCATCGATTCGAGCGCGACGTTGCCGGTCAGGATCATCAGGTCGGCCCACGAGATGTTGCGGCCGTACTTCTGCTTGATCGGCCACAGCAGCCGGCGCGCCTTGTCGAGGTTGCCGTTGTCCGGCCAGCTGTTCAGCGGGGCGAAGCGCTGTTGCCCGCCGCCCGCGCCGCCGCGGCCGTCGGCGGTCCGGTACGTGCCAGCGCTGTGCCAGGCCATCCGGATGAACAGGCCGCCGTAGTGGCCGAAGTCGGCCGGCCACCAGTCCTGCGACGTGGTCATCAGCGCCTGCAGATCGCGCTTCACCGCCGCGAGGTCGAGCTTCTTGAACGCTTCCGCGTAGTCGAAATCCTTGTCCATCGGATCGGACAGCGCCGAGTGCCGGTGCAGGATGTTGAGATTGAGCTGGTTCGGCCACCAGTCCCTGTTCGACGTGCCGCCGGCCGCCGTATGGTTGAACGGACACTTCGATTCGGTCGACATGCTTTTTTCTCCTTTGCTTGGCTCGTAAGCCCCCACTTGCCGGGCGCGGTTCGTGGAGCGTTGCGGGGGGATGAAACGGAACAGGTTGATCCTGTCGTGCTACGGGGTGTCAGGCCGCGTGGCCTGCGATGCGGGTTCGGACTTCGGACATGCAGCGCTCCCTCATGGCTGAACGGCGGTGAATCGGGGCACACGGAACCGGCATGCATCGGCACTCATCCGCCATATGTACGGTCCGCCAGGTACGCGAACGCAATCGGGCGCAGGCTCCGGGCCGCGGCCTTCGCGCGATTGACGACCTCGTCGCGCCACGGGATGTTCCGCTGCGCGTGCTGCAGTACCGACCGCATCATGACATCCTCCTTTGACGCTTGCATTCAACGTGCGAATCGAACCGCCGATCCGACGCGATCCATGGAAATGATTCTAATTACGCCTATCGATAATTTGAATTTAATAAATTTCATCTATTCGATAGGCAAAAATAAACGGGGTCGCCAGACCCCGTTCATCCGCCTGCCTCGGGAGCACTGCTCCCTGATCAGTTCACTCAGTTCATCGTCGCCGGCATGTCGAGCTTCGCGACGCCCGGCAGCTCGCACGCGGCGATCGCCTCGCTGATCGCGTCGATCGCGGGCATCCGCGTGAAGCTCTTGCGCCACACCAGCACGACGCGGCGATCCGGCACCGGTTCGTTGAACGGCACGTACGACAGCAACTCGGCGTCGGGGCCGTTCGCGCGCGGGCCGACCTCGGCGACCGACATCCGCGGCAGCACCGTGATACCGACGCCGCTCGCGACCATGTGGCGAATGGTTTCGAGCGACGAGCCCTCGAAGGTCTTCTGGATGCCGTCGGCCGTCTGCGAGAAGCGCATCAGCTCCGGGCACACGCCGAGCACGTGATCGCGGAAGCAATGGCCGTTGCCGAGCAGCAGCATGGTTTCCTGCTTCAGGTCCTCGGCGTCGATTTCCTCGCGCTTCTCCCACGGATGGCCGGCCGGCAGCGCGACGACGAACGGCTCGTCGTAGAGCGGCCGCACCATCAGGCCGGTTTCGGGGAATGGCAGCGCCATGATCGCGGCGTCGATCTCGCCCTGCTTCAGCAGTTCGAGCAGCTTCAGCGTGTAGTTTTCCTGCAGCATCAGCGGCATCTGCGGCACGCGCTGGATCATCTGCTTGACGAGCGTCGGCAGCAGGTACGGCCCGATCGTGTAGATCACGCCGAGCCGGAACGGGCCGACGAGCGGGTCCTTGCCCTGCTTCGCGATCTCCTTGATCGCGAAGGTCTGCTCGAGCACGCGCTGCGCCTGCGTGACGATCTGGTCGCCGATCGGGGTCACGCTCACTTCGCTCGCGCCGCGCTCGAAAATCTGCACGTTGAGCTCGTCTTCGAGCTTCTTGATCGCCACCGACAGCGTCGGCTGGCTCACGAAGCACGCTTCGGCCGCGCGACCGAAGTGCCGTTCGCGCGCGACCGCGACGATGTATTTCAATTCAGTCAGGGTCATTGTGGGTCAATCAGGGATATACAGGCGATAGGTTTAATTTATACACCCGTTGGCACCGGTTCGCCAAGTTTCTCTGTATCGCAACGCGCCGAATCAGCGCTGAATGGCGGTTTTAAATCCGACCCTGAATGCGCGAATCAGGCCTTCAGATATTGCTCGCGCGCGCCGAGCCAGCGGGCGAGATGCTGCGTGACCACGTCGGGATACGCGGCGATCAGCCGCGCCGCCGCGTCGCGGGCCGGGTCGATCAGCCAGCCGTCGGTCTCGAGGTTCGCGAAGCGCAGCATCGCCGCGCCGGACTGGCGCGCGCCGAGGAATTCGCCGGGGCCGCGGATCTCGAGGTCGCGCCGCGCGATCTCGAAGCCGTCGGTCGTCTCGCGCATCGTCTTCAGCCGCTCGCGGCCGGTGAGCGACAGCGGGCCCGTGTACAGCAGCACGCACACCGACGCCGCGGTGCCGCGCCCGACGCGGCCGCGCAGCTGGTGCAGCTGCGCGAGGCCGAAGCGCTCCGCGTGCTCGATCACCATCAGCGAGGCATTCGGCACGTCGACGCCGACTTCGATCACGGTGGTCGCGACGAGCAGCTGCACGTCGTTGCGCGTGAAGGCCTCCATCACGGCCGCCTTGTCGGCCGGCGACAAGCGCCCGTGCACGAGCCCGACCTTCAGCTCGGGCAGCGCCGCGGCCAGCGTTTCATAGGTTTCGACGGCCGTCTGCAGCTGCAGCGTCTCGCTCTCCTCGATCAGCGGACACACCCAGTACACCTGGCGGCCGGTCAGCGCGGCCTCGCGCACGCGGGCGATCACCTCCTCGCGCCGCGCGTCGCCGACGAGGCGCGTCAGCACCGGCGTGCGGCCCGGCGGCAGCTCGTCGATCGTCGACACCTCGAGGTCCGCGTAATACGTCATCGCGAGCGTGCGCGGGATCGGCGTGGCCGACATCATCAGCTGGTGCGGCTGGAAATCGCGCGCGCCGTTGGCCGCGTTCGCGGCCTTCGCGCGCAGCGCGAGACGCTGCTCGACGCCGAAGCGGTGCTGCTCGTCGACGATCACGAGGCCGAGCCGCGCGAATTCGACGGTGTCCTGGATGATCGCGTGCGTGCCGATCACGAGCTGCGCGGTGCCGAGCGCCGCGGCCTCGATCGCCGCGCGCTTGTCCTTCGCCTTCAGGCTGCCCGCGAGCCATGCGACCGTGACGCCGAGCGGTTCGAGCCACGCGCGCAGCTTGCGCGCATGCTGCTCCGCGAGGATTTCGGTCGGCGCCATCAGCGCGGCCTGGTAGCTGGCGTCGATCGCCTGCGCGGCCGCCAGCGCCGCGACGACCGTCTTGCCGCTGCCGACGTCGCCCTGCAGCAGCCGCTGCATCGGGTGCGCGAGCGTGAGGTCGTGCGCGATCTCGTCGACGACGCGCGACTGCGCGCCCGTCAGCGTGAACGGCAGCGCCGCGTAGAGACGCGTGGTCAGCGCATCGGCATCGGTCGCGGCGCGGCGCGGCATCGCGGGCGCCGCGCGCGTGCGGCGCTCCTCGTGCGCACGCTTGAGCGACAGTTGCTGCGCGAGCAGCTCCTCGAACTTGATGCGGGTCCACGCCGGATGCGAGCCGTCCATCAGCGCGGCTTCGTCGGAATCGATGGCCGGGTGGTGCAGGATGCGCACGGCCTGCGCGAGCGTCGGCACGCCGAGCGGCTTCAGGTAGTCGCGCTCGATCTCGGGCGGCAGCAGCTCGGGCAGCGGCGTGCGCTCGACCGCGTTCTCGATCGCCTTGCGCAGATACGCCTGCGACACGCCGGCCGTGCTCGGATAGACGGGCGTGAGCACCTGCGGCAGCGGCGCATCGGCCTCGACGACGCGCACGGCCGGATGCACCATCTCCATCCCGAAGAAGCCGCCGCGCACGTCGCCGCGCACGCGCAGCCGCTGGCCGACGGCCATCTGCTTGACCTGCGAGCCGTAGAAATTGAGGAAGCGCAGCACGAGCTGCTCGCCGTCGTCGTCCTGGATCTTCACGACGAGCTGCCGACGCGGCCGGTACGCGACCTCGTTGTCGAACACGACGCCTTCGGTCTGCGCGATGCCGCCCGGCAGCAGTTCGCCGATCGGCGTGAGCGTGGTTTCGTCCTCGTAGCGCATCGGCAGATGCAGCACGAGATCGATCGAGCGCGTGAGGCCGAGCTTCGCGAGCTTGTCGACGGTCTTCACGGGTTTGTCGGCGGCCGGCTTCTTCTTGCGTTTCGCACCGGTGGGTCCCGCTACGCCCGCCTCGTCGCTGCCCGCGCCCGGTTCGGCGTCGGGCGCGGCCGCGGCCGGCTGCGCGAGCCGGCCGTCGGCACCGCGCTTCGGGCCCGTGCGGCGCGGCGCGATACTGCGCGGCGGCTCGTGCTCCCCCGCGCTGCGCGCGGGCAACGCGGCATCGTCCGCGTCGAACGGATCGGCGGAATCGGCAACGGCGGCGGTGGAACGGCGTGGTGACACAGGCATCGGATCGTCTGGGTGCTTCGCAAGGCAAGTACAATAGCGGCTTTCACGTCGTCCGAACGAACGACGCCGGCCAGGCCGCGCATCCCGCCATCATAGCGGCTCGCGCGCCCCATTCATGCGTTTCCGCCCTGTCGGCGGCGCCCGCCGGCCGTTTCGAACCAGCCCGCATGTTCACGCTTTCCGATTTCGATTTCAATCTGCCTCCCGAGCTGATTGCGCAAACCGCGCTGCCCGACCGTACCGCGAGCCGCCTGCTCGAGGTCGACGGCACCGTCGAGCCCGCGCGCCTCGTCGACCGCCGCTTCGCCGAGCTGCCGTCGTGCATCGCGCCCGGCGACCTGCTCGTGTTCAACGATACCAAGGTCCTGAAGGCACGCTTCTTCGGCCAGAAGGCCAGCGGCGGCAAGATCGAGGTACTGATCGAGCGCGTGACCGGCACGCACACCGCGCTCGCGCAGATCCGCGCGAGCAAGTCGCCGGGCGCCGGCACGACGCTGCGCCTCGCCGACGCGTTCGACGTGACCGTCGGCGAGCGCGTCGAGCCGTTCTTCACGCTGATCTTCCCCGAGCCGTGCCTCAACCTGATCGAGCAGTTCGGCCGCCTCCCGCTGCCGCCCTATATCGAGCACGATCCGGACGCGACCGACGAAACGCGCTACCAGACCGTCTACGCGAGCAATCCGGGCGCGGTCGCCGCGCCCACGGCCGGGCTCCATTTCGACCAGCCGCTGCTCGAGAAGCTCGACGCGATGGGTGTCGAGCGCGCGACGCTGACGCTGCACGTGGGCGCCGGCACGTTCCAGCCGGTGCGCGTCGAGAACCTCGCCGAGCACAAGATGCACAGCGAGTGGTACGACCTGCCGCAGTCGCTCGTCGACAAGATCGCCGCGACCCGCGCGCGCGGCGGCAACGTGATCGCGGTCGGCACGACCTCGATGCGCGCGCTCGAAGCCGCGGCGCGCAGCGCCGACGAAGCCGGCCGCCCGCTCGCGGCGACGCAGGCCGAGACCGACATCTTCATCACGCCCGGCTACGCTTTCCGGATCGTCGACCGGCTCGTCACGAACTTCCACCTGCCGAAGTCGACACTGCTGATGCTGGTGTCGGCGTTCGCGGGCGTCGAGACGATCCGCGCCGCGTACCGGCACGCGATCGACGCACGCTACCGCTTCTTCAGCTACGGCGACGCGATGCTGCTCACGCGGCGCGACACGCCGGAGGCGCCGCGCGCGTAAGCGCGGCAGGTGCGAAGACACGCCGGCCCGCGCCGGCGCGCGACCGCGCTGCGGCCGCTGCGCTTCGCGCCGTCGCGCCGTTGTCCCCGCGCTGTCGCCCCCGTTTTGCTGCGGTACGCGCTACGATGGCGCGCACCCGCTTTTCCCCGCCGCCGGTTGCCCGGCGGCGTTTCCAACGTGCGCCGGACTGTTTTCCGGTGGCAAGGAGAATGACGCGATGACCGAAGGTTCATCCCACGATACGCACGCTCATCCGCACGCCCCCGTGCAGGACCGCCCCGCGAACGGGCTCGAATTCGAACTGCTGACGACCGACGGCCATGCGCGCCGCGGCCGCGTGAAGCTCAACCATGGCGTGGTCGAGACGCCGATCTTCATGCCGGTCGGCACGTACGGCACCGTGAAGGCGATCCAGCCGCGCGAGCTGCACGAGATCAAGGCCCAGATCATCCTCGGCAACACGTTCCACCTGTGGCTGCGCCCCGGCCTAGACACGATCGACGCGCACGGCGGCCTGCACGGCTTCATGGGCTGGAACAAGCCGATCCTGACCGACTCGGGCGGCTTCCAGGTGTTCTCGCTCGGCGACCTGCGCAAGATCACCGAGGACGGCGTGACGTTCGCGTCGCCGATCAACGGCGACAAGCTGTTCCTGTCGCCGGAAGTGTCGATGCAGATCCAGAAGGTGCTGAACTCGGACATCGTGATGCAGTTCGACGAGTGCACGCCGTACGCGACCAACGGCGTGCCGACCACGCACAAGGAAGCGGCCGAGTCGATGCGCATGTCGCTGCGCTGGGCGAAGCGCTCGCTCGACGAGTTCGACCGGCTCGGCAACCCGAACGCCCTCTTCGGGATCGTCCAGGGCGGGATGTTCGAGGACCTGCGCGACGAATCGCTCGCGGGCCTGTCGGAGCTCGGCTTCCACGGCCTCGCGATCGGCGGGCTGTCGGTCGGCGAGCCGAAGGAAGACATGATGCGGGTGCTGCGGCACGTCGGCCCGAAGCTGCCGGCGCACAAGCCGCACTACCTGATGGGGGTCGGCACGCCGGAGGACCTGGTCGAAGGCGTCGCGAACGGCATCGACATGTTCGACTGCGTAATGCCGACCCGCAACGCGCGCAACGGCTGGCTCTTCACGCGCTTCGGCGACGTGAAGATCCGCAACGCGACGCACAAGAACTCGCTGAAGCCGCTCGACGCGAGCTGCACGTGCTACACGTGCCAGAACTTCTCGCGCGGCTACCTGCATCACCTGCACCGCGTCGGCGAAATCCTCGGCGCGCAGCTCAACACGATCCACAACCTGCACTACTACCTGCAGCTGATGAGCGAGATCCGCGACGCGATCGAGACCCATACGTTCGACGCATTCCGCCAGCGCTTCGCGGAGGATCGCGCGAGAGGGGTCGACTGACGGGCCGGCGGCCCGCAGCGCGCCCGTCACATAGAACGTGTACTAAATAACGCGTTCTGGGCGCCGGTCGCGACCGCCAAACATTACAATTGCCTTTCCAAACGAGTCGCAACGGTGTCGTTTCACGCTTAACAGCTTGATCCGAAAGCGCATTTGCCGAGCCGTTCGCGCATGGGGCCGGTGGTAGAATAACCGGCTTATTTTTCGATCTTCCCCTACGGAGAGACCAACGTGCCGTTCATTTCCAATGCCTTCGCGCAAGGCGCCGGTGGCGCCGAATCGAGCCTGATGAGCTTCCTGCCGCTCATCCTGATGTTCGCGGTGCTGTACTTCATCATGATCCGTCCGCAGATGAAGCGCCAGAAGGAACACCGCAACATGCTCGCGGCCATGGCGAAGGGCGACGAAGTCGTCACGAGCGGCGGCCTCGTCGGCAAGGTGACGAAAGTCTCCGAAGGCTACATCGGCGTCGAAATCGCCGAAGGCACCGAAATCACCGTGCAGAAGGCTGCGGTCACGACCATTCTGCCGAAGGGCACGATCAAGTCGCTGTAAGGTTTTCACCGAGCGTCCGGCTCCCCGCGCCGTGCCCGCCTGACAGCGCGGGCCGCCGCGGCGCCGGACGCGACGCTTTCACGCCAACCACCCGTTCGGCCCCCTCATGAATCGTTATCCACTCTGGAAATATGTCGTGATGGTCGTGGCGCTCGCCATCGGCCTTCTGTACACATTGCCCAACTTCTTCGGTGAAGCGCCGGCGGTGCAGGTGTCGAGCGGCAAGGCCACGGTCAAGCTCGACTCGACCACGCTGACCCAGGTCGAATCCGCGCTCGCGTCCGCGCAGATCACGCCGGACGACGTCACCTTCGAGAACACGGCGTCCAACGCGAACATCCGCGTGCGCCTGAAGGACACCGATACGCAGCTGCGCGTCAAGGACCTGCTGCAGAAATCGCTGAACACCGACCCGAACGATCCGCAGTACGTCGTCGCACTGAACCTGCAGAGCGCGTCGCCGCGCTGGCTGACCGCGCTGCATGCCCTGCCGATGTATCTCGGCCTCGACCTGCGCGGCGGCGTGCATTTCCTGCTCCAGGTCGACATGACGGGCGCGCTCACGAAGAAGCTCGACTCCGACGCGTCCGACGCCCGTGCGCTGCTGCGTGACAAGAACATCCGCGACGGCGGCGTGAGCCGCGTCGACCAGTCCGTCGTCGTCAACTTCAGCGACGCGCAAACGGCCGAAGACGCCCGCAAGGTGCTCGCCGCGTCGGTCACCGAACTGCAATGGGCGACCCAGCCCGGCGGCGGCGGCACGCAAGTCGTCGGCACGTTCACGCCGGCCGTGCAGAAGGCCGTCGAGGACGCCGCGCTCAAGCAGAACCTGACCACGCTCCACAACCGCGTGAACGAGCTCGGCGTGTCCGAGCCGATCCTGCAGCAGCAGGGCAGCGACCGTATCGTCGTCGAACTGCCGGGCGTGCAGGACACCGCGAAGGCGAAGGACATCATCGGCCGCACTGCGACGCTCGAGGCGCGCCTCGCCGATCCGCTCAACACGCACCCGAACCCGAACGACCCCGTGCCGCCGGGCGAGGAGCTGTTCACGCAGGGCAACCAGGCGCCCGTGCTGCTGAAGAAGGACGTGATCTTCACGGGCGACCGCATCATCGACGCGTCGGCCGGCTTCGACGAACACCAGCGTCCGTCGGTCAACATCCGCCTCGACTCGGCGGGCGGCCGCTCGGTGCGCGCGGTGTCGCGCGAGAACATCGGCAAGCCGATGGCGATGGTGCTGTTCGAGAAGGGCAAGGGCGAGGTGCTGACGGTCGCGACGATCCAGTCCGAACTCGGCGACCGCTTCCAGATCACGGGCCAGCCGACGCCGCAGGCGGCGGCCGACCTCGCGCTGCTGCTGCGCGCCGGTTCGCTCGCCGCACCGATGGACATCATCGAGGAACGCACGATCGGCCCGAGCCTCGGCGCGGACAACATCAAGATGGGCGTCCACTCGGTGATCTGGGGCTTCTGCGCGATCGCCGTGTTCATGATCGCGTACTACATGCTGTTCGGCGTGATCTCGGTGATCGGCCTGTCGGTGAACCTGCTGCTGCTCGTCGCGGTGCTGTCGCTGATGCAGGCGACGCTGACGCTGCCCGGTATCGCCGCCATCGCACTCGCGCTCGGCATGGCGATCGACTCGAACGTGCTGATCAACGAGCGCGTGCGTGAAGAACTGCGCGCCGGCCAGCCGCCGCAGCTCGCGATCCAGGCCGGTTACGCGCATGCGTGGGCGACGATTCTCGACTCGAACGTCACGACGCTGATCGCCGGCCTCGCGCTGCTCGCGTTCGGCTCGGGCCCGGTTCGCGCATTCGCGATCGTGCACTGCCTCGGCATCCTGACGTCGATGTTCTCCGCGGTGTTCTTCTCGCGCGGGATCGTCAACCTCTGGTACGGCGGCCGCAAGAAGCTGAAGTCGCTCGCGATCGGCCAGGTGTGGAAGCCGGAAGGCGCCACGGCCGGTGCCGCAGGCGCAGCGTTCGGCGCGGCCGACGAATCGACCGACACCGCGCGCGCCGCGAAGCTCGCCGCTCCCGCGAAGGGCGACGCACCGCGCGCCGGCAAGCCGCAGCTGCGCAACCGCGCGCAGCCAGGCGTGTCGCCGAAGAAACCGGGCTCGACCCAATAAGGCCCCGGAGACGAAGCCATGGAATTTTTCCGCATCCGTAAAGACATTCCGTTCATGCGGCACGCGCTGGTGTTCAACGTGATCTCGCTGGTCACGTTCCTCGCCGCCGTGTTCTTCCTGTTCCACCGCGGGCTGCACCTGTCCGTCGAATTCACCGGCGGCACGGTGATCGAGGTCCAGTACCAGCAGGCCGCGCAGCTCGAACCCGTGCGCGACACGCTCGGCAAGCTCGGCTATGCCGATGCGCAGGTGCAGAACTTCGGCACCTCGCGCAACGTGCTGATCCGCCTGCAGCTGAAGGAAGGCCTGACGTCCGCGCAGCAGAGCGACCAGGTGATGACCGCGTTGAAGGCGCAAAGCCCCGACGTGACGCTGCAGCGCGTCGAGTTCGTCGGCCCGCAGGTCGGCCGCGAGCTTGCGACCGACGGTCTCCTCGCGCTCGCGTGCGTGGTGATCGGCATCGTGATCTACCTGTCGATCCGTTTCGAATGGAAGTACGCGGTCGCCGGTATCATCGCGAACCTGCACGACGTCGTGATCATTCTCGGCTTCTTCGCGTTCTTCCAGTGGGAGTTCTCGCTGGCGGTGCTCGCGGCGATCCTCGCGGTGCTCGGCTACTCGGTCAACGAGTCGGTCGTCATCTTCGACCGAATCCGCGAAACGTTCCGCCGCGAACGCAAGATGAGCGTGCAGGAAGTGATCAACCACGCGATCACGACCACGATGTCGCGGACGATCATCACGCACACGTCGACGGAAATGATGGTGCTGTCGATGTTCTTCTTCGGCGGCCCGACGCTGCACTACTTCGCGCTCGCGCTGACGGTCGGCATCATGTTCGGCATCTACTCGTCGGTGTTCGTCGCGGGCTCGCTCGCGATGTGGCTCGGCATCAAGCGCGAAGACCTGATCAAGGAAAAGAAGACCGCGCACGATCCGGACGATCCGAACGCGGGCGCGCAGGTTTAAGCGCCGTATCGCTTCGGCTGATACCGGAAGGCCGGTCCCTCGTGGACCGGCCTTTTTTCATGGGCGAGCCGCCGCCCTCCTCCGCCGCCGCGACTGCACGGACCGTCGGCTACAATCGCGTCACCGTCCCGCCCTGCCACTCGCCGAAGCCGCGGTCCTCATGATGCCAGCCACGCGTGTCGTTCATCGCATCGTCGCCTGGAGTACCGGTGCAGCCGCCGCGGCTGCGTTCGTTGCATGCGCATCGGCCGCCCGCGCGCAATCCGCGTCCGCGCCGCCTGCCGTCCCGCCTGCGGCCCCATCCGCGGCCGCATCGGCCGCAACGGCCGCTGCTGCCGCCGCGTCGCAACCGTCACCCTGCCCGCCCGACTGGGAACCGCAGCTCTGCGAACTGAAGGCCGCGGTCGACGTGCTGAAGAAGCAGCACCTGACCGACGTCGACATCGGCGCGCTGCTCGACGCCACCGTGCACGAGGGGATCAAGACGCTGCCGCACGCGCGCTTCTTCAACGCGAAGGAGGAGCAGGAACGGCGCGACGACGAGCGCCGCGCGCGCGACGGCACGCCGGGCATCGGCATCGTGTTCGAGACACGGCTCGACGGGCTGCACATCCTCGACGTCATCCCCGACGCGCCCGCCGAACAGGCCGGCGTGCGGCCCGACGATCTCGTCGTCGCGATGAACGACCGGAGCGTCGTCGGCATCGACAGCAGCGAGGTCGTGAAACTCGCGAAGGGCGACGCGGGCGTGCCGCTCAAGCTCACGGTCCGGCGCGGTCCGAACCATGCGACGCTGACCTTCGCGCCGGTCCGCGCGATCGTCCGGCCACACCCGGCGACGACGAAGCGGCTCGCCGGCGACATCCTGTACACGCGGCTGTCGAGCTTTCCGGAGCCCGCGGTCGGCAGCTATATCGACGCGGTGCAGGCCGCGCGCCGCGCGGGGCCGCCGGTGAAAGGCGTGATCCTCGACCTGCGCATCAACGGCGGCGGCGCGCTGAATGCGGCGATCGGCATCACCGCGCTGTTCGCCGGGCGCGACCGTACCGCGATGATCACGCTCGAGCGCGACGGCACGAAGCGCCGCCGCTTCACGACCAACTGGCCCGACTACGAACTGCCGGTCATGCGCGGCCAGGATCCGCTCGCGCCGCTGCAGGCCGACGACTGGTGGCGCACCGTGCCGCTCGTGGTGCTCGTCGACGGACAGAGCGCGTCGGCCGCCGAAGCGACGGCAGCGGCACTGAAGGATCTCGGCCGCGCGCGGCTGCTCGGGATGCCGACCTACGGAAAGGGACTCGCGCAGACCGGCGTCGACCTGACCGACGGCACGCGCCTCGCTTTCACGTTCGCGCGCAACCTGCGGCCGAACGGCTGCCCGATGGACGGCTACGGTGTCGTGCCGGACTGGCTCGTGCCGCCGCGCCGCGACTCGGACGTCGACGGCGTGCTGCTGTGGTACCGCGAAGTCGATCTCGCCCGCGCGCCGTATGCGGACCGGGTCGCACCCGATCCGTTCGCGCAGGTCCGCAAGGCGCGGCAGGCGCTGCGCGAAGCCCGCGTGCGCGCGAAGATCGATACGGCGAAGAGCGCGGCGCTGCCGCAGCGCGAGTTCGGCACGGCAAGTGACTGGCAGCTTCAGCAAGCGCTGAATGCGCTCGCGCAGCGTGCGATCGCGACGGTCGAGGCGAAACCATCGTTGATGCCGGCGAAGCCGACGTGCGAGCCGGAAGGCTAACCTGCCGATACGATTGCAGGCCCCGGCTCAATCCGGTCCGGTCATCAGGCACGACAAAACCACCGCACCCTCGGAAAGCGGCTGACGCACCGCCCGCGTCGCCGCGACCTCACCGGAACCCGAACCGCCGCCGCAACACCACCAGCGCCGCGAGGCTCAGCACGGCCGCGAACATCAGGTAGAAGCTCGGCGCGGTCTTCATCCCGGTCGCGCGGATCAGCCACGCGATGATGAACGGCCCGAAGCCGCCGAAGATCGTCACCGCGACGTTATACGCGAGCGACATCCCGGTCGTGCGCGTCTGCACCGGAAACACTTCGGACAGCAGCCCCGGCAGCGCCGCGAAATAGCCGGTCATCAAAAACGCAAGCAGCACCTGCAGCGCGATCAGCGTGCCGAAGCCCGGATGCGCGACGAGATACGCGAACGCCGGATAGATCAGCACGAGAATGCCGACGGCCGGCGCGAGCATCACGCGCACGCGGCCGTAACGATCCGACCAGTGGCCGACGAGCGGCGCGAACGCCATCTGGATCACGCCGACGACGAGGATCGCCGCGAACGCGGCCGACGGCGCGAGGCCGAGCTGCTTCACGCCGTAGGTCGGCATGAACAGCACGAGATAGGTCGCGACGGTGCCGAGCACCACCACGCCCATCGCGGCGACGAGCCGCGCCTTGTGCGACGCGAACGTGTCGCGCAGCGGGCTCGCGGTGCTTTCCGCCGCGAGGAACTCGGGCGTCTCGTCGACCTTCGAGCGGATGTAGTACGCGACGGGCCCGAGCAGCAGTCCGAAAAAGAACGGGATGCGCCAGCCCCACGCGGCCATCTGCTCGGCCGTGAGCTGCGCGTTCAGCACGGTGCCGAAACCCGCCGCGAGCAGCGTCGTGAGCCCCTGGCTCGCGACCTGCCAGCTCGCGAAGAAACCGCGCCGCCCGGGCACATGCTCGGCCAGGAACGCGGTCGCGCTGCCGAATTCGCCGCCGGCCGAAAAGCCCTGCATCAATCGCGCGGCGACGAGGATCAGCGGCGCCGCGACGCCGATCGTCCGGTAGGTCGGCAGTACCGCGATGACCAGCGTGCCGGCCATCATCAGCAGGATCGACAGCGTGAGCGCGGCCTTGCGGCCCGCGCGGTCGGCGTACGCACCGAGCACGATCGCGCCGAGCGGGCGCATGAAGAACGACACGCCGAACGTGCCGAGCGTGAGCAGCAGCGACACGGTGTCGTTGCCGGCCGGAAAGAACAGCTTCGAGATCGTCACCGCGAAGAAGCCGTAGACGACGAGGTCGAACCACTCGAGCGCGTTGCCGATCGACGCGGCGACCACCGCGCGCCATACGCGCGACGACGAAGCAATGGAGCTGGACTGCGTGACGGCGTGCATCGGCGATCTCCTTGTCGTTGTACGTTCTGTCCGACGCGTCCGTTCTCGCGCCGCGAGCTGTGCGCACGATTATAGGCGCGCAAAAAAACCGCCGCGCCCCCGAACAACGGGAGCGCGGCGGCGGGCACGCGACGGGCCGGCAAGCGTGACGCGGCGGCTGGCCCGGCCGGGCGCGTTACTGCTGCTTGACGGCTTCGGCCGTGATCAGCAGCTTCGTCTTCATCTTGAAGCCGTACTGCTTGCCGTAGTCGAGGCCGAAATCGTCGCGGCTGAATTCGCCGACCGCGTCGACGCCGCACACTTCACGCTTGAGCATCGGATGCGGCATGCACTTGAACGAATCGATCTTCAGCGTGAGCGGCTTCGTGACGCCGTGCAGCGTCAGGTTGCCGACCACCGACACCGGCTTGTCGCCGTCGAACTTGATGGTGCCCTTGTAGTTCGCCTGCGGGAACTTGGAGACGTCGAAGAACTCGGCCGTCTGCAGGTGCTCGTCGAGCTTCGCGCTGCCCGTCTGGATCGACGCGACGTCGGTCGTCACGTCGACCGTGCCGGTCTTCGCCGCGCGGTCGAGCGTCACGCTGCCGCTCGACTTGTCGAACTTGCCGCGCCAGACCGACAGGCCGCCGAAGTGGTCGGCCTCGAAGCTCGGGTACGTGTGGCTCGGGTCGAACTGGTACGTCGCGCTGTCGGCGAATGCCGAGAACGACAGCGAGGCGGCCAGCGCGCCCGCGGCGATGATCAGATGCTTTTTCAAATGTTTTCTCCTTGGAACAGCGCCGCGCCCTCGCGCGGCATTCGGGTGATGCGACAGCCCGCCGCTTACTTCGTGGCGACGAGATGGAACTTGATCTGCACTTCGTCGGCGACGATCGACGTGTCCTTCCACTCGCCGGTGCCGACGTTGAATGCCGAGCGCTTGATCGGCAGCACGCCGTCGAAGGTCTGCGTCGCGCCGCTCTGCGTAACCGTGACGGGCACGGTGACGGTCTCGGACTTGCCCTTGATCGTCAGCTTGCCGGTCACGTTGTACTTGTTGCCGCCGGCCGGCGCGATCGCCGACGACGCGAAGGTCGCCTGCGGATACGCCTTCGCGTCGAACCAGTCCTTGCCCGTGACCTGCTCGTTGTACATCTTGTCGCCGAGGTCGAAGCTCGCGATGTCGATCGACATTTGCGCGCTGCCCTGCGCCGCCTTCGCGGGGTCGAACTTCACCTGCGCGGCGAACTTCTTGAATGCGCCTTCGGTCGGCACGTTCATCTGCTTCGACACGGCGGACACCTTGCTCTTCGAGAGATCGACGTCGGCATGCGCCGCGGCCGACGCGACAAGTGACACCGCGGCGAACGCGGTCAGCATGGAGCGGGAGAAAGACACTTTCATGGGATCCTTCATTTGGCAGAGGGAAGCATCCGCGACAGCAGGCCGTCGCGGTCCAACAACTGGTGCTTGAGCGCCGCGAGCACGTGCATCGCGACGAGCGAAAGCAGAATGTAATTCAAGGACACGTGCAGCGTCTTGAAGGTTTCCTTCAGCACCGGATCGGGATCGATCAGGCGCGGCAGCGGCACGATGCCGAGGTAGACGACCGGGATGTTCGACGCCGAGCTGTACAGGTAGCCCGTGACCGGGATCACGATCATCAGCACGTACAGCAGCATGTGCACGCCGTGCGACACCGCGCGCTGCCACGCCGGCGTGTCGCCCGGCAGCGGCGGCGGCACATGGGTCGCGCGCCACAGCACGCGCACGACGGCCAGTGCGAACACCGTCACGCCGATCCACTTGTGCCACGAGAAGTACTTCAGCTTCGTCGGCGTGAAGCCGGGGATGTCGGTCATGACCCAGCCGAGTGCGAAAGCGCAGACGATCAGCAGCGCGATCAGCCAGTGCAGCGCGATCGCGGTGTGCGCGTAGCGTACCGGCCCGGCCGGCGGCGATTTCGATGCCATCTTGGATTCCTCAGTTGAGCGAACGGCTGCGCCGGCCCATTCGTCCGACGCTTGTCAAGGGCGCCATGCTACCGCAACCTTTTGTCACGCGCGGACTCCGAGGACAGGCGCGCCAGCCGGCTGCCATGTTCACGCCATGTTACCGACCGGTCACGCGGCAACCCGGCGTTGACACGCCGAAAAAGCCGTTTTGGTAAGATTGGCGCGGGTTCCGGCCCCGTCGACGCGTCCCCCGCCCGTCGCACAACCGCTTTTCCCATGCAACGACACGACCTGATTGCCTGCCACGAATGCGATGCACTGTTGCATAAACCGCACCTCGCGCGCCGCGAAATCGCACGCTGCCCGCGGTGCGACGCGCTGCTCTATCGCGACAGCACCACGCAGATCGAGCGAATCAGCGCGCTGGCGGTCGCGGCGCTCGTCACGTTCATCATCGCGCAGGGGTTCCCGATCCTCGAAATGGACCTGAACGGCACGCGCGTGCAGACGACGCTGATCGGCGCGATCGACGCGCTGTGGCACCAGGACATGGAGATCGTCGGCGTGATGGTGTTCTGTTCGACCGTGCTGTTCCCGCTCGTCGAGATGGCCGCGCTGCTTTACGTGCTGCTGCCGATCCGGCGTGGCGTCGTGCCGCCCGGCCTGAACTTCGTGCTGCGCATGATCCAGTTCGTGCGGCCGTGGGGGATGATCGAGGTGTTCATGCTCGGGATCCTCGTGACGATCGTGAAGATGGTGAGCCTCGCGCGCGTCGTGCCCGACGCGGCGCTGTTCGCGTTCGCCGCACTCACGCTGATGACCGCCGTCGTGCTGATGTTCGATCCGCGCACGCTGTGGGACATGGCCGACGACCTGCGCGCCGGGCGCTCGCCCGTTCGGCCCGACAACACCCCGCCGCGACCGGAAGCCCCCCGCCGATGACGACGCCGACCGCCGCCCGCGAGGGCTATGCCAGCTGCCACGCATGCGGGCTCGTGCAGACGATCGACCATCCGCACGCGCATTGCGCGCGCTGCGGCAGCACGCTGCACATCCGCAAGCCGAACAGCATCATGCGTACCTGGGCGCTGCTGATCGCGGCCGCGATCCTCTATATTCCGGCGAACCTGCTGCCGATCCTGCACACGTCGTCGATCGTCGGCTCGCAGGAAGACACGATCATGAGCGGCGTCATCTATTTCTGGACGTCCGGCGACTGGCCGCTCGCGGTCGTCGTGTTCGTCGCCAGCATCCTCGTGCCGATGCTCAAGCTCGGCGTGCTGACGATCCTCGTCACCAGCGCGCAGCGGCGCGCCACGTGGCGGCCGCTGCAGCGCACGCGCCTGTTCCGGATCGTCGAGCGGATCGGCCGCTGGTCGATGCTCGACATCTTCGTCGTGACGCTCACCGTCGCGCTCGTCCATTTCCGTTCGCTCGCCGTCATCACGGCCGGCCCCGGCGCGCTCGCGTTCGGCTCGGTCGTGATCCTGACGATGCTCGCGTCGATGCAGTTCGATCCCCGCCTGATCTGGGATCCAGTCGAAACCTCAGGGAAACACCATGAATAGTCCGCAAGGCCCGCAGCACGATGCGTCCCGGCCGCCCGATCCCGCGATCTCGACGAAAAGCGGCTGGCTGCCGTCGCTCGTCTGGCTCGTGCCGCTGATCGCCGCGCTGATCGGCATCGGCCTCGTGATCAAGTCCGTGCGCGAGCGCGGCCCGGAAATCTCGATCAGCTTCCACAGCGCGGAAGGCCTCGAGCCGGGCAAGACGCAGGTCAGGTACAAGGACGTCGAGATCGGCATGGTCAAGACGATCAAGCTGTCGAAAGACCTGTCGCGCGTGCTGGTGCAGGTGCAGCTGAAGAAGGAAGCCGAGGACTTCGCGATCAAGGGCTCGCGCTTCTGGATCGTGCGTCCGCGCATCGGCGCGACCGGCGTGTCGGGGCTCGGCACGCTGCTGTCGGGCGCGTACATCGGCGTCGATGCCGGCCACGGGCAGGACACGCAGACCGACTTCACTGGCCTCGAGACGCCGCCGCCCGTGACCGGCGACCAGAAGGGCACGCAGTACGTGCTGCGCGGCGATTCGCTCGGCTCGATCGACATCGGCTCGCCCGTCTACTACCGCCGCGTGCAGGTCGGCCAGGTGGTCGGCTTCTCGCTCGACAAGGACGGCACCGGCGTCACGTTCAACGTGTTCGTCAATGCGCCGTACAACCAGTACGTCGGCGTGAACTCGCGCTGGTGGCAGGCGAGCGGCGTCGACCTGCGGCTCGATTCGAGCGGCCTGAAGCTGAACACGCAGTCGCTCGCGACGGTGATCCTCGGCGGCATCGCGTTCCAGACGCCGCCGAACCAGGACAGCGGCGCGACGGCGCCGAACAACACGACCTTCCGCCTCGGCTCCGACGAGGCCGACGCGATGCGCGATCCGGACGGCCAGCCGCTGCAGGTCGTGATGAACTTCAACCAGTCGCTGCGCGGGCTCGCGGTCGGCGCGCCGGTCGACTTCCGCGGCATCGTGCTCGGCGAAGTCACGAACATCGGCATCGACTTCGATCCGAAGACCAAGAACTTCCTGATGCCGGTGACGATGAACGTGTATCCGGAGCGGCTCGGACCGCGCTTCCGCGAAACGATCGAAAGCAAGGGCGAACCGGCCCGCCGCGAGATCGTCGAGCGCCTGGTCCAGCACGGGCTGCGCGGCCAGCTGCGCACCGGCAACCTGCTGACGAGCCAGCTGTACGTCGCGCTCGACTTCTTCCCGAAGGCGCCGGCCGTGAAGATCGACACAGCGCGCCAGCCGCTCGAGCTGCCGACCGTGCCGAACACGCTCGACGAACTGCAGCTGCAGGTCGCCGACATCGCGAAGAAGCTCGACAAGGTGCCGTTCGACCAGATCGGCGCGAACCTGAACAGCGCGCTGTCGAATGCCGACAAGCTGTTCAAGCAGCTCGACACGCAGGTCGCGCCGGA
Organism: Burkholderia sp. SCN-KJ; assembly: GCF_024656005.1. Classification (NCBI taxonomy): domain Bacteria; kingdom Pseudomonadati; phylum Pseudomonadota; class Betaproteobacteria; order Burkholderiales; family Burkholderiaceae; genus Burkholderia; species Burkholderia sp. SCN-KJ. The sequence goes on from NZ_JANKOG010000001.1 coordinate 549,034, forward strand.
AGCGCGCGACACGCTGTCGGCCGCGCGGCAGACCTTCTCGACCGCCGAGGTGACGCTGCAGCAGGATTCGCCACTGCAGTCCGACGTACGCGGCGCGCTGAAGGAGCTCACGCGCACGCTGCAATCGCTGAACGCGCTCGCCGACTATCTGGAGCGCCATCCCGAATCGCTGCTCAAGGGCAAATCAGGAGATCGATGATGACGACGACACGCGTGAACGTCCTCGCGAGCGGCGCGGCGGCAGTGTTCGCCGCACTCGCGCTCGCCGCGTGCAGCTCGCCGCCCGCGCGGTTCTATACGCTGAGCCCCGCTGACGCCGCGGCACCCGTGCGCACCGCGCCCGCCAACCCGCCGTTCCTGATCGAGGTGCCGTCCGTCGGCGTGCCCGAACAGGTCGCGAAGAACCAGCTCGTCGTGCAGAAGAACGCCGCGCAGGTCGACGTACTCGAGCAGGAACGCTGGGCCGCGCCGCCCGCTGACGAAATCCGCCGCGCGCTGTCCGACGACCTCGCCGCACAGCTCGGCACGATCGACGTCGCGAATTCCGCGTATCCGGCCGGCGTGCCCGTCTATCGGATCAGCGTGAACGTGCAGCGCTTCGAGTCGTGGCCCGGCAAGCGTGCGGCGATCGATGCGGTGTGGAGCGTGCGCGCGGTCGGCACGCAGGCGCTGATGACCTGCCGCACGAGCGTCGCGGAACCGGTCGCCGACGGCTACGACGCGCTCGTCGCCGGTCACCGGCGCGCGCTCGACGTGATTGCATCGCAGGCCGCGTCCGGCGTGCGCGCGCTCGCCGCGCGGCGCGGCTCGACGGCTGCCTCGACCCCGTCGACGACCGCGTCCGGCAAGGCAGCGGTCGCCGCGCCCGTCATGCCCTGCCCGGCCAATCCGACGCCCGGCGACGACGCGGGCGCGAGCGGCAAGTCCGGCGCGTAAGCGCGGCGCGCGGGCCGGCGTCCGATGCCTGCGCGCCTGCGACCGCATTCGGCACGCGCCGCCCGATAGTCCTCGTCGGCATCGATCCGCGTGCGCGCGCCGCCGCGCACGCGAACCCGCCGCCCTCGTCGCCACGGCCGACGCAGCACGGCATCCATCGGCCGGACGGCCGCTTTGCAGTGTTTGTCAAAATCCGCCGGAACCGGCGCCATGCAATGCGGTCGGCTTGCGTTTTCGCGCCCGATTGACGATCCTACGCACTTTCCGGCGCGTGCCGCCTGTCGCGCGCGCCAGCCGGCGGCGATCCGCCCGTTGTGTCCGGTCCGGCCGCCGCGTCTGCCGGGGCTCGCACGCGTGTCCGCGTGCACCGCATCGGGGCAGCCGCATCGCGGGTCGCCGCGCATCGTCCGGCATCCCGACCAGCTTCACCGTTCTCGCCGGCGCCGCGCCGTGTGTTCCCGCCGGCATCCCGAACCCGCCCGTCCAGGGCTATCGCTATTCCGTTTATGTTTCGTTCCCTGACGACCCTGATCAAGAAGTGGCGCGCGTCGCGCAATGCGGGCCACCAGCTCGATGCGCTGCTCGCGCATGCCGACGCGGACGCGCCGTACGCCGAGCGCAGCGAATGGCTGATCGAACTCGCGCACTGGCTGCGCCGCAACGGCGCGATGCAGGCCGCGCACGACACGCCGGCCGCACGCGATGCCGACGCACGCGCGTATCCGGCGCACGCGCGGCTGCGCTACCTGTTCCACGTGCTCGACCGCAATCCGGCGTGGAAATCGCACGCGGCGCGCATCCTGCGCGGGATCCTGCGCGAATGCGACGGCATCTCGCTGCTGTGCGACGCGGGGATGCCCGTGCATTCCGGTTTCTTCGGCGCGCTGTTCGAGCGCATCGACTCGTCGCTGATCCCGCCGGCGCCGAACCGCCGCGAGCTGACGGCGCTGTTCACGCTGATGTTCCCGACGCCGGAAGACGCGCAATGGATCGACGCGCTGCCCGACGACCTGCTCGCCCGCCTCGCCGAGCTGATCTCGTTCGACGTCACCGACGAAGAACGCCACGAGCCCGGCTCGTTCTCGCGCGACCTGCTGGCCGCGCTGCACAACCTGACCTGCCAGATCAGCTCGACCGGCCTGTCGCAGACGGTGCGCAGCCGCCTGTCCGACGACGACGCGCGCAAGCCGCTCGAAACGCAGCCGTTCTACCGCCTCACGCGTGCGATGCTCGCGGTCGAGACCGCCCACGCGGCCGTCGAGGACGGCGGCGACCCGAGCAAGCTGCTGCACGAGGTGAATTACCTGCGCGTGCTGCTCGACGAATGCCGGATCGCGGTCGACGACGTGTTCGCGCACCTGTACCGCAACGGCGTGTCGGTCGACATCGTGTTCCAGGTCGAACGGATGCGCATGCGCATCCTGCGCGCGGAACTGCTGCTCAACGCGTGGATGGCACGCGACGACCTGCGCGGAATGGCGCGCCTGACGGCCGAGCTCGTCGACGCGAACCAGAACAGCCAGAGCGTGTCGCACCTCGTGCGCAGCAACTTCTCGCTGTTCGCGCGCAAGCTCGTCGAGACCAACGCGGACACCGGCGAGCACTACATCTCGCGCGGCCGCGCCGAGTATCTGAAGATGCTGCGGATGGCCGCGGGCGGCGGGCTCGTCACCGTCGTGACCGTGTGCGTGAAGTTCGCGATCACGGGCGCGCACCTGCAGTCGATGCTCGAAGGGCTGCTCGCGGGCGTCAACTACGCGGCGAGCTTCATGCTGATGCACTTCCTGCACTTCACGCTCGCGACCAAGCAGCCCGCGATGACCGCGCCGACGCTCGCGCGCGAACTCGACGACACCGGTCACGAGGAAGGCGTGAAGGCGTTCGTCGCGTCGGTGATCGCGCTGATCCGCACGCAGGCCGCGGCGATCTCCGGCAACGTGCTCGTCGTGCTGCCCGTGTGTCTGCTCGTTCAACTGTTCGCGGGCAACCTGCTGCACGCGAACCTCATCTCGCCGGAAAAGGCGCACGCGACGCTGCATTCGTTCTCGCTGCTGGGCCCGACGCCGTTCTACGCGGCGCTCACCGGCGTGCTGCTGTGGGCGTCGAGCCTGCTCGCGGGCTGGGCCGACAACTGGTTCGTGCTGCACCGGGTCGGCGACGCGCTCACGTACAACCGCCGGCTGCGGCTCACGCTCGGCGCGGCGGGCGCCGCGAAACTCGCGCACTTCTGCCGGTCGAACGTCGCGGGCGTGGTCGCCAACGTCGGCCTCGGCCTGATGCTCGGCCTGATCCCCGCGATCGTCACCGTGTTCCTGTTCCCGTTCGAGGTGCGGCACGTGACGCTGTCGGCCGGCTCGATCGGGATCGCGCTCGGCGTGCTCGGCAAGGGCGCGCTGAGCACGCCCGAACTCTGGTGGGCCTGCGCCGGCGTGCTGAGCATGGCGATCCTCAACGTGCTCGTGAGCTTCGCGCTCGCGTTCACGATGGCCGTGCGCTCGCGCAGCCTGCGCCGCACCAAGGTGCGCGCGCTGGTCGGCGCGATCGTCCGCACGGTGCTCGCGAAGCCGTCCGCGCTGTTCTGGCCGGCCGGCGGAACGGCCGCGCGCGCCGGCCAGACGGGCTCGCACTGAGCGTTCGACGCCGGCGCGCCCGCCCGGGCGGCCGCCGCCGCGCGGCCCGGCGGGCCGCCGTCACGGCCGGCCGACCCGCGCCGGCGTCCCGAATCCGACGCAACGCCGGCCCCGGGCGCCCGCGCCGCGTACAATAGTGGACTTTTGCACGTCCTCACCCGCCTTATGTCCTCGCCCACCCTGTACGAATTCTTCGCTCCCTGCCCGCGCGGCCTCGAAGCGGCGCTTGCCGCCGAGCTGGCCGAAATCGCCGGCCGCCATCTGGACGGCGCGCCGTTCACCGCGGGCGCGCAGGTGCCGGGCGGCGTCCATTTCCGCGGCGGCTGGGCCGCCGGCATGGCCGCGAACCTCCATTCGCGAATCGCGAGCCGGATCCTGCTGAAGATCGCGCACCGCCCGTACCGCAACGAACAGGACGTCTACGCGCTCGCGCTCGAGCAGCCGTGGGAACGCTGGTTCGCGTCGACGCAGACGCTGCGCGTCGACATCACCGCGATCAAGTCGCCGCTGAAGAGCCTCGAGTTCGCGACGCTGCGCGTGAAGGACGCGATCTGCGACCGGATGCGCGACAAGACCGGTTCGCGCCCGAGCATCGACACCGGCGCGCCGGACGTGCGCGTGTTCGCGTTCCTGACGGCCACCGAGTGCACGCTGTACCTCGATACGTCGGGCGAGCCGCTGTTCAAGCGCGGCTGGCGCCTCGACAAGGGCGCGGCGCCGCTGCGCGAGAACCTCGCGGCCGGCATCCTGCGCCTGACGGGCTGGACGCCCGGCACGCCACTGTACGACCCGATGTGCGGCAGCGGCACGTTCCTCGCGGAAGCCGCGCAGATCGCGCTCGGCGTCGCGCCGGGCGTCGAGCGCCGGTTCGGCTTCGAGAAGCTCAAGCAGTACGACATCACCGCGTGGCAGGGCCTGAAGGTCGCGGCGCTCGACGCGAAGCGCGCGGCGCGCGGCAAGCGCGATTCGCTCGGCGTGTACGGCAGCGACATCTCGGGCGACATGCTCGAGAAGGCGCGCGCGAACCTCGAACGCGCCGGCGTGCCGTCGGTGTGGCTCAAGCAGGTCGATGCACGCGGCATGACGCCGCCGTGCGACGGCCCGGGCATCATCCTCGCGAACCCGCCGTACGGCGAGCGGATCGAGGTGCGCGGCCGCAGCGCGCGCGGCGAGGTACGCGAGACGGGCCGCAACCGCGGCAACGACGATGCATTCCGCCGCACGCACACCGACGCGCCGGACAGCGAGTTCTTCAACGCGCTCGGCGATGCGCTCAAGCAGCGCTTCACCGGCTGGCAGGCGTTCCTGCTGACGTCGGACCGCTCGCTGCCGGGCCAGCTGCGCCTGCGCGAATCGGCGAAGACGCCGCTGTTCAACGGCGCGCTCGAATGCCGGCTGTTCCGCTTCGACCTGATCGCCGGCAGCGTGAAGGCACGCCCGGCCACGCCGGAAGGCGACGCCTGATACGCGAGGCGGCGGCTGCGGCCGCCTGCTGACACCCTGACGATGCCCGGCCAATCGGCCGGGCATTTTTCTTTCCGCCGCACCCAGGCGAGCGGTGCCACGCGTGCCGCCGAGGTTCCGCGCGGCCGTTGCGCGACCGAAGCCGCCATTTGTCGGCGTCATTTGTCAGCGTCGCCACGACTACTGACAGCACGCTGTCAGCAGCCCCCGGTCACACTGCAATCCCGGCGCAATGCAAGGCTGGTTTCCATCAAGAACCCGAACAACACGGAGCTCGTCATGACGTCCGCAACTGCAACCGACACCGCAACCCTGGAACGCGCGATCGCGTGGTTCGACATCCCGTCCCTCGATTTCGACCGGGCGATCCGTTTCTACGAAACCGTGCTGCAGACGACGCTGCAGCGCGAAGTCATCGGCGGCGTGCCGATGGCCATGTTCGATCATGAAGCGTCGAGCACGGGCGGCAGCATCGTGTTCGATCCGCAGCAGATGAAGCCGAGCGCGAACGGCGTGCTCGTCTACCTGAACGCCGGCGAGTCGGTCGTCGCGGCACTCGAACGCGCGAAGCGCGCGGGCGGCGTCGTGCAGGGCTCGGTCGTCGAGTTGCCGAATAACTACGGCTACATCGGCTACATGATCGACACCGAAGGCAACCGCGTCGGCCTGCACGCGCCGAAATGCCACTGAGCGCGTCCACGCTCCGGCCGGCGGGGCGCTATCATCGCGAGATTCCCGTCGCCGTTGGAGTCGAGGTGCAGCCATGACGCGCCGTGCCGACCGCCTGTTCCAGATCGCCGAGCTGCTGCGCGGGCGACGTCTCACGACCGCGCAACAGCTCGCCGATTGGCTGTCGGTGTCGCCGCGCACGGTCTATCGCGACGTGCGCGACCTGCAGCTGTCGGGCGTGCCGATCGAAGGCGAAGCCGGCATCGGCTACCGGCTGAACCGCAACGCCAGCCTGCCGCCGCTCACGTTCACGGCCGAGGAGCTCGCGGCGCTCGCGGCCGGCGCGCGCATGCTCGAGACCTGGGGCGGCGCGCGCTTCGCGGGCGGCGCGCGTTCGGCGCTCGCGAAGATCGCGTCGGCGATGCCGGCCGACAAGCGCACCGCGCTCGATCGCCTGCCGGTGTTCGCGCCGTCGTTCCACATCGACGAGACGTTCTGCGCGAAGGTCGACGCGATCCACCAGGCGGTCGACACGCATCACATCGTCAGCTTCGACTACCGCGACCGGCTCGGCGCGCACACGAAGCGCCGCGTGTGGCCGCTCGGGCTCGTCTACTGGGGCGGACGCTGGACGATCGGCGCATGGTGCGAGCTGCGCGACGACTTCCGCACCTTCGACATCGCGCGGATGGGCGACATCTCCGTGCACGAGCAGTTTCCGGACATGGAAGGCCGGCGGATCGCCGACTACATGCGGATCGCGGAAGCGCCGATGCGCTGAGGCGGGTAGGCTCGGGCCGCTGCCCGCTGAATGACGCGCCGCGGTTCGGCTGTTCGGCTGTTCGGCTGTTCGGCTATCTGGTTGCCCGGCCGGGCGGGCGTTCGGGCGTTCAGCTGTTTGGTTGCGTGGCTGTCCGGCTATTCGGCTACCTGGTTGTCCGGCTGTCTGTCCGGCCGCCCGACTGTCAGGCCACCCCGCCGCCATTCGCACACCGGGGCGTCCGCGCCCCGGTCGCACCCGTCACTCGCCGAACACCACCGACCGCTTCGGCCGCTCGTCGACGTGCAGCGAAAACACGTCCGGGCGCGCATAGTGCCCGACCACATCGAAGTCGTAACGCGCGCGCACGAGTTCGTCGGTATCGATGCGCGCGGTCACGAGCCCGGCCTCGCCGATCAGCGGCTCGGTCAGCAGGTCGCCGAGCGGCCCGACGATCACGCTGCCGCCGCGGATCAGCGGCCGCTCCGGATCCCAGCCCGGCACGTCGATGCCGAGCGCGCGCGGCGACGGCTGCACCTGGCAGGCGCTCACGACGAAGCAGCGTCCCTCGTGCGCGATGTGCCGCATCGAGCTTTGCCACAGGTCGCGCTCGTCGACGGTCGGCGCGCACCAGATCTGCACGCCTTTCGCATACATCGCGCAGCGCAGCAGCGGCATGTGGTTCTCCCAGCAGATCGCGGCGCCCGCGCGGCCCGCGGCCGTGTCGACCACCGGCAACGTCGAGCCGTCGCCCTGCCCCCAGATCAGCCGTTCGGTGCCGGTCGGCATCAGCTTGCGGTGCTTCGCGACGAGCCCGTCGCGCGGATCGAAGAACAGTGCCGTGCAGTACAGCGTGCTGCCGCCGCGCTCGATCACGCCGACCACGAGGCTCGCGCCCGTGCGCTGCGACAGCGCGGCCAGTTCGTCGGTTTCGGGGCCCGGCACGTCGATCGCCTGCGCGGCGTAGCGCGCATACGCGTCGCGGCCCTCGGGCAGCCGGTAGCCGAGCCGCGTGCCGAAGATCTCGCCTTTCGGATAGCCGCCGAGCACGGCCTCGGGCAGCACGACGAGCGACGCGCCGCTGTCGCGGATCGCGGTTTCGTAGCCGAGGATCGTGTCGAGCGTGGCGCGCGTGCCGGCTGGCGATGCGCCGATCTGCAGCGCGGCGATGACTGAGGTGGACATGAAGACGTCTCCGGTGAATGGGGTGACGCCATCTTTATCGATATCATTTCATCGATCAAATCGATACAACGATAACTGACATGAATGCGGATGATATCGCCGGGCTCGACCTGAACCTGCTGAAGGTGTTCGAGGCGCTGTACGAGGAAGGCGGCGCGAGCCGCGCGGCGCTGCGGCTCGGCCTCACTCAGTCGGCCGTCAGCGCGGCGCTCGCGCGGCTGCGCGTGATCTACGCCGACCCGCTGTTCGTGCGCACCGGCCGCGGGCTCGCGCCGACGCCGCGCGCGGACGAGCTGAAGCCGATCCTGTCCGACGCGCTCGACCGCTGCCGCGCGAGCCTCGCGATCGCGGCCGACGGCGGCGAGCGGGTCGGCCGCACGATTTCAATAGGGCTGTCGGACGACTTCGAGATTGCGCTCGGCCGCGCGCTGATCGACGCGGTCGCGCGGGAAGCCGCGGGCATCCGGCTGATCTTCCGGCAGACGCACAGCGGCATCGCGGGCGACGCGCTGCTGCGGCACGGCGTCGATCTCGCGATCGCGTCGGGCGGGTTCTCGGCGAACGGGCTCAGCCGGCGCGCGGTCGCGACGGGCGGCTACGCCTGCCTGATCGATCCGGCCGGCCGGGCGCGCGCGCCACGCACGCTCGCGCTCGCCGATTTCCTGCAGCGCGATCACCTGCTCGTGTCGTCGGGCGGCGTGATCGGGATCGTCGACGAGGCGCTGGCCGCGCTCGGCCACAAGCGGCGCGTCGCGGCCTCCACCACGCATTTCGCGGCGCTGCCGTACCTGCTCGCCGGCTCCGACGCGGTGGCGACGATCCCGGCGCACGCGGCCCGCGCGATCGCGCAGTCGACGTCGCTGCGTGCGCTCGCGTGCCCGGTCGAGCTGCCGCGCTACCCGGTGGAAATCGGCTGGCGCACGAGCACGCAGCGCGACCCGGCGATCGTGCGCGTGCGGGACACGATCGCCGCCTGCGTCGCGACGATCGTCGCGCCATAAAAGGGCGCGATACGGCGTGCACTGGTGAGGCGAGGGCGAAAGCAACCGGGGTCGGATTCGTCTAACGTAATGGCCGGCAGCGTCCGGGCGCAACCGGTAAAATGCCGATCCATGAAACCCGAAATCTGGACCCCGCATGTGACCGTCGCGGCGCTCGTCGAGCGCGCCGGTCGCTTTCTCGTGATCGAGGAAGAAACCTCGACGGGCCTGCGCATCAACCAGCCGGCCGGCCATCTCGAGGCCGGCGAGACGCTCGCCGACGCCGTGATCCGCGAGACGCTCGAGGAAACCGCGCATCCGTTCGTCCCCGATGCACTCGTCGGCGTCTATCTCGCGCACTACGACCGCCCCGGCAGCGCCGGCGCGACCTACCTGCGCTTCACGTTCTGCGGCACGGCCGGCGAGCCGCTGCCGGGCCACGTGCTCGACGACGGCATCGTCCGCACGCTGTGGATGAGCGCCGACGAGCTGCGCGCGTGCAGCGAGCGTCACCGCTCGCCCGCGGTGATGCGCTGCGTCGACGACTATCTGGCCGGGCGGCGCATTCCGCTCGATTTCGTGCACACGCATTCGGTCGCGCCGCGCCCGGACGCATTCGACCGTCAGGCGGTAAACAAATGAGCAAGCGCCGTGTAGTAGTGGGCATGTCGGGCGGCGTCGATTCGTCGGTGACCGCGTGGCTGCTGAAGGAACAGGGATACGACGTGGTCGGCCTGTTCATGAAGAACTGGGAAGACGACGACGACGGCGAATACTGCTCGACGCGCCAGGACTGGATCGACGTGGTGTCGGTGGCCGACCTGATCGGCATCGACGTGGAAGCCGTGAACTTCGCGGCCGAATACAAGGACCGCGTGTTCGCCGAATTCCTGCGCGAATATTCGGCCGGCCGCACGCCGAACCCGGACGTGCTGTGCAACGCCGAGATCAAGTTCAAGGCGTTCCTCGACCACGCGATGTCGCTCGACGCGGAAATGATCGCGACCGGCCACTACGCGCGCGTGCGCGAGCGCGACGGCCGCTTCGAACTGCTGAAGGCATTCGATCATACGAAAGACCAGTCGTACTTCCTGCACCGGCTGAACCAGGCGCAACTGTCGAAGACGATGTTCCCGCTCGGCGAGATCCCGAAGACGAAGGTGCGCGAGATCGCCGCGCAGATCGGCCTGCCGAACGCGAAGAAGAAGGACTCGACCGGCATCTGCTTCATCGGCGAACGGCCGTTCCGCGACTTCCTGAACCGCTATCTTCCGACGAAACCCGGCCCGATGAAGACGCCGGACGGCAAGGTGGTCGGCGAGCACATCGGCCTCGCGTTCTACACGTTCGGCCAGCGCAAGGGCATCGGCCTCGGCGGCAGCAAGAGCGGCAGCGGCGAACCGTGGTTCGTCGCGGCGAAGGACATCGCGTCGAACACGCTGTACGTCGTGCAGGGCCACGACCATCCGTGGCTGCTGTCGCGCGAGCTCGTCGCCGGCAACGTGAGCTGGGTCGCGGGCGAACCGCCGGCCGACGGCTTCGCGTGCGGCGCGAAGACGCGCTACCGGCAGGCCGATGCGGCATGCGCGTTCGGCGCCGCCGCACCCGGCCCGGCCGGCGAAGCCCGCTTCTCGCTCGCCTTCGACGACGCGCAATGGGCGGTCACGCCCGGCCAGTCGGCCGTGCTGTACGACGGCGAGATCTGCCTCGGCGGCGGCATCATCGAGTTCGCGGCCACCGGCCAGCCCGGCCAGACGGCGCCGGCAGCGGCGGCCGCCCGCGCGGGTGCGCTCGCCGAAGCACGCTGACATCCATTCGGTTTAGACTTGCGGCACGCCGCGCCCGGCGGAACACGATTCCTCCGCGGCCGGTGCGCCGCCGCGCAGCGTACGCATGGCGGCATTTCAAGATTCTTACGGAGTCCCCATGCTTTCACGACGCTACCTCGCGATGTGGTGTGCCGTCCTGCTGCTCGTTGCAGCGGCCGCGCTCGCGTCGATCCACGTGCTTTCCTGGCTGTGGATCATCATCCCCGTCGCCCTCGTCGCCGTCGGCCTGTACGACCTGAACCAGGACCGCCACGCGATCCTGCGCAACTACCCGCTCTGGGGCCATTTCCGCTTCCTGTTCGAGTTCATCCGGCCTGAAATCCGCCAGTACTTCGTCGAGGACGACACCGACGAGAAGCCGTTCTCGCGCGCGCAGCGCAGCCTCGTCTACCAGCGCGCGAAGAACGTCGCCGACAATCGCCCGTACGGCACCGAACTGAACGTGAAGGCCGTCGCGCACGAATGGATCAGCCATTCGCTCGCGCCGACGAAGCTGCCGAACCACGACTTCCGCATCCGGGTCGGCGCGAATCGCGCGCAGCCGTACGACATCTCGATCTTCAACATCTCGGCGATGAGCTTCGGCTCGCTGTCCGCGAACGCGATCCGCTCGCTGAACCTCGGCGCGAAGAAAGGCGGGTTCGCGCACGACACCGGCGAAGGCTCGCTGTCGAAGTACCACCGCGAGAACGGCGGCGACATCATCTGGGAAATCGCGTCCGGCTACTTCGGCTGCCGCAACGAGGACGGCACGTTCAACCCGGACAAGTTCGCGAAGCAGGCCGCCGATCCGCAGGTCAAGATGATCGAGATCAAGCTGTCGCAAGGCGCGAAGCCGGGCCACGGCGGCGTGCTGCCGGCCGCGAAGATCACGCCCGAGATCGCCGAGACGCGCGGCGTGCCGATGGGCAAGGACTGCATCTCGCCGGCGACGCACTCGCAATTCTCGACGCCGCGCGGGCTGCTCGAATTCGTCGAACGGTTGCGCACGCTGGCGGGCGGCAAGCCGACCGGCTTCAAGCTGTGCATCGGCCATCCGTGGGAATTCTTCGGGATCGCGAAGGCGATGCTCGAGACGGGCATCGTGCCCGACTTCATCGTCGTCGACGGCGCGGAAGGCGGTACCGGCGCGGCGCCGCTCGAATTCACCGACCATGTCGGCGTGCCGCTGCAGGAAGGGCTGCTGCTGGTGCACAACACGCTCGTCGGGATCGGCGTGCGCGATCGCGTGAAGATCGGCGCGAGCGGCAAGATCATCACCGCGTTCGACATCGCGCGCACGCTCGCGATCGGCGCGGACTGGGTGAACTCGGCACGCGGCTTCATGTTCGCGGTCGGCTGCATCCAGGCGCAGCACTGCCACACCGACCGCTGCCCGACCGGCGTCGCCACGCAGGACCCGGCACGCCAGCGCGCCCTCGTCGTGCCCGACAAGGCCGAGCGCGTGTACAACTTCCACCGCAATACGCTGCACGCGCTGCAGGAACTCGTGCAGGCGGCCGGCCTCGGCCATCCGTCCGAGCTGCGCGCGCATCACATCGTGCAGCGCGTCGCGCCGCACGAGGTGCGGCTGATGTCGCAGCTGCTGAAGTACCTGAAGCCCGGCGCGCTGCTCGACGGCCAGACGTGCGGCTATACGCTGTACGACAAGTGGTGGCCGATCGCGCGCAGCGATTCTTTCGTGCTCGGCGAAACCGTTTACACGTCGATCGAGTAACGCGCGAGCGCCCGCCGCCGGCGGCTCGCCAAAAAGAAAAGCGCCCCGCGGGGCGCTTTTCTCTTGTCTGCCCGATCCGCCGGCGGCGGCCGGTCAGCCTTGCGGCAGCGTGTCGACGAACGTCTGCCGCTGCGACAGCTTCACGAAATGCTTGTCGAGATTCGGATGGCGGTCGCGCCAGTTGAGTTCGGGCACCCGGAAGTCGAGGTAGCCGAGCGCGCAGCCGAGTGCGATGTCGGCGAGCGTGTAATGATTACCGACGCACCACGTCTTGCCGCCGAGGCCCTGCGACATCGCGACGAGCGCGTCGTCGATCTTGCGCTGCTGGCGCGCGATCCAGCTCGCGCTGCGCTGCGCTTCGTCGCGCAGCGTGTGTTCGAGACGGATCGCCACGGCCGCGTCGAGCACGCCGTCGCCCAGCGCTTCCCAGCACCGCACTTCGAGCCGCTCGCGCCCCGACGGCGGAATCAGCTTGCCGACCGGCGACAGCGTGTCGACGTATTCGCAGATCACGCGGGAATCGAACACCGCGGCACCATCCTCCATCACGAGACACGGGACCTTGCCGAGCGGATTCGATGCATGAATGTCCGTGTCCGGCGCCCATACGTTCTCGAGCTCCAGCTTGTAGTCGATCTTCTTTTCAGCAAGCACGATCCGCGCCTTGCGGACGTACGGGCTGCTGAGCGAACCGATTAATTTCATCATCTGCCTTTTTAAGGGAACCGCCGAGAGTATACGTTGTCGCCGATCATAACCGGCCGGCGCGGCCCGATAGAAAATCGCCCGTCCAGCCTGTGGATGGTTTGCAACAGCCGCCGCCGAGCCCCGTCCGGCGCGGCTTGTGGCCGCGTCTCTCACGCGCCGCGTCCGGCGGCGCTACAATCGCACGATGAATGCGCCCCTCGATACCGCCATCGCCGTCGACGTCTATCGCCAGCGCCGTGAACGCGTGCTTGCCGCACTGCGCGCCGCGGGCGGCGGCGTCGCCATCGTTCCCACCGCGCCGGAAATGCTGCGCAACCGCGATACGGCCTTTCCGTACCGGCATGACAGCTACTTCCACTACCTGACGGGCTTCACCGAGCCGGATGCCGTGCTCGTGCTGAACGCTGCCGGGTCGCACGGCGCGCCGGAATCGATCCTGTTCTGCCGCGCGAAGAATGCCGACCGCGAGATCTGGGAAGGTTTCCATTACGGGCCCGAGGCCGCGCGCGATGCGTTCGGCTTCGACGCGGCCTACGCGGTCGACGTGATCGACACCGAGATGCCACGCCTGCTCGCCGATGCGGGCACCGTGCACTACCGGTTCGGTGCGTCGGCCGAGTTCGACCGCCAGCTCGCCGGCTGGATCGATGCGGTGCGCGCGCAGGCGCGCAGCGGCGTCGCCGCACCGGACGCGCTGCTCGACCTCACGCCCCTGCTCGACGACATGCGGCTCGTGAAGGACGAACACGAACTCGCGATCATGATGCGTGCCGCGCACATCTCCGCGCTCGCCCATCGCCGCGCGATGCAGGTGTGCCGCCCGGGGATCCGCGAGTACGAACTCGAGGCCGAGCTGCTGTACACGTTCCGCAAGCATGGCGCACAGGCGCCCGCGTACGGCTCGATCGTCGCGGCCGGCGCGAACGCGTGCGTGCTGCACTACCCGGCCGGCAACGCGGCCGCGCGGGACGGCGACCTGATCCTGATCGATGCCGCGTGCGAACTCGACGGCTACGCGTCGGACATCACGCGCACGTTCCCGGCCAACGGGCGCTTCTCGCCCGCGCAGCGCACGCTGTACGACATCGTGCTCGCCGCGCAGCAGGCCGCGATCGACGCGACGCGCGCGGGCGTGCCGTTCGAGGCGCCGCACGACGCGGCCGTGCGGGTGCTGGCGCAAGGGCTGCTCGATACGGGCATCATCCCGAAGACGCGCTTCTCGAGCGTCGACGACGTGATCGCCGAGCGCGCGTACGCACGCTTCTACATGCACCGCACCGGCCACTGGATCGGCATGGACGTGCACGATTGCGGCGACTACCGCGAGCGGCTCGCCGCGCGCGACGCCAACGGCGCGCTGCCGTGGCGCACGCTGAAACCCGGCATGACGCTCACCGTCGAGCCGGGCCTGTACGTGCGGGCTGCCGACGACGTGCCGTCCGAATACTGGAACATCGGCATCCGCATCGAGGACGACGCGATCGTGCGCGAGCACGGTTGCGAGCTGATCACGCGCGACGTGCCGGTGGCGGCCGACGAGATCGAGGCGCTGATGCGTGCGGGCGCGGCGCACGGCGCGTGAGCGTGCCGCAGGTTGACATCGCGCCGATGCCGGGCCGCCGTTGGCCCGGTGTTGATGTGCCGTTGATCTGCCGTTGATCTGCCGTTGATCTGCCGTTGATCTGCCGTTGATCTGCCGTTGATCTGCCGTTGATCTGCCGTTGATCTGCCGTTGATCTGCCGTCGATCCGCAGTTGACCCGCAGTTGACCGTTACCCCGTTTCACGAACACTGATGACGACCGCTTCCTCCCCGGCCACGCCGGACCATGACCTCGCCATCGTCGGCGCGGGCCCCGTCGGGCTCGCGCTCGCCGGCTGGCTCGCCCGACGCAGCGCGACGCAGCACGCGTCGATCGCGCTGATCGACGCGCGCGAGCCGGCCGCGAGCGCGAACGACCCGCGCGCGATCGCCGTGTCGCACGGCAGCCGCGTGCTGCTCGACACGCTCGGATGGCCGGCCGACGCAACGCCGATCGAACACATCCACGTGTCGCAGCGCGGCCATTTCGGCCGCACGCTGATCGACCGCGACGAGCACGACCTCGCCGCGCTCGGCTACGTCGTGCGTTACGGCTCGATCGTGCAGGCGCTCGCGCAGGCCGTGCGCGGCACGCGCGTCGACTGGCTCACGTCGACCACCGCACGCACGCCGCAACAGGACGCCGACGGCGTCACGCTGACGCTCGACGGCCCGCAAGGCGAGCGCACGCTGCGCGCGCGCATCGTCATCAACGCCGAAGGCGGGCTGTTCCACGAACAGCAGGCCGATACCGGCAAGCATCGCCGCGACTATGGCCAGACCGCGATCGTCGGCACGGTCACCGTCTCGGCGCCGCGCCCGAACGTCGCCTGGGAGCGCTTCACGCACGAAGGCCCGCTCGCGCTGTTGCCGCTTGGTGGTGCCGAGTATTCGCTCGTGTGGTGCTGCACGCCCGACGAGGCGGCCCGCCGCGCCGCCCTTCCCGACGACGCGTTCCTGCGCGAACTCGGCGCTGCATTCGGCGAGCGGATGGGCCGGTTCGTCGCGATCGCGGGGCGCGCATCGTTCCCGCTCGGGCTGAACGCGGCGCAAACGCTCGTCAACGGGCGCATCGCGATCGTCGGCAACGCCGCGCAAACGCTGCATCCGGTCGCCGGCCAGGGGCTCAACCTCGGGCTGCGCGATGCGCACACGCTCGTCGACGCACTGTCCACGCAGGGCTTCGAAGCGACCGCGCTCGCCACCTTCAACGCACGGCGCGCGCTCGACCGGCGCTTCACGATCGGCGCGACGGACACGCTCGCGCGCCTGTTTACCGTCGACGCCGGCCCTCTTCCGCTGCTGCGCGGCGCGGCGCTCACCGCGCTCGAATTCGTGCCGCCGCTCAAGAAGGCGATCGCACGCCAGATGATGTTCGGCCAGCGCAACTGACACGCGGCGCGCCGCGCGTTGCGCGCCATCAGGCCGCGCAAACCGGGTCAAATCGGCGGGGCATGGGAATACGGTAAAATACACGTTTTCCCTCTGCCCTTTTTTGCCCGCGACGCCCGGCGCTCGCGGGCGGTGCCATTGCGATGCCCGTTATCGGCTCTCACGTATTGCGTAACAACCTGTTCGTCGCCCCGATGGCCGGCGTGACGGATCGTCCGTTCCGCCAGCTGTGCAAGCGGCTGGGGGCCGGGTACGCCGTGTCCGAGATGGTCGCGTCCAATGCGCAGCTGTGGAAGAGCGCGAAGACGATGCGGCGGGCGAACCACGAAGGCGAAGTCGAGCCGATCGCAGTGCAGATCGCCGGTGCCGATCCGGCGATGATGGCCGAAGCGGCCCGCTACAACGTCGACAACGGCGCGCAGATCATCGACATCAACATGGGCTGCCCGGCGAAGAAGGTCTGCAACGTCGCGGCCGGCTCCGCGCTGCTGCAGAACGAACCGCTCGTGCAGCGGATCGTCGAGGCCGTCGTCGCGGCGGTCGGCACGGGGCCGGATGCGGTGCCCGTCACGCTGAAGATCCGCACCGGCTGGGATCGCGAGCACAAGAACGCGATCACGGTCGCGCGCCTCGCCGAGGCGGCCGGCGTCTCGATGCTGACCGTGCACGGCCGCACGCGCGCCGACCTCTACCGCGGCGACGCGGAATACGACACCATCGCGGCCGTGAAGGCGGCCGTGCGCATCCCGGTCGTCGCGAACGGCGACATCACGTCGCCGGCGAAAGCGAAGGCCGTGCTCGACGCCACCGGCGCCGACGCACTGATGATCGGTCGCGCCGCGCAAGGCCGGCCGTGGCTGTTCCGTGAAATCGATCATTTCCTGCAAACCGGCGAGCTGCTGCCCCCGCCGCGGATCGACGAGATCCAGCACGTGATGAACGAACACCTGGAAGACCACTACGCGTTCTATGGTGAATTCACGGGCGTCCGTACTGCGCGCAAGCACATCGGCTGGTACACTCGCGGCCTTTCCGGTGCCAACGGGTTCCGGCACAGGATGAACACGCTCGATTCCACCCGCGAGCAGCTCGCCGCCGTCAATGCATTCTTCGAGGCGCAAAAGGCGCTGTCGGACCACCTCGTCTACGTCGATGACGAAGAGGAAAACGGCCAGGGCGAGTCGGACGACCATAACCAGTTAGCAGCATGAGCAAGCACAACATCGAACAATGTGTCCGCGAGAGCCTGGACGTGTATTTCCGGGATCTAGACGGCTCCAATCCGCACGACGTCTATGAAATGGTGATGTCCTGCGTCGAAAAGCCGATGCTCGAGGTCGTGCTCGTACAGGCCGGCGGCAACCAGTCGCTCGCCGCGGAGTACCTCGGCATCAATCGCAATACGCTGCGCAAGAAGCTGCAGCAGCACGGCCTGCTGTAGGCGGCCGTCCCGTCCCCGTTTCCCTGGCTATTGGTGGTTCCATCATGATCAAGCAAGCGCTCATTTCCGTTTCCGACAAGACCGGCATCGTCGACTTCGCGAAGTCGCTGTCCGAGCTCGGCGTCAAACTGCTGTCGACTGGCGGCACCGCGAAACTCCTCGCCGACGCGGGCCTGCCCGTGACCGAAGTCGCCGACTACACGGGCTTCCCGGAAATGCTCGATGGGCGCGTGAAGACGCTCCACCCGAAGGTGCACGGCGGCATCCTCGCCCGCCGCGACCTGCCCGAGCACATGCAGGCGCTGGAGCAGCACGGCATCCCGACGATCGACCTGCTGGTCGTGAACCTGTATCCGTTCGTCGCGACGATCGCGAAGGACGACTGCACGCTCGCCGACGCGATCGAGAACATCGACATCGGCGGCCCGACGATGCTGCGCTCGGCCGCGAAGAACCACCGCGACGTGACGGTCGTCGTCGACCCGGCCGATTACGCGGTCGTGCTCGACGAAATGAAGGCGAACGGCAACGCGATCGGCTATGCGACCAACTTCCGCCTCGCGACCAAGGTGTTCGCGCACACCGCGCAATACGACGGCGCGATCACGAACTACCTGACGAGCCTGACCGACGAGCTGCAGCACGCATCGCGCAGCGCGTACCCGGCCACGCTGAACATGGCGTTCGACAAGGTGCAGGACCTGCGCTACGGCGAGAACCCGCACCAGAGCGCGGCGTTCTACCGCGACCTCGCGGCGCCGGCCGGCGCACTGGCGAACTACCGCCAGCTGCAGGGCAAGGAACTGTCGTACAACAACATCGCGGATTCGGACGCGGCGTGGGAATGCGTGAAGACGTTCGACGCGCCGGCCTGCGTGATCATCAAGCACGCGAACCCGTGCGGCGTCGCGGTCGGCAACGACTCGGCCGACGCATACGCGAAGGCATTCCAGACCGACCCGACGTCGGCGTTCGGCGGCATCATCGCGTTCAACCGCGAAGTCGACGAGACGGCCGCGCAGGCGGTGGCCAAGCAGTTCGTCGAAGTGCTGATCGCGCCGTCGTTCACGGACGCCGCGAAGCAGGTGTTCGCCGCGAAGCAGAACGTGCGCCTGCTCGAAATCGCGCTCGGCGACGGCCATAACGCGTTCGACCTGAAGCGCGTGGGCGGCGGCCTGCTCGTGCAGTCGCTCGATTCGAAGAACGTGCAGCCGAGCGAGCTGCGCGTCGTCACGAAGCGTCAACCGACCGCGAAGGAAATGGACGACCTGCTGTTCGCATGGCGCGTCGCGAAGTACGTGAAGTCGAACGCGATCGTGTTCTGTGGCAACGGCATGACGCTCGGCGTCGGCGCAGGCCAGATGAGCCGCGTCGATTCGGCACGCATCGCGAGCATCAAGGCGCAGAACGCGGGCCTCACGCTGGCCGGTTCGGCCGTCGCGTCGGATGCGTTCTTCCCGTTCCGCGACGGTCTCGACGTCGTCGTGGCGGCAGGCGCGACCTGCGTGATCCAGCCGGGCGGCTCGATGCGCGACGACGAAGTGATCGCGGCGGCCGACGAGCACGGCATCGCGATGATCCTGACGGGCGTGCGCCACTTCCGTCACTGATCGCACGCGGCCCGCGCGGCCGCCGCACGAAAACCCGGCGGCATCATCCCCGCCGGGTTTTTTATTGCGCGGCGCCGGCGCACGCAGCCACGCGGCCGGCCCCGCGCACCATTCGTTGTAGTATCGCGGCATCAGGTTTTTCTCCTCACTCATGCGAATTCTCGGCATCGACCCCGGCCTGCGCGTCACCGGCTTTGGCGTCATCGACGTCAGCGGCCACCGGCTCGCCTATGTCGCAAGCGGCGTGATCCGCACGCCCACAGCCGACCTGGCCACCCGGCTCGGTACGATCTTCCAGGGCGTATCGACGCTCGTGCGCGAACACGCGCCCGACCAGGCCGCGATCGAACAGGTGTTCGTGAACGTGAACCCGCAGTCGACGCTGCTGCTCGGCCAGGCGCGCGGTGCCGCGATCTGCGGCCTCGTCTCCGGCGGCCTGCCGGTGGCGGAATACACCGCGCTGCAACTGAAGCAGGCGGTCGTCGGTTACGGCCGCGCGACCAAGTCGCAGATGCAGGAGATGGTCACGAGGCTGCTCAACCTGACCGGCCAGCCCGGCAGCGACGCGGCCGACGCGCTCGGGATGGCGATCTGCCACGCGCACAGCGGCAATACGCTAGGCACGATCGGCGGCCTCGCGCCGGCGCTCGCGAAAAAGGGGCTGCGCGTGCGGCGCGGACGGCTCGTCGGCTGACGCGGCGGCACGCACCCCTTCGGCGCGGCGCGCGGCCACCCGCGTCGCGCGCATTGCGCCTGCCACCGTCCTGCCTGCCTACCCGCCCGCCTGATCGCCCCGCGTCGCGCGGCGCCCCGGCCTGACGGCCAACCCATCGGCATCGCGCCGCACCTGCGCTACACTCGCGCTTTCTTCCTCGCATCCCGCCATCCATGATCGGTCGCATCGCCGGCATCCTGCTCGAAAAGAATCCGCCTCACCTGCTCGTCGACTGCAACGGCGTCGGCTACGAAATCGACGTGCCGATGAGCACCTTCTACAACCTGCCGCAAACAGGCGAGCGCGTCGTGCTGCTCACGCAGCAGATCGTGCGCGAGGACGCGCACCTGCTGTACGGCTTCCTGACGCCGCAGGAGCGCACGACCTTCCGCGAACTGCTGAAGATCACCGGCATCGGCGCGCGCATGGCGCTGGCCGTGCTGTCCGGCATGAGCGTGCAGGAGCTCGCGCAGGCGGTGACGATGCAGGACGCCGCGCGCCTCACGCGCCTGCCCGGCATCGGCAAGAAGACCGCCGAGCGCCTGCTGCTCGAGCTGAAAGGAAAGCTCGGCGCGGACCTCGGTGCGCTCGCCGGCGCTGCGTCCCAGTCCGACCACGCGACCGACATCCTCAACGCGCTGCTCGCGCTCGGCTATTCGGAAAAGGAAGGCCTCGCCGCGATCAAGAACGTGCCGGCCGGCACCGGCGTGTCCGAAGGCATCAAACTCGCGCTCAAGGCACTGTCGAAGGTGTAACGGCCGCCCGAGCCGGCTGTCGGAGCCAGTGTCGCGCCGTCGCGCGGCACGCGCCAGTCGGCCGTTCGGCCAGTTCGGCCGCGTGACGGCGCGCGGTACAATGGCCGCATGATTGAAACCGACAAACTCGCCGCCGAGCGGATCATCGCCGCCACGCCCGCCTCGTCGCACGAGGAGGTGTTCGAACGCGCGCTGCGGCCGCGCCAGCTCGACGACTACGTCGGCCAGGAAAAGGTGCGCGGCCAGCTCGAGATCTTCATCGAGGCCGCGAAGCGCCGCGCCGAGCCGCTCGACCACGTGCTGCTGTTCGGGCCGCCGGGTCTCGGCAAGACCACCCTCGCGCACATCATCGCGCGCGAGATGGGCGTGAACCTGCGCCAGACGTCGGGCCCCGTGCTCGAACGCGCGGGCGATCTCGCCGCGCTGCTGACCAACCTCGAAGCGAACGACGTGCTGTTCATCGACGAGATCCACCGGCTGTCGCCGGTCGTCGAGGAAATCCTGTATCCGGCGCTCGAGGATTACCAGATCGACATCATGATCGGCGAAGGGCCGGCCGCGCGCAGCGTGAAGCTCGACCTGCAGCCGTTCACGCTGGTCGGCGCGACCACGCGCGCGGGGATGCTGACCAACCCGCTGCGCGATCGCTTCGGGATCGTCGCGCGCCTCGAGTTCTACGATGCCGAGCAATTGTCGCGCATCGTGCGGCGCTCGGCGTCGCTGCTGAACGCGCAGATCGATCCGAACGGCGCGCTGGAGATCGCGAAGCGCTCGCGCGGCACGCCGCGGATCGCGAACCGGCTGCTGCGCCGCGTGCGCGACTACGCGGAAGTGAAGGCCGACGGCCAGATCACCGCGGCCGTCGCCGACGCCGCGCTCGCGATGCTCGACGTCGACCCGGTCGGCTTCGACCTGATGGACCGCAAGCTGCTCGAGGCGATCCTGCACAAGTTCGACGGCGGCCCGGTCGGCATCGACAACCTCGCGGCTGCGATCGGCGAGGAGCGCGACACGATCGAGGACGTACTCGAACCGTACCTGATCCAGCAGGGCTTCCTGCAGCGCACGCCGCGCGGGCGCGTCGCGACGCTGCTCACGTACCGCCACTTCGGGCTCTCCGCGCCCGACGCCGGCAACCCCGAACGCGGGATGTGGGATACCGCCGACGGGAAGTAACCCGCTGCCCGCGCCAAGCTCGCCATGACCACGCCGCCCAGCCCGCACCCCGCCCCGCCCACACCGGGCCCGCGCTGGGTCGAACCGATCCGCAAGCGGCTCGTGGCCGGCATCACGCACCTGACGACGGGCGGCGGCGGTCCGTCGATCGATCTCTCGTCGCCGCCCGGAGACCCGGGGCTGTTCGGCCCCGACGCGATCTGCTGGCGCGTGCATGCCGATTTCACGTCGATGATGACGGGCGGCATTGCCGCGCTGCTGCTGCAGGCGCTCCATCCGCTCGCGCTCGCGGGCGTCTGGGATCACTCGTCGTTTCGCACCGACATCCTCGGCCGCTTGCGGCGCACCGCCACGTTCATCACGGGCACGACGTTCGGCAGCCGCGCGGACGCGCTCGCGCTCATCGAGCGCGTGAAAACGATCCACGCGCGCATATCGGGCACGGCGCCCGACGGCCGGCCGTATCGAGCCGACGATCCGGCGTTGCTGACCTGGGTGCATGTCGCGGAAGTTTCGAGCTTCCTCGCCGCGCATCTGCGCTACGTGAATCCGACGCTGTCGGGCGAGCTGCAGGACGGCTACTACGCGGAAACGGCATTGATCGCGGAGTTGCTCGGCGCCCGGGATGTGCCCCGTTCACGCGCCGAGGTAGCGGCCTATTTCGCGCGCATGCAGCCCGAGCTCGAAGCCGGGCCGCACACTTTCGAGGTCATGGACATCCTGCTGAACGTGCCGGTCGCAACGCCCGCGCTGCGGCCGGCCGCGTCGCTGATCATGCATGCGGGAATCGACCTGCTGCCGCCCTGGGCGCAGCGCATGCTCGACGTGTCGACGTTCGCGCCGCTGCGACGCGCGGTGGTCCGGCCCGGTGTGCGGGCAGTCGCCCCCGTGCTGCGCTGGGCGCTCGTCAACGGTGCGTCGAAGCGCGCACGCCGCCGCGCAACGGCGACACCGCCCGACGGCACCCCGCCCGCCTGACGATCGGCTTCTTCCGCCGGGCGGAGCCGGTACGACCGGATCAGAGTACCTTGCGATACCCGTCGTCGTCGCTCGCGGCGTCCAGGTGCGACACGTCGGCCCATTGCACGACCTGCGCGCGACCATCGACGTAATCGACGACGTTGATGCTCGTGTTGAGCAGCTGATAGCTGCGCGGCGCCGACAGGTCGATACCGTTTGCAAAGCGGTACACGCAGTCGAGCACGCCGCCGTGTGCGACACACGCGATCCGGCCGCCCGGATGCGCGGCGACGATCGGCTCGAGCGCATGCAGCACGCGATGATAGAACTCGCGCTGCGACTCGCCGCCGTCGGGCGCGAAGCCCGGGTCGCGCGTCTGCCACGCGGCGTAGGCGTCCGGAAACAGCGTCTCGATCTCGGTGCTGTCATGCCCCTGGAACACGCCGTACGCGCGTTCGCGCAGCCCTTCGCGCAACTGCAGCGGCAGCCCGAGCGCATCGGCAAAGGGTTGCGCGGTTTGTTGCGCGCGCATCAGGTCGCTCGAATAGATCGCGTCGATCCGCTGTCCTTCGCGCGCGTCCCGCGCGAGCCGGACGGCCAGCCGCTGCGCCTGCGCGAGCCCCGTGTCAGCCAGTGGAATGTCGATATGGCCCTGGATGCGCTTGATGCGGTTCCAGGCCGTCTCGCCATGGCGAATGAAGAGAATCTGCGTGGTGGCCATCGCGGCGTCTCCGGGAATGAATCAGGGCCGCACTTGCAGCCAGAACGTCACGGGGCCGTCGTTGACGAGCGACACCTGCATGTCGGCGCCGAACTCGCCCGTCTCGACGACCGGATGACGCTCGCGCGCGGCCGCGACGAAATAGTCGAACAGGCGCGCGCCTTCGTCTGGGGGCGCGGCCGGCGTGAAGCTCGGCCGCAGCCCGCTGTTGGTATCGGCCGCGAGCGTGAACTGCGACACGAGCAGCAGGCCGCCTGCGCCGCCCGCGCCGTCGATGTTCGACACGGGCAGGTTCATCTTGCCCGCGGCATCGCTGAACACGCGATAGCCGAGCAGCTTCGCGAGCAGCTTGTCGGCCGCGGCTTCGGTGTCGCCGCGCTCCGCGCAGACGAGCGCGAGCAGCCCAGCGCCGATCTCGCCCGTCGTGCGGTCGCCGACGCGCACGTCGGCGCGCTTCACGCGCTGGATCAGCGCGATCATGCGGTCAGCGTGACGCGCGCGAAGCGGCGCTTGCCGACCTGGACGACGAACTCGCCGGCCTCGACCTTCAGCCCCTTGTCGGAGACGGTCGCGCCGTCGATCTTCACGCCGCCCTGCTCGATGTTGCGCAGCGCTTCGCTCGTCGACGGCACGAGGCCCGCCTGCTTCAGCAGCTGGCCGATCGCGAGCGGCGCGCCCGCGAGCGTGACCGACGGGATGTCGTCCGGCACGCCGCCCTTCGCGCGGTGGTTGAAGTCCTCCAGCGCACGCTCGGCATCGGCCTGCGAGTGGAAGCGCGCGACGATTTCCTGCGCGAGCAGCACCTTGAAGTCGCGCGGGTTGCGGCCGCCTTCGGCGTCGCGCCTGAAGCCCGCGATTTCTTCGATGCTGCGGAACGACAGCAGCTCGAAGTAACGCCACATCAGCGTGTCCGAGATGCTCATCAGCTTGCCGAACATGTCGGTCGGCTTCTCGCTGATGCCGACGTAGTTGCCCTTCGACTTCGACATCTTCTCGACGCCGTCGAGGCCTTCGAGCAGCGGCATCGTGAGAATGCACTGCTGCTCCTGGCCGTACTGCTTCTGCAGTTCGCGGCCGACCAGCAGGTTGAACTTCTGGTCGGTGCCGCCGAGCTCGAGGTCGGCGTTCAGCGCGACCGAGTCGTAGCCCTGCATCAGCGGGTACAGGAATTCGTGGATCGAGATCGGCACGCCGCCCTGGAAGCGCTTCGTGAAATCCTCGCGCTCGAGGATCCGCGCGACCGTGTAGCGCGACGCGAGCTTGATCATCCCGTCCGCGCCGAGCGGCATCGACCATTCGCTGTTGTAGCGGATTTCGGTCTTCGCGCGGTCGAGCACGAGCGCGGCCTGCTCGAAGTAGGTCTTCGCGTTCGATTCGATCTGCTCGCGCGTGAGCGGCGGGCGCGTCGCGTTGCGGCCCGACGGGTCGCCGATCAGCGACGTGAAATCGCCGATGAGGAAGATCACGGTGTGGCCGAGGTCCTGCAGCTGACGCATCTTGTTCAGCACGACCGTATGGCCGATGTGGATGTCGGGTGCGGTCGGGTCGAGGCCGAGCTTGATGCGCAACGGCGTGCCGGTGGCCGCGCTGCGCGCGAGCTTCTGCGCGAACTCTTCCTCGATCAGCAGTTCGTCGACGCCGCGCTTCGTGACGGCGAGCGCATGGCGGACTTCGTCGGTGATCGGGAAAACAGGCTTGGAACTGGGTTCGGTGCTCATCGGGGCCAGGAAGAATGTCGCAAAGACAGGGATTTTCCCATAACTTGCGCGTGCATCGCTTAACGACGCGTCAGGTTGCGCGGATAATCGGGCGCAAGGCGCGTGGCACCGGCCCGCGCCGCTCGATCCAGGAGGACCCAACGTGCCGCAACGACATCCGCAACCCGCCCATCCGGCCGACGGCATCTACTTCGGGCTGATGTCGGGAACCAGCATGGACGGCGTCGACGGCGTCGCCGTGCGTTTCGAGACCGGCCGCGCGCCGGTCGTGCTCGCGGAAGCGTTCGTCGGCTTCGCGCAATCGCTGCGCGACGCGCTGTTCGCGCTGCAGCAGCCCGGCGACAACGAGATCGACCGCGAATCGGTCGCGGCGAATGCGCTCGTCGCGCGCTACGCGGTGTGCTGTCACGAGCTGCAGCGCACGGCCGGCCTGTCGCGCGACGAGATCCGCGCGATCGGCGTGCACGGCCAGACGGTCCGGCACCGTCCCGAGCGCGGCTACACGCGCCAGCTCAACAATCCGGCGCTGCTCGCCGAGCTCACCCATCTCGACGTGATCGCCGATTTCCGCAGCCGCGACGTCGCGGCCGGCGGGCACGGCGCGCCGCTCGCGCCGGCGTTCCACGCGACGGTGTTCGGCGCGCCGGGCGAGACGCGGGTCGTCTGCAACCTCGGCGGCATCAGCAACATCACGATCCTGCCCGGCGAAGGCGGCGACGTGCGCGGCTTCGACTGCGGGCCCGCGAACGCGTTGCTCGACGAATGGGCGACGCGCCATCTCGGCAAGCCTTACGACGACGGCGGCAAGTTCGCCGCGCGCGGTACCGTGCACGCGGCGCTGCTCGACGCGCTGCTCGACGAACCCTACTTCGTCGCGCCGCCGCCGAAAAGCACCGGCCGCGACCTGTTCAATCCCGCGTGGCTCGACGCGAAGCTCGCCGCGTTCGCGCAGGTCGCGCCGGAAGACGTGCAGGCGACGCTGACGGCACTCACCGCCGTCTCGGTCGCGCGCGAGATCGCCCGGCACGCGGCCGGCTGCAAGGCCGTGTTCGTCTGCGGCGGCGGCGCCCGCAACCCGGTGCTGCTCGATGCGCTCCGGCATGCACTGCACGAGGTCGGCGTGCCGGCGACGGTGGAGACGACGGCCGCGCTCGGCGTGCCGCCGCAGCAGGTCGAGGCGCTCGCGTTCGCGTGGCTCGCGTACCGCTTCACCGCGCGCCAGCCCGGCAATCTCGCGAGCGTGACGGGGGCCGCGGGCGAGCGCGTGCTCGGCGCACTTTATCCGCGCTGATGCGGAAACGAGGGGAGCCCCGGATGCGGCGCGTCCGATACACGCCGACAGGCCACCCACGCGGTTCGTCGCGTACAACGGACGCAAAAAAACGGGGCATCAAGCCCCGTTTTTCATTCCGGCGAACCGGACAGGATCCGTCGTGCGCTCAGACCGAGAACGACGAGCCGCACCCGCAGGTGGTCGTGGCGTTCGGGTTCTTGATCACGAACTGGGCGCCGTTGAGGTCGTCCTTGTAGTCGATCTCGGCGCCGACCAGGTACTGGTAGCTCATCGAGTCGATCAGGAGCTGGACGCCGTTCTTGTTCATCACGGTGTCGTCCTCGTTGACTTCCTCGTCGAACGTGAAGCCATACTGGAAGCCCGAGCAGCCGCCACCCTGCACGAACACGCGCAGCTTCAGGTCGGGATTGCCCTCTTCGTCGATCAGTTGCTTGACCTTGTCGGCCGCGGCGTCGGTGAAGACGAACGGTGCCGGCATTTCGGTGGTCGTTGCTGCGGATTCGGTAACAGCGTTCATGCGAACTCTCCAAAAAGCTTTAGCCGCTATTGTAGGGCCGATCAGAAGATCGTGCTGATGTCCATGAAATCAATAGGTTCTTGTTGATTTCAGTAAAGGAAACCGCCCGCGGGGCGCCGCCGCGCGGGCATAAAAAAACCGCCAGCGCGAAAACTGGCGGTTTTTCCGGCGGACGCCGCCCGGAAGCGGCGCGGCCATGAAGCGGAATTAACGCTTCGAGAACTGCTTTGCGCGACGTGCCTTGCGCAGACCAACCTTCTTACGCTCGACTTCACGTGCATCGCGCGTGACGAAGCCTGCGTTCGACAGCGACGGCTTCAGCGTTGCATCGTAGTCGATCAGCGCGCGGGTGATGCCGTGACGCACTGCGCCTGCCTGACCCGTTTCGCCGCCGCCGTTGACGTTGACCTTGATGTCGAACGTCTGGCCGTGGTTCGTGAGTTCCAGCGGTTGACGCACGATCATCAGCGACGTTTCACGCGAGAAGTAGTCGGCGATGGGCTTGCCGTTGACGATGATGTCGCCCTTGCCAGCCTTGATGAAGACACGTGCGACTGCGCTCTTGCGGCGGCCCGTACCGTAGTTCCAGTTACCGATCATGTGGGCTCCCCTTAGATCTCGAGCGCCTTCGGCTGTTGAGCCGAATGCGGATGCGTAGCTTCAGCGTAGACCTTCAGCTTCTTGATCATCGCGTAGCCGAGCGGGCCCTTCGGCAGCATGCCCTTGACCGCCTTCTCGAGCGCACGGCCCGGGAAGCGTTCTTGCATCTTGCCGAACGTCGTTTCATAGATACCGCCCGGGTAGCCCGAGTGACGGTAGTACTTCTTGTCCAGAGTCTTGTTGCCCGTGACCTTCAACTTGCTCGCGTTGATGATGATGATGAAATCACCAGTGTCGACGTGCGGGGTGAACTCAGGCTTGTGCTTGCCGCGCAGACGGCGTGCCACTTCGCTGGCAACACGGCCGAGAACCTTATCCGTCGCGTCAATCACGTACCATTCGCGCGTCACCTCATGGGCTTTTGCGGAAAACGTCTTCATGATCGATCCAAAAAAAATGCTTTGCCCGATGTGTTCTTCCTGCTTGTCTGTGTGCGCTTCGAGGCGCGGTGCAGGCTCTCCCTGTTCTTTTTCCGTGGGCATGAATGCGGAAAAGCCCTGAATTATAAAGGAAATACCGCAGCGCGGTCAAAGAGAATCCACGCCCCGTGCCGGCGGCGCCCGAAATGGGCCAAAATCCGGTCGTGCCCCGATACACCAGGCGAACCGAGCGCCTGGGGCGGCACCCATCGACGCGCGGCACCTGACCTTGCCGCGCCAGACCGGCCGATCACGGAAAAACAACAAACAAGCATGATGAAACAACGACTTACGCCATTTCTCGCGGCCGCGTTGCTGGCCGCCGCGGCGCCCGCCGTCGCCGCCCGGGCCGGCTGCGAGGCCAAGCTCGACGCCCTCGACGCCCGCATCGCCGACGCCCGCCGCGCCCATGCCGAAGATCGCATCGCCCGCCTGCGTGCGGTGCGCGAACGCGTACGCCACTTCTGCGCGCGCGGTCATGGCCAAGCGTCGGCCGCACACGTGCCGGCCCCTGCCGATCGTTCGACGAACACGCCGCCCGGCGCGGCCTCGCAGCCAACCACGCGGCGGCCAGCATAAACGGGAGTCAACGACGGATATCGACGCGCGCAAACTGCGCGCCGATGCTTGCATGGGACGAAAAAAAGCCCGAACGGCTGGTTCGGGCTTAATCCACCTTAGGAGGAGGGTGGAGGAGACATGCGGAGATTGCCGCAGCGCGACAACCAATGAGGCTCATTATACGAATGCGTCGCCGGCTTCACAAGAAAATTTGCATTACGAAATCCAACACCATAATGCGGAATTCAATGAGCCTCGCGCGACTAATGGATTTTCTCTTTTAAAATCAATCGATTGGGAAGCAAGCGCGCAACCGGGAGCCCGTTACGCCTAGAGTAAAACCCCTAAAGACAGCAGGGAAATCGCCGTTCGGTGCCCCGCCGGGCGCCGCACGCGGCGGCATGGCATGGCGCGTCGTGCAGCGCATCAGCCGACCGAAGCGCTGCGGGCTACAATGCCGGATCGAATCCGAATCAGGCAACGCTGGAGTGCAAGCATGGAATGCAAAGTAAGCTGGATGGGTCAGGACGGCATGGCGTTTTCCGCCCAGACCGGAAGCGGGCACCTCGTCGCGATGGACGGCGCGCCGGAAGGCGGCGGCCACAACCTCGCGCCGCGCCCGATGGAAATGGTGCTGGTCGGCACCGGCGGCTGCACCGCGTACGACGTCGTGCTGATCCTGAAGAAGAGCCGCCAGGAAGTCACCGGCTGCTCGGTCACGCTGAAGGCCGAACGCGCGAGCGAAGATCCGAAAGTGTTCACGAAGGTCCACTTCCATTTCACCGTCACCGGCCGCAACCTGAACCCGGCCACGGTCGAGCGCGCGATCAACCTGTCGCACGACAAGTACTGCTCCGCGTCGATCATGATCGCGAAGACCGCCGAACTCACGCATTCGTTCGACATCGTCGCCGACTGAACGCACGGCAGCCACGCATGAAAAAAAGGGCCGGCGCTCCTGACGGAGCGCCGGCCCTTTCGCATTCGAACGGCAAAGCAGGCCGATAAGCCGGATTCTGTGCACGCTGCACGCCGAAGCGCACAACGCGTGGCAGCCATTCCTCTAGGCGCGCCATTGCTGACGCGCTCAAGCTTCCTACCCGCAGACGAGACGGGGGCCCCGTCCTGCATCCGAAAATGCGCGCCTGCCTACTTGGAATTGCTCCGGGTGGAGGTTACCGTGCCGGCGGACGTCGCCGTCGCCGCGGTGCGCTCTTACCGCACCGTTTCACCCTTACCTGATCCCGGCTTGCGCCGGGCCATCGGCGGTTTGCTTTCTGTTGCCCTGTTCCGCGTGTCGCCACGGATGGCCGTTAGCCATCACCCTGCCCTGTGGAGTCCGGACTTTCCTCGCCCCCGCCGGCCCGAAGGCGGCGAGGCCGCGACTGCCTAGCCTGCTTTGCGACGCGCATTCTAGCACTGTGCGCCGCCGCCGGCAGCGCGCGAGCGGCGGCCGCTGCGGAAAACCGCCGGATCGTCGTAGAACGCGGGCGCGGCATTCGCTTCGCACCAGCCCGGCACGCCGAGCACCGGCAGCGGCGCGAAATCGTGGCTCGTCAGGTCGCGGGTCGCGATCTCGCCGGCGATCCGCGCATCGACATGCGCGGCACGCTGCGCGTCGGGCCACGAAAAATAGTCGTCGCCCACTTCGACGATCCATGCGTGCGCGGTGCACGACTTGTAGGGCGCGACGAGCTTCTCGAGCAGCGCATGGCCGACGAGCCGCGCCTCGCAGCGCGTGCCCCACGCGTCGCGCGCCGCCAGCAGCAGCAGCTGCCAGCTGAAGCCGCGCAGCGCGTCGGCGAGCGTGCGGTCGGCCGTCACGAACAGCGCGGCATTTTCGTCGAACAGCGTCAGCGCATCGCGCAGCGTGCCGCGCACCGGCCCGACGCCGCCCGCGGCATCGATCGCCGCGGCCTGGCGTGCGTTCAGCGCGGCCTTGGTGCGCGGATACGCGAACCAGACGAGCGCATTGAAGAAGTCGTGAAGATTGTGGCG
This sequence comes from Burkholderia sp. SCN-KJ, assembly GCF_024656005.1. Lineage (NCBI taxonomy): Bacteria > Pseudomonadati > Pseudomonadota > Betaproteobacteria > Burkholderiales > Burkholderiaceae > Burkholderia > Burkholderia sp. SCN-KJ. The sequence continues at coordinate 579,430 of NZ_JANKOG010000001.1, forward strand.
GGTCGGGACGCCGCCGGTCGCGGCGATATGGGTTTCGTATGCGATGCCGGGCGGCAGCTCGGCCTGTGGCACGAAGCGCAGCGGCTTGCCGCGGCCGCTGACACGGGCATCACCGCGCAGTGCGCCGTTCAGTGCGTCGAGCAGCGCGGCCTCGCCCGCGAGCGCGGCCGCCTGAAGCGTGCGGCCCGGTTCCGCGTAACGCGCGAGCCACGGCGCGGACCAGTCGATCCGCGCGAACGCCGCCGCGCCGCCGCCGGCCGCGTGGCCGGCCGCGCGCGGCGGCGTGCCGGTCACGCGAGCTTCCAGCCGATCGATTCGCCGGCGCGCAGCGGCACGACCGGCGTATCGCCCGCGAACACCTCGCGCGGCAGTTCCCAGGTCTCGCGGCGCAGCGTGATCGTCTCGGTGCTGTGCGGCAGCCCGTAGAAATCGGCGCCGAAGCGGCTCGCGAAATTTTCCAGCTTGTCGAGCGCGCCCGCCTTGTCGAACGCTTCCGCATACAGCTCGAGCGCGTGCAGCGCCGTGTAGCAGCCCGCGCAGCCGCACGCGGTTTCCTTCGCGTCGCGCGCGTGCGGCGCGCTGTCGGTGCCGAGGAAGAAGCGCGGGTTGCCCGACGTCGCGGCTTCGACGAGCGCGACGCGGTGCGTTTCACGCTTCAGCACCGGCAGGCAGTAGTAATGCGGGCGGATCCCGCCGACGAACAGCGCGTTGCGGCTGTACAGCATGTGCTGCGGCGTGATCGTCGCGCCGAGCAGGCCCGGCGCCGCATCGGCGTCGCGCACGTAATCGGCGGCGTCCTTCGTGGTGATGTGCTCGAACACCACCTTCAGGCCGGGGAAATCGCGGCGCAGCGGCGTCATCACGCGGTCGATGAACACCTTCTCGCGATCGAACATGTCGATCGCCGGATCGGTCACCTCGCCGTGCACGAGCAGCGGCATGCCGGTTTCCTGCATGACCTCGAGCGTCTTCGCGCACTTCGCGAGATCGCTGACGCCGTGGTCGGAGTTCGTCGTCGCGCCGGCCGGATACAGCTTCACGCCGTGCACGAAGCCGCTGTCGCGCGCGCGGCGGATTTCGTCGGGCGACGTGTTGTCGGTCAGGTATAGCGTCATCAGCGGCTCGAACGCCATGCCCGCCGGCAGCGCGGCCAGGATTCGCTCGCGATAGGCCTGCGCTTGCGCGGTGGTCGTGACGGGCGGCTTCAGGTTCGGCATGACGATCGCGCGGGCGAACTGGCGCGCCGTGTGCGGCAGCACCGCGGCCAGCATGTCGCCGTCGCGCAGGTGCAGGTGCAGGTCGTCGGGACGGGCGAGCGTGAGCGTCGCCGGAGAGGAAGCGTTCGAGGCAGTCATAGGAGGCGTCGTGAGGAACGGGCTGGCCATCTGCGGGGCCGGAACGCGCGTGCGCGGGCCGACTGACGGCAAACCGCAACACGGGGCCTTCGGCCGGCGGAATCCGCTTTTTACCGCTCAAGGCTCGGTGATATGCTAGAAGCAACATTGTACCGGGGTTCACCCGGTTGGTTACCCTGCTTCCGCCCCCGCCCCAAGTAAAATGTGCCAACTCCTAGGAATGAACTGCGCCGCGCCGACGGACGTCACATTCTCCTTCACAGGTTTCGCGGCCCGGGGCGGCCTCACCGATCACCATGCCGACGGCTGGGGGATCGCGTTCTTCGAGGACAAGGCCTGTCGCCTCTTCGTCGACCACCAGGCATCGGCCACGTCGCCGCTCGCCGAAATGGTGAAGCGCTACCCGATCAAGTCCAAGAACACGATCGCGCACATCCGCAAGGCCACGCAAGGCCACATCCTGCTCGAGAACAGCCACCCGTTCATGCGCGAGCTGTGGGGGCGGCACTGGATCTTCGCGCATAACGGCGATCTGCAGGAGTACGAACCCGATCTCGACGGCAGCGTCTACCATCCGGTCGGCACCACCGACAGCGAGAAGGCGTTCTGCGTGCTGATGCAGGGGCTGCGCGAAGCGTTCCCCGGCGCGCAGCCGCCGTTGCCGGAGCTGTTCGAGCGCGTCGGCGAGCTGACGCGCGGCATCACCGATCACGGCGTGTTCAACTTCCTGATGTCGAACGGCCAGGCCCTCTTCGCGCACTGCTCGACGCGGCTGCACTACCTCGTGCGGCGCTGGCCGTTCTCGACCGCGCATCTGGTCGACGAAGACCTGTCGATCGACTTCGCGAAATACACGACGCCCGAGGATCGTGTCGCGGTGATCGCCACGCAGCCGCTGACCGACAACGAAATCTGGACCTCGTTCGAACCGGGCGAGCTGATCATGTTCCAGTGCGGCGACGTCGCCGCGCGGATGCAGATTCCGGTGCCCGAGTGCGTGCTCGAGAAACTGCGCAACCCGGCGCTCGACGCGTCGGCGTCCGCGCCGTGCGGTACGCAGCACGCCGCACTCGCGGCCGGCGCCGACGGCGATTCCGACGACGCGATCGATTTCTGAGCGCGCCGCGCCGCCGCCGGGCGCGCCCTTCATGCGTTGCGCTGTTCCGCCATCGTCGCGGCCCGACGATCCCGCGTCACGCCCGGATCGTTGAATCACGCATCCGGTGTCCGGCATCCGCCGATGATTGCCCGCATTGAAAATCTCCGCCCGACAACTCCATTCAGGCCGCCATTTCAAGCACGCTCGCGTCGCCACACGACATTCACTTTTCTTTTATTAATTTCCAAGTGAAAATAATTCACCGGCGAAACAAATAAAACAAGGCATTCAAAACCGGATAATCCGGAAGCCGCAGCTTAAAGCAAAACCCCCACGCCGATCGTGCGCCAGCCCACCGAACCGGTGATTTCGCCTGTTATATAAAAAACCCACCAAGTCTTTACCCACAAAGGCTTTCAGTTCGATTACCCACACAATTCAGAAATACCGCTCAATAGCGTTACCATCCCTACATATCCCGATTTTTTTGAAAGTCGGCCACCCCGCCGATTAGTAGACTCGCTCCATCTTCGGTGTAACGAAACCCGACCGGCGCGTCATGCAGCCACGGCTGCCGCATGTCCATTCGCGTCACACGTCACCGTGGAATGCGCATTCGCCGCATGCGGCGAATACCACTTCAAAACAAGAAAGAGGGCATGTCGTGAATCACTCATTTCGATCGATCTGGAGCGACGCCGCCGGCTGCTGGGTCGCGGTCGCGGAAACGACACGGGCGCGCGGCAAGCGTTCAGGCCGCGAATCGGGCGCAAGCCGCCGTGCCGCCCGCACGGCGATCCGCCGCTCGCCGCTGCGCGTCGCCGCGCTCGGTGCGGCGCTGGCCGCGCTGTCGGCCGGCTCCGCGTACGCGTCGAGCTGCGGCGACGGTTCGGCGGTCGCGAGCGGCGGCAGCTGCGCGCTCGGCAGCGTCAGCCCGACCGTGAACGACAACCTGGCCGGCGCCACGACCGTGTCCGGCGGCGACGCGGTCGGCGTGACGGGCGCATGGACGGCGCAGAACAGCGGCGACGCCGGCTACACGCGCATCCCGTTCGGCACGACGACGATCGTGTCGGGAAATCCGGATCAGCCGCTGGTGTCGCTCGGCGGCAAGACGCAAAGCATCGGCACGCCCGACACGATCATGGGCACCCATACGTCGGTCGCCACCTACGACTCGTCCGCGTTCGCCGCATCGACGGTCGGCGCGACCGACGTATCCGTCTACCGCGACGTCAACGGCGACCAGTACGTGAACACGCGGATCGGCACGGTCGACCGCTCCGGCGGCACGCTGAACGTGTCGATCGGCAATCCCGCCAACGCGCCCGGCTCGGCCGGCAACGCAATCACGCTGGCCGCGAAGCAGACGGACCTCACCGTCGCTGACGGGACGGGCGCCACCCCGAGCGTCGTCAACTGGAATTCGCGCAACCAGGTCTGGTTCACCACCGGCGACTACCTCGCGAGCGGCGGCTCCGTCGGCAACCTCCAGCTCGACGTGCCGGCCTATGCGGGCACCTTCACCGCGTTCGACGGCAGCACGTGGACCGTCAGCGACGCCGCGTCGCTCGCCGCCTACAACGACTTCCTCGTGCGTTCGGTCCGGAGCGGCGCGCTCGGCTCGCAGGCCGCGTACGACACCGCGTTCGGCCAGGCCGTCACGTTCTCGAAGGAGACCTTCCAGTACGCGAACAACGTGTCCGCCGGCGACAAGAACACGCTGCCGATCGATCACCTGTCGGCAATGCACGGCACCGGCGCGAACGCGACGCTGCAGATCGGCAAGGACGGCCAGATCGACTTCCGCGGCACCAACACGATCGCATCGAGTTCGGCCGTCGTCGCGGAAAACGGCGCGCACTTCGTCAACGACGGCCGCCTGTCGGGCGATTTCACGCTCGTGCGCCTGCTGAGCGGCGCGAGCGGCGTCAACAACGGCGTGATCTCGTCCGGCTACGCGTCCGGCGACAATTTCGACACGAGCAGCGGCACGCCGCCCGACAACTTCGGGTTCCATGCGTACACCGAGGGCAACGGCGTGTACGCGAACGGCTCGGGCACCTCGTTCGTCAACCACGGCATGATGAACGTCGGCGCGTGGACGCTCGCCGGCAACCGCCCCGACCTGCAGAACTACGCGGTGGCCGTGACGGGCGGCGCGAACGCGTCGAACGCCGGCACGATCAACGTCGGCGTCAACGCGACGACGCTCGACAGCCAGGTGATCGGCGGCTTCGCGGCGGGCGGCACCTTCACGAACGCGGCCGGCGGCACGATCTATCTCGGCCGCGCGGCCCAGTACGGGCCGGGGGCGGCGGCGAACGACGTCGCGCTGTCCGCGCACGCGTACGGGATCCTGCTCGGCGCGTCGGGCACCGCCAGCAACCGCGGCTCGATCGTGATCGGCTCGCAGACGCAGAACGGCGCCGGGATGGCGAGCATCGGCTCGTCGTCCGGCACGCTGCGCAACGCAGGCACGATCGTCGTGAACGGCGCGGCGCCCGGCACGCCGCTCGCGAACGTCGGCATGCTCGCGGCCAACACGGCCGCGACCGTGACCAACACCGGCACGATCACGCTGAACGGCGTGAACGGCATCGGCATCATGGTGGTCGGCACCGGCTCGAGCGCAACGGCCGCGACGTCGACCGGCACGATCAACGTGGCCGGCGGGCTCGATCCGGCATCGGACACGCGCAACTACGGCGTGTGGGCCGAAGGGCCGCGCGCGAAGGCCACGGTCGACGGCGCGCTCAACCTGACGGGCACCGGCGCGATCGGCGTCCATGCGCGCTCGGGCGCGACGATCAACGTCGACGCGAACGCGGTGCCCGACTTCAAGTCGGGTACGAACCAGATCGGCTTCTATGCATATGGCGCGGGCTCGAAGATCAACGTCGCCGCGCAGCACCTGAGCGTCGATACCGACGATTCGACGCTGTTCCGCATGGCGGGCGGCGCGGCCTATACGGGTGCATCGGCGGCCGGCACGCTGACGACCGACGTGAACGGCCAGCGCGCGCGCGGCGTGCTCGCGACCGGTGCCGGCACGGCGCTGTCGACCGGCCACGCCACCTACAACGTCAACGGCGCGAACGGCATCGCGGTAGCGGTCGAAGGCGGCGCGAACGGCACGATCGACTCGGGCGCGACCATCAACCTGAATGCGGCCGGCGCGATCGCGGGCGTCGTCGACGGCCAGGCGCACGACCTCGCCGGCGCGAATGCCGGCGCACCGGTCGCGACGACGCTGACCAACGATGCCGCGGTCGCCTCGTCGACCGCGGGCGTGACGGGTTTCGTCGCGCAGAACCTCGGCACGCTCGACAACCGCGATACGGTGCTGCTGAGCGGCGCAGGCTCGACGGGCGTCGTGGTCGGCACGCTCGGCACCGTGAACAACGCGTCGGCGATCCGCGTGGCCAACGGCACCGGCGCGCTCGTGCAGGGCGCGTCGGCGACGCTCGCCAACGCGGGCACGATCGAGGCCGACGACGGCGTCGCGGGCGTGCACCTGACCGGCGCGGGTGCGTCGGTCGCGCTGTCGGGCGCGGGCACCGTCGTCGCGAACGGCAGCGCCGACGGCGTGCTGATCGACTCGACCGTCTCGAACGGCGGGATCGCGGCCGGCGCGACGTCGATCGCGGCGGGCGGCGCCGGCAAGGGCATCGACAACCTCGGCACGAACACGACGATCGCGCTGTCGGGCACGCAGATCGGCACGACCGGCAATGGCGCCGACGGGTTGTCGTCGACGGGCACGGGCGCACGCATCGCGACCGACGCGGCGACCGTCGTACGCACCGCCGGCGACAACGCACGCGGCCTCTTCGTGACGGGCGCGGATTCGACGCTCGCGGCCGACGGCACGACCGTCGCGACGACCGGCGCCGGCGCGCATGCGATCGTCGCGGGCAGCGGCGCGACCGTGTGGCTGTCGGGCACGAAGGTCTCTGCGGCGGGCGCGGCAGCCGATGGCCTCGTCGCGCGCAACGGCGGCCGTATCGGCGACACGGGTTCGTCGCTCGCGAGCGCGGCCGGCAACGGCGCGACCGTCGACGGCGGCGGCGTGCTCGCGCTGAAGGGCACGACGCTCAGGGGCGCGACGGCCGGCGTCATGAGCACGGACACGCTCGCGACCGGCGCGACGAGCTCGGTGCGCGTCGACGGCGGCAGCGTCGCGTCGGTCGCCGGGCCGGCATTCGCTGCGCGCGGCAGCACCGTCGACATCGCGGTGCGCAACGGCACCGTCGTGACGGCCGGCAACGGCACGCTGCTGGACCTCGCGAACGGCAGCACCGCGACCTTCAACGCATCGGCCGTGAATCTCGCCGGCGACATCGTGTCGGACGCGTCGAGCACCGGCAACGTGTTCCTGACGAACGGCACGACCCTGACCGGCGCGATCGACCCGGTCGCGCTGACCGTCGACGGCTCGAGCACGTGGCACATGACCGGCAGCTCCGTGCTGAGCAGCCTGAACAACGCGGGCCTGGTCGCGTTCGCCGCGCCGTCCGGCGCGCCGACGGCCGCCGCCAGCTACCGGACGCTGACGACCGGCAGCTACGTCGGCAACGGCGGCACGATCGCGCTGAACACCTACCTCGGCGCCGACGCATCGCCGACCGACCGGCTGATCGTGAACGGCGGCACCGCGAGCGGCACGACCGGGCTGAAAATCGCGAACACGGCCGGCACCGGCGCGCAGACGACGGGCGACGGGATTCCGGTGGTCGTCACGGCCAATGGCGGCACGACTACCGCGTCGGCGTTCCATCTCGCGGGCCCCGTACAGGCCGGCGCGTACGAATACCGTCTCTACCGCGGCGGACAGGGCGATGCGAACGGCTGGTACCTGCGCTCGCAACTGGACCCGACGGACCCCGGCGATCCGGTCGGCCCGTCCGTCATCGAGGGCGGCGACAACGGCGGCGATCTCGCGTACCGTCCGGGCGTCGCGGGTTATGCGATGACACCGCTGCTCAACGCCGACTACGGCTTCTCGACGCTTGGCAAGCTGCACGAGCGCGTCGGCGACATCGATAACCTCGAGAAGCAGGCGCCGGGCAACCGCGACGGCGTGTGGGGCCGCATCGGCGGACAGAGCCTCGACGCGAACGCGGGCCGCTTCGCGGCCGACGAGCGCACGTTCTTCGCGCAGTTCGGCAAGGACTGGACGCTCGACCAGGCGCCCGCCGGCGGCAGCACGCATGCGGGCGTGACGGCGAGCATCGGCGTCGCGAACACGAGCTTCAGCGACACGGCACGCGCCGACACGGCCGGGCTGTCGACGTCGACGGGCTCGGTCGAGATGCACGCGCAGAGCATCGGCGGCTACTGGACGCGCTACCTGTCCGACGGCACCTACTTCGACAGCGTCGGCCAGGTCACGCACTACGGCAACCGCTATCGCGACAGCTACGGCAACGAGGCCTCGCAGAACGGCTTCGGCATCGCGCTGTCGCAGGAGGTCGGCAAGCCGTTCGGGATCGGCGGCACACCGATCGCGGTCGAGCCGCAGGCGCAGCTGATGTACCAGTACCTGAAGCTGAACGGGTTCAACGACAACGTATCGGCCGTGTCGGGCACGACGACCCACGCGTTGCGCGGACGCGTCGGCGTGCGCGTCTTCCGGCCGAACCTCGACGCGAACGCGGGCGGCGGCGCCGCGACACCGTACTTCACGGCTGACGTGCTGCACGACTTCCTGTCGCCGGGCCAGACCGTCGTCGGCGGCACGCCGTTCGCGACGCACCTGGGCCGCACCTGGTACGAGCTCGGCCTTGGCGTGACCGCGGGCTTCGGCAAGTCGGGCGCGTTGTACGCGAACGTGAAATATGCGCGCAACATCGGCGGCGATTACCGGCGCGGCGTGACCGGGCAGGTCGGCTACCGCTACAGCTGGTAACGCCCGACTCGGCAACCCGTACGCTGCCACCGGCGGGCGACGGGCAGCCCGCGAAAAAAAACCGCCCGGTGTTCAGCCGGGCGGTTTTTTTCATCGGCGTGCATGCGGCACACGCGCTGCACGAACGCTCAGTGCAGGATTTTCGCGAGGAAGTCCTTCGCGCGGTCCGACTTCGGATTCGAGAAGAAATCGTCCTTGCGGTCGTCCTCGACGATCGCGCCCTTGTCCATGAAGATCACGCGATGGGCGACCTTCTTCGCGAAGCCCATCTCGTGCGTGACGACCATCATCGTCATGCCTTCCTGCGCGAGTTCGACCATCACGTCGAGCACTTCGTTGATCATCTCGGGATCGAGCGCGGACGTCGGCTCGTCGAACAGCATCGCGATCGGATCCATCGACAGCGCGCGCGCGATCGCGACCCGCTGCTGCTGGCCGCCCGACAGCTGGCCCGGAAACTTGTGCGCATGCGCCTTCAGGCCGACGCGATCGAGCAGCTTCATGCCCTTCTCGGCCGCTTCGTCCTTGCCGCGGCCGAGCACCTTGACCTGCGCGAGCGTCAGGTTCTCGGTGATCGACAGGTGCGGGAACAGCTCGAAATGCTGGAACACCATTCCGACCTTCGAGCGCAGCTTCGACAGGTTCGTCTTCTTGTCGCCGACCGACTGGCCGTTCACGAGGATCTCGCCCTGCTGGAACGGCTCGAGGCCGTTCACGGTCTTGATCAGCGTCGACTTGCCCGAGCCGGACGGGCCGCACACGACCACCACCTCGCCTTTCTTGACCTCGGTCGTGCAATCGGTGAGGACCTGAAACTGGCCGTACCACTTGGAAACGTTCTTGATGGAAATCATCTTGTGACCTTTTTCTGGAGACCTTTGACGAGGGCAGACGCCACCGAGCAAATCACGAAATAGCATGCACCCGCGAACAGGACCATCTCGACGGTCGTGCCGTCGCGATCGCCGACGTTGGCGGCCGTGCGGAAGAAGTCCGCGAGACTGATCACGTACACGAGCGACGTATCCTGGAACAGGACGATCGCCTGCGTGAGCAGCAGCGGCACCATCGCGCGGAACGCCTGCGGCAGGATCACGAGGCGCATGGCCTGCGCGTAGTTCATGCCGAGCGCGAACGCGGCGTTGACCTGCCCGCGCGGCACCGCCTGGATGCCGGCGCGGATGATCTCGGAATAATACGCGGCTTCGAACAGCGAGAACGCGACCATCGCCGACGCGAGGCGAATGTCGATCGTCGGCGACAGCCCGAGCACGCCCTGCAGCACCTGCGGCACGATCAGGAAGAACCACAGCAGCACCATCACGAGCGGGATCGAGCGGAACACCGTCACGTACGCCTTCGCGAACCACGCGAGCGGCTTCACGCCCGACAGCCGCAGCAGCGCGAGCAACGTGCCCCAGACGATGCCGACGACGATCGCGATCAGCGTGATCTTGAACGTGACGATCGCCCCCGTCCACAGCGTCGGTATCGCGCCGGGAATACTACTCCAGTCGAACTGATGCATCACTTGCCTCCGATGTAGCCCGGCAGCCGCGTGCGGCCTTCGATCCAGCGCATGAACGCCATCACGACGAGGTTGATGATCACGTACGCGAGCGTGACCGCGATGAACGACTCGTAGGTCTGCGCGGTGTAGTCGACGAGCTGGCGCGCCTGCGCGGACAGGTCGAGGAGGCCGATCGTCGACGCGACCGCCGAGTTCTTGAAGATGTTCAGGAACTCGGACGTGAGCGGCGGCACGATGATCCGGTACGCAACCGGCAGCAGCACGTAGCGGTACGTCTGCCATTGCGTGAAGCCCATCGCGAGGCCGGCCGCGCGCTGGCCCTTCGGCAGCGCGTTGATCCCCGAGCGCACCTGTTCGCACACGCGCGCGCCCGTAAACAGGCCGAGACAGATGATCGACGAGGTGAAGAACTGCGTGGTCGGCGGCAACTGCTTGATCCAGGTGCCGATCGACGCGGGCAGCAGTTCGGGCACGACGAGGTACCAGATGAAGAACTGCACGATCAGCGGGATGTTCCGGAAGATCGACACGTACACGGTGCCGATCGCGGACAGCCATTTGTTCGGCACCGTGCGCAGCACGCCGAACAGCGAACCGACGATCAGCGCGATGACCCAGGCGACGAGCGACACCTCGATCGTCACCCAGAAGCCGGACATCAGCCATCCGAAATAAGTCGTCGGCTCGCCGGTCGAGACGGGGCTCAGGAAGACGCCCCAGTTCCAGTGGTAAGACATGGGCAAGACTCCAGCAAAAAGAAACGGAAGAAGCGTGGCCTCTTCCGTTTCAGTAGCGTCATTTCTGCGTCAACGGCCGCGTGGTCAGTCGAGCGCCTTGTCGTTCGGGTTCGCGTACAGCTTCTTCATCGAATCGGACAGCGGGAAGTTCAGGTTCAGCCCCTTCGGCGGGATCGGGTTCTCGAACCACTTCGCGTAGATCTTCGCGGCTTCGCCCGACTTCTCGACTTGCGAGATCGCGTCGTCGACGACCTTCTTGAAGTCCGCATCGCCCTTGCGCATCATGCAGCCGTACGCCTCTTCCGACTGCGGCGTGCCGACGATCACCCATTCGCCCGGCTGCTTCGCCTTCGCGCGCTCGCCCGCGAGCAGCGCGTCGTCCATCATGAACGCGACCGCGCGGCCGGACTCGAGCGTGTTGAACGAGTCGCCGTGGTCCTTCGCGCTGATGATGTTCATGCCCAGCTGCTTATCGTTGTTCATCTTGCGCAGCAGGCGCTCGGACGTCGTGCCGGCGGTGGTCACGACCGTCTTGCCCTTCAGGTCGGCGAAGTCCTTCACGCCCGAATCCTTCTTCGTCATCAGGCGCGTGCCGATCACGAAGATCGTGTCGGAGAACGCGGCCTGCTGCTGACGCTCCAGGTTGTTGGTCGTCGAGCCGCACTCGATGTCCACCGTGCCGTTCTGCACGAGCGGGATGCGGTTCTGCGACGTCACCGGGATGTTCTTGACCTGCAGGTTCGGCAGGTTCAGCTTCTTCTTCACCGCGTCCACGATCTTCATCTGGAATTCGCGCGAATAGCCGACGACCTGCTGGTTCTGGTCATAGTAGGAGAACGGAATCGACGATTCGCGGTGGCCCAGCGCGATCACGCCCGTGTCCTTGATCTTCTTCAGCGTGCCGGTCTCCTGTGCATGCGCGCCGCTCGCGAACGCGCACAGCGCCGCGACCATCAGGACTGCCTTGTGGTATTTCATTTTGGTCATCTCCTTGGCTAAAACCCGCGCCAGTGTATCAAAGTAATATTTTTGAAAGTACTGGTTGTTTACCGCACTACGAATCGCGCTGTGCGAAGCCGTCCTCCCGGCTCCGGGCGCCCGTTTCGGCACCTGAATGCGCGCGCGGGCGATGCCGGATTCGGCACCGCCCGCGAGGGTTCATGCACGCAATCGGGTGGATTGCGTCATGCTTTGATCGTAGTCAACCGATCGACAATCGGCAACGACGGATCAGGGGTACAGGCCGCGCATTTCGCGCGCCATCAGGATGCGCTTGCACGCGACGATGAACGCCGCCGTACGCACCGACACCTTGTGCTCTTCCGCGACCGCCCACACGCCGGCGAACGCTTCGCGCATCACGCGCTCGAGACGGTGGTTGATCTCGTCTTCCGTCCAGAAGAAGCTCGAGAAGTCCTGCACCCACTCGAAGTACGACACGGTCACGCCGCCCGCGTTCGCGATCACGTCGGGGATCACGAGCACGCCGTTCGCGCTCAGGATGTCGTCCGCTGCCGTCGTCGTCGGGCCGTTCGCGCCTTCGACGATGATCTTCGTGCGGATCTTCGCTGCGTTCTTCTCGGTGATCTGGTTTTCCAGTGCCGCCGGGATCAGGATGTCGGTCTCGACCGTCCAGAACTCGTCGTTCGGCATCGGCTCGGCGCCTTCGAAGCCCGCGACGCCGCCCGTGCGTGCGACGTGGTCGAGCAGCTTGTTCGAATCGAGGCCGGCCGGCTGGTAGATCGTGCCCGTGTGATCCTGCACCGCGATCACCTTCGCGCCCGCTTCCTGGAACAGCTTCGCCGCGATGCCGCCGACGTTGCCGAAGCCCTGCACCGCGATGCGCGCGCCTTCGATTTCCAGGCCCTTCTTCTTCGCCGCTTCGGAGCCGACGACGAACACGCCGCGGCCGGTTGCTTCCTTGCGGCCGAGCGAACCGCCGAGCGCGATCGGCTTGCCGGTCACGACGCCGGTCGACGTCTGGCCCTGGTTCATCGAATACGTGTCCATCATCCACGCCATCACCTGTTCGTTGGTGTTGACGTCCGGTGCCGGAATGTCGGTGTTCGGGCCGATGATGATGCCGATTTCGCTGGTGTAGCGGCGCGTCACGCGCTCGAGCTCACCACGCGACAGCTTGCGCGGGTCGACGCGGATGCCGCCCTTCGCACCGCCGTACGGCACGTTCACTGCAGCGTTCTTCACCGACATCCATGCCGACAGCGCCATCACTTCCGACAGCGTCACGTCCTGGTGGTAGCGCACGCCGCCCTTGCCCGGGCCGCGCGACACGTTGTGCTGCACGCGATAGCCTTCGAAGTGCGCGACGGTGCCGTTGTCGAGCTCGATGGGGCAGTCGACGATCAGGATGCGCTTCGGACGCTTCAGCGTTTCGAGCCAGCGCGACAGCGAACCGAGGTACGGCGCGACGCGATCGACCTGCTGAAGGTAGTTGCCCCACGGGCCGAGATCGTCGGCGTGAAGGTAGGACGGGATGGACTGCAGTTGCGAAGACATGGACACTCCAAGTTCAACGGATTGCGCACATTGTCGAAAAACCCCTTTTTTTTATCCAATGCCGTTTGCTTATTCGATTATGCGTTTCTTGCATGATCGTGATTTTTCGCAAATCCGCGGTCGATTTGCGCAAGAACGCCCGCGATCGGCCATGCATCGCGTGCGTGAAAAATCGTCGGCGAAAGTCGCGGGACGCCCGCCGGACGGGCGTCCGAGCGGCGTCGAAAGCGGCTCGTCAGTCGCTCGCGCCCGACCGGCCCGGTTGGCCCGGTTAACCGCCCACGGTTAACCGGTGGTTTCGCGCAGTTCGTCGCGCACGACGTCCCACAGCGCGCGCACGAGTTTCTGGTGCGGGTCGTCGCCCTGCAGCGCGAGCTTGTCGCAGTACAGGCGGATCTCCATCGTCAGCGTGAACGGATGGGTGCCGCCGCGCGCGGCACGGTCGAGCCGGATCAGGCGGCCGCTCGCCACCGCATCCTCGACCGCGCTGTGCGGCAGGAACGCGACGCCGTGGCCCGCGAGCGCCATCGCCTTCAGCCCTTCCGCCATGTCGGTTTCGTAAACACGATCGAGGAACAGCGACGTCGGTGCATTCGCCACGATGACTTCGGTCATCCGGCCGAGATACGCGTTCGGCGTATACGACAGGTACGGCACGCGCGCCTCGGCCGTGCCCGGCAGCGTGTAGCGCGGCCGGCCCGCACGGCCCGGCGCCGAAAACGCGCTGATCGGCTCGCTGCCGAGCACCAGCATGTCGTAGCGGGCCGGGTCGAGCGCGACCGGGTGGCTCGGGTGGTGGTAGCCCATCACGAGATCGCAGCCGCCCTCGACGAGCGACAGCACGGCATCGTGCACGTTCAGCGCGCGCAGCCGCGTGTGGACCTGCCCCATCTTCGCCTCGATCCGCTGCAGCCAGCGCGGAAAATACGTGAGCGACAGCGTGTGCGGCACCGCGAACTCGATCGTCGGCACCGGCGCGCCGACGTGGCCGCGCAGCAGCGTGCGCGCCTCGTGCGCCTGCGACAGCATCGTCAGCGCCTGCTCGTAGAAGATCTGGCCGGCCTGCGTGAGCCGCGTCGGATAGACCGAACGATCGATCAGTTCGGTCGCGAGCCACGCCTCGAGCGCCTGGATACGCCGCGAGAACGCGGGCTGCGACACGTGCCGCAGTTCGGCGGACCGGCTAAAGCTGCGCGTTTCCGCGAGCGAGACGAAGTCTTCGAGCCATTTCAGTTCCATGCGGGCGGGCGCGGCGGGCGGCGGTCGGGAAGAAGCCAGCATTCTACCGGCGGGCGGGCCGGCCGGCCCGGCGGCGTGGCGGGCGCCCCAGCGAGCCGGCGCGGGCGCCTGCCGGCAGGCCGGTCGCGCGCCGCCCGGGCGCCGGGCGGGTGCCGATCGCCCGCGGCGGCCGCGGCCGGACCGGTTCGGCCGGGATCGCCCCGCGGCGATGGTAAAATGCCGGATTCTTCCCCCCTCGCTCGACCCGGCCCCAAGGCCCGCCCGATCATGTCCGACACTCGTCCCGATACGCTTTTCGCCCTCACCGCGCTCTCGCCCATCGACGGCCGCTACGCCAGCAAGACCGAAGCGCTGCGCGACTGGCTCTCCGAAGCCGCCTTCATGCGCCACCGCGTCACCGTCGAGGTGCACTGGCTGATCGCGCTGTCGCGCGCCGGCTTCGCGGAAGTCCCGCGCTTCTCCGACGCGTCCGAACAATTCCTGCTGCAGTTCGCCGAGCGCTTCACCGCGCACGACGCCGCGCGCATCAAGGAAATCGAGCGCGTGACGAACCACGACGTGAAGGCCGTCGAATACTGGCTGAAGGAATCGGTCAAGGGCCAGGCCGAACTCGAGAAGGCCAGCGAATTCATCCACTTCGCGTGCACGTCCGAAGACATCAACAACACGTCGCACGGGATGATGCTCGCCGGCGCGCGCGAGCACGTGATCGTGCCGGCGCTGCGCACGGTCCACCAGCGCCTCGTTGCGCTGTCGCACGCGCTCGCCGAGCAGCCGATGCTGTCGCGCACGCACGGCCAGCCGGCCAGCCCGACGACGCTCGGCAAGGAACTCGCGAACGTCGCCGCGCGCCTCGCACGCGCGATCACGCGCATCGAGAAAGTCGAGATCCTCGGCAAGATGAACGGCGCGGTCGGCAACTTCAACGCGCACCTGTCCGCGTATCCGGAATTCGACTGGGAAGCGTTCTCGCGCGACGTGATCGAGAACCGCCTGAAGCTCACGTTCAACCCGTACACGATCCAGATCGAACCGCACGACTACATGGCCGAGCTGTTCGACGCGGTTGCGCGCGCGAACACGATCCTGCTCGACCTCGATCGCGACGTGTGGGGCTACATCTCGGTCGGCTACTTCAAGCAGAAGACGAAGGCCGGCGAAATCGGCTCGTCGACGATGCCGCACAAGGTCAACCCGATCGACTTCGAGAACTCGGAAGGCAACCTCGGCCTCGCGAACGCGACGCTGCGCCACCTCGCCGACAAGCTGCCGGTGTCGCGCTGGCAGCGTGACCTGACCGACTCGACGGTACTGCGCAACATGGGCGTCGCGCTCGGCTATTCGCTGCTCGCGTACGACTCGCTGATCCGCGGCCTCGACAAGCTCGAAGTCAACCCGCAGCGCCTGAACGAAGATCTCGACAACTGCTGGGAAGTGCTCGCGGAGCCGGTGCAGACGGTGATGCGCCGCTACGGCATCGAGAACCCGTACGAACAGCTGAAGGAACTGACGCGCGGCAAGGGCATCACGCGCGAAGCGCTGCAGGAATTCGTCGCCACGCTGGCGATCCCGCAGGATGCGAAGGACCGCCTGCTCGCGATGACGCCGGCGTCGTACATCGGCAAGGCCGTCGAACTCGCGAAGCGGATCGCGTAAGCGCCGCCGTCGCCGGACGGAAAAAAAGCCCGATGCGAAATTGCTCGCATCGGGCTTTTTCTTTGGCGGCTCGCGCGCGCTCGACGAAAAAAGGCGCCCCGAGGGGCGCCTGTCTCACTGCGGCCTCACGATTGCCGCGAACCGCGCTCAGTGCGCGTGGCCGATCTTCGCCATCACCTGATCGACGATCTGTTCGGGCGTCAGCTCGATGCTGACCTCGATCGCCTCGTCCGGGCCCGGCTCTTCGAGCGTGTCGAGCTGGCTCTTCAGCAGCGACGGATCGAAGAAATGGCCGGTGCGGCTTTTCAGGCGCTCGTGCAACACCTCGAACGAGCCCTTCAGATACACGAACCGCACGTCGGTGTCGGTGCCGCGCAGCACGTCGCGGTACGACCGCTTCAGCGACGAGCACGTGAACACGGCCGTCTCGCCGGCACGCTGCTTTTCCTCGATGGCCGCGCGGATCGTGCGCAGCCACGGCCAGCGGTCGTCGTCGGTCAGCGGAATGCCGTTGTGCATCTTTTCCTTGTTCGCCGCGCTGTGAAATGCGTCGCCGTCGGTATAGCTGCACGACAGGCGTTCTGCCAGCATTTCGCCGATTCGCGATTTGCCCGCGCCCGACACGCCCATTGCGATCAGAATCATTGACTACCCCTTGTTACAAAACCACGCTCAGCAGCAGCGTAAAGCTCAGACCGAGCACCGAGATGATGGTTTCAAGCAGCGACCAGGTCTTGAACGTCTGGCCGACCGTCATCCCGAAGTATTCCTTGATCAGCCAGAAGCCGCCGTCGTTCACGTGCGAGAAGATCAGCGAGCCCGAGCCCGTCGCGAGCACCAGCAGCTCCGGACGAACCGCCGCGCCCGACGCCGCCGCGATCGGCGCGACGATGCCGCAGGCCGTCGTCATCGCGACCGTCGCCGAACCCGTCGCGAGACGCATCAGCGCCGCGACGAACCAGCCGAGCAGCAGCGGCGACAGGTGCGCGTGCTTCGCGGTCTCGACGATCTGCTGCGAGATCCCGCTGTCGCGCAGGACGCCGCCGAAGCCGCCGCCCGCACCGACGATCAGCGTGATGCCGGCGATCGGCGCCAGGCATTCGCCGCAGAACTTCTGGATCTGGTCGCGGTTGAAACCCTGCAGCTTGCCGAACGTGAAGAAGCTCACCAGCACGGCGATCAGCAGCGCGACGTCGGAGTTGCCGGCAAAGCGCAGCAGGCTGTTCGGCAGCGACTTCGGCGTGAAGATCAGGTCGGCCCAGCTGCCGACCAGCATCAGGATCACCGGCAGCAGGATCGTGAACAGCGTGATGCCGAAGCTCGGCAGTTCGCGCTGCTTGCCTTCCGTGTGCGATTCGACGAACTGCGCGGCGAGCGGATTGTTCTCCGGCAGCTTGACGAACTTCGAGATCATCAGCGCGAACAGCGGGCCCGCGACGATCGCGGTCGGCACGCCGACGATCAGGCCGAACGCGATCGTCTTGCCGATGTCGGCACCGTATTGCTGGACGGCCAGCAGCGCGGCCGGGTGCGGCGGAATCAGCCCGTGCACGACGGACAGGCCCGCGACCATCGGCAGGCCGACGACGAGCAGCGACTTGCCGGTGCGCTTCGCGACGTTGAACGCGATCGGGATCAGCAGCACGAAGCCGACTTCGAAGAACACCGGCAGGCCGACGATGATCGCGACGAACATCATCGCCCAATGGATGTTCTTCTCGCCGAACCAGTCGATCAGCGTGGTCGCGATCCGCTCCGCGCCGCCCGATTCGGCCATCATCTTGCCGAGCATCGTGCCGAGGCCGACGACCACCGCGATGTGGCCGAGCGTGTTGCCGTTGCCGGTCTCGAACGACTTGACGATCTTGTCCATCGGCATCCCGACCACGAGGCCGAGGCCGAGCGAGACGATGATGAGCACCAGGAACGGATAGATCTTGAACCGCGCGATCATCACGATCAGCGCGACGATCGCGATCACGGTATAAATGAGCAGCATGCTGCCTTGGACAGCCCCCATGTGGCACTCCTCCTAGGATTGTTCGAACCGGGCGAGTTGTTGCGAGTATGCCCGGCTATGCAGGTCTCCGAAACACGGGGGGTACCCACCCCGTGAGGACGCTGAATTTTACTTATCTTTACGGTCCGCGGATAGAACCGGTTCCATCAGCAAAAACCCTCGGTAAAACAAGCACTAAGCGCTCGCTTACCGAGGGTCAAACGGTCGTTTCGTACAAGTCTTAACGGGGGAGCTGGCTCGCGGCTTGCGCGAGGCGCGTGACTTCGGCCCAGTCCTGCGCGGCGAGCGCGGCCTTCGGCGTGAGCCACGAACCGCCGACGCATACGACGTTCGGCAGCTTCAGGAAATTCGGCGCGGTGTCGACCGTGATGCCGCCCGTCGGGCAGAACTTCAGCGCCGGGAACGGACCGTGGAACGCCTGCAGCATCGGCACGCCGCCGGCCTGCTGCGCGGGGAAGAACTTGACGATCTCGTAGCCGAACTCGAGCGCCTGGATGATGTCGCTCGGCGTCATCACGCCCGGCAGCAGCGGCAGGCCGGCGTCGAGCGACGCGAGGTGCAGGTCCTTCGTCAGGCCCGGCGACACGCCGAACTTCGCACCCGCGCGCTTCGCCTGCTCGCAGTGCTCGGGCTTCGTGATCGTGCCGACGCCGACGACGATGTCGTCCGCGAGCTGGCTCGCGCGCTGGATCGCCTCCAGGCCGGCCGGCGTGCGCAGCGTGATCTCGAGCACCTTGACGCCGCCCGCGTGCAACGCGCGCGACACGTGTTCGCCCTGCTCGACCGAGTCGAATGCGAGCACCGGAATCACCGGGCCCAGCTTCACGATTTCAGCAATCGTCTTCATCTGGAACACTCCTTGAAATTCATGCAGCGACGCTGACGGCCGTTTCGCCGACCAGCGTCCCGAAAACCGATGCGCCCTGCTCGGCTGGCGCGGCCGCCGAGCGGAACACGCCGAACAGTTCGCGCCCGAAACCGACCTCGTTCTCGGCCTGGTGCAGCGGCTGCGCGACCGGGCGCGCCTGCCACTCGGCGTCGTCGACCTCGATGTCGAGAATGCCGGCTTCCGCGTCGATCACAAGCGTGTCACCCGTCTTCACCTTGCCGAGCGGGCCGGCCAGCAGCGCTTCCGGCGACACGTGGATCACGGCCGGCACCTTGCCCGACGCGCCCGACATGCGGCCGTCGGTCACCAGCGCGACGTGGAAGCCCTGATCCTGCAGCACGCCGAGCAGCGGCGTCAAACGATGCAGCTCGGGCATCCCGTTCGCGCGCGCGCCCTGGAAGCGCACGACCGCGACGAAATCGCGCTTCAGCTCGCCGCGATCGAAGGCCTCCTGCACGGCTTCCTGCGAATCGAACACGATCGCGGGTGCCGTCACCTTGCGGTGCTCGGGCGCGACCGCCGAGATCTTGATCACGCCGCGGCCGAGCCGGCCCTGCATCAGGCGCAGGCCGCCGTCCGGCTGGAACGGGTCGCGAATGCCGCGCAGCACCTTCGTGTCGTGGCTCTCGGCCGTGCCGTCGACCCACGTCAGCTTGCCGTCGATCAGCTTCGGCTCCTTCGTGTAGTGCGACAGGCCGTGGCCCGCCACGGTCGTCACGTCTTCGTGCAGCAGCCCGCCCTCGAGCAGGTTGCGCACCAGGAACGCGACGCCGCCCGCCGCGTGGAAGTGGTTCACGTCGGCCTTGCCGTTCGGGTAGATCTTCGCGAGCAGCGGCACGACCGCCGACAGCTCGTCGAAATCGTTCCAGTCGATCAGGATGCCGGCCGCGCGCGCGATCGCGACGAGGTGCAGCGTGTGGTTGGTCGAGCCGCCCGTCGCGAGCAGCGCGACGATCCCGTTGACGATCGCCTTCTCGTCGATCACGTGGCCGATCGGCGTGTAGTGGCCGCGCTCGACCGTGAGGTCGAGCACGCGGCGCGCGGCTTCGGCGGTCAGCGCGTCGCGCAGCGGCGTGTGCGGATGGACGAACGCCGAACCCGGCAGGTGCAGGCCCATCAGCTCCATCAGCATCTGGTTGCTGTTCGCGGTGCCGTAGAACGTGCAGGTGCCGTGGCCGTGATACGCGGCCGATTCCGCTTCGAGCAGCGCGTCGCGGCCGACCTGGCCGGTCGCGAACTGCTGGCGGATCTTCGCCTTGTCGTCGTTCGACAGGCCGCTCGTCATCGGGCCGGCCGGCACGAAGATGGTCGGCAGGTGGCCGAACTGCAGCGCGCCGATCAGGAGGCCCGGCACGATCTTGTCGCAGATGCCGAGGCAGAGCGCCGCGTCGAACATGTTGTGGGTGAGCGCGATCGCGGTGCCCATCGCGATCGCCTCGCGCGAGAACAGCGACAGCTCCATGCCCGGGTTGCCCTGCGTGACGCCGTCGCACATCGCCGGCACGCCGCCCGCGAACTGCGCGACGCCGCCGTTCTCGCGCGCGGCGGCCTTGATGATGTCGGGAAAATCCTTGTACGGCGCGTGCGCGGACAGCATCTCGTTGTACGAGGACACGATGCCGATGTTCGGCTCGCGGATCGCCTTGATCTGGAACTTGTCGCTGCCTTCGAGACCCGCGAAGCCGTGCGCGAGGTTCGCGCACGACAGCGCGCCGCGCGCCGGGAACTTGCCTTGCGCGCCGTCGATGCGCTGCAGATAGGCGGAACGGGTCGATTGGCTGCGGGCGATCACGCGATCGGTGACTTTCGCCAGGGTGGGGTGCAGCGACGTCATGCTGGGCGCTCCTGTATGCCGGACGGACACCGGCGGTTGGAATCGTGGGGACGGTCGAGTGCATCGAACGAACGAAGCCAGTCTAGTAGAAAAACTACAAGCGCGCAATGCGGATCAGCATACGCGCAACTCACATCCCCGCCACCAGCAAGGCTTTCCTAGTGAAAACCCTAATCCACGACATCTTCCGTTGCAGAAATTGCCGACGATAGAGCTAGCATTTCCATGTAGATTTTCTACAATTCGATTGCGATACACTCCCTCATCCGAACCCGATTTCCATCCGCCGTCCCATGCTGCCTCGCATCGAAGCGATCCGCGCCGACCTGCGCCCGTCCGAGCGCAAGCTCGCCGACTACATCCTCGCCGCACCGCGCGAGGTGCTCGACCTCGCGATGACCGAGCTGTCGACCCGCGCGGGCGTCAGCCAGCCGACCATCGCGCGCTTCTGCCAGGCGCTCGGCTGCAGCGGCTTTCGCGAATTCAAGATCCGGCTCGCGCAGAGCGTCGCGCCGGGCGTGTCGTCCGTGTATCGCGACGTCGAGCCCGACGAGCCCGCGCCCGGCATCATCGGCAAGGTGTTCGACCGCACGATCGGCGCGCTGATCGAGGTGCGCAACAGCCTGTCGGCCGGCAGCGTCGCCGACGCGATCGCGCTGCTGTCGAACGCGTCGCGCATCGAGTTCTACGGCGCCGGCGGCTCCGGCATCGCCGCGCAGGACATCCAGCACAAGTTCTTCCGGCTCGGCGTGCCGAGCGTCGCGTATTCGGACCCGCACACGTTCTCGATGTCGTCGGCGCTGCTCGGGCCGCACGACGTCGTCGTCGCGATCTCGAACACCGGCCGCACGCGCGACATCGTCGAGGCCGCGCGCTCCGCGCTCGCGTGCGGCGCGAAGGTCGTCGCGATCACGCAGAGCCATTCGCCGCTCGCGAAGCTCGCGACGGTGAGCCTCGCGTCGAACGTCGCGGAGGAAACCGACGTGTTCTCGCCGATGACGTCGCGCATGTCGCATCTCGCGATCGGCGACATCCTCGCGGTCGGCGTCGCGCTGTCGCGCGGGCCCGCATTGATGGAGCGCGTCGGCCGCGCGAAGGAAGCGATCACGCGCCGCCGGATCGACGACGGCACGAAGGATTGACCCACGCACGGCGCCCCGCCGGCGCATGAGCGATGCAGAACCGACGCACGGTCCGGCGCATCAGCCGCTACCCGGCACGCACGTAAACGACGAACGGCGCCCCGAGGGGCGCCGTTGCGCATGGGTCGGTGCAGCCGACCGGCCGCTCAGCTCAGAACGGCTTGATCACGACCAGCGCGACCGCCACGAGCATGCCGAGCACCGGCAGTTCGTTGAACACGCGATACCACTTGTCGGTGCGACGGTTCTCGCCGCGCTCGAACACCTTCAGCAGATGCCCGCAATACGCGTGGTAGATGACGAGCAGCAGCACCACCGTCACCTTCGCATGGATCCAGCCCTGCCCCTGGCCGATGCCGATCACGAGCCACAGCCACAGCCCGCATGCGAGCGCCGGCACGGCGATCATCGTCATGAAGCGGAACAGCTTGCGCGCCATCAGCAGCAGGCGCCGCACCGCGGCCGGATCGGTCTCCATGGCCAGGTTCACGTAGATGCGCGGCAGGTAGAACAGTCCCGCGAACCACGCGGCGATCAGAACGATATGGAACGTCTTGACCCAGAGCATTGCCATCGGTTGTGCGCCTCGCTTTACTGGCGGCCTTCGCCATGCCCGAGCACGACGTACTTCAGCGACGTGAGCCCTTCCAGGCCGACGGGGCCGCGTGCGTGCAGCTTGTCGTTCGAGATGCCGATTTCCGCGCCGAGGCCGAATTCGAAGCCGTCCGCGAAGCGCGTCGACGCATTGACCATCACGCTCGCCGAATCGACTTCGCGCAGGAAGCGCATCGCGCGGTCGTGATCCTCGGTGACGATCGCATCGGTGTGGTGCGAGCCGTAATGATTGATGTGCTCGATCGCGGCGTCGAGGCCGTCGACGACCTTGATCGCCAGCACCGGCGCGAGATATTCGGTGTGCCAGTCTTCGTCGGTCGCGTCGACGAGCGGACCGACGCCCGCCTCGGCGAGCACCGCGCGCGCGGCCGCATCGACGCGCAGCTCGACCTGCTTGTCGCGATACAGTTTGCCGAGCGGCGGCAGCAGCGCGGCCGCGATGCCGCCCGACACGAGCAGCGTTTCCATCGTGTTGCAGGTGCCGTAGCGGTGCGTCTTCGCGTTGTCGCACACCGTCAGTGCCTTGGCGAGATCCGCGCGATCGTCGACGTACACGTGGCAGATGCCGTCGAGGTGCTTGATCATCGGCACGCGCGCCTCGTTGATCAGCCGCTCGATCAGGCTCTTGCCGCCGCGCGGCACGATCACGTCGACGTATTCGGTCATCGTGATCAGCTTGCCGACCGCCGCGCGATCGGCGGTCGCGACGACCTGCACCGCGTCCTGCGGCAGGCCGGCCGCCTCGAGCCCTTCGCCGATCAGCTTCGCGAGCGCCGCGTTCGATTCGAGCGCCTCGGAGCCGCCGCGCAGGATCGTCGCGTTGCCCGACTTCAGGCACAGCGCGGCCGCGTCGATCGTCACGTTCGGGCGCGACTCGTAGATGATGCCGATCACGCCGAGCGGCACGCGCATCTGGCCGACCTGGATCCCGCTCGGGCGATACTTGAGATTGCCGATCTCGCCGATCGGATCGGCCAGCGACGCGACCTGGCGCAGGCCTTCGACCATCGTGTTCAGCGCCTTGTCCGACAGCGTCAGGCGGTCGATGAACGCCGCATCGAGCCCCTTTTCGCGGGCACGGGCGACGTCGCGCGCGTTCGCGTCCTTCAGCGCCTGCGCGTCGCGCTCGATCGCGCGGGCCACGGCGTCGAGCGCCGCGTTCTTCGCCGCCGTGCTGGCGCGCGCCATCGCGCGGGAAGCGTGCCGGGCACGGCGGCCCAGGTCCGTCATGTACTGGTCGATATCCATCGTGTGACTCGAGAAGCGAGCCGCTTGGCGCGGCATGAATTCGTGGAGAAGCGTGAGGCGCGGCGGCAGGAAGGCCGCGCCGGCCATCGAAATATTGTAAGCGGGTTGCGATGCGTGCGCTGAAGGCCCGGACGGGGCTTAACGCCGCACACGACCCGCGGTCGGCGGTCGTTCGCCGCGCGCGCCCGCCACCGTCATCGCGAGCTGGAACAGGCCGTCCCACGGATCGGGCGGCGGCTCGTCCTGCGTGCGGCGGCCCGGCGTGACGGCCGACAGCCCCTTCACCTGCCGGTCGAGCTTCGCGGCAAACGCGAGCGCCTTCTCGAGCACGCCTTCCGACACGCGGTTCAGCGCGGGGCCGATCAGCCGCTCGCGCGGCCCCCACACGCGGTTCTCGCGCAGCAGCGTGGCCAGCGGCTTGCCGGCCGTCGTGCCGCGCTTGATCCGCAGCAGCGTGCGCAGTTCCTCGACGACGGCCCACATCACGAGCACGATCGCCTCGCCCTCGCCCTTCAGCCCGTCGATCATCCGTGCGAGCCGCGCGGCGTCGCCCGCGAGCATCGCCTCGTTCAGCTTGAACACGTCGTAGCGTGCGACGTTCAGCACCGCGTCGTGCACCTGCTCGAACGTCAGCACGCCCTGCGGATAGAGCAGCCCGAGCTTCTGGATTTCCTGGTGCGCGGCGAGCAGGTTGCCCTCGACGCGCTCCGCGATGAACTGCAGCGCGCGCCGGCCGTCGTCGCCGGGCGCGACGCGCTGGCCCTGCATCGACAGACGCTGGCCGATCCAGTTCGGCAGCTGCGCGCGGTCGACCGGATCGATCTTCAGCGCGACGCCGCCGTTCTGCAGCGCGGTAAACCACGCGGATTTCTGCGTGGCCGCGTCGAGGCGCGGCAACGTGACGAGCATCAGCGCATCGGGGTTCGGTGCGGCCGCGAGCGTCTTCAGCGCGTCGGCGCCTTCCTTGCCGGGCTTGCCCGACGGAATGCGCAGCTCGATCAGCTGACGCTCGCCGAACAGCGACATCGCCTGGGTCGCGCCGAGCAGCACGCTCCAGTCGAAACCGCGCTCGACCGTGTGCACCGAACGCTCGGTGAAGCCGGCCGCGCGCGCGGCCGCACGAATGCGGTCGCACGCTTCCTGCGCGAGCAGCGGCTCGTCGCCGTAGACGGTGTAGAGCCCGGCCATCCCCTTCGCGAGGTGCGGCTCCAGCGCATCAAGTCGCAATTGCATCGATACGTGCGCCGGCGATCAGAGCGGCGGCGGCGGCAGCGGTGCGCGCGGCGCAACGCCCGGCACCACGTCTTCCGGCGCCGGCGTCAGCGAGTGGACGATCGCGAGACGCCGCATCAGCTGGTCGACCGCGTCGTTCTGCATGTCGCCGTACAGAATCTCGGCTTCCTGCGCCTTCGCGTTCGTGTACTGGTCGCTGTACGTCATCGCGCGGTTCAGCGCGATCGCGCTCGGCGGGATCAGCACGGTGCCGTCCTTGCTCGTCAGCGTGTAGTTCAGCGTATAGAACAGCGCGTATTCCTGCGCCGAGCCGTACTTGTTGAGCGTCAGCGTGTTCTGCCCACGCGACTCCCACATGCGCAGCACGGCGTCGGCGTCGTCCGCCGACTTGACGATCTTCGTGTCGCTGCCGGCCTCGACGAGGCGCACCAGGCGCGCCTCGACGGGCGCCGGCGCGCCGGCCACCAGCAGGCGCTTGAACGCGTAGTCCTGCTGGCCGCGCAACTGGAAACCGCATGCCGACAGCGCGAGCGCGCTGCCGACGGCGAGCATCAAAAACGATCTGCGGATCACCTTCGCTCCTTCTGTGTGCGCCCGGCGGCCAACGGCCGTCAGACGACGATGTTCACGAGGCGGCCCGGCACGACGACGATCTTCTTCGCCGGCTTGCCGTCGCTGAACTTCGCGAATGCTTCGTCGGCCACCGCCGCCGCTTCGATCGCCTCGCGGCTCGCGTCCTTCGCGACCTTCAGCGCGCCGCGCACCTTGCCGTTCACCTGCAGCACGAGTTCGATCTCGGCCTGCTCGAGCGCAGCCTCGTCGACCTTCGGCCACGGCGCGTCGAGCAGCGGGCCGAATTCGTCCGCATAGCCGAGCGCCTTCCACAGTTCGAACGTGACGTGCGGCACGACCGGGTACAGCACGCGCAGCAGCACGCCGTACGTCTCGCGCAGCACGCCGGGCGTCGCGCCCTTCGCGCCGTCGATCGCGTTCAGCATCTTCATCGCGGCCGACACGACCGTGTTGTACTGCAGGCGCTGGTAGTCGAAATCGGCCTGCTTCAGCACGCTGTAGATCTCGCGGCGCAGCGCCTTGTCGGCATCGCCGAGCGCGGCCGCGTCGAAGCCCGCGCGCGCGGCGAGCGCTTCGCGGTTCGTCGCGCCGAAGCTCCACACGCGGCGCAGGAAGCGGCTCGCGCCTTCGACGCCCGCGCCCGACCATTCGAGCTGCTGCTCGGGCGGTGCGGCGAACATCGTGAACAGGCGCGCGGTATCGGCGCCGTACTGGTCGATCAGCACCTGCGGATCGACACCGTTGTTCTTCGACTTCGACATCTTCTCGATGCCGCCGAGCACGACCGGCTCGCCGTCGGCGTTCAGCGTCGCGCCGACCGGGCGGCCCTTCTCGTCGAACGCGACGGTCACGTCGGCCGGGTTGTACCAGGTCTTCTTGCCCGATGCGTCTTCGCGGTAGAACGTCTCGTTCAGCACCATGCCCTGCGTCAGCAGGTTCTTCGCCGGCTCGCCGAACTTCACGAGGCCGAGGTCGCGCATCACCTTGGTCCAGAAGCGCGAATACAGCAGGTGCAGGATCGCGTGCTCGATGCCGCCGATGTATTGATCCATCGGCATCCAGTAATCGGTGCGCGCGTCGACCATCGTCTCGGCGTCCGGCGCCGTGTAGCGCGAGAAGTACCACGACGAATCGACGAAGGTGTCCATCGTGTCGGTTTCACGCTTCGCGGCCGCGCCGCACTTCGGGCACGAACAGTTCAGGAACGCTTCCGACTTCGCGAGCGGGTTGCCCGAGCCGTCCGGCACGAGGTCTTCCGGCAGCACGACCGGCAGGTCCTGCTCCGGCACCGGCACGTCGCCGCACGACGGGCAGTGGATGATCGGGATCGGCGTGCCCCAGTAGCGCTGGCGCGACACGCCCCAGTCGCGCAGGCGCCACGTGACCTGCTTGTCGCCGAAGCCGCCGGCCTTCAGGTCGGCCGCGATCGCGTCGACCGCCGCGCCGTACGCCAGGCCGTCGTACTTGCCGCTGTTGATGCAGGTCGCGACTTCCTTGTCGCCGTACCACTCCTGCCATGCGTCGAGCGAGTACGTCTGGCCTTCGGCCGCGATCACCTGCTTGATCGGCAGGTCATATTTCTTCGCGAATGCGAAATCGCGCTCGTCGTGCGCCGGCACGCCCATCACCGCGCCTTCGCCATAGCTCATCAGCACGTAGTTGCCGATCCACACCTCGACCGGCTCGCCCGTCAGCGGGTGCTTGACCGAGAAGCCCGTCGCGACGCCCTTCTTTTCCATCGTCGCGACATCGGCCTCGGCGACGCCGCCGCGCTTGCATTCGTCGATGAACGCCTGCAGTTCCGGCTTGCCCTGCGCGAGGCGCGTGGCGAGCGGGTGCTCGGCCGCGATCGCGCAGAACGTGACGCCCATGATCGTGTCGGCACGCGTCGTGAACACGCGCAGCAGCTTCTGCTCGCCGTCGAGTTCGTACGGGAAGCCGAAGTTCACGCCGAAGCTCTTGCCGATCCAGTTCTGCTGCATGATCTTCACGCGCTCGGGCCAGCCGAGGCCGTCGAGGTCGTTCAGCAGCTCATCCGCGTACTGCGTGATCCGCAGGTAGTACATCGGGATCTCGCGCTTCTCGACGAGCGCGCCCGAACGCCAGCCGCGGCCGTCGATCACCTGCTCGTTCGCGAGCACGGTCTGGTCGACCGGATCCCAGTTCACGGTGCCCGTCTTCTTGTACGCGATGCCCTTCTCGAGCATCTTCAGGAACAGCCACTGGTTCCACTTGTAGTAGTCGGGCTTGCACGTCGCGATCTCGCGCGACCAGTCGATCGCGAGGCCCATCGACTGCATCTGGCCCTTCATGTAGTCGATGTTGTCGTAGGTCCACTTCGCGGGCGGCACGCCGTTCGCCATCGCGGCGTTCTCGGCCGGCATCCCGAACGCGTCCCAGCCCATCGGCATCAGCGTGTTGTAGCCGTTCATCCGCAGATAGCGGTACATCACGTCGTTGATCGTGTAGTTGCGCACGTGACCCATGTGCAGCTTGCCGGACGGGTACGGCAGCATCGACACGCAGTAGAACTTCGGCTTCTGCGAATCTTCCTTCGTCTTGTAGGCATCGGCTGCGCGCCAGTCGCCCTGAGCGGCGGCTTCGACGTCGGCGGGTACGTATCTCTCGTGCATGGTGTGGTTCGGACTAGGCTTTAAGCGGCGCGCCACGAGGCGGGCACGCGGAAGTGGACGAAATCGGGCAGCCCGGCGGCGGGAGCAGGCTCGCGGTTCTCGTGCCTGCCTCATGATCCGGATATTCGCCGGGTAACCCGGAGGGTCTCCAGGTTACCCGGCGAAACCCAGCCAACCGGGCGGAAACGACGATTATACCGTCCGTGGCGGGCGGTACGGCCGGTCTCGCGGGCCGGCCCGCATTCTGGTGTGCGCGGGATGGGTGGGTGACCGTCGTGGCGGCGGCTCGGCGGGCTGCCGGGCTGCGGCTCTGCAGCTGCGGCCCGTGCGTCTACGTGTCCGCGGTCCGCGCGGCAGCGGCTCAGCGCGCCGCGCCCGCGGCGGCCGGCGCGGCGGCGCCCGCCGACGGCACGTCGGTGACGAAGCCGATCCGCGTGAGCCCGGCGGCCTGCGCAGCGCCCATCACCTGCGCGATCACGTCGTAGCGGGTCGCCCGCGAGGCGCGCAGCCGCAGCTCGGGCGGCGCGGCGCCCGCGGCGGCGGCCCGGAAGCGCGCCGGCAGCGCGTCGAGTGCGACGGGCGCGTCGTCCCAGTAGAGCTTGCCGGCGTCGTCGATCGACAGCGTGACCGACTGTGGCGTGTCGCGCGCGACGCTGGCCGCGACCTTCGGCAGGTCGAGCCGGATCGCGTGCGTCATCAGCGGCGCGGTGATGATGAAAATGACGAGCAGCACGAGCATCACGTCGATCAGCGGCGTCATGTTGATCTCCGCCATCGGCGCTGACGTCTTGTGGTGCTCCAGTCCGCCGAATGCCATGGTCGTCCCTCCCGGCCGCGCGTCAGGCGCCCTGCGCGCACACGAATACGTGCAGGTCGCGCGCGAAGCCGTCGAGTTCCTCGGCGAGCTGGCGCACGAGCCGCCCGAGGATGTTGTAGGCGAGCACCGCGGGGATCGCGACGACGAGCCCGAACGCCGTCATGATCAGCGCCTCGCCGACCGGCCCCGCGACGCTCTCGATCTGCGCCTGCCCGCTCGCGGCGATGCTGCCGAGCGCGTGGTAGATGCCCCATACGGTGCCGAGCAGCCCGACGAACGGCGCGGTGCTGCCGATCGACGCGAGCAGCACCTGGCCGAACTCGAGACGCCGCTGCGAGCGCAGCATCGCGTGACGCAGCGCGCGCAGCACGCGTTCGCTGCGCTCGACACGCGCGGCGAGCGCCGCCGGATCGTGTTCGTCGGCCGCATCGCGCGCGGCTTCGGCGAGCGGCACGAACACGCGCTCGCGATCGGTGCCGGCGAGCGCGGCGATGCCCGCGTCGAGCGACGCCGCGCGCCAGAACGCGGCGAGCGCGCGCGGCCCCTGCCGCTTCGCGCGGACCAGCAGCCAGGCTTTCATGAGGAGGAAGCACCAGCTGGCGACGGACATCGCCAGCAGCACGTAGGCGACGGCGTGCGTGATCGCATCGCCGCTTTCGAGGTAGTGGACAACGCCGGTGGGAATCGCCATCGGAGTTTCCCCGTGAGGGTCAGCGCAGGCCGAGCACGTCCTGCATGTCGAACAGGCCGGCGCCGCGCGCCGACAGGAAGCGGACCGCACGCAGCGCGCCCTGCGCGTACGACACGCGGCTCGACGACTTGTGCGTGATCTCGATCCGTTCGCCGATCCCGGCGAACAGCACGGTGTGATCGCCGACGATGTCGCCGCCGCGCACGGCCGCGAAGCCGATCGTCGACGGGTCGCGTTCGCCCGTCACGCCCTGGCGGCCGTACACCGCGCAGTCGTCGAGCGAGCGCCCGAGCGCGCCGGCCACGGCCTCGCCCATCATCAGCGCGGTGCCCGACGGCGCGTCGACCTTGTGACGGTGGTGCGCCTCGATGATCTCGATGTCGTAGCCGTGCGAGAAATGCTTCGCCGCGAATTCGAGCAGCTTCAGCGTGACGTTCACGCCGACGCTCATGTTCGCCGCGAACACGATGCCGATCTTGCCTGCCGCGGCCTGCAGCTCGGCCTTCTGCTCGGCGGTGAAGCCGGTCGTGCCGATCACGAGCTTCACGTCGTGGCGCAACGCGGCCGCGACGTGCGCGATCGTGCCTTCCGGCCGCGTGAAGTCGATCAGGTAGTCGGCCTGCGCGAACACGGCGTCGAGGTCGTCGGTCAGCTTGATCCCGGTTTCCTTGCCGAGGAACGCGCCCGCGTCCTGGCCGAGGAACGGCGAATCGGCGCGGTCGAGCGCGCCGACGAGCTGCGCGTCGGAATCGTTGAGAACGGCTTCGATCAGCATCCGGCCCATACGGCCCGATGCACCGGCAATCGCAATCTTCATGGCTTTCTACACGACAGGTCTAAAGGCGGGCGGCGCATGCCGCCCTGTTTCCGCACGCCGGCCGCTTACTGGGCCGGCGCGGTGAGCGGCTGGTTCTGCAGGTTGTCCGAGCCTTGCGGGCCGACCGGCGGCGACGCCTCGTTCGACGCGTTCGGCTGCGGCGGGCGATGGAACTGGAACTGCGGCTGGATCGCCGGCGCGGCGCCCGGCGGCTGGCCGCCCGGCACCGGCGCGCCGCCCGAGGCCTGCGCGGACGGCGTGAAGCGGCGGGCGGTCGTGCCCTGCCCCGACACCTGGTTGGTCGCGCGGTTCGCCGCGCGCGCCGCCTGGGCGTTCGCATCCTGATCGACCGCCGCGCCGGAAACCGGCTCCAGGGACGGGCTCGCGGCCGCGGTCGCCTGCGCGGCGCTCGCCGCAGCCGCGGCAGCGGCGGCTTCGGACGCCTTCTTCGCCGCGGCCGCGGCCTTCGCCTTCTTGCCGCCGCGATCGCCGTCGATATCGGCCAGCAGGTCGAGTTCGGACGGCAGGTTCTCGGCGCCCGTCCAGCTCGCGAGGCGATCGCCCGAGAACGTCAGCACGAGGTCGCGCTGCTGGACGACGGACGTTGAGCCGCGCTTGAAGTAAAAGAGGTAATCCCAGCGGTCGGCATGGAACATGTCCGACAGCAGCGGCGTGCCGAGCAACGCGCGCACCTGCTCGCGCGTCATTCCGGCCTGCAGCTGCGCGGCCTTCTCCTGCGACACGAAGTTGCCCTGCACGACAGTGATCCGATAGGGCGTGATGCTCTGCGCGATGCGCTGCGTCACGCTGTCGTACGACGAACAACCAGCCAGCGCGGCAACGGCGGCGGCAGCGATGATGGCACTCCGCATGCGACTCCTCTGATAGTGCGAAAGGGATTCCGGGAACATTTCCGTCACCGAGCTGGCCCGCGTCGCGGGTCGCGCGTGTTTCTGGAACGGCCAAAAGCCGGTAACATTGAAGCCCTGCATTGTACTCTAGGGATGCCTAGCCATGACCAATCCGACGGATCTCAAGAATATCGGGCTAAAGGCCACCCTACCGCGCCTCAAGATTCTCGAGATCTTCCAGCAAAGCCCGGTGCGTCACCTGACGGCCGAAGATGTCTACCGCAACCTGCTCAACGAGCAGCTCGACATCGGGCTCGCCACCGTTTACCGCGTGCTGACGCAGTTCGAGCAGGCCGGCCTGCTCACGCGCAGCAACTTCGAATCCGGCAAGGCCGTGTTCGAGCTCAATGAAGGTTCGCACCACGATCACCTCGTCTGCCTCGATTGCGGCCGCGTCGAGGAATTCTTCGATGCCGAGATCGAAGGCCGCCAGCAAGCGATCGCCAAGGAACGCGGCTTCCGGCTCCAGGAACACTCGCTCGCGATGTACGGCTCCTGCACGACCGAGAACTGCCCGCACCGCAAGCACTGATCCGTACCCTGCGCGCACGCGCGACGGCCCGGCCGGCAGCTCGCCGCCCGGGCCGTGTTGTTTTGGGGAAGGAAAAACGGCCCGCACGTCGCGTGCGGGCCGGGTCGGAACATTTTCGGTCGATCGTGCGGGACGAGGCGCCGCGTGTCGCCGGCGCGCGGCGCTCGATCTACTCGAATCCGCTCAATCCCTGACCCTACCTTCGCGCGTCAGGCCGCGCTCGCGCACGCCGGCGCGAACTCGAGCGCCCACGCGTCGTCGAGCGGAATCTCGTCGCAGTTCGGCTGCGGGCCGCCACGGTCGACGATCACGAAGTCGCTGACCGCGTCGAGCGCGAGCAGCGGATGGTGCCAGACGCCCTTCGCGTAGTTCACGCCCTGCCAGCCTTCGGCGAGGAACGCGCGCATCGCGTCGGGCCGGAACTCGCCGGCCGGCGCGACGACGATCGCATAGCGCGACACGGCCGCCAGCGGGATGAACGCCTGGCTGCCGTGCGGATGGCGCTCCATCAGCGTGATCGCCACCGGCAGCGCGCGCGGCTGCGCACGAAACACGCTGACGAGCGGCCGGCCGCCGTCCGCGCAGACGTCGATCGTCGCGAGATCGTGGAAGCGCTCGGTCGTGCCGCCGTTGATCGGGAAGTGCCGCGCCCCTTCGAGCGCGATCACGTCGCCGAACGGCGCGAATGCCTCGCGGGTCAGGCGCTCGACGCGCAGGATGTGTGGTCCGCTCATGCCGATGCCCTCCTTCAAGCCGGCTCGCCCCACAGACGCAGGCGCGACACGCCGCCATCCGGGAAGATGTTGAAGCGCACGTGCGTGACGGGGCCCAGCGCCGCGAGCTGGTCGAACGTATGCACGTGGTCCATCTGCAGCTTCTGCTCGCCGAGCAGTTCGGCCCAGAACATCGCCTGCGTGACGAGCGAATCGTCGGTGCCGCCGGCGACGTGCGCGGCCTGCAGCGAACAGCGGTCGGGGAAGTTGCCCTTGAAGAACGCCGTATCGACCTCGACGCGCCGGATGATGCCCGGCCGCGCCAGCGCGACGATCGCCCAGTCGTTGCCGGGCTCGCGGCGGCGCCGCGTTTCCCAGCCGTCGCCCATGTTCGCGCCGCGCCCCGGCATCAGCATCTGCGAGGCCGGGCCGAAGTGCTGGTTGTTCGCGGCCACCAGGTAGCCGCCGTTCTCGATCGCCGCGAGATCGACGAGTTCGCCCGCCGGCACGTGGCGCCAGTCGCGCTGCGGCTGGCCGTACACGCGCAGCCGCGCGAGCCCGCCGTCCGGATACAGGTTCACGCGCAGGTGCGTGACCGGCTGCGCATCGTCGACGCTCACGTAGTGATGCGAATTGCCCTGCAGCGTCGTCGCGGGGACGATCGTGCGCCATTCGGTGTCGTCCGGCGGCGTGTCGCCGTCCACCGCACAGGCCTCGATCGACGCGGCCGGCGGAAAGTTGCCGGTGAAGTGGCTCGTATCGAGATCGACGCCGTAGATCACGCCCGGCCGCGCGAGCCGGACCACGCAGAAGTCGTGGCCGGTGGTGCGCTTGCGGCGCGTTTCCCAGCCGTCCATCCACTTGCCGTGGTCGTCGTACTTGCCGGGAATGAAGACGGCCGGCTCGGGATTCAGCATGCGCTCCTTCGGCGCGAAGAATTCGTCGCTGGCGAAGAGCGCCTGCGCGCCCAGGCGCGGGTCGGCGAGGTTCATGTAGCGCCGCGTGAAGGCCGGCGCGTTCGGATCGAGGATGGGGGCTGCCATGTCGTCTCCATTATTTTGGCAAGGACCGGCGCATCGTCGCGCCGGCCGCGGGACATTCGTTCGCGCGAAGCAGCCCGGGAGGCCGCCTCGCGCGCGGGTGCGCTCAGAGCGCGTGGGCCTGGTCGCCGGCGACCGGCGCGGCGCTGCCGGCTTCGTCGGCCACGTAGCGCAGTTCGCGGTTCAGCACGCGCTTCGCACGGGCCCGGTCGATGTCGTTCTCCCACACGGCGACGACCACCGTCGCGACGCAGTTGCCGATCAGGTTGGTCAGCGCGCGGGCGATGCCGACGAACCAGTCGACCGGCAGGATCAGCACGAGGCCGAGCACCGGAATCGCGGGAATCGCCGACAGCGTCGCCGCGAGGATCACGATCGCCGAACCGGGAATCCCGTGCGCGCCCTTCGACGTGACGAGCGACACGAGCAGCACGACGATCAGGTCGTGCGTGGACAGCGGCGTGTTGGTGGCCTGCGCGATGAACAGCACGGCGAGCGTCAGGTAGATCGAGAAACCGTCGAGGTTGAACGAATAGCCGGTCGGGATCACGAGGCCGACCGTCGAATCCTTGATGCCCATGTATTCGAGCTTGCTCATCACCTGCGGCAACACCGCGTCCGACGACGCCGTGCCGAGCACGATCGACAGTTCCTCGCGCAGGTAGCGGATCAGCTTGAACACCGAGAAGCCCGCGAGACGCATCACCGCGCCGAGCACGACCGTGACGAACACGAAGCAGCTCAGGTAGAACACCGCGACGAGGTAGCCGAGCTGCTTGAGCGACGCGACGCCGTACTTGCCGGTCGTGAACGCGATCGCGCCGAGCACGCCGAGCGGCGCGAGCTTGATGATGAAGCCGATGATGCGGAAGAACACGTGCGACAGTTCCTCGATCAGCGAATTGACGCGCTGCGCCTTGTCGCCGAGCAGCGACAGCGCCGAGCCGAACAGCACCGCGAACACGAGGATCTGCAGGATGTCGCCCTTCGCGAACGCGTCGATCGCGGTCTCGGGGATGATCTTCATCAGGTAGCCGGCCGTGTCCTTCAGGCTTTCGGCGTTCTTCGCGTACGTCGAGAGCGAGGCCGCGTCGAGCGAGCGCAGGTCGATGTTCATGCCGACGCCGGGGCGCGTGACCCATGCGAGGACGAGCCCGATGCCGAGCGCGAGCGTCGTCATGATCTCGAAGTAGACGACCGCCTTCAGGCCGACCCGGCCGACCTTCTTCAGGTCGCCCGCATTGGCCATCCCGCTGACCACGACGCAGAACACGATCGGGCCGATGACCATCTTGATGAGCTTCAGGAAGCCGTCGCCGAGCGGTCGCAGCGACTCGGCGAAATGCGGGAAGAACGCGCCGAGCGCGACCCCCAGGATCAATGCGACGACTACCCGGCCAAACAGCGAATTGAGGAATTTCGACACGGCACTCTCCCGATCCAACGGTTGCAGTTTCGTCTGTTCATACTGGTAAGACCAGTGATGTTATGGTGGATAGTAGGAAGCCGATATAGTGGAGTCAAGGACGGACAAAATAGGGATTTCCCGCCCCTGTGCCCCGCACCGTGCGGGGGCGGATCGTGGCTTTCCCGTAGGCCGGTCGTGCACCGCGCGCGTGCGGATTACAATGCCGGTCAGACCGGCCATCGTTCACATCATGAAAAACGTTCCGCACACCGTGACCGACGCCGCCATCGCGACGATCCGCGACCGGATCGAGGCAGGCGTGTATCCGGTCGGCAGCCTGCTGCCGGCCCAGCGCCAGCTCTCCGAGGAGCTGGAGATCAGCCGCGCGTCGCTGCGCGAGGCGCTGTCGACGCTCGAGGCGCTCGGGATGCTGCGCATCCGCGCCGGCAAGGGCGTGTACGTCGAAAGCGCGCAGGCGTCGGCCGCGCATCCGTGGCAATTCGCCGAGCAGTCGTCGCCGCCCGATACGTACCAGATGCGCTATGCGCTCGAAGGGTTCGCCGCGCGGATGGCCGCGCACGTCGTCAGCGACGACGACATCGCGTGGTTCGAGGACAACCTCGCCGACCTGCACGTCGCGCTGACCGAGAGTGCGCTCGACGAAGCGTCGCAGCTCGACTTCGATTTCCACATGCGGATCATCCATCTCGCGGGCAACGCGGCGATCGAGTCGGTGCTGCGCAGCAGCGCCGACATCATGAAGGAAAGCCAGCGCATGCCGTTCTACCGGCGCGAGCTGCTGCTGTCGACGTGGCACGAGCACCGCGCGATCGTCGACGCGCTGATCGCCCGCGATGCGGCCGCGGCCGGCACCGCGATCGAGACGCACATCGCGAACGCCGCGCAGCGCGCGGGCATCTTCTTCCCGACGCCGGGCACCTGACGCAGCCACCGGCCTCCGGTCGCGGCCGGTGCGGCAGCGGTTCGCCGGTCGTACCGGTCATCCCCCCGAAGGATCGCGATACGCGAGCGCGCGCTCGATGAACGCGCGCGCCGCGACGCTGCGGTATGCGCCCTTGCGCGTGAGCAGCGCGGCCGTGCGCGACGGCAGCGGCGGATCGAGTTCCAGCGCGCACAAGTCGCCGCTCTCGCGCGCGATCGCGTCGGGCAGCACCGTCGCGAGCCGCCCGCAGCGCACGAGTTCCAGCACCGCGCTGACCGTATTCGTCTCGATCGCGATCTTCGGCTGCGCACCCTGCTCGATGAAATACCGGTCGATGCTCGCGCGCGTCGCGAACGCGCGGCTCAGCAGCACCAGCGGCTCGCCGGCGAGTTCGGCCGGGCTCAGCGCGCGGCGGCGGGCGAGGCGGTGCGCGCGGCCCGTCACCAGGGCGAGCGGCTCGTCCCACAGCGGCAGCGCGTCGATGTCGGGCGCGCGCGGCGGCAAGAACGCGAAGCCCGCATCGAGCCGGTCGTCGGCAAGCTGCGCCTCGATGCGCTCCTGCGGCATCGCGTCGATCGTCAGCGCGACGTTCGGGAAATCCGCATGGAACGCATCGATCAGCGAGCCGCTCAGGTAGGCCGCGAAGGTCGGCATCATCGCGAGCCGCAGCGAACCGCTGCCGAGATCGGCAACGTCGTGCAGCGCTCGCTGCCCGGTGTCGAGCTCGTGCAGCGCCGCGCGCGCGTGGCGCGCATAGACCTCGCCGAATTCGGTGAGCCGCACCGTGCGGCCCGAGCGGTCGAACAACGGCACGCCGAGCATGTCCTCCAGCTGGCGGACCTGCTGCGACAGCGTCGGCTGCGACACGTGCAGCGCATCGGCCGCGCGCGTGAAGCTGCGCTGCTCGGCGACGGCCAGGAAATAGCGGATGTGGCGGAGTAGCATGGCGGCCCGGGTATTGGTAGAACCAATGGATACCATAAGGATCCAGTCTTGGACGCTATGGTTCGGTTCCCGCATCATACGCACATCCGCTCCCGCGCACGCCGCCTGGCCGCGCACCGGAGCGGCCCGCCCGGGCCCGCCCTCCCCGCCCGCCGCACGACGTTGCGCCGCCGCCTCGACCGGGCGCCGGCCACGCGCCCCCGGCGCGCATCGCGCGCATCGTCGATCCGCTGACGCCGGCCCCGATTTCCGCAACCCCGCGTTGCCGACGGCCCGTGCCGCCGGCCGGCACCGCTGTTTCTTTCGCGACCATGGAACCGCATCAAGACAACCATCCTCCCCTGACCCGCGCGATGACGCTGCTGTTCGCCTGCGCGTGCGGCATCGTCATCGGCAACATCTACTACGCGCAGCCGCTGCTCGCCGCGATCGCGCACAGCTTCGGCCGCCCGCCCGCCGAACTCGGCTATCTCGTCACGCTGACGCAGCTCGGCTATGCGGCGAGCCTGCTGCTGATCGTCCCGCTCGGCGACGCGGTCAACCGCCACACGCTGATCGTGCGGCTGCTCGTGCTCAACGTGATCGCGCTGGCCGCCGTCGCGTTCAGCACGAACTTCACGATGTTCGTCGTCGCGAACATCGCGCTCGGCTTCGTCACCTGCTCGACCCAGCTGCTCGTGCCGTTCGCCGCGTCGCTCGCCGACGCGCGCACGCGCGGCCGAGCGGTCGGCACCGTGATGAGCGGGCTGCTGCTCGGCATCCTGCTCGCGCGCGTCGCCGCCGGCGCGATCGCCGATGGGTTCGGCTGGCGCGCGGTGTACGGCATCGCCGCGGCGATGATCCTCGCGCTGACCGGCGTGCTCGCGGTGAAGCTGCCGAAGGATCGCCGCCACGCGCGGCTCGACTACGCGGCGCTGATGCGCTCGCTGGTCGCGCTGGTGCGCGCGCAGCCGTTGATCGCGCTGCGCTCGGCCTACGGCGCGCTCGTGTTCGCGTGCTTCAGCCTGCTGTGGACCGGCCTCACGTTCCTGTTGAGCCAACCGCCGTACAGCTATTCCGAAGGGCGGATCGGCCTGTTCGGGATCGTCGGCGCGGTGGGCGCGCTCGCGGCGACGTCGGCCGGCCGGCTCGTCGATCGCGGCCACGGCAACGTGGCGACCGGCCTGTTCGCGGCGGCCGTGCTCGCGTCGTTCGCGCTGATCGCGGCCGGCGCGCATTCGCTCGGCGCGCTGATCGCGGGGATCCTGCTGCTCGACGTCGGCGTGCAGGGCATGCACATCTCGAACCAGAGCGTGATCTATGCACTCGCGGGTCACGCGCGCAGCCGCGTGACGACCATCTACCTGACGAGCTACTTCATCGGCGGCGCATGCGGATCGTTGGCGGCGAGCGTCGCGTACGGCATCGACGGCTGGCGCGGCGTGTGCATCGCGGGCGCGGCGCTCGCGGGCGTGCTGATCGCCCTGTGGCTCGCGTCGCAGCGCATCGGCGCGCGGCAAGTCACGCAATGATCGGGTTTCGCTCCAGCCGATGAAAAAGACACGCTCTGCCAATCGCGGGCGTGCCTTCTTGGCCTTGCGCGCCGTCGCGCGCCATCAGCGGACGATCAAGCCGCCGCGTCCGCGAAATCGATCAGCACCTTCATCGCGCGCTGCCGGTCGCCGGCCAGCTCGAACGCGCGGTTCGCGTCGCGCATCGGGAACACGCCCGTCACGGCCGGGCGCAGGTCGACGCGCTCGGCATTGATCAACTGCACCGCGAGCGCGAATTCCGCGTGGAAGCGGAACGATCCGCAGATCGACAGCTCCTTCGCGACCACGACGTTCTGCGGCAGGCTGACGTCGCCGCCGAGCCCGAGCTGCACGACGACGCCGCGCGGCCGCATCACGTCGAGGCCGTCGCGCAGCGCGCGCGCATTGCCCGAACACTCGATCATCACGTCGAACGTGCCCTTGTCGGCACCGTAGCGCGCGACCCAGCCGGTGTCGGCCGCCGCGTTGATCGTATGGTCGGCGCCGAGCGCGCGGGCGACCTCGAGCGGCGCATCGACCACGTCGGTCGCGACGATCTCCGCCGCGCCGTGCACCCGCGCCGCCGCGACCGCCAGCACGCCGATCGGCCCGCACCCCGACACGAGCACGCGCCGCCCGATCAACGGGCCCGCGCGCGACACTGCATGCAGCCCGACCGCGAACGGCTCGGCGAGCGCCGCGAGCGACAGCGGCACATGGTCGGCCACCTTCACGCACTGCGCGGCATCGCACACGAGCGCGTTGCGAAACGCGCCCTGCACGTGCGGCATGCGCATCGCGCTGCCGTAGAAGCGCATGTCGAGACACTGGTTCGGCAGCCCTTCGAGGCAATAGCGGCACGCGCCGCACGGGCGGCTCGGATTCACCGCGACGCGATCGCCGACCTTCACCGACGTCACGTCCGGCGCGACCGCCGCCACCGTGCCGGCGACTTCATGGCCGAGTACCATCGGCTGCTGCAGCCGGATCGCGCCGAAGCCGCCGTGCCGGAAGTAATGGAGATCCGAGCCGCAGATGCCGCCCATCGCGACCTCGACGCGCACCTGGCCCGCGCCGACCTCGCCCGCGTCCTGCTCCTCGAGCCGCAGGTCGTTCGGTCCGTGGATCACGAGACACATGCAACGCATACGCATGACAGCCTCCTCAGACGACCGGCGTGAGCAACGGCGCGCCGGCGAAGTGCGCGGCGAGGTTGTCGCGCACGAGCCAGCCCATCGCCTGGCGCGTCTCGACGGTGCCGCTCGCATGATGCGGCTGCAGCAGCACGTTCGGCAACGCGAGAAAGCGCGGGTCGATGCGCGGTTCGTTCCAGAACACGTCGAGCGCCGCGCCGGCGATCGCGCCACGTTCGAGCGCGTCGAGCAGCGCGGGCTCGTCGACGGTCGTGCCGCGCGACACGTTCACCAGATAGCCGCGCGGGCCGAGCGCGTCGAGCACGGCCGCGTCGACGAGGTGGCGAGTCGACGCGCCGCCCGCCAGCGTGACGATCAGCACGTCGCACCAGCCGGCCAGCTCGGCCAGGCGGCCGAAGAAGCGATGCTGACTGTTGTCGCGCGGCGCGACGTCGAAGTAGCCGAGTTCGACGTCGAAACCCGACAGCCGGCGCGCGAGCGTGGAGCCGATCCGGCCGAAGCCGACGATGCCGACGCGCTTGCCGTACAGGCGCGTGACGAGCGGCATGTCGCCGTCGGACCATGCGCCGGAGCGGACGTACGCGTCGCCGGCGCCGATCCGGCGCAGCAGCGCGAGCGTGAGGCCGACGCCGAGATCGATCGCATCGGTGCCGACACCGTAGCACGCGATGATCTCGAGCTTCGGCAGCGCGGCGATCAGCGCCGCGTCGGCGCCGAGGTCGCCGCGCGTCGCGATCGCGCGCACGCCGGCGCCGTGTTCGGCGAGGCATGCCGCACGATCGGCGGCCTCCCACAACCGATGGACGTCGTAGCCGGTCGACAACCATGCGTCGTCCCACGGCTGGTAAGGGCCCGTCATCAGCAGCTCGGGCCGCCGGTTCGATTCGTGCGCCATCTGCGCTTGCTCCTGTCGAAAAGCGTTGAAAGTCGAATGCGTGCCGGGCCGCGTCGGCCGCCCGGCCCATTCATGCATGCCGTGCGAGCGATTCGGCGTCCGGGGCCGATTGCGCCTGCGCGGCGTCGAGCGGATCGTCGAGATCGCGGTTCAGCGTCTCCGGCATCCGCGCGGTGGTGAACAGCGTGATCAGCGTCAGCAGCACCAAGTACGCGGCGATCGGCACCCATGCATGCACGCCCGCCGCATGGTCGCCGCCGTGCCGCGCGATCACGGTCGCGATGAGCGTCGCGCCGACGAGCGGGGCGATCCCGCCCGCGAGCACGGCCGACACTTCGCGCGAGAACGACACGCCCATGTAGCGATGCCGCGCGCCGAACAGTTCGGGCAGCAGCGCGGCCTGCGCGCCCAGCATCCCCCAGTTCGCGAAGCCCTGCGCGATCGAGATCGCGATCACGCTCGCCACCACGTTCCCCTGGCTGAAGATCCACCACACCGGAAACGCGAGCGCGAGCTGCAGCCACGCGAACGTGCGGTACACGCGCACGCGGCCGAAGCGATCGCTCAACCGCCCGGCCAGCGGCACCGTGCATGCGCCGACGGTCGCCGCGCACACCAGCGCGAGCGCGCCGATCGGCCCCTTCATCCCGATCACGCCGGCGAGATAGCTGACCGCGAGCGCCTGGTAGATCGACGAGCCGCCGTTCTCGGCCATCCGCAGGCCGATGCCGATCAGCAGCGTGCGCTTCGAATGCCGGACCGCGCTCTTCAGCGGATTCGCCGACACCTGCGCGCGCTTCTCGAGCCGCACGAAGGTCGGCGACTCGTGCAGCCGCACGCGCATGTAGAGCCCGACCGCGACGATCACCGCGCTGAACAGGAACGGCACGCGCCAGCCCCAGCCGTCCGTCACGCGCTCGAGGTTCGCGAGCAGCAGGAAATAGACGGCCGCCGCGAGCAGCGTGCCGAGCTGGATCCCGAGAAACGGCAGCGACGCATAGAAGCCGCGTTTGCCGGGCGGCGCGTATTCGGTCATCAGCACGGCCGCGCCGGCCTGCTCCGCGCCGGCACCCAGGCCCTGCAGGATGCGCAGCAGCACCAGCAGCGCCGGCGCCCAGTAGCCGGCGCTCGCATAGGTCGGCAGCACGCCGATCAGCGTGCTCGCGACGCCCATCAGCAGCACCGTCGCGGTCAGCACGAACTTGCGGCCGACGCGATCGCCGAGCACGCCGAACACCACGCCGCCGAGCGGGCGCACCGCGAAGCCGACGAAGTACGTGCCGAAGCTCGCGATCAACCGCATCTCGGCGGTTTGCGCGGGAAAGAACAGCGGTCCGAAGACCAGTGCCGACGCGAGCGTGTACAGCGCGAAATCGTAGTATTCGAGCGCGCTGCCGAGCGAGCAGGTCCATGCCGCGCGGTTCAGCTGCTGCGTGTCGACGCCGCGACGCTCGGCGGCATCGGCCGGCGCGTCCGTGCCGGGCATTGCATCGCGCCGCGCGGGCGGCGGGGAAGTGCGATCCATCGTTGTCTCCTGTCTCCTGCGTTCCGTTCCGGAACCCGGCGCGAGGCGCACCGGGACATCGGCCCGCTCGTGCGGCGGGCTCTTCTGGGCATTCGGATGCCGGCGCGAGCCGGCATTGGCCGGCATTGGCCGGCGCTCACCGGCGCAACGACGCTGCGCTCACGGCGCAAGCGCCGTCGCTCAGACGGCGCTGGTCAGCCCGCCGTCGACGAACAGCGTCTGGCCATTCACGAAATCGGATGCGGCCGACGCGAGGAAGATCGCCGCGCCGCACAGCTCGTCGACCTGCCCCCAGCGGCCGGCCGGCGTGCGCTTGCACAGCCAGTCGGAGAACGCCGCGTCGTCGACCAGCGCGCGATTCAGTTCGGTCTCGAAATAGCCGGGCGCGAGGCCGTTCGCCTGGATGCCGTGACGCGCCCAGTCGGCGCACATCCCTTTCGTCAGCATCCGCACCGCGCCCTTCGTCGCCGCATACGGCGCGATCGTCGGCCGGGCGAGCTCGCTTTGCACCGAGCAGATGTTGATGATCTTGCCGCGGCCGCGCGCGATCATGTGGCGCGCCACCGCCTGCGCGACGTTGAACACGCCGTCGAGGTTCACGCGCATCAGCGCGTGCCAGTCGTCCGGGTCGAATGCGTCGAGCGGCGCGCGGCGCTGGATGCCCGCGTTGTTCACGAGGATGTCGATCGCGCCGACGTGCGCCTCGAAATCGTCGATCGCCGCGCGCACCTGCGCGTGCTCGGCGACGTCGAACACCGCGTAGTCGGCCGCGAAGCCTTCCTCACGGAAATGGCGCGCGAGCGTCGCGGCCTTCTCCTCATTGCGATCGTTGATCACGATCGCCGCACCGGCCTCGGCGAGCCCGCGGGCGAGCGTCAGGCCGATCCCGCGTCCGGAACCCGTGATCAGTGCGCGGCGGCCGTCCAGGCGGAACCGGTCAAGCGCGTTGCTCATGCATGTCTCCTCGTGCCATCGAGCCGACCGCCGGTCGCGGCCGGTCTCGCGTCGAGGGTATCTTCGGCGCTCGGCCGGGCGTCGCGCCAATGGTCTTTTTTGATCCGGTTATCATGAAATCCGATCACCGTTCTCTTCACCGTTCGCTGCCGCCCGCCCGCCATGGAACTCAAGCAATTGCGCGCCTTCGTCACGCTCGCGGAAGAACTGCATTTCGGGCGCGCCGCGCAGCGCTTGTTCATCGTGCAGTCCGCGCTGAGCATGCAGATCAAGGCGCTCGAGGAGGATCTGGGCGCACGCCTGTTCGAGCGCGACCGTCACAAGGTCGAGCTCAGCGATACGGGGCGCGTGTTCCTGCCCGAAGCGCGGGCGACGCTGCAGCAGGCCGCGCGCGCGGAGCAGATGGCGCGGCTGTCGAGCCACGGCGAGATCGGCACGCTGCGCATCGCGTTCGTGTCGTCGGTGCTGCCGGCGCTGCTGCCGGCCGTGCTGCGCACGATGCGCGAGCGCTATCCGCTGATCACGCTCGAACTGAAGGACATGCCGACGCCCGACCAGATCGCCGCGC
This sequence comes from Burkholderia sp. SCN-KJ, assembly GCF_024656005.1. NCBI lineage: Bacteria > Pseudomonadati > Pseudomonadota > Betaproteobacteria > Burkholderiales > Burkholderiaceae > Burkholderia > Burkholderia sp. SCN-KJ. The sequence goes on from NZ_JANKOG010000001.1 coordinate 623,086, forward strand.
TGCGCGACCGGCGCATCGATTTCGGGATGATCCGGCTGCCGGCTGCGTATGCGGGCATCGACACGCGCGTGGTGCTCGAGGAAGGCTTCGTGGTCGCGCTGCCGCTCGACCATCCGCTCGCCGCGCACGACACGATTTCACCGTCCGCGTTGCGCGGCCAGCCCGCGTTCGTGCTCGCGCGCCGCTACGCGCCCGGCTTTCACGACGACATGCTGCTGGCACTGAGCCGCGCGGGCACGACGCTCGAGATCGCGCAGGAGTTCGGGGAATTCACGACGATGCTCGCGCTCGTCGCGGCCGGCATGGGGATCGGGCTGATCCCGGCGGAAGCCGCGAGCGCGCTGCCGCCGAACGTGCTCGCGCGGCCGCTCGACCTGGCCGGCCACCGGACCGGCATCGGCCTCGCGTGGACCGACCTCGACAGCCCGCTGAAGCGCGCGTTCGTCGACGCGCTCGAGCAGGTGACGGCGAACGCCGCGCAATAAAAAACCCGGCCGGGAAAAATTCCGGGCCGGGCTCGTTCGCCACGCAGGCCGCCGTGCGGCGGCCGCGCGACGTGCGGGATTACTTCGCGTTCGCGAATGCGACTGCCGTATCCAGCATGCGGTTCGAGAAACCCCACTCGTTGTCGTACCAGCTCGACACCTTGACGAGGCGGCCCGACACCTTGGTCAGCGTTGCGTCGAACGTCGACGAAGCCGGGTTGTGGTTGAAGTCGATCGACACCAGCGGTGCGTCGTTGTAGCCGAGGATGCCCTTCAGCGCGCCTTCCGATGCTTCCTTCATGATCGCGTTGACTTCCTCGACCGTCGTGTCGCGCTTCGCGATGAACGACAGGTCGACGATCGACACGTTGATCGTCGGGACGCGGATCGCGTAACCGTCGAGCTTGCCGTTCAGTTCCGGCAGCACGAGGCCGACGGCCGATGCAGCGCCCGTCTTCGTCGGGATCTGGCTGTGGGTAGCCGAACGCGCGCGACGCAGGTCTTCGTGATAGACGTCCGTCAGCACCTGGTCGTTCGTGTACGCGTGGATCGTCGTCATCAGGCCGGTTTCGAGGCCGATCTTGTCGTTCAGCGGCTTGACGAGCGGCGCGAGGCAGTTCGTCGTGCACGATGCGTTCGAGATGACGGTGTGCTCGGCCTTCAGCACGTCGTGGTTCACGCCGTAGACGATCGTCGCGTCGACGTCCTTGCCGCCCGGCGCCGAGATGATGACCTTCTTCGCGCCGCCCTTCAGGTGCGCGCTCGCCTTTTCCTTCGTCGTGAAGAAGCCCGTGCATTCCATCACGACGTCGACGCCGAGCTCGCCCCACGGCAGTTCTGCCGGGTTGCGGTTCGCGAGCACGCGGATCTTGTCGCCGTTCACGACGAGGAAGTCGCCGTCGACCGACACTTCGCCCGGGAACTTGCCGTGCGCGGTGTCGTACTGGGTCAGGTGCGCGTTGGTCTTCGCATCGCCCAGGTCGTTGATCGCGACGATCTCGAGATCGTGCTTCTTGCCGTTTTCATAGAACGCGCGCAGCGTGTTGCGGCCGATACGGCCGTAGCCGTTGATTGCGACGCGAATCGTCATGGTCTATCTCCTGATGGCTGAAAAAATTCGTTTCGTGCAGCTTCACGGTGCGACGCGCGCGAGGGGTGGCGCGCGTCGCGAATGCTTTTAGGCCAGCACGGCCTTCGCGGTCTCGACGACGCGCTCGACGGTGAAGCCGAAGTACTTGAACAGCACGCCGGCCGGCGCCGATTCGCCGAACGTGTCGATCCCGACGACGCCGCCTTCGCGGCCGACGTACTTGTGCCAGAACGCGGTCACGCCCGCTTCGATCGCGACGCGGCGCACGCCGTGCGGCAGCACGCGTTCGCGGTATTCGGCGTCCTGGCGGTCGAACACGTTGGTCGACGGCATCGACACGACGCGGGCCGCGATGCCCTGCTGCGCGAGCGGCTCGACGGCCTTCATCGCGAGTTCGACTTCCGAGCCCGTCGCGATCAGGATGATCTTGCGCGCGACGATCTCTTCGTCCCAGTCCTTCAGCACGTAACCGCCCTTCTCGATGTTGGCGATCTGCGCGTCGGTGCGCGGGTTGAATGCGAGGTTCTGGCGGCTGAAGATCAGGCTCGACGGACGGTCTGCGGCGACCGCGTGGGTCCACGCGACGGCCGTCTCGACCGTGTCGGCCGGACGCCAGACGTCGTGGTTCGGGATCAGGCGCAGGCTCGACACGTGCTCGATCGACTGGTGCGTCGGGCCGTCTTCACCGAGGCCGATCGAGTCGTGCGTGAATACGAAGATCGACGGGACCTTCATCAGCGACGCGACGCGCAGCGCGTTGCGGCTGTAGTCGGAGAACGTCAGGAACGTGCCGCCGAACGGCTTGTGGCCGCCGTGCAGCGCGAGGCCGTTGATCGCGGCGCTCATGCCGAATTCGCGCACGCCGTAGTTGATGTGGTTGCCGAGCAGCACGCCCGCGCCTTCCGGATTCGCGCGGACCGCCTTCGATGCCTTCCAGTTGGTCAGGTTCGAGCCGGTCAGGTCGGCCGAGCCGCCGAGCAGCTCCGGCAGTGCGGCGGCGAGCCCTTCGATCGCCTGCTGCGACGCCTTGCGGGTCGCGACCGTCTCGGCGCGCTCGTTCGCACCGGCGATGATCGCCGCAGCCTTCTCGGCCCAGTCGGCCGGCAGCTTGTTGGCCATCCGGCGCTCGAATTCGGCGGCTTCTGCCGGGAACTTCGCGCGATAGGCGGCGAACGTCGCGTCCCATTCGGACTCGGCGCGCTTGCCGGCTTCCTTCGCGTCCCATGCCGCATAGACTTCCTGCGGAATCACGAACGGCTCCCACTTCCAGCCGAGCGCTTCGCGCGTCTTCGCGATTTCTTCCGCGCCGAGCGCCGCGCCGTGCACGTCGTGGCCGCCCGCCTTGGTCGCCGCGCCCTTGCCGATCACCGTCTTGCAGCAGATCAGCGTCGGCTTGTCCGACAGCTTCGCCTTCGCGATCGCCGCGTCGACCGCGTCGACGTCATGGCCGTTCACGTTCGGGATCACGTTCCAGCCGTACGCTTCGAAGCGCTTCGGCGTGTCGTCGTGGAACCAGTTGACGACGTCGCCGTCGATCGAGATGCCGTTGTCGTCGTACAGCGCGATCAGCTTGTTCAGCTTCAGCGTGCCCGCGAGCGAGCAGGCCTCGTGCGAGATGCCTTCCATCAGGCAGCCGTCGCCGAGGAACACGTACGTGTGGTGATCGACGATCTTCGCGCCGTCACGGTTGAACTCGTCGGCCATCAGCGCTTCGCCGAGCGCCATGCCGACCGCGTTCGCGAGGCCCTGGCCGAGCGGGCCGGTGGTCGTCTCGACGCCCGGCGTGATGCCGTATTCCGGGTGGCCCGGCGTCTTCGAGTGCAGCTGGCGGAAGTTCTTCAGCTCTTCCATCGGCAGGTCGTAGCCGGTCAGGTGCAGCAGCGAGTACAGCAGCATCGAGCCATGGCCGTTCGACAGCACGAAGCGGTCGCGATCCGCCCAGTGCGGGTTCGTCGGGTTGTGCTTCAGGTGGCGCGACCAGAGCGCGACGCCGATTTCGGCCATGCCCATCGGCATGCCGGGGTGGCCGGAGTTCGCTTGCTGGACGGCGTCCATCGCGAGCGCACGGATCGCATTGGCCATCAGGGTGGTGGAGGCGGGAGACGAAGTCGTCATGTCGAGTCCGGAGAACGAGTCGAGGAAACGGGGGCACGGCGGCATCCGGAAGCTCGAGCGTCAATCGTTCCCGGCGCGCAGTGCGGCGCCTGACGGACGCGAAGCGGACGGAGCCTACGGACGGGGCTGCAAAGCTCGTCATTTTAACAGATGGGCTGACATTTCCCTTGTCGGCGCGTAGTGTTCCGGCACGGTTTTCCGCCAAACCGCCCGCCTCCTATAATTCAGACGTCGGAACTGCCTGCCCGAGCGGCCCGCCCGTGAACACGACCCTTCTCTTCCATCCCACGCCCGACGTCGCGTACGGCTTCCCGAACGCACGCCGGCTCGCGCACGTCGCGTCGCCGCACCAGCACATCGAGGTCTGGGAAACCCCGCAGCTCGGCCGCCTGTTCACGCTGGACGGCCGGCCGATGACGTCGGTCGGCGACGAATACGTGTACCACGAGTGCATGACGCACCCGGCCGCGCTCGCGCACCCGTGCCCGAGGAAGGCGCTCGTGCTCGGCGGGGGCGACGGCGGCGCCGCGCGCCAGTTGCTCAAGCACGCGTGCATCGAGCGGATTGTCGTCGCGGAGCTCGACGACGAGGTGATCGGCATGGCGCGCCGCTATCTCGACGACGTGCACCAGGGCGCGCTCGACGACCCGCGCGTCGCGGTCGTGATCGGCGACGCCGCGCATTTCGTCGCGTCGACCGTCGAGCATTTCGATCTCGTCGTGTTCGACCTCACGCCGCCCGACTCGCCGGCGGCCGGCCTCTATACGCGCGAGTTCTACGCGCGGCTCAAGCGGATCCTCACGCCGTGCGGTGCGATCTCGATGCATCTCGGCTCGCCGGTGTTCCACACGGCGCGCATCGCCGCGCTGCTCGACGACCTGCGCGCGAGCTTCGCGGTCGTTGATCCGCTGTCCGCGCACGTGCCGCTGTACGGATCCCAGTGGCTGATGGCGATTGCGAGCGACACGCTCGACGCGGCCGCGCTGTTCGCGCACGACATCGACGAACGGCTCGCCGCACGCCGCGTGCAGGGCTTGCGCTACTACGACGCGCGACTCCATGCGGCCCTCTTTGCCCTGCCGCGCGCGCTGCGCGATACACTGGGCGTTCGCCGCTGAGCTGCCGGGCGGAGCATCGCTTCGCGGGCGGGCCGCGCTTTCTCCGGCGCCCGACCCGTCACGCGCGGGCCCGGCGCGATGCAGGCGGCCCGCCTGCGTATCCTCTGCACGGCGCGGTGCCGCCCCGGGCCCCCGCGCGCCAATATCCGTTGGACTGCAAAGCATGGGACCGGAGTCACCGCTCAAGCGCCAACCCCGTTCGACAGGAGATTTCATGACCGATCCACGTCCGGCCAACGTGCCTTGGTTGACGCCTTACCTGGCCGTGCGCAATGCGCACGCGACCATCGAGTTCTTCCAGGCCGCATTCGGCTTCGAGCTGCGCGACGTCCTCGACGAGGACGGCGCGATCATGCACGTCGAGATGACCTACCGCGGGCAGCTGATCGTGATGTTCGCGCCCGAAGGCGCATTCGGCTCGATCGCGCTCACGCCGAAGAGTGCGCATGCAACCGCTCCGCAGTCTTTCTACCTGTATGTCGACGACGTCGACGCAACCTGGCAGCGCGCGCTCGACGCGGGCGCGAAATCGCTGACCTCGCCGCAAGATCAGTTCTGGGGCGACCGCTTCGCCCAGATCGAGGATCTCGACGGCTACCGCTGGGCGCTCGCGCGCCGCCTCGCCGCATGAACGGAGCCGCGATACGCATGAGTGAAGCGACCACCACCGCGGCCGTGCCGCGTTTCTTCGTCGAAGCGGCGCTGCGCGCCGATACGACGCTCCCGTTGCCGGCCGACGTCGCGCGGCACGCGCAAGTGCTGCGGCTGCAGCCCGGCGACGCGCTCGCGCTGTTCGACGGCAGCGGCGGCCAGTACCGCGCGCGGCTCGTCGAGATCGACAAGCGCGGCGCGCTCGCGCAGCTCGAAGCGTTCGATCCGGCCGAGGCCGAGCCGCCCTATCGCGTGACGCTGGCGCAAGGCATCGCCGGCGGCGACAAGATGGACTGGGTGATCGAGAAGGCCGTCGAGCTCGGCGTCGCGGCGGTCGTGCCGCTGTCGACGGCGCGCGGCGTCGTGAAACTGTCCGGCGAGCGCGCGGACAAGCGCGTCGCGCACTGGCGCGGCGTCGTGCGCGCGTCGTGCGAGCAATGCGGGCGCAACCGCGTGCCCGACGTCGCGCCGGTACGCGGCTTCGGCGCGTGGCTCGATACGCTGCCGGCCGTGCCGGCCGACGGCGAGCTGCGGCTGCTGCTGTCGCCGCGCGCGAGCATCCCGTTTTCGTCGCTGCCCGACGCGCCGCCCGCGGCGGCCGTCACGCTGCTGATCGGGCCCGAAGGCGGGCTGTCGCCGGACGAGGAACACGCGGCCCGCGCACACGGGTTCACCGCGTTGTCGCTCGGCCCGCGCGTGCTGCGCACCGAGACGGCCGGCGCGGCCGTGCTGGCGGCGCTGGCCGCGCGCTGGGGCGGGTGGTGATGCGTCGGGGCGCGGCCGGCGTGGCATGCGCCCGAAATGACCGACGCCGGCCCGATGCCTGACGCACGTTCGGACCGACGCCGCGTGACTTCCCGGCGCCCATCGGCCGGAACGCAGACGCAAAAAAGCCCGCGCGAGGCGGGCTTTTTGCCGAATCGGCCGCGCTCGGGCGGCGTGAAGGTCTTGCGGTCTTGCGGTCTCGCGCTTTACGCGAACGAATAGAACACGCGGAACGCGACCTTGCGCTCGGCCCAGAACTCGGCGGCTTCGCGGAACACGTCGAGCAGCGTCTCGCGCCCTTCCTTGTCGAATTTCTGCGCGATCGGCAACCCTTCGAGAACGATCACGAAACCGGGCTGCGCGCCGGCCTTCGCGACGAGGTCGGTCAGGCAGTCGTACAGCGCGTCGTAGTTCTTGCCGAAATGCTTCGGAAACAGGAACGACGTCGCGATCGTCTCCATCACTTCCTGCTTCGACTGCGCGGCACCGCAATACGCGTACAGGAAATGCTGGCCGAGCCGGCCGGCTTCGTCGGCGAGATCCTGCACGCGGAACGCGCGGATCGACTGCACGAGATTGGGTCGCACGGTCGTGAAAAGGCTCATAGGCTCCTCGTTCGATGAAAGCCCGGGCTCGGCTTCCTGTTGCTCCGCCGCGACGCCAGCCTGTGCCGCCGCGTGAAGTTGGATCACGCGCTGAAACAGGTTGCCGTCGCCGGCCGCGAACAGTTCCGCCGCCGCCGTATCGTGCGCGTAGATGGAGTCGCTCATGCCGTTCATCCCGAAGTCATTCAACAATACGTTTAAAACTGTTGTAGTGGTCGTCCGTGTAATAACAGTTGTCGATCCGGCGCAATGGCCCGCCACAGACGATCCGGCGCGCGCCGCGATTGCGCGCGCGCGGCGTCGGCACCGTGTACTCGTGGTAGTAGCCGCGCTTCGCCTTCGGCAGGATCCGCTCGCGGTTGCCGAAGACGACGCCGTCCTTCTCGTACGGATAGGGGCCACCGGCGCCGATCAGGCCAAGCGTGGTCACGGCCTCGCGCGGCAGACGGGCGGTCGGGATCGTATCGACCCCGCCGACGGCCAGGTCGGCCGAAACGGCCTGCCGTGCGTAAGCGGCGGAAACCAGACTGCCCGTCGGTGTACCGACGATACCCATCGCGAACATCGCGAAGACGGACGCGAGCGCGCCGTTGCGGAGCCACTTGCGTGCCATGAACCAGGGTTCCCGCTGTTAAATCAAGTAGTTGACGACCAACCAAAGGCGTTAGCGTAGCGCTATTGTCCGCGCGAATCAATGTTCGTTTGGGAACCGAAAGGCTGGCTCCGCCCCGAATCGCGCATTTTTTACCGAAACAAGACTACATTTATCTTACGTGAGATAAAATATCCGCAGCATCTCTCGCATGGCAAGACCTGCCTCCTTGCCACGCCCGCTAACCTGGGTGGAGAGATGCCGCTGTTGCTTATGGGAAGCGCGTTTGCGCCCTGCCCGCGGCGTGCCCATTGCGGGCACGCCTCTTTTTGCTTTTGTTTACAATTTCGCCCGCCGCGCGGCAGCGGTTCGACCGGCGCCGCGCGTTCATGCCGCTCAGCGTGCGGCGTTCACGTCGGCGACCAGCAGCGCCGCCATGTTGACGATGCGGCGAACGGTCGCCGATTCGGTCAGCACGTGCACCGGCTGGGCCGCGCCCAGCAGGATCGGCCCGATCGCGATGTTGTTGCCGGCCGCCGTCTTCAGCAGGTTGTACGCGATGTTCGCGGCATCGATGTTCGGCAGGATCAGCAGGTTCGCGTCGCCTTCCAGCGTCGATTCCGGCAGGATTTCCTTGCGCAGCGCCGCGTCGAGCGCGACGTCGCCGTGCATTTCGCCGTCGACCTTCAATTCCGGCGCACGTTCTTGCAGGATCGCGAGCGTATCGCGCATCTTCTGCGCCGAAGGCGCGTTGCTCGTGCCGAAGTTCGAGTGCGACAGCAGCGCGACCTTCGGTTCGATGCCGAAGCGGCGCACTTCCTCGGCGGCCATGATCGTGATCTCGGCGAGTTGCTCCGGGGTCGGATCGACGTTCACGTGCGTGTCGACCAGGAAGATCTGGCGGCCCGGCAGCACGAGGCCGTTCATCGCCGCGTACACGCTGCAGCCCGGGCGCTTGCCGATCACCTGGTCGATGAAGTGCAGGTGGCGGTGCGTGGTGCTGATCGTGCCGCAGATCATCCCGTCCGCCTCGCCCTTCTTCACCAGCATCGAGCCGATCAGCGTCGTGCGGCGGCGCATCTCGACGCGGGCCAGCTGCTCGCTGATGCCCTTGCGCGCCATCATCTTGTGGTACGTCTGCCAGAAATCGCGGTAGCGTTCGTCGTGCTCGGTGTTGACGACCGTGAAGTCGGTGCCCGGCGTGAGGCGCAGGCCGTAACGCTGGATACGGTGCTCGATCACCGACGGGCGGCCGATCAGGATCGGCTTCGCGAGTTTCTCGTCGACGATGATCTGGACGGCGCGCAGCACGCGCTCTTCCTCGCCTTCCGCGAACACGACGCGCTTCTTCTCCGCCGGGGCGCTGCGCGCGAGCTGGAAGATCGGCTTCATCGTCGTGCCGCTGTGATACACGAATTGCTGCAGGTGCTGCTTGTACGCTTCCATGTCCTCGATCGGGCGCGTCGCGACGCCGCCGTCCATCGCGGCCTGCGCGACGGCCGGCGCGATCTTGACGATCAGGCGCGGATCGAACGGCTTCGGAATCAGGTATTCGGGCCCGAACGACAGGTCCTGGATCCCGTAGGCGGTCGCGACGATGTCGCTCTGCTCGTGTTGCGCGAGTTCGGCGATCGCGTTGACGGCCGCGATTTCCATTTCACGCGTGATCGTCGTCGCGCCGACGTCGAGCGCGCCGCGGAAGATGAACGGGAAGCACAGGACGTTGTTGACCTGGTTCGGGTAGTCGGTGCGGCCGGTCGCGAGAATCGCGTCGGGGCGCACTTCGAGCGCCAGTTCCGGCAGGATTTCCGGCGTCGGGTTCGCGAGCGCGAGGATCAGCGGACGCTCGGCCATGCCCTTCACCATCTCCTGCTTCAGCACGCCGGCGGCCGACAGGCCGAGGAAGATGTCCGCGCCGTCGATCACCTCGGCCAGCGTGCGGGCTTCGGTTTCGCGGGCGAAACGCTCCTTGTCCGGATCCATCAGCTCGGTGCGGCCCTTGTAGACCACGCCGGCCAGGTCGGTCACCGTGATGTTCTCGAGCGGCAGGCCGATGTCGACCAGCAGGTCCAGGCACGCCAGCGCGGCCGCGCCCGCGCCCGACGCGACGAGCTTCACCTTCTTGATGTCCTTGCCGACGACCTTCAGGCCGTTCGTGACGGCCGCGGCCACGACGATCGCGGTGCCGTGCTGGTCGTCGTGGAACACCGGGATCTTCATCCGCTTGCGCGCTTCGCGCTCGACGATGAAGCAGTCCGGCGCCTTGATGTCTTCCAGGTTGATGCCGCCGAAGGTCGGCTCCAGCGCGGCGATCACGTCGACCAGCTTGTGCGGGTCCGACTCGTTCAGTTCGATGTCGAACACGTCGATGCCGGCGAACTTCTTGAACAGTACCGCCTTGCCTTCCATCACCGGCTTCGACGCGAGCGGGCCGATGTTACCGAGCCCGAGCACCGCCGTGCCGTTCGTGACGACGCCGACCAGGTTGCTGCGCGCGGTGAAGCGCGCGGCGTTCAGCGGGTTCTCGACGATCTCCTCGCACGCGTACGCCACACCCGGCGAATACGCGAGCGCGAGGTCGCGCTGGTTGATCATCTGCTTGGTCGGTGCGATCGCGATCTTCCCCGGGGTCGGGAATTCGTGATAGTCGAGAGCGGCTTCGCGGAGCTTGGCTTTGGAGGAGGCTTGGGTCGACATGTGTCTCGTGGCGGGCGGATTAGAATAACTGTTCGACGGCATTGTAGCGCCAATCGAAGGCCGTCAGACCGGCGATTCAGGTGCAACAGCCGCGACAAAAATGTACCGAACGGTGCAGGAACTGCCCCGCTCGCTGCGTACAATGCCGTTCCCTTCACCGCTTCCGGGTCCGTCCGCCGTGCCAGCCGCCTTGTCCGAGTTTTCGCTGATCGATCGCTTCTTCGCGCGCCGCGCGGCCCGCGGCCCGCGCGCGTCGACGCTCGGCATCGGCGACGATTGCGCACTGTTCGCGCCGCGATCCGGCAAATTGCTGGCCATTTCGACGGACATGCTCGTCGAAGGCCGCCACTTCTTCCCTGACGTCGCGCCCGACGCACTCGGCCACAAGACGCTCGCGGTCAACCTGTCGGATCTCGCGGCGATGGGCGCCGAGCCGCGCGCGTTCACGCTCGCGTGCGCGCTGCCGCGCGCCGACGCGGCGTGGCTCGAGGCGTTCAGCAACGGCCTGTTCGCGCTCGCCGAGCGGTTCGGCTGCGAGCTGATCGGCGGCGACACGACGAGCGGGCCGCTGAACCTGTGCGTGACCGTGTTCGGCGAAGTCGCGCCGGATGCGGCGCTGCGGCGCGACGCCGCGCGCGACGGCGACGACGTCTGGGTGTCCGGCACGCTCGGCGACGCGCGCGCGGGGCTCGGGCTCGCGCGCGGCGAATGGAGCGCCGGCGCGGCCGAAGCCGCCGCGTTCCGGCAAGCACTCGAGCGCCCGGAGCCGCGCATTGCGCTCGGGCTCGCGCTCGCGGGCGTCGCACATGCGGCGCTCGACATCTCGGACGGCCTCACCGGCGACCTGCGGCACATCCTGACCCGCTCGAACGTGCGCGCCGAGATCGACGCCGACGCGGTGCCGCGCTCGGCCGCGCTCGCGACGCTGCCGCCCGACGTGCAGCGACGCTGCACGCTGGCCGGCGGCGACGACTACGAACTGTGCTTCACCGCGCCGGCCACGGCCCGCGCGGCGGTCGAGGCAGCGGGCGCGAGCGCCGGGGTTCCGGTCACGCGAGTCGGTACAATACATGCGTTGTCCTCGCCGTCGGAGCAGCCCGCGATCGCGTGGCGCGACGCCGCCGGCGCGCCCCTGACTCTCACGTTGCACGGTTTCGACCACTTCCATGCAGACTGACCCGACGACCGCGCAATCCGCGGCCGCGCCCGGCGCCGCCCGGAACGCGCCGCGGCGCGCCACCGCGCGCTTCATGCTGTCGCACCCGGCGCACATCGTGTCGCTCGGCTTTGGCAGCGGGCTCGCGCCGTTCATGCCCGGCACGTTCGGCACGCTGTTCGGCTGGCTCGCGTTCGTCGTGCTCAACCGCTACCTGACGGTGCCCGAATGGTGGGCGCTGATCGCGGTCGGGTTCGTCGCCGGCACGTGGATCACCGGTTTCACCGCACGCAGGATGGGCACGAGCGATCCGGGCGCCGTCGTCTGGGACGAGATCGTCGCGATCTGGCTCGTGATGCTGTTCGTCACGCCCGCGACCTTCATCGGCCAGTTGTGGGCGTTCGTCGTGTTCCGCTGCTTCGACATGCTCAAGCCGCCGCCGATCCGCTATTTCGACCGTCGCGTGAAAGGCGGGCTCGGCATCATGGTCGACGACCTGGTCGCCGCGTTCATGACGCTGCTCGTGATCGCCTTCTGGCGCTCCGTCGTCGGCTGACCGATTTCCCGACTCCCGTTTCCCGACGCGCATGCCTACCGATTCCGTCGTCCATCAGCTTGCGATCCGCGCAGGCAACAAGCTGCGTGACGAGCACCTGTCGCTCGCCACCGCCGAATCCTGCACGGGCGGCATGATCGCCGCCGCGATCACCGACATCTCCGGCAGCAGCCAGTGGTTCGAGCGCGGCTTCGTCACCTACTCGAACCAGGCCAAGATCGACATGATCGGCGTGCCGCCCGACCTGATCGACAAGCACGGCGCCGTCAGCGAGCCGGTCGCGCGCGCGATGGCCGAAGGCGCGCTGCGCAACAGCCGCGCGCAGGTCGCGCTGTCGGTCACCGGCATCGCCGGCCCGGCGGGCGGCAGCGAGAAGAAGCCGGTCGGCACCGTGTCGTTCGCATGGAGCAACCGGCTGCATACCGACGTCGAAACGCTCGTGTTCAAGGGCGACCGCGAGCAGATCCGCACGCAGGCGGCCGCGCACGCGCTGCGCGGGCTGCTCAAGCTGCTCGACGAACGCGAAGGCTGATTCCCCCGCGCGACGGCAGGGGCGGCCGCCGCCCCTCGCCGCTTACTGGATCGCGTCGGGCTTCACGACGATCCAGTTCTTGTCCGCCGTGACCGGCTGGCCGAGCGCCTTCTGCTGCGCGGCCGATTCGTCCGACCATGCGCGGATCTGCGCCATCTGCTTGTCCTTCTTGTTCACCCACACGCGCACGCCGCCGCGCGCGACGTCGGTCGCGTTCAGCAGCATGTAGCCGTCGGATTTCGGCGTGTCGCCCGCGACGAGCACCGGCTTCTTCCACTGGTCGATCCAGCCGGCGATCGAGCCGAGCTTGCCTTCGTACCACGTCATCGGATTCATCAGGAACGGCGTGATCACGAGGTTGCGGTTCGCGGCCTCGTCGTACTTGCCGGCCTTGATCTGCAGCCGCGACGTGGTCAGCGCGCCCGTCGCCGGGTCGCGCAGCAGCGTCGTCACGCCGATCACGTTCTGCGGCTTCACGTTGTAGCCGTATTTCGGATCGGACAGCACGAGCCGCGCGAGTTCCTCGTGCGCGGCGGTCATCACGTACACCTCGATCCCGTTCTCACGCAGCGCGTTGTACAGCTCCTGCATGCCGCGGAAGAAGCGCGGCGGGTTCGCGGTGCCGTCGACGACCTTGTCGCCCTGCCAGTAGCGGATCGGCACCGGCTTGCCGTCGGCGAGCATCGCGTCGACGTGGCGCTTCAGGTCGGCCAGCGACAGCCCCGCGAACGCCTGCGCGATCCACGGGTAGCAGACCAGGTCGTCGATCTCGCAGAGCCGGTAGTAGTAGCTCGTCAGCGATTCCTTGTAGTCGGCGGAATCCTTGAACGGGATCAGCTTCAGCGACGGATCGAGCGAGTCGCGCGTCAGCACGCCGCGGTTCTCGAGATACGGCAGCAGCGACTCCTCGAGATCGTAGCGATAGGTCGTGTTGTCGGCGTCGAACACCGCGTAGTCGCCGCGGTTCGCGTGTGCGGCGATCATCGCGTTCAGCGCCTTCGCGCTGTCCGCCGGCCAGTGCGACAGGTCCGCCGCGTGGGCGAACGACATGCACAACGACGCGGCAAGCGCGCTCAGAAGACGTCGGGACAGCTTGGGCATGGCGCCGCTCCTTTTATGACATTCCGGTGACGGATCGATGACAAGCGGCAGCATCGCGCGATTGTGGCGCGAGCATGCGGTGCGCAAGCGACGGGAAGTTGTTCGCGTGCGCCAGGACGGCAAACACGCGAGGCAGGCGCGCGGCCCGCGGATGCGGGTTCGGCATTGAAAGGCCGCCCGGGCGGGCGGCCTGCGGCTCAGCGATATTTCAGCGATGCGCGTTGATCGTATCGCGCGTCTTCTGCGCGGCGAGCGCGGCGGCTTCGGCGAAATCCTCGCCCTTGCTCGCGTACAGGATCGCACGCGACGAGTTGATGATCATCCCGGTGCCGTCGGCGGTGCGGCCCGCGTTGACGGTCGCGTGCACGTCGCCGCCCTGCGCGCCGATGCCGGGGATCAGGAGCGGCATGTCGCCGACGATCCCGCGCACGATCTCGATCTCCTTCGGGAACGTCGCGCCGACCACGAGGCCGAGCTGGCCGTTCTTCGCATTCCACTTGTTCGCCGCGAGATCGGCCACGACCTGGTACAGCGGCCGGCCACCCGTTTCGAGGAACTGCAGGTCGGACCCGCCCGGGTTCGACGTGCGGCACAGCACGATCACGCCCTTGCCTTCATGCTCGAAGTACGGCTCGACCGAGTCGTAGCCCATGTACGGGTTCACGGTGACCGCGTCCGCGCGATAGCGCTCGAACGCCTCGCGCGCGTACTGCTCGGCGGTGCTGCCGATGTCGCCGCGCTTCGCGTCGAGGATCACTGGCAGGCCCGGGTGCTGGAGGTGGATGTGCGCGATCAGCCGCTCGAGCTGATCTTCCGCGCGATGCGCGGCGAAGTACGCGATCTGCGGCTTGAACGCGCTGGCGTACTGCGCGGTCGCGTCGACGATCTGCCGGCAGAATTCGAAGATCGCGTCGGGCTGGCCGTCGAACTGCACGGGAAAACGCGACGGCTCGGGATCGAGGCCGACGCACAGCAGCGAATTCGTGCGCTGCCACGCGGCGCGCAGCGATTCGATGAAAGTAAGCGGGGAAGACATGGCGGATACTCGCGGCAAACCGTTGATAGACCGCGTATTTTACCCGCGTCGCCGGCGGCCTTCGCGCACGGCGGCGTCGACCCGTGCATCGGCCCGCTCGACGGTGAACGCGAAACGCCGCGTGAGCCGCTCGCCCGGCGCGAGCAGCGTCATCCCGTGCGCGGCCGCGCCGCCCGGCAGGTTCACCGCATTGATCGGATGATCGACCGGCTCGAAGCAGAAGAACGGCTCGCCGGGCGGCGTATAGAGCACGTACGCATCGGCGTCGGCCGCGATCGTCAGCAACAGCCCGCGGCGCGGCCAGCTCACCGTCGCGTGGCCGCCCCAGCCGGTGAACGCGTGATTGACGAGCGTCGCCGGCAACGGATACGCGACGCCGAACTGCCAGGCCGGCGGCACGCACACGTGCCGCACCGGCAGGAAATCCGCGCTCGACAACCACAGGCCGCCCGCGGCCGCGGCCAGCTCGGTCGCGTCGTCGCGCACCAGGAACGGGTGCACGCCGAGCCCGAACGGCAGCCGTGCGCGCCCCGCATTCTCGATCGTCAGCGCGATCGACAGCGTCGTGTCGTCGAGCGCGAACGACTGGATCGCACGAAACGCGTACGGCGCGCCGCTCGCGCGATCGAGCGACAGCTGCAGCGTGGTATCGGTCGCGTCGTCCACCTGCCACGGCGCGAGCCAGCCGTCGCCGTGGATCGGCAGCGGCTCGTCGCGGCGATTGCGCGGCACCGCGACGCTGCGCCCGTCGCATTCGAAGCGGCCGTTGCCGATCCGATTCGAATACGGCAGCAGCGGATAGCACGCGAGTACGTTCGGGTCCGTCGCCGTCTCCGGGTGTTCGCAGCGTCGGAACACCGGCACCAGCGCACCGTGGTCGCCGCGCCAATCGAAGCGCGCGATGCCGCCGCCGAGGTGGGGCAGCACGTCGAGCCGCAGCGCCGCGTTCGACAGCGTGACGGCCGCCGCATGCGCGGCGCCGACGCCCTGCGCGAACGTGGCGGTCTGCGGGCCGGCGCTGACCGGCTGCGCGGCGGCAGCCAGGCGCGCACGGCGCGACTGGCTCGTGGACGACGACGCTGCGTGCGAGGACGTGGCGGTCATGGTGAACTCCTTGGCTTCGTCGATGAAACGATACGGATCGTCGCGCGCTGCCGCGCGAACACGGACATCGGCAATCAGGCCCAGCCGCCGTCGACCACCACGTCCTGCGCGGTGATCATCCGGCTGTCGTCGGCCGCGAGAAACAGCGCCATCCGGGCGAGATCGTCCGGCAGCAGCTCGGCGTCGATGCACTGGCCGGCCTTGATCGCCGCCCGGCCCGCGTCGTCGAGCCACAGCCTGCGCTGCTTGTCGGTCATCACCCAGCCGGGCACCAGCGAATTCACGCGGATCCCGAACGGGCCGAGATCGCGCGCGAGCCCGCGGGTGAGGCCCTGCACGGCCGCCTTCGCCATCACGTAGACGGGATAGCCGCCGTTCTTCAGCATCCAGCTGATCGAGCCGAGATTGATGATCGCGCCGCCGCCGCGCTGCTTCATGTCGTCGATCACCGCCTGCGCGGCGAAGAACTGGTGGCGCAGGTTCACCGCGATGCCCGCATCGAACGACACGGGCGTCACGTCGCCGATCGCGTGGCGCGCGTCGTTCGCCGCGTTGTTCACGAGCACCGCGATCGCGCCGATCCGTGCGCGGATCGCGTCGATCGCATGGCGCAGCGCGTCGATGTCGGTGAGGTCGCACGCGAGGAACAGCGGCGCGTGACGTACGTCCGGCGCCTGCGCGAGGCTTTCCGCGAGCGCCTGGCCCGCGGGCGCGTCGAGATCGACGAACGCCACGCGCGCGCCCTGCCGCGCGAAGTGCTCGACGAACGCCGCGCCGATACCGGTCGCGCCGCCGGTGATCAGCACCGCGCGATCCTCGAGGCTCGGGTAACGCGCATAACGCGCGTCGCTCGCGGCGCGCGGATCCGGCGCGGAAGTTTCGATGGTCATGCGAATCGTCTCCGTGGAATCGGTCAGTCGCGTACGCCGCGGTTCTTCAGCTGGTCGAGCAGCACGGCCGCGAGCAGGATCGCGCCGCGCACCAGGTACTGGTAGAACGCATCGATGTTCAGCAGGTTCATCACGTTCTCGACGGTGCCCATGATCAGCACGCCGATCACGACGCCCGAGATCGTCGCGCGGCCGCCCATCAGCGACACGCCGCCGAGCACGCACGCGGAGATCACGTTCAGCTCGAAGCCCTGCGCGGCGTTCGGCTGGCCCGACGTGATGCGCGATGCGAGGATCACGCCGGCGAGCGCCGTCACCGCGCCCTGGATCAGGAAGATGTACACGCGCGTGCGTTCGACGTTGATCCCCGCGAGACGCGACGCCTCGGGGTTGCCGCCGATCGCGAGCGTGTTGCGGCCGTACACGGTCTGATTCAGCAGCACGCCGAACACGATGAAGCACAGCAGCGTGACCCAGATCGGCAGCGACACGCCGAAGAGGGTGAGCCCGCCGAGCGCGATGAAGGTATCCCACGACACGCCGACCGCCTGCCCCTTCGACACGATGAAGCCGAGCCCGCGCACGATTTCCATCGTCGCGAGCGTCGTGATCAGCGCGTTGATGCGCAGGTACGCGATCACCGCGCCGTTCACGAAGCCGATCGCGGCGCCTGCCGCGACCGCCGCGACGATCGCGACGAACGTGTTGTCGGTCGCGTTCAGCACCATCGCGCACAGCACGCCCGAGAATGCGACGGTCGAGCCGATCGACAGGTCGAAGTCGCGCGACGCCAGACAGAACATCATCGTGCACGCGACCATCCCGATCTGCGAGATCGACAGCGCGAGGCCGAGCATGTTGTCGATCGAGAAGAAGTGATCGACCGTCAGCGACATCGTCAAGAACATCACCGCGAAGATCGCAATGAGGCTGTATTCGGTGAGGTGCTGCCACCATTTCTGGCGGTCGCTCTGCTGCGGTACCAGCGCGTCGGCCGACGGCTTCACGGCTGCGCTGGCGAGGTTTTCCCTGACTTGCATGGTTGTGTCTCCTGCTCCTGCATCGCGCGGCCCGCGCCGCGCGTGATCGATTCGAATGTCCTGCGTCGCCCGCGGCGACCTCACACTGCGTCAGCCGCCTCGACGACGCTCGTCTGCGGCAGCGCGAGGCTCAGCACCGCATGCTCGTTCGCCTGTTCGCGCGGCAGCTCGCCCGCGATGCGGCCTTCGCGCATCACGACGATGCGGTCGGACACGCCGAGCACTTCCGGCAGCTCCGACGACACCATCACGATCGCGCAGCCGCGCTCCGCGAGCCGGTAGATCACGTCGTAGATCTCGTGCTTCGCGCCGACGTCGATGCCGCGCGTCGGCTCGTCGAGGATCACGACCTTCAGGTCGGGCTCCGCGAGCCAGCGCGACAGGATCGCCTTCTGCTGGTTGCCGCCCGACAGGAAGCGGATCTTCTGCCGCCGGTTCGGCGTCTTGATCTTCAGCCGCTGGATGAAACGGTCGGCCGTTTCGCTTTCGGTCTTGCGGTCGATGAACAGGCCTGCGCGCAGCGAATGACGGCGGCAGCTGATGTTGATGTTCTCCGCGACCGACGCCATCGCGATGATCCCTTCCTCCTTGCGGTCTTCCGGGCACAGCACGATGCCGTGACGGATCGCGTCGCCGGTGCGCTTCACGTCGATACGCCGGCCGTCGAGCGTCAGCACGCCCGCGCGCCGGCGGTCGGCGCCGTATACGAGCCGCATCAGCTCGCTGCGTCCCGCGCCGACGAGGCCGAAGAACCCGACGATCTCGCCCGCGCGCACCGAGAAGCTCGCGGGTTCGCGCAGCGCCGGGCCGTCGACGCCTTCCGCCGACAACCGCACGTCGCCGAGCGCGCGCGGCGCGTAATGGTAGATATCCGAAATTTCGCGCCCGACCATCTCGGCGACCAGCCACTCGCGCGGAACGTCGGCGAGCGATTCGTGCGACGCGATCTTGCGCCCGTCGCGAAAGATCGTGCACGCATCGCACAGCCGGTAGATCTCGTCCATCCGGTGCGAGATGTAGATCAGCGCGCGGCCCTGCGCGCGCAGGTCGTCGACGAGCTTGAACAGCACCTCGGTCTCGCGATGCGACAGCGAGCTCGTCGGCTCGTCGAGCGCGATCACGCGCGCATTGCGCATCAGCGCCTTGCAGATCTCGACCATCTGCCGCTGCGCGATCGACAGCCGGCCGAGCTTCGCATCCGGATCGAGATCGACGCCCATCGCCGCGAGCCGCTCGCGCACGTGGCGCTTCGCCTCGCCCTTCCTCACCCAGCCGAGCGCATTCGGCAGGCGGCCGAGCAGCAGGTTCTCCGCGACCGTCAGGTCGGGCACGTACTGCAGCTCCTGGTGAATCACCGCAATGCCGGCCGCGATCGACGCGGCCGCACTCGAGAAATGCACGGGCTGGCCGTCGACCAGCACGCTGCCCGCATCGGGCTGGTATTCGCCGCCGAGAATCTTCAGCAGCGTCGACTTGCCCGCGCCGTTCTCGCCCATCAGGCCATGCACCTCGCCCGCGTGCACGTCGAACGAGATGCCGTCCAGTGCGCGCACGCCGGGAAATACCTTGCCGATATTGTCAAAACGCAGTGCCGCAGACACGTCGTCTCCCCACTTGCAGATCCATCGATCGCCGGTCGCCGCATCGCCGCGGCGGCCGGCGTGCCGCTTACTTCGAGGCAAGCCCCATCTCCTCGCGCACCTTCGACACGTTGTCGCGCGTCGCGAGCATGCCGGTGGTCAGCGTGAGCGGCGCCGGCGCCTTGCCCTGCGTGATCCACGTGTACATCAGCTCGGAGGTTTCCTCGCCGTGGCGCTTCGGGCTGATGATCACGGTGCCGTAGAAGCCCGTCGGCTGCGGCTTCTTGAACTCGTTCAGCGCCGAATCGGAACCGCCGATGCCGATGCCGATCATGTTGTCCGCCTTGAAGCCGCGCCCTTCGGCCGCGCGCACCGCGCCGAGCACGGCCTCGTCGTTCAGGCCGTAGGCGACCCAGTGCTTGAACTGCGGGTTCTTGGTGAGCGCGATGTTTGCCGCGTTGAACGCATTCTCGGTATCGGTCTTCGCCTGCGGCGCCGCGATCACGTTCGCCTTCGGAAAGCCGGCGGCCACCAGCGCATCGGTCGCGCCGCTCGTGCGGTCGTGCGCGGTCGGCAGCTGCTCGTAGGTGATGTCGATCGCGCCGACCTCCTTCATGTTCCAGCCGCGCTTCTTGATCTCGGCCGCGATGCCGTCGCCGACCTGCTTGCCGATGTTGTACGCGGAGATCCCCATGTGCGGCACCGCCTCGATCGGCTTGCCCGCACCGTCGACGAGGCGGTCGTCGACCGTCATCATCTTCAGGTTGTGCGACTTCGCCTTCGCGACGATGCCCGGCCCGAGCTTCACGTCGGGCGTGCAGATGATGAAGCCCTGCGCCTTCTGCGCGGACAGGTTGTCGATCGCGCTCATCACCTTCTCGCCCGACGGCGCGCCGATCTTCACGAGCGTGAAGCCCTTGTCCTTCGCGGCGATCTCGGCGAACTTCCATTCGTCCTGGAACCACGGCTCTTCCGGCTGCTTCACGAGGAAGCCGATCTTGACCGGGTCGGCCGCGTGCGCCACCGGGCTTCCCATCACCACCGCGGCCGCGGCGGCCAGCGTTACGAACGTTCTGCGTTTCATCTCCAGTGTCTCCTTGTCTTCATCGAACGGAATGCAGCCGCTTGTTGGTTTCGACGCAGCGTGCGCGCGGCCGTCGCACGTGCGGTCTGTCGAATCGTTGCGTCAGTCGTGGTACAGCGCCGCGCGCCCGCCGTCGACGGTGATGCACGCGGCATTGATGAACGGCGCCTCGTCGGACGCGAGGAACACGGCCGTCATCGCGACTTCCTCCGGTTTGCCGATCCGCTTCATCGGCTGCAGCGCGAGCGTCTCGGCGCGCGCCGCGGCCGGGTCGGCCTGCGCATCCCACCAGTCGCGCGTGAGCTGCGTCTCGATGTAGCCGGGCGCGATCGCGTTCACGCGCACGTTGCGCGCCGCGTATTCGATGCCGAGCGCACGCGTGAGGCCCAGCACGCCGTGCTTCGCGACCGGATACGGAAAGCAGCCCGGGATGATCCGGAACGCATGCGTCGACGCGATGTTGACGATGCTGCCGCGGCCGCGCTCGACCATGCCCGGCAGCGCCGCGCGGCAGCCGTGCCACACGCCGTCGAGGTCGACCGCGAAGCAGCGGCGCCAGTCGTCGTCCGTCATCGTCAGCGGATCGGCGAACACGTTGATGCCCGCGTTGTTCACCAGCACGTCGAGCGGGCCGAAAGCCGCTTCGGTCTGCGCGAGCGCGTCGCGTACCGAGTCCTGCCGCGCGACGTCCGCATGCAGCGCCAGCACGCGCGCGCCGTCGATGTCGTCGGTGATCGCCGCGGCCGTGCGCTGCGCCTGCGCGAAGTCGAGGTCGACGAGCGCGACGGCCGCGCCCTCGCGCGCGAACGCCTGCGCGATCGCGGCGCCGATCCCGCGGCCCGCGCCCGTCACCATCGCGACCTTGCCCGCGAGGCGTTCCATCATGCGGCTCCGCCGCGCGCCGCGCGCAGGCCGGCCTGGAACGCGCGTGCGTTCGCCGCGGTCGTGTCCGCCGACTGGCCGGGCCGGTACAGCGCCGAACCCAGGCCGAAGCCGTTGGCGCCTGCCGCGAGGAACGGCTGCATGTTGTCCGGCGTAATCCCGCCGACCGGAAGCAGCGGCACCGCGCGGTCGATCACCGCGCGCCACGCCTTCACGACGGGCACGCCGAGCTGCTCGGCCGGGAACATCTTCAGCACGTCGGCGCCGTTCGCGAGCGCGGCGAACGCCTCGGTCGGCGTCGCGACGCCCGGTGCGCTCGCGAGCCCGCGCTCGCGCGCGCGGCGGATCACCGCCGCGTCGCTGTGCGGCATCACGATCAGCGTGCCGCCCGCGTCCTGCACGCGGTCGACGAATTCGGCGCGCAGCACGGTGCCCGCGCCGACGATCATGTCGTCGGGCAGCGCGCGGCGCAGCGCCGCGATGCTGCCGAACGGATCGGGCGAGTTGAGCGGCACCTCGACGATCCGGAAGCCGGCATCATGCAGCGCAAGGCCGTGGTCGACAGCTTCCGCGGGCGCGATGCCGCGCATGATCGCGATCAGCGGGCACGCGTCGAACGCGCGCATCAGCGCGGCGTGCGGCGTGTACGGCGCGGGCAGCGTAAGGTCGGACGACATCGGCGGTTCCTCTTCAATCGGTTCATTGGTCGGCGCAGACGGGTTCGCCGTCCGCGCGCACGAGTCCGGCACGCGACGCGATCCACCACAAGCCGCGCTCGGTCGCCTGTGCGACGACGCGTGCATGCGTGCAGCCGAATACGCTCAGCGCGTCGACGTAGCGCGTGCACAATCCGTCGTCGCCGATCAGCAGCAGCGGCTGGTTCGCGAGCGCGACACCGCGCTCCGCGAGCATCGCGTCGAGCGCGTTCAGCTCATGGCCGATCAGCAGCCCGGACAGATAGTCGCCCTGCGCATCGGGCGCGAGCCGGTCGGTCAGGCCGAGCGTGCGCGTGCTGAAGATCGTCGCGAGCAGCCCCGCGCGCTGCGCGCCGCGGGCCACCGCGACACCGCGCGCGAACGCCGCGCGGTCGGGCGACGCGCTCGCGCGCATCGTGCGGCCGAGGATCGTGTGATCGCGCAGCGCCGCGAACAGCTCGCCCGTCATGAAGGTCTGGAAGCGCTCGATGAGCCCGTCCTTCACCCATGCCCACTTCGCATGCGTGCCCGGCAAGCCGATCAGTACCCCTGAACGATCGGCATCAAGCATGGGATCGTTCGCGAGTGCGCCGAATATCTGCGTTTCTTCGCCGCGCATCACGTCGGGCAATTCGCCCGTCGCGATCACGCCCGGCACGATCGACACCGTCGTGCCGCGCGCCGTCGTCACCGTGACGAGCCCCGCGACGAGCGCGTCGGCGCCGGCCGGCACGGCGACGTACGGCGCCTCGCGCCAGCCCTGCGCGCTGCCGACCATCCCGGCCGCCAGCACCGGCACGCCCGGCGCGCGGTCGAGCCAGTCGCCGCACGCTTCCTCGAACACGACGTCGAAGGCACGCGCGCCGCCGGCCGGCACGTGCATCACGCCTGCCGCGCGGCTGCGCGTGTCGAGCAGCGCGCCGTGCGCGTCGAACAGATACGCGCGCAGCGACGTCGTGCCCCAGTCGAGCGCGATCAGCGACGGGGCGGCGGCGTTGGCGTCCGCAGCGGTCCGGGTCGAATGGGTCATCGTTTGATCCTGCGGGTACCCTGCGGCGGGCTCCAGCCCAGTTCCGCGGAAATGGCTCGCGCTTCGCGCTGCACGAGCGGAATCAGTTCGTCCATCCGGTCGTGCGGCATGTACGGAATCGTGCTCGCGACCGATACGGCGGCGACGATCGCGCCCGACGCATCGCGGATCGGCGCGGCCACGCAGCGGATCGACGCTTCGTTTTCCTCGAGGTCGAACGTGTAGCCGCCGGCCGCGTAATGCGCCATGCGCTGCAGGAACGCGCTCGTCTCGGGCCGGTTGTCCGGCTTGAAATTCACGCCAGCCAGCGCGCGCCGCGCGGCTTCGAACAGCGAGCGCCACCGGTCCGGATCGAGGTCGAGCATCATCGCCTTGCCGATGCCGGTCGACGCGAGCGGCATCCGGTGGCCGACGCGCGAACGCATCTCGAGGCCGCGCGTGCCGGGAATCTTGTCGATGTACAGCACGTCGTCGCCATCGCGCACGCCGAGGTGGATCGTGTCGAGCGTCGCTTCGGCGAGCGCCTCGAGGTGCGGCCGCGCGACCGCCGTGAGCGGCATCTGCTCGAGCGCGATCGTGCCGAGTTCGATCAGCTTCGGGCCGAGCAGGTAGCCGCCCTGCACCTGGCGCAGGTAGCGTGCCTGCACGAGGCTGCTGACGAGACGGTGCGTCGTGCTGCGCGTCGTGCCGAGCGCGGCGCCGATCGCACGCATGTCGCGCGCGCCGTTCGCGATCGCTTCGAGGATCGCGAGGCCGCGCAGCAGCGTCTGCGTGCCGGCCTGCTGCGCGGCGAGGTCGAGCGGCGTGCTGGTCGCGCCGATGCTGTCGGTCAGCGGCGCATCGTCCGGCGTCGCGCGCCGGGCGTCGAGAGCAAGGGTATCGGGCATCTTGGTCATGGAACGGGCTTCTTCAGCGGAATCGGTATAGCCGCTGTCGCGAGCCCGGAACGAAGTCGGGCGTCGCGGCAACGCGGCGGTCGATGCACCGAGGAAAGCGCCCGGCGAACGTCATGGAAGGTGTCTCCGTGTGCGTCGGGCGCCGCGCGATGCGTGGGTCCGAAGCTGTCGATGTGCTTCGGATTGTAGGAGCGCACGCACTCGCCTCCAATATTTGAGTGCGTTGTCCAGATAATGAGAAAAGCGACGGAAGCCGCGGCATTCGGCGCGGAACCGCCGCGCCATGCGCACGGGGGCGGAACCCGACACGTTGCGGGTCCCGCCCCCGTTATCCGCGCGCGGCGCGCTTACTGCTGGTTCGTGCTGCGCGCCTGCATGTAGCGCTGCACGTCGGAGAATGACACGCGGCCGCTACCGTTCGCGTCGATCTGCCGGAAGTGGTTCGCGACGTAGCCGAGGCCGGCCGCGCGCGCCTGCGCTTCGGTGATCGAGCCAGTGTTCTGCGTGTCGGCCGCGCCGAACTGCCGCGCGAGCTTGCGCACCACCTGCGCGTGCAGCGCAGCGCCCGTCGTCTGCGTGCCGGCGGTCGGCTTGCGCGCGGCCGGCGGCACGTATGGATCGCCGAGCTGCGCCTGGCGCGCGCGCGCCGGGGTGGCTGCGTCGCTCGCCTGCGCGAACGCGGACACCGATGCGGATGCTGCAACCCCGGCGCATGCGAGCGCCGCGGCAACGACGATGAAACGTTTCTTCATGTCAGGCTCCAGTCTGGAATGAGGTCGTCGACGGCCGGCGAACGGCGCCGCCGCGGGCGCGCGTCGCCAGGCCCGCACATCGCATCAGTGCGCGGCCGCGTTGTAGAAAGTCACGAGGTCGGCTTTCTCCTGCGGACGCGACGTATCGTCGAGATAGACCATGTGTCCACCCTGATAGTCCTTGATCGTCAGGTTCGGTTGCGTGCCCAGCCGCGCGAGGTCGAGCTCGGTCTGGTAGAACGGCGTCGCGATGTCGTGATACCCGTTCAGCGACAGCACCTTCAGCGACGGATTCAGCGTCAGCGCAGCCGCGAGATCGGGAATCGTGTCGGGCATCGCGAGGCCGTCGTGCGTCCAGTCCCAGGTCTCGATCGCATTGCTGCTGAGCGAATACGCCGACTGCGCGCTGTACTTCAGCACGTTCGGCAGGTAGCTGCCGATCGTGTCGGTGAACGGCTTCGTGATGAACGTGCTCGACGGGTCCCCGTCTGCCGCGAGCGGGCTCGACGACGGCACGTTCACGCGTGCGTCGTAGCGGCCGATCAGCGTGCCCGGGATCAGCGCCACCTGGAAGCTGTTGTCGAAGAAGGTCGGGACCACGTTGAAGTCAGCATTCCAAAGCGACTGCTTCACGCCGGTCGAATTCACCATCGTCGTGACGAGCGCAGGCGGAGGCGGCGTGTGGCTCGCGAGATAGGCGTTCACGGCGGGCGTGTAGCTGCCGGCCGTCAACTGGCGCATCTGGTCCGCGTACTGCGGCAGGCTCGACGGGTTCGGATTGTCGAGCTGGTAGTACGCGCCGACGGTGCCGTAGGACGGCACGAAGCCCGCGCAGCTCACCGGGCTCGCCCCGTTGTTCGAGTTGCCGACATAGTCGCTCGCCATGTCGCAGTTCGCGTTGTAGTTCAGGATCGACGACTGCAGCACGATGCCGTCGAGCTTCACGCCGGCCGTCTCGAGCAGGTTCGCGAGCACGTCGGTGCGCGGCGTGCCGTACGACTCGCCGAACAGGTATTTCGGCGAATCGTTGCGCTGGTTCACCGCGATGTAGCGCATCACGAAGTCGCGGAACGCGCCGCCGTCCTGGTCGACACCCCAGAACGTCTGGTTCGTGTTCGGCGCGATCGCCTCCGAGAAGCCGGTGCCGATCGCATCGACGAACACGAGGTCGGTCGTGTCGAGCAGGCTTTCCGCGTTGTCGACGAACGGGAACGTCGAGGTATTCGCGTTCGGGTCGCCCGTCTGGATCCGCTTCGGACCGAACGAGCCGAGATGCAGCCACACCGATGCGGAACCGGGGCCGCCGTTGTACAGGAACGTGACGGGCCGCTTCGCCGCGGGCTGGTTGTCCGCGGTGTACGCGATGTAGAAGAACGAGGCTTCGGGCGCGCCCGTCTGCGGATTGCGCGCGACGAGATGGCCGGCGGTGGCCGTGTAGCGAATCGTCTTGCCGTTCAGCGTGATCTGGTGATGGGTGACGGCGGCCTTTTCGACCGCGGCGGACGCGTCGAGCGATGCGGTCGCGCTCGATGAATAACTGTTGGGATCGTTGTACGGCCTGTCCATCTGAGCGGCGGGATCGGCTGAATTGGCGGTACCTGCTGCCGAGGACGGGGTCACGTCGTCGTTGCAGGCCGTCAGAATCAGCGAAGAGAACACAACTCCCAACCACAGCTTCGCTTTGCTCGCTGGCATCGTTGCTTTCCTTCTCTCGAATGTTTTTTTGTGTCGAGCAGCCGGGTGAGCCGCCCCCCGCCTCGATTGCGGCCGATAAGCCGAGGCGCCGGCCAATATACGCGAGCGGGTCGGCTTTGAAAAATCTGGAAATATTCGATCGGCGGGCGGTGCAGTGCACACCTTTCAGGAATGCTTCGATTCGCGAACCGTCGCTTTTCAGCCGCCTTTCGATTGCTTTCGTGTTTACTCCGGAGCACTAAAAATCACGCGGATTTCGTGCCATATCGGCAAACAAAATTCCCGCGCGTGCGGGCATTGCTCAGCAAAGCGAAATAGACGAATTCGTCTAATGGATGCGGCCCGAAATGCGGGCATCACGAATGCGCTGCGGTGCACCAATGGCGCACCGGCGACGGAACGGACAATGCGACGGCGCGGGTGCGCCGCTCACTGCGATTGCGGAAGTTCGGCCGCGCCCATCCGGCGGGCAATGACGGCCGCGCGCTGCGCCTGGTAGGCCGAGCCGCGGTGCGCGTCGAACCAGCGCGGCTTCGGCAGCATCACCGCGAGGCGTGCCGACTGCCACGCGCCGAGCCGGCTCGCGGGAATCCTGTAGTAATAGCGGGCGGCGGCCTCGGCGCCGTACACGCCGCGCCCCCATTCGACCGAATTCAGGTAGATCTCGAAGATCCGCTCCTTGTCGAGCACCGTCTCGAGCATCCACGTGATGATCAGCTCCTGCCCCTTGCGGATGTAGCTCTTCTCGCGCGACAGGAACAGGTTGCGCGCGAGCTGCTGGGTGATCGTCGAACCGCCCGCGACGATCCGGCCGCGCGCCTTGTTCTTCTCCCATGCCTGCAGGATCGCGTCGACGTCGTAGCCGTTGTTGGTCGCGAAGGTCGAATCCTCCGACGCGATCAGCGCGCGCTTCAGGTTGCGCGAGATCTGGTCGTACGGCACCCATTGATGCTGGATCCGCGCGGGCGGGTTGTCGTGCGACAGCCACCATGCGTCGGTCCGCATGAACGCGGTCGAGCCGGGATTGATGAACGACCACGCGGCGATCTGTACGAGATAGAACAGCTGCGTCGCGAGCCATGCGCCCGCGAACACCGAACCCGCATAGACGAGCCAGCGCGTCGCGCCGACCGTGCGCGTGCGCTGCGTGCCGCTGACCGCCACCACGTGCCGCGCTCCGCTCAGGCCGCCGCGAGCGCCTGGCGCAGCGCGGCCAGCACCGGTGCGCCGTCCGGCCGCACGCCGCGCCAGATGAAGAACGATTCGGCCGCCTGCTCGACCAGCATCCCGAGCCCGTCGGCCGTGCGCGCGCCGAGCGACGCCGCATGCTGCATGAACACCGTCGGCTGCGCGCCGTACATCATGTCGTACGCGAGCGTGCCCGCGCCGAACGCGGCCGCGTCGCACGCCGGCAGCGCCGCATCGAGGCTGCCTGCCGTCGCGTTGACGATCACGTCGTACGGCTCGGGCCGCACGGCGTCCGGGCCGCCGCCCGACAGTACGCAGCCCGCATCGTGCGCGGCCTGCGTGAACTGGCCGACGAGCGCCTCGGCCTTGCTCGCGGTGCGGTTCACGATCGTGATCGACAGCGGCGCGCGCTCGAGCATCGGCAGCACGACGCCACGCGCCGCGCCGCCCGCGCCGAGCAGCAGGATGCGCGCGCCCGCGAGCGACACGCCGAGATTCGATTCGATGTCGCGCACGAGGCCGACGCCGTCCGTGTTGTCGCCGTAGATGCCGCCGTCGGCATCGATGCGCAGCGTGTTCACCGCGCCCGCCGCCGCCGCGCGCGGCGACAGCGTGTCGGCGAGCGCATGCGCTTCGAGCTTGAACGGCACCGTCACGTTCGCACCGCGTCCGCCTTCGGCGATGAACGCACGCACGGCGGCCTCGAAGCCGTCGAGCGGCGCGAGACGGTGCTCGTAGACGATCGCCTCGCCCGTCTGCGCGGCGAACTGCGCGTGGATGAACGGCGACTTGCTGTGCGCCACCGGGTTGCCGAACACCACATAGCGGTCGGCGCCGCTCGTCGACGCGGCTGCGTTCACGATGCGCGCCCCTCTTCGCTATCCTGGCCGTTGGCGGTCGCGGCCGCGTCGCCTGCGGCCGTCGCGCCGTCCGCTTCGGCCAGTGCTTCGGCCTCGGCTTGCGCCGACGCGTCTTGCGCATCGACCAGCGTGTCGTCGCCGCCTTCGGTCTCGTCTTCGTCGTCGGCCGCGTCGCCGCTCGTCACGGTCGGCGCGTCGAGCACGTTAAGCAGCCGCACCGA
Source organism: Burkholderia sp. SCN-KJ (assembly GCF_024656005.1). NCBI lineage: Bacteria > Pseudomonadati > Pseudomonadota > Betaproteobacteria > Burkholderiales > Burkholderiaceae > Burkholderia > Burkholderia sp. SCN-KJ. The sequence continues at coordinate 651,502 of NZ_JANKOG010000001.1, forward strand.
CGCCTCGATCGTCAGCTCGTCGAGCGACATCACGTCGAGCAGCACGCGCGTGCCGCGCGCATGCACGCCGAGCCCCGGCACGTGCAGCAGCAGCGGAATCTCCTCGAGGCGCACCAGATCGCCCTTCACCACGCTCGCGACGACCTGCTTCTTCTGCTCCTGCGCGAGCCAGCGCAGGCACCAGAAGTACTCCATCCGGCGCTGGTAGTCGGCGTACGCGGTATAGGTGTCGTCGAAGCCCTGCACGACCGCGTACAGGTCTGCGTCCTTCGGCTTGAACGGTGCGGCGAGCTTCGCGGTGACGCCGTGCTGCACGCATGCCAGCAGTTGCCACTGGTTCACGAGGTCGACGTAACGGCGCAGCGGCGACGTGCTCCACGCGTATTGCGCGACACCGAGGCCTTCGTGCGGCGCGGCCGTCGTCTGCATCCGCGTGCGCTTCGGGCCCGGCGCGCCGAAGCCGCGCTGCGAGCGATAGATGCCGGGCACCGTGTGATCGTGCAGGAACGCGCCCCACGTCGAGTTCGCGAGGATCGCGAGCTCCGACACGATCAGGTCGAGCGGGGAGCCGCGGCGGCGCGGCGTGATCGTCACGTGCTCGCCTTCGACGTAGAAGTTGTAGTCGGTGTTGCGCTGCACTTCGCGCTTCAGGCCGTAGCCCGCGCGCGCGACCTGGCGCTTCTCGAACAGCGCCTGCGCGAGCGGCCACAGCACGGCGATGTCGTCCTTGTGCGGATAGTCGCCGGTGCCGGCCGCGAGCGTCTCTTCGTTGACGAGCTCGTCGAGCGTGTTGTGGCGCAGGTTGTTCTTCACGAACACGAGTTCGGCGCGCGTCTCGTTCGCGACGATCTCCTGCGTCTCGCGGTTGACGATGATGTACAGCGACAGCGCCGGGCGATAGTCGCCTTCCTTCAGCGTGAACACGTCGACCACGTCGTCCGGCAGCATCGTGATCTTGTCGCCCGGCATGTAGACGGTCGACAGGCGCGCGCGCGCGATCGCGTCGACCGCGTCGCCGCGCACGATGCCGAGCGCCGGCGCCGCGATGTGCACGCCGATCCGCACGCGACCGTCGGACAGGTGCTCGACCGAGAACGCGTCGTCGATTTCGGTCGTCGTGATGTCGTCGATCGAGAACGCCTCGACGTCTGCGCGCGGCAGGTCGTCCGGCAGCGGGCCGACCGTGACGGCCGGGAAGCCCGTGCCGTGCGGAAAGAATTCCGCGAGGAAGCGCGCCTCGTGCAGCGCACGCGGCGACGCGATGCCGCCGCAGTCGAGCATCAGCCGCGCCGGCGATACGCCGCGCGCGCCGGCCGCCGCTTCCATCGCCTTGTATTCGATCGCATTCTTGTCCGGCCGCGTCAGCAGCCCGAGCACCTTCCCCGCGAACGCTTCCGGCAGCTTGCCGGCCTTCAGTTCCTCTTCATACTGCGCTTGCACCAGCGCCTGCTGGCGCTTGCGTTCGAGCGACGCGAGCGCCATCTTGAGCTGCTCTTCCGGCGCGCGCTGGTACTGGCCGCGCCCCTTGCGGCGGAAGTAGACGGGCGAGCCGTGCAGCCGCAGCACCAGCGCCGCGCGCTCGACCGGACCGTAGGTCGCGCCGAAGTATTCCGCGGCCAGCGCCGTATACGCGAATTCGTCGGCCGGCGCGCATTCCCACAGGAAATCCAGGTCGATCTGCTGCGCGGCCGTGTCGGCTTCCTGCATCAGCTCGCTCGCGGCCGGCTTCTCGAATTCGATCAGCACGTCTTTCGCGCGCACCTTCGCCCGCCGCCCGCCGGGCAACTCGACTTGAAACGCGTCGCCCTGGCGCGACAGCACGCTGCCCGCCTTGAAACTGCCCGATTCCTCGAAGAAAACGTTCACTCAGTACTCTCGTTCAGACTGCCGGGCGCCGCATCGGCGGCGCCGCATGATGATGGGAATTCGATCGGCATGACGCCGGGTTCATGACGTTCGGTCGTCGCAAAAGGCGAGAACGTCGTCGACATAGTCGGCAAATTCGCTGATTCCGTGGTCGCTGCCTTCGATCACGCGCGTTTTCGCGCCCGGGTAGTGGGCGAGCATCTCGCGGTAGTCGAGCACTTCGTCGCCCGTCGCCGCGAACAGATAGTAGCGTTCGGGCCGCGAAATCGCCGGCACGCGCAGCGCATCGAGCTCCTGCAGGTGCCGGCGTTCGACGACGATCGAGCCACCGCCGTGCCACAGCGGCTGTTCGCCCAGATATTGCTCGAGGTCGCGCTGCGGCACGATCGCCGGGTTCAGCAGCACCGCCTTCCAGCCGTGCTTTTCGGCGAGCCAGGTCGCGTAGTAGCCGCCGAGCGAGCTGCCGATCACCGTCACGTCGCGCACGCCGGCCACCGCGGCTTCCGCGACGGCGATCGCCTCGAGCGGCGACACCGACAGCGACGGGCAGCGCCATTCGGGCGTGCGGCCGAGCTCGGCCATGCGCGCGGCGAGGAGCCGCGACTTCTGCGACTCCGGCGACGACCGGAACCCGTGCAGGTACAGGATCACGCGCGGCTCCCGAGCGCGTCGAGCAGCTTCTGGTGCACGCCGCCGAAGCCGCCGTTGCTCATCACGAGCACGTGGTCGCCCGGGCGCGCGGCCTCGACGACCGACTTCACCAGCAGATGGAGATCGTCGAACGCGCGGGCCTTGCCGCCGAGCGGCGCGAGCGCGTCGCCGAGATTCCAGCCGAGCGCGTCGCGCCCGGTCGGCGCGCCGTAGCCGAACACCAGGTCGGCGTCGGCGAGACTGGCCGGCAGTTGCGCCTTCATCACGCCGAGCTTCATCGTGTTCGAACGCGGCTCGAGCACGGCGAGAATGCGGGAGTTTTGGCGGCCGATGCGCGCACGAAGGCCCGCGATCGTGGTTTCGATCGCGGTCGGATGGTGCGCGAAGTCGTCGTAGACGGTCACGCCGTCCACGCTGCCGCGCACTTCCATGCGCCGCTTCACGTTGCGGAACGATGCGAGCGATTCAGCGGCCTGCGCGGGCGGCACGCCGACGTGGCGGGCGGCGGCGATCGCCGCGAGCGCGTTCATCCGGTTGTGGTCGCCCTGCACCTGCCACGCGACTTCACCGACACGCTCGGCCTGCGAATACACCGCGAAGCGCTCGTCGACCGGCACGCCGTCCTCGGCCGGCAGCGCCTGCCAGCCGCCGTCGACGCCGAAGCGCTCGACCTCGCTCCAGCAGCCGCGCGCGAGCACGCGCTCGAGCGCGTCCGAGCGGCCGTTGGTCACGATCCGGCCGACGCCCGGCACAGTGCGCACGAGATGATGGAATTGCGTTTCGATCGCGGCGAGATCCGGGAAGATGTCGGCGTGATCGAATTCGAGATTGTTGAGCACCGCGGTGCGCGGCCGGTAATGGACGAACTTCGAGCGCTTGTCGAAGAACGCCGTGTCGTATTCGTCGGCCTCGATCACGAAGAAACTCGAATCGGTCAGCCGCGCCGACACGCCGAAGTTCAGCGGCACGCCGCCGATCAGGAAGCCCGGGTTCAGGCCGGCATCTTCCAGCAGCCACGCGAGCATCGACGACGTGGTCGTCTTGCCGTGCGTGCCCGCGACCGCCAGCACCCACTTGCCTGCCAGCACGTGCTCGCCGAGCCATTGCGGGCCGGATACATAAGGCAGGCCGCGATCGAGGATCGCCTCCATCAGCGGGTTGCCGCGCGTGACGACGTTGCCGATCACGAACAGGTCGGGCTTCAGGTCGATCTGCTCGGCGCCGTAGCCCTCGATCAGCGTGATGCCCTGCGCCTCGAGCTGCGTGCTCATCGGCGGATAGACGCCCGCGTCGCAACCCGTCACCGTGTGGCCGGCCTCGCGCGCGAGCACGGCGAGACCGCCCATGAAGGTGCCGCAGATGCCAAGAATGTGGATGTGCATAGATGAATGCTTTCGCGCCGCCGGGCGCCGTCGATTCGGAAAGAATGGTCTGCGGCACGCCGGACGGGCCGCCCGGCCAACGACTTTCGCCGCGACACAAAGACCGTCATTGTAACTGACGGCCCGCCGTGCCCGGCGGCCCGAACGACGGATCCGGACGCCGCGCGGCACGGCAGGCGACGCGCGGCCGCACCGCGTTCGGCCGCCGCGCGATCGAGTATGATTGCCGGATCATGTCTCGCAAACCTCTTGTCGACCCGCGGCGCGCCCGCGAGGAAATCGCCCAGTCCGCCGCCCGCCTGATCGCGGAGGACGGCCTCGATTACGCCAGCGCGAAGCGCAAGGCCGCGCGCCAGCTGTTCGGCGATACGCGCGTTGCCGGCGAATGGCTGCCGGATAACGACCTGATCGAGGAAGAACTGCGCGAGTACCTCGCCCTGTTCCAGAGCGACACGCAGCCGGACGAACTGCGCCGCCTGCGCGAGATCGCGCTCGACTGGATGCGCCGGCTCGCCGAGTTCAATCCGTACGTGACGGGCGCGGTGCTGAACGGCACCGCGAACGCGCATTCGGACATCCATTTGCAGATCTTCACCGACAACCCGAAGGACGTCGCGATCTACCTGCTGAACCAGAACGTTCAGTACGACGTGTCCGAGACGCGGCATTTCGCCGGTCGCGCCGACGTCGAGACGCTCAGCTTCCTGTGGCGCCCGCGGCGCGACGTGGACGCGATCGGCATTCACGTCGCGCTCTACGCGAGCGACGACCTGCGCGGCGCGGTCAAGGCCGACGCGCGCGGCCGGGTCGCCCGCGCGGACGCCGCCGCATTGCGTGCGCTCGTAGAAGCCAGCAACGCCCCTTCCGAACCGGAATGATTCAACGATGATGATGAAACGCATGTTGCCGCTCGCGGTGGTCGCGGCCGCCGCCGTCGCCGGCGGGCTCGCCGCCGGCCACTGGTTCCGCGGCGGCAGCGCCGATGACGGCGTCGCCGTCGCCGCGCCCGCTGCGCAGGGCAGCCCGGTCGACCAGCTGTGGGCCGCGTCGCTGACCGGCGTCGACGGCAAGCCGGCGTCGCTCGCTTCCTTCAAGGGCCAGAAGGTCGTGGTCAATTTCTGGGCGTCGTGGTGCGGCCCGTGCGTCGAGGAGATGCCGGAGCTCGTCGCGCTGTCGCACCAATACAAGCAGAAAGGCATCCGCTTCATCGGGATCGGCGTCGATTCCGACCAGAACGTGAAGAACTTCCTGCAGAAGGTGAAGGTCGACTATCCGGTTTTCGTCAGCGGTTATGCGGGCGCCGATCTGGCCCGTAATTTCGGAAATACCGCCGGCGCGCTGCCGTTTACGGTCGTCATCGACGAAACCGGCAAGATTCGCGAGACAAAATTAGGACAAATCCAACCGGCCGAGCTGAAAAAGACCCTCGACGCATTGTGATCGCCCTGAACGCCTGCCCGCACGTTGGCGGCGATTTGTACGTCGATCGCCGCAATTTCACGTGAATTCGCTGATACTTCGCAGCCGCACCGGTAATTCTTGCAGGTCCGGCGCGCCCGGCCGTTCGGCAAAACTAGACAAATTTCTCTAAATAGCGCTAAAGTTCGCGCAATTCCGCAGAAATAGAAGCGACCATGACACGATTGCTGGTGCTGCACGGCCCCAACCTGAACCTTCTCGGCACCCGGGAACCGGAGGTGTACGGCCGCGTCACGCTCGCGCAGATCGATCAGGCGCTTGCCGCGCGAGCCCAGGAAGCCGGCGCCGAACTGTCGTCGTTCCAGAGCAACCATGAAGGCGCGCTCGTCGACCGCATTCAGGCCGCGCGGGAGGAACAGACCGATTTCATCCTGATCAATCCCGCCGCGTATACGCACACGAGCGTCGCGATCCGGGACGCGATCGCCGGCGTCGGCATCCCGTTCGTCGAGGTTCACCTGTCGAACGTGCACCGCCGCGAAGCGTTCAGGCATCACTCCTACTTTTCCGACCAGGCCGAAGGCGTGATCTGCGGGCTCGGCTGGAAAGGTTATCTGTACGCGCTCGAGTACGCGCTGGACAAGCTGCAAGGCGCGTCGCGCGGCTGATTTCGCGATCTAGATTCAGCGCCGGTCCCACCGGCGCTTTCACGTATTGAAAGGGGAATTCCCGATGGATCTTCGTAAGCTGAAAACTCTGATCGACCTCGTTTCCGAATCCGGCATTTCCGAGCTGGAAGTCACGGAAGGCGAAGGCAAGGTGCGTATCGTCAAGAACGCGCCGCCGGTCTACGTGCAGCCGACGGCTGGGTATGCCCCGCAAGTCAGCGCGCCCGCTCCGTCGGTCGCGCTGCCGACCGAAGGCGCTGCCGCACCGGCAGCAGGCGCCGCCGCCGCACCGGCCGCCCCGCAAGGCCACGTCGTGACGTCGCCGATGGTCGGCACGTTCTATCGCGCGCCGTCGCCGGGCGCGGACCCGTTCGTCCAGGTGGGCGACACGGTCAAGGAAGGCCAGACGATCTGCATCATCGAAGCGATGAAGCTGCTCAACGAGATCGAGTCGGACAAGGCCGGCGTGATCAAGGAAATCCTCGTCGAGAACGGCCAGGCCGTCGAATACGGCCAGCCGCTTTTCGTGATCGGCTAAGTCCGCCGCGCGGCCCGTCCGGCCGCGCGCCGCCGATGCTCGCCAGGCGCCGTTCGCGCGCCCCTCGAAGAGACGAATACTCGCTATGTTTGAAAAAATCCTCATTGCCAACCGCGGTGAAATCGCGCTGCGCATCCAGCGCGCGTGCCGCGAGCTCGGCGTCAAGACGGTGGTCGTCTACTCGGAAGCCGACAAGGAAGCCAAGTACGTGCGCCTCGCGGACGAAGCCGTCTGTATCGGCCCGGCCCCGTCGAACCTGAGCTACCTGAACATGCCGGCGCTGATCAGCGCCGCGGAAGTCACCGATGCCGAGGCGATCCACCCCGGCTACGGCTTCCTGTCCGAGAACGCCGATTTCGCGGAACGCGTCGAGCAGTCGGGCTTCACGTTCATCGGCCCGCGCCCGGAAACGATCCGCATGATGGGCGACAAGGTCACCGCGAAGCAGACCATGATCAAGACCGGCGTGCCGTGCGTGCCGGGTTCGGAGGGCGCGTTGCCCGACGATCCGAAGGAGATCGTCAAGATTGCGCGCGCGATCGGCTATCCGGTCATCATCAAGGCAGCGGGCGGCGGCGGCGGGCGCGGGATGCGCGTCGTGCACACCGAGGCCGCGCTCGTGAACGCGGTCAACATGACCCGCGAGGAAGCCGGCCGTGCGTTCGGCAACCCGCAGGTGTACATGGAGAAGTTCCTCGAGAACCCGCGCCACATCGAAATCCAGGTGCTGTCGGACGCGCACAAAAACGCGATCTGGCTCGGCGAGCGCGACTGCTCGATGCAGCGCCGTCACCAGAAGGTGATCGAGGAAGCGCCGGCGCCCGGCATTCCGCGCCGCCTGATCGAGCGCATCGGCGACCGCTGTGCGGACGCGTGCAAGAAGATGGGCTATCTCGGCGCGGGCACGTTCGAATTCCTGTACGAGAACAACGAGTTCTACTTCATCGAGATGAACACGCGCGTGCAGGTCGAGCACCCGGTGTCGGAGATGATCACGGGCGTCGACATCGTGCAGGAACAGATCCGCATCGCAGCCGGCGAGAAGCTCGCGCTGCGCCAGCGCGACATCGAGTTCCGCGGACATGCGATCGAATGCCGGATCAACGCGGAAGATCCGTTCAAGTTCACGCCGTCGCCGGGCCGGATCACGTCGTGGCATACGCCGGGCGGCCCCGGCGTGCGCGTCGACTCGCATGCGTACAATGGCTATTTCGTGCCGCCGAACTATGATTCGATGATCGGCAAGCTAATCACCTACGGCGCGACGCGCGACCAGGCGATCCGCCGGATGCGCATCGCGCTGTCGGAAATGGTCGTCGAAGGCATCCAGACCAACATCCCGCTGCACCGCGAGCTGATGATCGACTCGAAGTTCGTCGAAGGCGGCACCAGCATCCACTATCTCGAACACCGGCTCGCCCAGAAGCAGCAGGTCGCACCGGAAGAAGCGTAAGCATGAGCTATCGCGAACTCGTCGTCGAACTGGCCCGTGAGCATGCGGAGGCGCTGTCCGACGCGCTGCTCGACCTCGGCGCGCTGTCGGTGTCCGTCGAGGACGCCGACGCCGACACGCCCGACGAACAGCCGCTCTTCGGCGAGCCTGGCCTCGTTCCCGAACGCACCGCGTGGCAGCACTCGCGCGTGATCGCGCTGCTGTCGCCCGATCACGACCCGGCCGTGCTGCTCGCGGCGGCCGCGAACGAGATCGGCGTCGCCGACACGCCGAAGTTCGACGTGCGCGAAGTCGAGGAACAGGACTGGGTGCGGCTCACGCAGTCGCAGTTCGAGCCGATTCCGATCGGCGAGCGGATCTGGGTCGTGCCGTCGTGGCACGACGCGCCCGACCCCGACGCGCTGATCCTCGAACTCGACCCCGGTCTCGCATTCGGCACCGGCAGCCACCCGACCACGCGCCTGTGCATGGAATGGCTCGAACAGTCGGTGAAGCCTGGCCTGTCGGTGCTCGACTACGGCTGCGGCTCGGGCATTCTCGCGATCCTCGCGCGGAAATGCGGGGCGAACCCCGTGGTCGGCATCGACATCGATCCGCAGGCGGTCGAATCGGCGCGCCAGAACAGCGAACGCAACCATGCGGAAGTCACGTACGGGCTGCCCGATGCGTGCCCGGCCGGCGAATTCGACATCGTCGTCGCCAATATCCTGTCGAACCCGCTGAAACTGATGGCGTCGATGCTCGCATCGAAGGTGAAACCGGGCGGGCGCATCGCGCTGTCGGGCGTGCTCGCGCGCCAGGCGGACGAAGTCGCGGCCGTCTATGCGCGCTACGTCGACATCTCGGTCTGGCGCGAACACGAAGGTTGGGTATGCCTCGCCGGAACCCGGCGGGAAAGCCATTAGAATAGCGCTGTCCTTCACTCTGGCCAGCAGGCCGCCCGGCTCGACATGCTTCTTGCGACGCGCTGCCCTCATTGCGAAACCGTCTTCCGGCTGCAGCAGGAACAGCTCGCGCTGCATGACGGGCTCGTGCGTTGCGGACACTGTCAGCAGGTCTTCAACGCATCGCAGTCGCTCGTGCCTGATCCGGCACCGCCGGAATCCGCGCTGACCGAAGCGGCGCCGGTCGAGCCGGCCGCCGCCAACCCGCAACACGACGCCGCGCCCGCGCGGCTCTTCACCACCGACGCACCGGTCGAACCGGCGGCCGGTTCCGATTACCAGCCGGAAGGCTGGGACATGTGGGCGCCGTGGCTCGATGCCGGCGTCGACCCGTCCCTGCAGCACAGTGTCGAGACCGTGCGCGCCGAGCCGCTGATCCCGCTTGCGCTGCCGTCGACGGAGTCCGGTGTGGTTCACCTGTCCGGCACGCCGGCGCCGATCGCATCGCAGCCGGCCGAGTTGCACGCCGTCGCCGCGCGATCGGCCGGACCGGATGCAGTGCCGCCCGAAACCGACGAACCGCTCACGCCGCTCACGCCGCTCACCGAACCCGACCTGCGCGAACCGCGCTTCGTCGCGCCCGCGCCGTCGGTCGAACCCGCCGCAGCAGCGCCCGTCGAACCGGCCGGCAACGCGCGCTTCGCCGTGCCCGACGACGAGCACGCGCCACGCGAACCGCGCTTCGCGTTCAGGCCGGTACAAACCGAGCCCGGACTCGAGGCGACACCCGAACCCGACGCCCACGCCGAACGTGCCGCCGTACCAGCCGCAGCCGCCAGCGAACCGGGTGCCGAACCGGACGTACAACCGGTCGTCCAACCGGCCGTCCCCTTCCCCGCCGCACTGTCCGACGACGATCGCCCGCACTTCGCCGTGACGCGCGAGCCGCGCGCGCAGCAGCGACACGGAACGCTCGGCGGCTTTTTCGGCGGGCTCGTCGCGGCCGTGCTCGCGGTGCTGCTCGTCGCGCAGCTCGCGTGGTGGCAGCGTGAAACCGTGATGATCTACTGGCCCGTCACGCAGGGCTGGTTCCGGCAGGCGTGCGCGCCGCTCGGCTGCAAGGTGACGCCGCCGCGCGCGATCGACGGCCTGCGGCTCGACGCGGCCGACCTGCGCCAGATCGACGGCCCGCGCGTGCTGGAGTTGAAGGTGCCGCTGACGAACCGCTACCGCGTCGCGCTCGCCTACCCGTCGCTCGAACTGACGCTGCTCGACGACACGAATCACGTGACCGTGCGCCGCGTGCTCGCGCCGCGCGACTACGTGCGCCCGGGCATGCCGATCGACGCCGGGCTGCCGCCCGGCACGACGCAGACGATGGTCGTCCGTCTCGACACGAACGGCGCGCCCGCCTCGAATTTCCGCGTCCAGATCTTCTATCCGTGACGCCCCGCGGCGCGCGCATGCGCGCCGTCTCAACCCGCGCGCCGCTGCGGCGCGCTATTTCGGAGCACGAACATGAGCAAAGTTACGCTGGGTGGCAACCCGATCGATCTCGCCGGCACGTTCCCGGCCGTCGGCTCGCAAGCCCCCGACTTCAAGCTGGTCGGCAAGGACCTCGCCGACCTGTCGCTCGCCAGCTTCGCCGGCAAGCGCAAGGTGCTGAACATCGTCCCGAGCCTCGATACGCCCACCTGCGCGACGTCGACCCGCAAGTTCAACGAAGCCGCGTCGTCGCTCGACAACACGGTCGTGGTGGTCGTGTCCGGCGACCTGCCGTTCGCCGCCACGCGCTTCTGCACGACCGAAGGCCTCGCGAACGTCGTGACGGCTTCGACGTTCCGCGGCGGCCGCGCGTTCGCGAACGCATACGGCGTCGACGTGACGAGCGGCCCGCTGAACGGCCTGACGGCCCGCGCGGTCGTCGTGCTCGACGCGCAGGACAAGGTGCTCCACGCGGAACTCGTCGGCGAGATCAAGGACGAGCCGAACTACGACGCAGCGCTCGCCGCACTGAAGTAACCCGCAGCCGCCCGGCCCTGCCGCGCGAGGCCCGACGGCCTGCGCGCGCCGGCCGGGCAGCCGCCTCCCTTTGCTCTCTACAGGAACGCACGCCTTGACTACGCTGATTTGCGGCTCGCTCGCCTACGACAACATCATGACCTTCGAAGGCCGGTTTCGCGAGCACATCCTGCCCGACCAGGTTCACCTTCTGAACGTGAGCTTCCTCGTGCCGACGATGCGTCGCGAATTCGGCGGTTGCGCGGGGAACATCGCCTACGCGCTGCACATGCTCGGCGGCGACGCGCGCATCATGGCGACGGTCGGCGCGAACGACGCCGATCGCTATCTCGAGCGTCTCGACAGCCTCGGCCTGTCGAAGGCCAGCATACGCGTGGTGCCCGAAACGCACACCGCGCAGGCGATGATCACGACCGATCTCGAGAACAACCAGATCACCGCATTCCACCCGGGGGCGATGATGCAGTCGCACCTGAACCGCGCGGACGAAGTGTCGGGCGTGAAGCTCGGCATCGTCGCGCCGGACGGCTTCGACGGGATGGTCCAGCACGCCGAGCAATTCGCGAAGGCCGGCATCCCGTTCATCTTCGATCCTGGCCAGGGCCTGCCGCTGTTCGACGGTGCGACGCTGCGCCGCATCATTGAACTCGCCACCTTCGTTGCGGTCAACGACTACGAGGGCAAGCTCGTCAGCGACAAGACGGGCTGGTCCGAACAGGAAATCGCCAGCCGGGTTCAGGCGTTGATCATCACGCGCGGCGAGCACGGCGCAACCATTCTTCACAAAAACGGCGAAGAACAGATTCCGGTCGTGCAAGCCGAGCGTGTCGTCGATCCGACCGGCTGCGGCGACGCCTTCCGGGGCGGCCTGCTGTACGGCATCGAGAATGGCCTCGACTGGGCAACCACGGGCCGCCTCGCGAGCCTGATGGGCTCGATCAAGATCGCTCACCAGGGGCCTCAAACTTACGCACTGACGCGCGCCGAAATCGACGCGCGCTTCGAGGCTGCCTTCGGGTACAGTCTCAAATGAATATCGTGGGAGAGCAAAGATGTTGACCAGGAAAACCCTCACGCTCGCTGCCATGCTGACGGCCACGCTGACGCTCGCCGGCTGCTTCACGGCGCCGGGCTCGGCAGATGTCTATAGCGTCGGCCAGGCGCAGCGCGAACAAACCGTGCGCATGGGCACCGTCGAAAGCGTCCGTGCGGTGCGCATCCAGTCCGACGGCGGCGGCAGCGCGATCGGCACGCTCGGCGGCGGCGCGCTCGGCGCAGTCGCGGGCAGCGCGATCGGCGGCGGCAAGGGATCGATCCTGACGGCCATCGCGGGCGGTCTCGTCGGCGCGGTCGCAGGCAACGCGGTCGGCGAAAACCTCAGCACGGCGAACGGTGTCGAAATCACCGTGCGCCTCGACAACGGCGACCTGCGCTCGATCACGCAGGCGGCGAGCGGCGAAGTGTTCCGCGCCGGCGAACGGGTGCGACTGCTGTCGAGCGGCGGCGTCACGCGCGTCACGCACTAACGAGCATCCTCAGCACGCGGCGCGAGCCGCGGTCGAACGCATGTGCGAAGCTGCACATGCGTTTTTTTTCGTCCGTGCCCGGCAGCCAGCCGGCCCATCGATGCAGACGGACGAAAAAAATCCCGCCACCTGAGCCAGATGGCGGGATCGATTGAGTAGCGCTACTCAACCCGCGGACACCGCGTGAGTGTCCGGGTAGTGCTGGTCAGCCGCGATTACGGACGGCTGCCGGTCGGGAACGGCCATGCCGCTGCCGGGTTGAGCGCGGTCTTCACGCCCGATGCCGGCGCGACCGATGCGGTCGACGCGGTGGTTGCCGGTGCAGCCTTCTTCACGACGGTCTTCTTCGGAGCAGCAGCCTTCTTCGGAGCAGCGGCCTTCTTCGCCGGTGCGGCAGCCTTCGGAGCAGCGGCAGCCTTCGGTGCAGCAGCAGCCTTCTTCGCAGGGGCAGCCTTCTTGGCAGGCGCAGCCTTCTTCGCAGCAGCCTTCTTCGCAGGCGCAGCCTTCTTGGCGGCAGCCTTCTTCGCCGGCGCGGCCTTCTTGGCAGCAGCCTTCTTCGCCGGTGCTGCCTTCTTCGCAGCAACCTTCTTCACCGCGACTTTCTTGGCTGCAACCTTCTTCGCAGCGGCCTTCTTCGCCGGTGCTGCCTTCTTCGCGGCAACCTTCTTCACCGCGACTTTCTTCGCAGCAACCTTCTTCGTTGCGACCTTCTTTGCCGCGACCTTCTTCGCAGCAGCCTTCTTCGCCGGTGCTGCCTTCTTCGCGGCAACCTTCTTCACCGCGACCTTCTTCGCAGCAACCTTCTTCACCGCAGCGGCCTTCTTCGCCGGAGCAGCAGCCTTCTTCGCAACGGTCTTCTTGGCAGCAACCTTCTTAGCAGCCGGTTTCTTCTTGGCAGTAGCCATGTTGTTCTCCTTCAGGTTCAGATGAGAGTCAGTTCAAACTACACCCTTCGTCAAAACCCGCTTCCCGCGGACGCTGTTCAGGACGTGCGCTTCGAAGCGGGCTATTCATCGGCGTACGCGGATACCACGCGCTTACGCTAATGAATACGGTATGGCGCGCGTGACCCCATGGCCTCGCGCGCCAAATCAAGTCGGTAGCCGGCGCGCCTCGCGCCGCCACCCCTAATCGCTTGATCAAGCGGACCGCCACACGGCCGTCCGCTTTTTCCGGAGGGAAGTTTGCCCATCCCACTGAAGGGTTCGCAAAGTGCCGATCATGTCGTTGGGCCGTTAAGGCACCGGGCATGCTTTGCATCAGGCGTTCTTGCTCCTAAACCTTGGGCCGGGGCCGAGAGGCCGCCGGCTGCTCACATCATGTGACGGGTTCGCTGCTGCGGGTTATTCCCAGGACAGCGCGCCGCCCGTCTGATACTCGATCACACGCGTCTCGAAGAAGTTGCGTTCCTTCTTCAGGTCGATCATCTCGCTCATCCACGGGAACGGGTTTTCCTCGTTCGGGAACAGCGGGTCGAGGCCGATCTGCTGGCAACGGCGGTTGCTGATGAAGCGCAGATAGCTCTTGAACATCGACGCGTTCAGACCCAGCACGCCGCGCGGCATCGTGTCCTCGGCGTAGCGGTATTCGAGTTCGACAGCCTGCTTGAACAGCTCGCGGATCTCGGCGCGGAATTCCGCGGTCCAGAGATGCGGGTTCTCGAGCTTGATCTGGTTGATCAGGTCGATGCCGAAATTGCAGTGCATCGACTCGTCACGCAGGATGTACTGATATTGCTCTGCAGCACCCGTCATCTTGTTCTGGCGGCCGAGCGCGAGGATCTGCGTGAAGCCGACATAGAAGAACAGGCCTTCCATGATGCAGGCGAACACGATCAGCGACTTCAGCAGCTTCTGATCCGCTTCGAGCGTGCCGGTCTTGAAGGCCGGGTCCGTCAGCGTGTGGATGAACGGGATCAGGAATTCGTCCTTCGCGCGGATCGACGTGACCTCGTGGTACGCGTTGAAGATCTCGCCTTCGTCGAGACCGAGCGATTCGACGATGTATTGGTACGCGTGCGTGTGGATCGCCTCTTCGAACGCCTGGCGCAGCAGGAACTGCCGGCACTCGGGCGCCGTGATGTGGCGGTACGTGCCGAGCACGATGTTGTTCGCGGCGAGCGAATCGGCCGTCACGAAGAAGCCGAGGTTGCGCTTGACGATGCGGCGCTCGTCCTCGGTCAGACCGTTCGGATCCTTCCACAGGGCGATGTCGCGGGACATGTTGATTTCCTGCGGCATCCAGTGGTTCGCGCAACCCGCCAGATACTTTTCCCACGCCCACTTGTACTTGAACGGCACCAGCTGATTGACGTCAGTCTGGCCGTTGATGATGCGCTTGTCTGCAACGTTGACCCGCGCTTCCGAACCGCCGGCGGGAACAGCCGATGCTTGCGGCGGCACCGCAAGATCGCCTTCGAAAATGTCGCGGACCTGATGGGCGGCAGGCGTTGCAGCCTGCATTCCGACAGCCATCCCTGCGGAGGTGCGCAACGCGTTTTGCTGCGCTCCGCTCGCGGGGGTTACGGCAGTCTTCTCGTCATCCCAGTTGAGCATAAATTCTCACCATCAATTTAGAACGGTTTGTACCATCTTTTCCTGAGCGATAAAAGGGCTCGCTCACGAAAAATCCTTTTTTCGATTCGCGTTGCGACCTCGATACAACACTTTGAGCAACGCATCGTCGTTCATGCAGCGTGCGACGCGTGTCGCACGTGTATCGCGAGGTGCGCTCGACGCATCGAACGCTGATCGAAACGCGACGTCGTCGGGGATGTTTCGATCGCTTGTCACTGCCTGCAACGCGAGTGCCGCGTTACAGATTCCTTATCATTTTTTTAGTTGAGAGCGGCGCACACTTCAACCTCGATCGGTTGTCGTGCGCGCCGCCCGAACCTTCTTCAGGTCATGCGCGCCGCGTTACTGGCAGGCTTCGCACTCGTCGAAGCCGGGATCGCCCGGGCGCATCGTGCATACCGGACCGTCCGCTTCAACCGGCGCGAGTGCCGGTGCCGCGTCGACTGCGCCCGACGACGACGCTGCGCCGCCCGCTGCACCGAAGCCGCCTGCCGCGCCTTGCGCGCCGCCGCTGCTCGAGCCGCCGCTCGTCGGCACTGCGTTCAGCGCGCCGTGTGCGACCGTCGACTTCTCGACGTGCGTCGCCGCCATCGTGCGGAGGTAGTAGGTCGTCTTCAGACCGCGCAACCAGGCGAGCTTGTAGACCTCGTCGAGCTTCTTGCCCGACGCGCCGCCCATGTAGATGTTCAGCGACTGCGCCTGGTCGATCCACTTCTGGCGACGCGATGCCGCTTCGACCAGCCACGTCGGGTCGACTTCGAACGCGGTCGCGTAGATCGCGCGCAGGTCGGCCGGGATACGGTCGATGCGCGACAGCATGCCGTCGAAGTACTTCAGGTCGGCGACCATCACTTCGTCCCACAGGCCGCGTTCCTTCAGGTCGCGAACGAGGTACTCGTTGACCACCGTGAATTCGCCCGACAGGTTCGACTTCACGTACAGGTTCTGGAAGGTCGGCTCGATGCATGCCGACACGCCGATGATGTTCGAGATCGTCGCCGTCGGCGCGATCGCGACGCAGTTCGAGTTGCGCATGCCGTGTGCCGCGATCCGCGAACGCAGCGTCGTCCAGTCGAGCGACTCGGACGTGTCGACCTCGACGTAGCCGCCGCGCGCTTCCGTCAGCAGCTTCAGCGTGTCCTGCGGGAGGATGCCCCGATCCCACAGCGAGCCGCGGTAGCTCGAGTAGCGGCCGCGTTCCTCGGCCAGCTCGGTCGACGCGTAGTACGCGTAGTAGCAGACCGCTTCCATCGAACGATCGGCGAACTCGACCGCCGCTTCCGACGCGTACGGCGTGCGCAGCAGGTGCAGGCAGTCCTGGAAGCCCATGATGCCCATGCCGACCGGACGGTGCTTCAGGTTCGAGTTACGCGCCTTCGGCACCGCGTAGTAGTTGATGTCGATCACGTTGTCGAGCATGCGCATCGCGACGCTGATCGTGCGCTTCAGCTTGTCGTGGTCGAGCGCGTAGCTGCCGTCGGCCTGCTTCACCAGGTGGGCGACGAGGTTCACGGAGCCCAGGTTGCACACCGCGATTTCGGTGTCGCTCGTGTTCAGCGTGATTTCCGTGCACAGGTTCGACGAGTGGACGACGCCGACGTGCTGCTGCGGCGAGCGCACGTTGCACGGATCCTTGAACGTGATCCACGGGTGGCCCGTCTCGAACAGCATGCCGAGCATCTTGCGCCAGAGCTGCTGCGCCGGAATCTTCTTGAACAGCTTGATCTCGCCGCGCGCGACCTTCTCTTCGTAAGCCGTGTAAGCCTTCTCGAACTCCGCGCCGAACTTGTCGTGCAGGTCCGGGCAGGTCGACGGCGAGAACAGCGTCCAGTCGGCGCCTTCCATCACGCGCTTCATGAACAGGTCGGGAATCCAGTTCGCCGTGTTCATGTCGTGCGTACGGCGGCGATCGTCGCCGGTGTTCTTGCGCAGCTCGAGGAATTCCTCGATGTCGAGGTGCCACGATTCGAGGTACGCGCACACCGCGCCCTTGCGCTTGCCGCCCTGGTTGACCGCGACGGCCGTGTCGTTGACGACCTTCAGGAACGGGACCACGCCTTGCGACTTGCCGTTCGTGCCCTTGATATGCGAGCCGAGTGCGCGCACGCGGGTCCAGTCGTTGCCGAGACCGCCGGCGAACTTCGACAGCAGCGCGTTTTCCTTCAGCGCTTCATAGATGCCGTCGAGATCGTCCGCGACCGTCGTCAGGTAGCACGACGACAGCTGCGAGCGGTGCGTGCCCGAGTTGAACAACGTCGGCGTCGAGCTCATGAAGTCGAAGCTCGACAGCACGTTGTAGAACTCGATCGCGCGCGTTTCGCGGTCGATCTCGTTCAGCGACAGGCCCATCGCGACGCGCATGAAGAATGCCTGCGGCATTTCGATGCGGCTGCCGTCGACGTGCAGGAAGTAGCGGTCGTACAGCGTCTGCAGGCCGAGGTAGCCGAACTGCAGGTCGCGGTTCGCGTCGAGCGCTTCGCCGAGACGCTTCAGGTCGAACTGAAGCAGCTTGTCGTCGAGCAGGCCGGCGTCGACGCCGCGCTTCAGGAACTGCGGGAAGTATTCCGCGTAGCGGGCCGACATCTCGGCCTGGACCACTTCCTCGCCGAGGATCTCGCGACGGATCGTGTGCAGCAGGATGCGGGCCGTGACCTGGCTGTATGCCGGATCCTTTTCGATCATCGTGCGCGCAGCGAGGATCGCCGAGTCGTAGACCTGGCTCATCGGCACGCCGTCGTACAGGTTCTTCACCGTTTCCGCGACGATCGGGTCAGGGTTAACCGCAGCGCCGAGACCGTCGCATGCCGACACGATCAGCGCGCGCAGTGCGTTCAGGTCGAGCGGGCGCGTGACGCCGTTGTCGACGACGTTGATGCCGGTGCTCGACTCACCGCCCGCTGCCGCTGCTTCCTCGCCCGCATGCTGGCGCTCGAGGTGACGCTTCTCGCGATACAGCACGTACGCACGCGCGACGTTGTGCTCGCCGCCGCGCATCAGCGCGAGTTCGACCTGGTCCTGGATGTCTTCGATATGGAACGTACCGCCGTTCGGACGGCTGCGCACGAGCGCGCGCACGACGTTGTGCGTGAGCTGCTCGACGAGTTCGCGTACGCGTGCCGATGCCGCGCCCTGCCCGCCATTGACGGCCAGGAAAGCCTTGGTCACCGCAATCGCGATCTTCGAAGGCTCGAACGACACCACGCTGCCGTTGCGGCGGATCACCTTGTAGTCGGCGAACGTGGCCTGCGGCGCGAGCGCCTGCGCGCCCTGTTCGGTCCCGCCGAGCGGACGGCTCGAGGCGCTCTCGTACTGGGACGTCGCGTTGTCGGTGGTTTGCATGTGCAAAGCTCCTGGTGTTGGATGGTGCGGAGAGAACCGCGGATTAAAACGAACGCTGCGCTATCGGATGCGCGAGCGGTAAGAGGCGAGCGATGCGTCGGGGAAGCCGGTTCGGTCGATGCGCGACAACCGATCCGGTCGTGTGCTTCGTCATGTGTACGCTGCCCCGTCGAAGTTCGCTGCGCTTGATTGCGACGCCCGGACCGCCCGGCCTGGCGCGCCGCACTGAGAACCCTGGCCGCCGGCGTTGCCCGCCGGCCGGTGCCGCTCGGGTTTCCCCTGCGACACACACTATATCTAGTACAGAACCGCTCAACTGGCACCAAGTATAGTGGACATTCCGGCGACATCAAAACGGAGAATTTTCGCCGGAGGTATTGACATCAACCCGGCCGCCCGGACGGGCAGACGCGACAAGGCATTGGTCGGGAAAAAAAATTTCGCCGGCTCAAAAACCCTGCGCTCAGTGCTGACGGAAAGGAAAGTATTCGGCGGAAAACCCGGCATCGCTCGCGAAGCGTTGCCAATCGAAGTGCGGACCCGGGTCGGTCTTGCGGCCCGGCGCGACGTCGGAATGCCCGGCCACCGCATCGATCGGATAGCGCGCGGCGAGCGTGCGTGCGAGCACCCCGAGCGTCGCGTACTGCGCCGCGTCGAACGGCACGTCGTCCGCACCTTCGAGCTCGATGCCGATCGAGAAGTCGTTGCAGCGCGGCCGGCCGAAGAACTCGGACGCGCCCGCATGCCATGCACGCTCGTCGCACGACACGAACTGCACGAGTTCACCGTCGCGGCGAATCAGGAAGTGCGCGGACACGCGCACGTCGCGCAGGTGGCGCTGGTAATAGGGGTGCGTATCGCAATCGAGGCGATTCAGGAACAGCGCCTCGATCGCATCGCCGCCGAACTCGCCGGGCGGCAGGCTGATGTTGTGGACGACGACGAGCGTCGGCACCGCGCCCGCGGGCCGCGCCTCGAAATTCGGCGACGGCGCGTGGCGCGCTTCGCGCACCCAGCCGTTCGCGTCGACCGACAGCAGCGCTGCGTCGCTCATCGGGCGTCGTGGCCGCTCGCGTGTGCGCCGTGGCGCTGCGCGTGCTCGGTACTGCAGAAGTATTCGCCGCCCGCGGCGACGGCGTCGCCCTGCGGCGTATGCACGCCGCATTCGGCGCAACGCACCATCGGTTCGGGCAGCGAGCGCGCGTCGCCGTTCGGGCGTGCCGCCCCGGCGCCGGCACCCGGTGCGCCGTCGTAGCCGCGGCCGGTGCGCGCCTGCGCATGCTCCTGGGCCTGGCGCAGCTTGCGCGTGAGCCACGAGCCCGCGAAGAAGAGAAGAATCAGGAGAAGAATCTGTCGCATCGGAAACCTGCGTTCAAACCACGGAGCGGTGCAGCAGCACCTCGAGAACAAACCGGCTGCCGACATACGCGAGCAGCAGCGCGGCAAACGACACGAGCACCCAGCGCGCGGCGCCGCGCCCGCGCCAGCCCGACGTCTTGTGGGCGACCAGCAGGCCGCCGAACATCAGCCACGACAGCAACGCGAACACGGTCTTGTGATCGAGCCGCAGCGCGCGTGCATCGACCTGCTCGCTGAACAGGATCCCCGACGCGAGCGTCAGCGTCAGCAGCACGAAGCCGGCGCCGATCAGGCGGAACAGCAGCTTCTCGAGCGTGAGCAACGGCGGCAGCGTTTCGAGCCAGCTCGCGATCCAGCCGGTCGAGCCGTCGCGCCCGCCGCTCCTCAGCGACTGCAGGCGCCGCTCGACCATCAGCATCAGCACCGCATGCAGCGCGGCGATCGCGAAGAGGCCGTACGCGATGTTCGCGATCAGGAAGTGCATCTTGAACAGCGGCGCTGCGGCATAAGGCAGCACCCGCACGCCGCCGAACACGAGCGGCAGCAGCGACGCGCCGCACGCGAGCGGCAGCACGAGCAGGCGCAGGCTGTCGAGCGGGAAGAAGAAGCTCTCGATCCAGTAGATGCCGGCGCCGAGCCAGAACATCGCGGACAGCGCGAACGCGAAGCCGAAAACCATCGCGTCGTGCGGGAAGATCGTCGTGTGCAGCAGCACGCCGTGCGCGACGAGCGCCGCGAACAGCAGCGCGCGGCCGGCGCCGCTCATTCCCGACGCGGCGGACGCCGGCACCGGCACGGCCGGCACGCTCGCGACGAGCGGCGTCGCACCCTGACGGTGCGTGCGCCAGCCTGCGACGGCGAGGCCGCCGTACAGGAATGCGGTGAGGGCATACAGTACAATATCCATGTTCGAAGTTTACACTAGGCCCCCTTCCCGCGACGGCTCCCTTTTGTACGGTTCCGTTGCGCCTTCGGGCCCCACTGTCCATCGCTCCCCATGCTCGACAATCTCACTCAACGGATGGCGCGCGTCGTCAAGACGCTGCGCGGCGAGGCCCGGCTTACCGAGGCGAACACCCAGGAGATGCTCCGCGAGGTGCGTCTCGCGCTGCTGGAAGCCGACGTCGCGCTGCCGGTCGTCCGCGAATTCATCGCCAAGGTCAAGGAAAAGGCGCTCGGCGAGGAAGTGATCAGCAGCCTGTCGCCGGGCCAGGCGCTCGTCGGCGTGGTCCAGAAGGAACTGACCGCCGTGATCGGCGGCGACTACGAAGGCAAGGCCGCCGAGCTGAACCTCGCGGTCACGCCGCCCGCCGTGATCCTGATGGCCGGCCTGCAGGGTGCCGGCAAGACCACGACCGCCGGCAAGCTCGCGAAGCTCTTGCGCGAGAAGTACAAGAAGAAGGTGCTGACGGTGTCGTGCGACGTGTATCGCCCGGCCGCGATCATGCAGCTGAAAACGGTGAGCGAACAGGTCGGCGCCGATTTCTTCCCGTCCACGCCGGACCAGAAGCCCGTCGACATCGCACTCGCGGCCGTCGACTGGGCGAAGCGCCACTACCATGACGTGCTGATCGTCGACACGGCCGGCCGCCTCGGTATCGACGAGGCGATGATGCAGGAAATCGCCGCGCTGCACGGCACGCTGAAGCCGGCCGAAACGCTGTTCGTCGTCGACGCGATGCTCGGCCAGGACGCGGTCAACACCGCGAAGGCGTTCAACGACACGCTGCCGCTCACCGGCGTCGTGCTGACGAAGCTCGACGGCGATTCGCGCGGCGGTGCCGCGCTGTCGGTGCGCCACATCACGGGCAAGCCGATCAAGTTCGTCGGCGTCGCCGAGAAGCTCGACGGCCTCGAGGTGTTCCACCCGGACCGGATGGCGAACCGGATCCTCGGCATGGGCGACATCCTCGCGCTCGTCGAGGAAGCCCAGCGCGGCGTCGACGTGCAGGCTGCGCAGAAGCTCGCCGACAAGGTGAAGAAAGGCGGCGACTTCGACCTGAACGATTTCCGTGCGCAGATCTCGCAGATGAAGAACATGGGCGGCCTGTCGTCGCTGATGGACAAGCTGCCCGCGCAGTTCCAGCAGGCGGCGGCCGGCGCCGACATGGGCCAGGCCGAGAAGTCGATCCGCCGCATGGAAGGGATCATCAGCTCGATGACGCCCGCCGAGCGCGCCAAACCCGAAATCATCAAGGCGACGCGCAAGCGCCGCATTGCAGCCGGCGCGGGCGTGCCGGTGCAGGAAGTCAACCGGATGCTGAACCAGTACGACCAGATGCGTACGATGATGAAGAAGCTGAAGGGCGGCAACATGCAGAAGATGATGCGCGGCCTGAAGGGCATGATGCCCGGCATGCGCTGATTCCGCCCGTCGGCCGGCGCGCGGGTTTTTGCCGTAGCGCGCGCCGCCCGTTCTGCTTCATTCTTATTTGTATACCGACTGCCCGCCAGAACTCATGAACCGCGAAGAAGCCCTCCACATTTTCGAACACTCCGAAGAGATCGTCTCGGCGGACGCCGTCAACGCGTCGATCGCCCGGATGGCCGAAGCGATCCGCGCCGAGATCGGCGACGCGTTCCCGCTCGTCCTCTCGGTGATGGGCGGCGCCGCGGTGTTTACCGGGATGCTGCTGCCGCATCTCGATTTCCCGCTGGAATTCGACTACATCCACCTGACCCGCTACCGCAACACGACGCAGGGCAGCCCGGAGATGCACTGGCGCGTCGCGCCGCGCGAATCGGTGAAGGACCGCATCGTGCTCGTGCTCGACGACATCCTCGACGAAGGCGAGACGATGGCCGCGATCCGCGACCGCATCCTCGACATGGGCGCGAAGCGCTTCATGTCCGCCGTGCTGTGCGAGAAGACGCTCACGAAGGCGAAACCGCTGCATCCCGATTTCTGCGGCTTCTCGGTGCCGGACCGCTACGTGTTCGGCTGCGGGATGGACGCCAAGGGCTACTGGCGCAACCTGCCGACGATCCGTGCGCTGACCGCGAACGTCTGATCGCCGCCCTGCCCGCTATATAAATGGAAAGCGGCGCTCCGGTTACCCGGAGCGCCGCTTTTTTTCGTCGGTACGCACCAACGCGTTACATCTGCAGCTGGTGCACGAACGCCCGGATGCCGGCGAGCAGCATCTCGACGGAGATCGCGACGAGCACGAGACCCATCAGCCGCTCGAACGCGGCGACGGTCCGTTCGCCGAGCCACTGCTGGATCCGTTCGGCCAGCACCAGCGTGATCGCGCAGACGATCATCGTGACCGTCAGCGCGCCGACCCACTCGAACATCTTGCCCGGCGCCTGCGACGTCAGCAGCATCACCGTCGCGAGCGCGGACGGCCCGGCGAGCGCGGGAATCGCGAGCGGCACGATGAACGGTTCACCGCCGGCGCGCGGATCGCTGCCGAGCGCGCCGTCCGGATGCGGGAAGATCATCCGCAGCGCGATCAGGAACAGCACGATCCCGCCGCCGAGCCGCAGCGACAGGTCGGTGAGGTTCATCATCCGCAGGAAGCGGTCGCCGACCACCATGAAGAACAGCAGGATCACGAACGCGATCCCCACTTCACGCAGGATCAGCTTCACGCGTCGCTCGCGCGGCACGTCCCGCATCGCCGTGATGAACAGCGGGATGTTGCCGAGCGGATCCGTGATCAGCACGAGGAGCACGGTGGCCGACAGGAAGGTGTATTCCACCGTGTCCTCCGGTCGAAGCGCTTAGCGCGCGAGCGCGGCGCGGATCTTCTCCGTCACCGTCGCCGCGGCCGCGTCGGCCGGCAGCAGCGTCGCCTCGGCGTCGCGGCGGCCCTGATACTCGATCTTGCCTTCCTTCAGGCCGCGCTCGCCGATCACCAGGCGATGCGGCACGCCGATCAGTTCCCAGTCGGCAAACATCACGCCCGGGCGCTCGCCGCGATCGTCGAGGATCACGTCGATGCCGGCCGCGGCCAGTTCCGCGTACAGCTTGTCGGCGGCCTCGCGGACCATGTCGCTGCGATCGTAGCCCATCGGGCACAGCACGACTTCGAACGGCGCGATCGACTCGGGCCAGATGATGCCGCGCTCGTCGAAGTTCTGTTCGATCGCCGCGCCGAGAATGCGCGTGACGCCGACGCCGTAGCAGCCCATCAGCATCGGCTGCGGCTTGCCCGACTCGTCGAGGAACGTCGCGCCCATCGCTTCCGAGTACTTCGTGCCGAGCTGGAACACGTGGCCGACTTCGATGCCGCGGCAGATGTCGATCTCACCCTTGCCGTCCGGCGACGGATCGCCCTTCTTCACGTTGCGCACGTCGGCGACGTCCGGCTCCGGCAGGTCGCGGCCCCAGTTCACGCCCGCGATGTGATAGTCGACCTCGTTCGCGCCGACGACGAAGTCGCTCATGTTCGCGACCGTGCGATCGGCGATCACCTTCACCGGCTTCTTCGTGCCGACCGGGCCGAGGTAGCCCGGCGGCGTGCCGAACCACTCGACGATTTCCTGCTCGGTCGCGAAGCGGTGGTTCTTCAGCCCCGGCAGCTTCGACACCTTGATCTCGTTCAGGTCGTGGTCGCCGCGCAGCATCACGAGCCAGATGGTCGGCTCGGCGCCTTCGTTGTCGGTGGCAAGCACGATCGACTTGATCGTGCGCGCGAGCGGGATCGACAGCAGCTCGGCGACGGCCTCGCACTTCGCCTTGCCGGGCGTCGCGACCTTTTCCATCGCTTCGGCGGGTGCCGCGCGTTCGGCGATCAGCGGCAGCGCTTCGGCCGCTTCGACGTTCGCCGCGAAGTCGGACGTCGGGCAGTAGGCGATCGCGTCCTCGCCGGTATCGGCGATCACGTGGAACTCGTGCGAGAAGTTGCCGCCGATCGAGCCGCTGTCGGCCGCAACCGCGCGGAACTCGAGGCCCAGGCGCGTGAAGATGCGCACGTATGCGTCGTACATCTTGCGATACGACTCGTTCAGGCCGGCCGCGTCCTTGTCGAACGAGTACGCGTCCTTCATGATGAACTCGCGGCCGCGCATCACGCCGAAGCGCGGACGGATCTCGTCGCGGAACTTCGTCTGGATCTGGTAGAAGTTCACCGGCATCTGCCGGTAGCTCTTGATCTGGTTGCGCGCGATGTCGGTGATGACTTCCTCGTGCGTCGGCCCGATCACGAAGTCGTTGTCCTTGCGGTCCTTGAAGCGCAGCAGCTCGGGGCCGTACTGCTCCCAGCGGCCCGATTCCTGCCACAGCTCGGCCGGTTGCACGGCCGGCATCAGCAGCTCGATGGCGCCTGCCCGGTTCATTTCCTCGCGCACGATCGCCTCGACCTTGCGAATCGAACGCAGGCCGACCGGCAGGTAGTTGTAGATGCCGCCGGCGACGCGACGGATCATGCCGGCGCGCACCATCAGCTTGTGGCTGACGATCTCTGCGTCGGCCGGTGCTTCTTTGAGGGTGCCGATAAAGAAACGGGAAGCTTTCATGCGGACGGTTCCAAATACGGCGCCCCCAGGCGGGGCGCCCGAAAAAGTTTCAAGGTGAAAAAGCTGCGCGCGGCGAACGACGAGGGACGACGATGGCGCAGATGACTTAGCAGACAAATCAGGGACAATTCAGCCGGTGTACCCCGTGCGGTTTCGCTCCGTCACGGTGCGCAGCGCCCGTTATCTGTTTATAATCAAAGCAATTTTAAAGGATTCGAAGGTGGTTGTATGCTGGATCGTGAAGGCTTTCGCCCGAACGTCGGCATCATCCTCTTGAACGCGCGCAACGAGGTGTTTTGGGGCAAGCGGCTCCGCGAGCATTCCTGGCAGTTTCCTCAAGGTGGGATCAAGTACGGCGAGACCCCCATGCAGGCGATGTACCGGGAACTGCACGAGGAGACGGGCCTGCACCCGGAACACGTCAAGATAATCGGCCGCACTCGCGACTGGTTGCGTTACGAGGTGCCTGACAAGTTCATCAAACGCGAAGTACGCGGACATTACCGCGGCCAGAAGCAGATCTGGTTCCTTCTGCGGATGGTCGGACGCGATTGCGACATTTGCTTGCGCGCGACCGATCACCCGGAGTTCGATGCGTGGCGCTGGAACGAGTACTGGGTGCCGCTCGATGCGGTGATCGAGTTCAAGCGGGATGTCTATCAGTTGGCGCTGACGGAACTGTCGCGCTTCCTGCGCCGCCCGGCGCAGCGAGCCGAAAAGCCGCGTGGGCCGCGTCTGTCGCGCTATCCGCGCGTCATCGGCGCGCAGGCCCAGCAGACGCTGACGATTGTCGACACATCGGTGGTCTGTTCGGAGATCGAAGTGGAGGCGAGCACGCTCGACGAGATGCCGCCCCGCGTGATCGTCGGCAAATGACGAGTCGGACTGCATGACCGGGCGCGACCTTGGTGTCGCGCCCTTTTTTTACGAGGAATGCATATTGAAAGCGATTGCTCTCGCGCTCGCATCGATCGTCGCGGCGGCCACGCTGGCCGGTTGCGCGAATTCGAAGACGCCGACCAACAAGGATGACAGCGAGTTCGTGTATCTGCTGGACCGCCAGGGCAACTGGAAGGAAAACCCGGTCGACACGCTGCCGCCGCTGCCGCAAGCGGGCGACCTGCTGCCGTTCAACGTGTCGCAGAACACGCCGCTCAAGTTCTCCGTCGATGCGAAGTCGCTCGCGGTCGGCAGCGACGGCGTCGTGCGCTACGCAGTCGTCATCACGAGCCCGGCCGGCGCGCGCAACGTGAACTACGAAGGCATCCGCTGCGACACCTACGAATGGCGTCAGTATGCAGGCCTGAATTCGGATCACGACGGCTGGGACCGCACGGTCGAGAACGACTGGCGTCGCATCGAGAACGGCGAGCTGAACGCGTACCACTCGGCGCTGTACCAGGACTATTTCTGCGCGAACAAGATGCCGCAGGGCACGACCCAGCAGATCCTCGAGAACATCAAGTTCCATCGCACCGCGATGAGCCAGCTGCGCTGACCGCGCAACCGAGGCCGGCTGCCCGGCCTCGTTTCGCTTCGTCACAACAAAAAGCCCGCGCGATGCGGGCTTTTTGCTGTCTCGCGACGCCTGGCCGAACGGTTACACGAGCACGAGGTTGTCGCGGTGAATCAGCTCCGGCTCCAGCATGTAGCCGAGCACCGTCTCGATCTCGCCGCTCGGCTTGCGGTGAATCAGCTTCGTTTCCGCGCTGCTGTAGTTCGTGAGGCCGCGCGCCACTTCACGCCCGTCGGGGCCGACACACGCGATCACCTCGCCGCGTGCGAACGCGCCCTGCACGCCAGTCACGCCGATCGGCAGCAGGCTCTTGCCGCCGGCCGTCAGCTTCTCGACCGCGCCCGCATCGATCACGACGTGCCCGCGCACCTGCAGGTGATCGGCCATCCATTGCTTGCGCGCGGCCATCCGCGCGGTGCGCGCGATCAGCTGCGTGCCGATCGCCTCGCCCGCCGCCAGCCGCACCAGCACGTCGGCTTCGCGGCCGCTCGCGATCACGGTGTTCGCGCCGCTGTGCGCCGCGCGCTTCGCCGCGAGGATCTTCGTCAGCATCCCGCCGCGGCCGAGGCTCGAGCCTGCGCCGCCGGCCATCGCCTCGAGCTCCGGCGCGCCCGCGCTGGCTTCCGCGACCAGCGTCGCATTCGGATCCTTGCGCGGATCGGCGGTGAACAAGCCCGTCTGGTCGGTCAGGATGATCAGCGCATCGCCTTCGATCAGGTTCGCGACGAGCGCGCCGAGCGTGTCGTTGTCGCCGAACTTGATTTCGTCGGTGACGACCGTGTCGTTCTCGTTGATGATCGGCACGACGCCGAGCCGCAGCAGCGTCAGCAGCGTCGAGCGCGCATTCAGGTAGCGCTCGCGATCGGCCAGGTCGGCGTGCGTCAGCAGGATCTGCGCGGTGCGAATATCGTGCTCGGTAAAGCGGCTTTCATAGACTTGCGCGAGCCCCATCTGGCCGACCGCGGCGGCGGCCTGCAGCTCGTCGATCTCGCGCGGACGCTTGCTCCAGCCGAGCCGCTGCATCCCTTCGGCAATCGCGCCCGAGCTGACGAGCACCACTTCCTTGCCCTGCGCGCGCAGCGCGGCGATCTGGGCCGCCCAGCGGCCGATTGCAGCATGATCGAGCCCCTTGCCGTCGTTGGTCACGAGGCTGGAGCCCACCTTCACCACCAATCGCTTCGAATCCGCGATGATCGAACGCATCGTGCGCCGTCTCCTGTATCTGATGCTTGCCCGGCCGGGCGCAATTGAATTCAGGCACCGGACGCGATGCCCGGTGCGTGTCGGGCCCGCTCAGGCGTCGTCGCCGGGCGTCGCGCCGCCATCGGCTTGCGGCGCATCGCGGAACCGCACGTCCGCGGCCAGATCTTCCTCTTCCGCCGCACGATGCGCGTCCGAATGCTCGGCGAGGTAATCGTAGATCGCGTAGCACAGCGCCTCGCAGCCCTGGCCCGTGAGCGCCGAAATCTCGAACACCGGGCCGTCCCAGCCGAAACGGTCGAGGAAATCGGCGACGCGCGCCTCGCGCTCGTCTTCCGGCACCATGTCGAGCTTGTTGAGGACGAGCCAGCGCGGCTTCTCGTACAACGCCTCGTCGTACTTGCGCAGCTCGCCGACGATCGCGGTCGCTTCCGCGACCGGATCGACGCTTTCGTCGAACGGAGCCAGGTCGACGAGATGCAGCAGCACGCCGGTGCGCTGCAGGTGTCGCAGGAACTGGTGGCCGAGGCCCGCGCCTTCGGCGGCGCCCTCGATCAGCCCCGGAATATCGGCGATCACGAAGCTCTTGCTCGGGCCGACCCGCACGACGCCAAGGTTCGGCGCGAGCGTCGTGAACGGATAGTCGGCAATCTTCGGCTTCGCGTTCGACACCGACGAGATGAAGGTCGACTTGCCGGCGTTCGGCATGCCGAGCAGACCGACGTCGGCGAGCACCTTCAGTTCGAGCCGCAGCATGCGCCGTTCGCCGGGCTTGCCGTCGGTTTTCTGGCGCGGCGCGCGGTTCGTGCTCGACTTGAAATGCAGGTTGCCGAGACCGCCTGCGCCGCCCTTCGCGAGCATCACCTGCTGATCGTGCTCGGTCAGGTCGGCGATCAGCTCGCCCGTGTCCATGTCGGTCACGACCGTGCCGACCGGCATGCGCAGCGTGACGTCGTCCCCGCCCTTGCCGTAGCAATCCGAGCCGCGACCGTTTTCGCCGTTGCGCGCCAGGTGCTTCTTCGCGTAACGGTAGTCGATCAGCGTGTTGATGTTGCGGTCGGCGATCGCGTAGACGTTGCCGCCCCGGCCGCCGTCGCCGCCGTCCGGCCCGCCGAACGGAACGAATTTCTCGCGGCGCATCGACGCGCTGCCATCGCCTCCGTCGCCGGCGATGACTTCGATTCGTGCTTCGTCAATGAACTTCATTCGTCACTCCGACCAGTATTTCCGCTATTGTGCCGCGCGCCGGCATGCTTGAACAATCTGCCGTTCGGCCGATTGCCCGCCAGTGTCGCGACAGCCGCCGGCGCGCACATGCGCCCGGCGGCCAAATAAAAAAAGGCCCCGCGAAGACTGCGGGGCCTTTCGGCTACGAAGCCCGTGGGTGCCTGAACTTAGGCAGCCGCCGGGACAACGATGACCAGATGCTTCTTGTCCGCGCCCTTGGTCGCGAACTTGACGTGACCGTCGACCAGCGCGAACAGGGTGTGATCCTTGCCCATGCCGACGTTCTCGCCAGCGTGCATGCGCGTACCGCGCTGACGCACGATGATGCCGCCAGCGTTGATCGCCTGGCCGCCGTACACTTTCACGCCGAGACGTTTCGACTCGGAGTCGCGGCCGTTCCGGGAAGAGCCGCCTGCCTTTTTGTGTGCCATCTGATTGCTCCTTTACCGAGGCGCTTACGCGTTGATCGCGTCGATGCGCAGCTCAGTGTAGTTCTGGCGGTGGCCGCCGTGCTTTTGGTAGTGCTTCCGGCGACGCATCTTGAAGATGGTGACCTTGGCATGACGACCGTGCGACACAACGGTGGCCTTGACGGAAGCCCCACTGACCAGCGGCGTACCGAACTTAATCGATTCGCCTTCGCCCACTGCGAGAACCTGGTCGAGCGTGATTTCAGCGTCAATGTCAGCCGGTATCTGTTCTACTTTGAGTTTTTCGCCAACGGCAACCTTGTACTGCTTGCCGCCGGTTTTTATGACCGCGTACATTGAGAACCTCACTCTGGATCCAATTTTTCCGCACACCACGCGCGGAAAACACGTGATTATACATGGGCTTAGCACCCAAGTCAAAGCCGATCCACGATTGCCGCCCGCAAGCCCTGGCCGGACGGCCAAAATCACCGGGCAGACACGTCCGACAGACCGGCATATCGCGGATTCGACTTATAATCCGCGGCATCACCCATTTCGATCATCATGTCGTCGTCCACCGCCTCCCCCACCCTCAGCGCCGCCCACCTGCTCGCCCCGATCGCCAGCGACATGGAGCAGGTGAATCGCGTTATCCGGCAAAGCCTCGCGTCCGACGTGCTGCTGATCAACCAGATCGCCGAGTACATCATCGGCGCGGGCGGCAAGCGGCTGCGTCCGGCCCTGCTGCTGCTCGTCGCCGGCGCGCTCGGCGAGACGTCGCACCAGCGGCACGTACTGGCCGCCGTCGTCGAGTTCATCCACACGGCCACGCTGCTGCATGACGACGTCGTCGACGAATCCGAACTGCGGCGCGGCCGCCAGACGGCCAACGCGCTGTTCGGCAACGCGGCGAGCGTGCTGGTCGGCGACTACCTCTATTCGCGCTCGTTCGAGATGATGGTCGGCGTCGGCAAGATGCGCGTGATGGAAATCCTGTCGGAAGCGACGACGATCATCTCCGAAGGCGAAGTGCTGCAGCTCCTGAACATGCACGACGCGGACGTCGACGAGACGCGCTACATGCAGGTGATCCGCTACAAGACGGCGAAGCTGTTCGAGGCATCGGCCCGCCTGGGCGCGGTGCTCGCCGGCGCCGATGCGCCGACCGAAGCCGCCGCCGCAGAATACGGCCGCCGGATCGGCACCGCATTCCAGATCATGGACGACTGGCTCGACTACGCGGGCACGGCCGAAGCGATGGGCAAGAATGCCGGCGACGACCTGCGTGAAGGCAAGCCGACGCTGCCGCTCATCTATCTGATCGAACGCGGCACGCCCGAGCAGTCGGCGCTCGCCCGCGAGGCGATCGAACAAGGCGGCACCGATCGCTTCGACACGATCTTCGACGCGATCACGCGTTCGGGCGCGCTCGACCATACGCTCGAATGCGCGCGCCAGGAAGCACAGGCCGCTGCGGCCGCGATCGCCGCGTTCCCGGATTCGATCTACAAGGAAAGCCTGCTCGCGCTGTGCTCGTACTCGACGTCGCGACAGTCGTAAGCGCGCGGCGACCACGACGCGAACCGCTTTTCGAAAAATTTCTTCATCAAGGTATTCCCTTTTCGAAAAAACATCGTTATAGTTACGTTCTTGCTTGTGACGACGCAGCGATCTGAGCGAAAGCGGCGAAGTCGGAAGAGCAAAAAATCGGGGTGTAGCTTAGCCTGGTAGAGCGCTACGTTCGGGACGTAGAGGCCGGAGGTTCGAATCCTCTCACCCCGACCAGATTTTGAAAAAACCGTGCACCGTGTGCACGGTTTTTTTTTGCCTTCTTCTGCCTGGTCTCGCGGGCGCGCGTGTCGCGCACGACACATCCCGGCCGCCGGCCTCTGCTATATTCCCTCCATCCCTGTCCTTCACTGCCCTTCTGACGCGTGGACCAAATTCCCTTATGGGCGCAAATCGGCGCCGTCTTCCTGCTTCTCCTCTGCTCCAGCTTCTTTTCCATTTCCGAGACCGCGATGATGGCGCTCAACCGCCATCGGCTGAAGCATCTCGCCGGCCAGGGCGTGCTCGGCGCGAAAACCACGCAGGGTCTCCTCACGCGCACCGACCTGCTGCTCAGCGTGATCCTGATCGGCAACAACCTGTTCAACACGATCATCCCGGTCCTGACGACGTCGCTCGCGCTGCACACGTTCGGCCGTAACAACCTGGCGCTGTCGATCGCGACCGGCATCGTCGCGTTCCTGATCATCGTGTTCGCGGAAATCGCGCCGAAGATCGTCGGCGCGACCTTTCCCGAACGCATCGCGCTGCCCGCCAGTCTCGTGATCGCGCCGCTGATGCGCGTGTTCAAGCCGGTCGTCTGGTTCGTCAATGCACTGGCGAACGGCGTGCTCTGGATGCTGCGCATCAATACGAAGAAGGGCCGCGACCAGCGAATGTCCGCCGACGAGCTGCGCGCGATCGTGCTCGAGTCGAGCAGCTTCATGCCGACCAAGCACCGCAGCATCCTGCTCAACCTGTTCGACCTCGAGAACATCACGGTCGACGACGTGATGGTGCCGCGCCGCCAGATCGAGTCGCTCAACTTCTACGCGCCGCTCGACGACATCCTGCATCAGCTCGAGACCTGCTATCACAACCGCCTCGTCGTCTACGAAGGCGACATCGACAAGGTGCTCGGCGTGCTGCACGTCCGCAAGACGCTCACCGGGCTGCACAACCAGGATTTCGACCGCGAAACCTTGCGCACGCTGCTCGCCGAGCCGTACTACGTGCCGTCGGGCACGCCGGTCGTCCAGCAGCTCCAGTATTTCCAGG
Organism: Burkholderia sp. SCN-KJ; assembly: GCF_024656005.1. NCBI lineage: Bacteria > Pseudomonadati > Pseudomonadota > Betaproteobacteria > Burkholderiales > Burkholderiaceae > Burkholderia > Burkholderia sp. SCN-KJ. The sequence goes on from NZ_JANKOG010000001.1 coordinate 683,830, forward strand.
AAAGCCGGCAGCGGACCGCGCTCGTCGTCAACGAGTACGGCGAACTCGAGGGGCTCGTCACGCCCGAGGACATCATCGAGGAATTGATCGGCGAATTCACGACGTCGATGCCGCGCGGCGAACGCGCGGGCGGCTGGAACGAGAACGGCGAATGCATCGTCGCCGCCAGCATGCCGCTGCGCGAACTGAACCGCTGGCTGCACCTGCAACTGCCGACCGACGGACCGAAGACGCTCAACGGCCTGATCCTCGAAATCCTCGAGGAAATCCCCGAAGGCGACGTGTGCCTGAAGATCCGCGACGTGATGCTCGAGGTCATGCGCAGCGACGACCAGGCCGTGCGCACCGTCAAGCTCTTCAAGCCGCGCAGCACGCGCGCACGCGGCGCGCGCTAGCCGAACGGCCGACTGTCGCCGCCGCGCACGATACGCGACCATTTGCCGGTCACGATCAACAGGCGGCCGAGCGCCGGCTCACATGCACTTCCCACTTCCCGGGGCGCCGCTGCGCACGCAGCGGCCGCCTGTTTCCACCGACGCATCGCCCGCTGAAACACCGCGGTCGCTCGATGCGGCACAACTCGACGACTCGCCCGCCGTACGGCTGCTGACCGACACGCTGCACGCCGCCCGCGTGCGCGACGCGTCCGACATCCACGTCGAACCGTTCGAAGCAGGCTGGCGCATCCGCCTGCGCATCGATGGCGTCCTGCATGAACACGCGCGGCCGCCCGCTCATCTGCGCGATGCGCTCGTGACGCGAATCAAGGTGCTCGCCCGCATGGACATCGCCGAGCGCCGGCTTCCGCAGGACGGACGGCTGCGCATCGTGGTCGATGGCGGCACACGCGGCGACTACCGGGTCAGCTCGCTGCCCACGCTGTTCGGCGAGAAGCTCGTGCTGCGCCGCCTCGAAACGCTGCCGCCCGATCTCACGCTCGCGCGTCTCGGCTTCGACGCGCGGCAGGCCGCGGCGATGGAAGCCGCGATACGCGCGCCGCACGGTCTCGTGCTCGTCACCGGACCGACCGGCAGCGGCAAGACGCTGTCGCTCTACTGCGCGCTGCAGATGCTCGACCGCGATGCGCACAACGTATGCACGGTCGAGGATCCGGCCGAGATCCAGCTCGACGGCATCAACCAGGTCGGCGTCGCCGAAAAAGCCGGGCTGACGTTCGCCACTGCGCTGCGCGCGCTGCTGCGTCAGGATCCGGACGTCATCATGGTCGGCGAGATTCGCGATGCGGAGACGGCCGACGTCGCGATCAAGGCCGCACAGACCGGGCACCTCGTGCTGTCCACGCTGCATACGAACGACGCGCCGGCAGCCGTCGCGCGACTGCTCGACATCGGCGTCGCGCCATACAATCTCGCCGCCGCGCTGCGCCTCGTCACCGCGCAACGCCTCGTGCGGCGCCTGTGCCCCACCTGCCGCGTGCGTTCGGACGCGTCGGTGCGCGCGCTGCGCGAAGCAGGCTGCAATCCGGCAGCACTGGAATCCGGGTGGCGCCCGTTCGTCGCGCGCGGCTGTGCCGCCTGTCACGGCATCGGTTATCGAGGCCGCATCGGCCTGCATCAGACGATGCCGGTTTCACCGGAGATGGCGGAACGCATCGTCGCGCGCGCAAGCGTCGGTGCGCTCGCGCAATGCGCGGCAGCCGAGGGCGTACGCAGTCTGCGCGACGCGGCACTCGCGCACGTTCGCGACGGTACGACGAGCATCGCGGAAGCGCTAGCCGCGACGCCCGACGCGTGATCGCGATGCCTGTACCGCCGCACGAGACGCGTTTCGCGTGGCGTGGCCGTCGTCGCGACGGCACGCGATGCCGCGGGAACGTCATCGCCTTCGATGCCGCCGCCGCACGTGCGGCGCTCGCGCGCGACGGCGTCACGGTGCTGTCGCTCGATGTCCGCGGCACGGCCCGGCCGCCGTCGGCCGGCGCGCGGGAGGTCACGCGCTTCACGCGCCAGCTCGCGAGCCTGCTGCAGGCCGGACTGCCGCTCGCACCGTCGCTCGAGATGCTCGCGCGCACCCGCACACGCGACGGGCTGCCGCGCATCGCCGCCGGCCTCGCACGCGAGATCGTCGGCGGGCAGCGCTTCGCCGCCGCGCTCGCACGCTACCCGTCCCAGTTCGGCACGCTGTATCGCCAGTTGATCGAGGTAGGCGAAGCATCGGGCGCGCTCGGCACCGTACTGACCCGCGTCGCGGAGCACCGCGAACGCGCCGACGCGCAATGGCGCAAGCTGCGTGCCGCGCTCGCCTACCCGGTCGCCGTCATCGTGTTCGCGTTCGCGATCTCGGCCGCGCTGATGGTGTGGGTCGTGCCGACGTTCCGGCAGATCTTCGACGGCTTCGGCGCGGCCTTGCCGGCGCCGACCCGCGCGCTGCTCGCCCTGTCGTCCGCGACCTCGGCCTGGGGCGGCGCGTTCGTCGCCGGGGTAGCGGTGGCGGGGCTCGCCGCGCGTCACGCGCTGCGGCGCTCGCCATCGCTGCGCTACACGGCCGCGCGGCACGTGCTGGATGCGCCGCTCGTCGGCGGCGCGCTCACGCGGTTCGCGACTGCGCGCTGGTGCCGCTCGCTCGCAACGCTGCTCGGTGCGGGCGTCCCGCTCGCCGACGCATTCGCCACGCTCGAACGCACCGCCGGCCATCCGGTGTTCGAGCAGGCCACCGCGCAGATCGCGACGCGCGTGCTGCGCGGCGCGCGTCTCGCCGATGCGATGCACGCGGCGGGCTGCTTCCCGGACGACGTCGTGCAGCCGATCGCCGTCGCCGAGGAAACCGGCGCGCTCGACACGATGCTCGCCGATATCGCCGCGCTATGCGAACGTCAGCTCGACGCACGGCTCGATGCGCTCGCCGCGCTCGGCGAGCCGCTGATCGTGATCGTCCTGGGTGCGCTCGTCGGCGGCCTCGTGATCGCGATGTATCTGCCCATCCTTCAGCTGGGCAACGTGGTGTAGCATCGCAACCGATTCTGTCGCCTTTCAAGCCCGAACCCGAGCCCCATGACGCCCGCGCCCCTGACCACCGTTTTCGACTCGCCCGACAGCACGTTGCACGCGCTGGCGATGCTGCCGCTCGCGGTGCAGTATGCGTTCGCCGTCGTGCTCGGCCTGTGCGTCGGCAGCTTCGTGAACGTCGTCGTGCACCGGGTCCCGGTGATGATGCAGCGCGCGTGGCAGGCCGAAATCGCCGAAGCAACCGGCAGCGCAAGCTCGCCGCCGGACGACGGCTATCCGCCGCACTACGATCTGTGGCGCCCGCGCAGCGCCTGTCCGCATTGCGGTCACGTGCTGCGCGCGTGGGAGAACATCCCGCTCGTCAGCTACCTGCTGTTGCGCGGGCGCTGCCGTCAGTGCGGCCATGCGATCGGCGTGCGCTACCCGCTCGTCGAGCTCGCCGGTGCGCTGCTCGCCGCCGGTTCGCTCGCCGCGTTCGGCCCCACCGTTGCCGCACTCGCCGCGTTCGGACTGTGCGCCGCGCTGCTGGCGATGAGCGCGATCGATATCCAGACCGGCTACCTGCCCGATTCGATGACGCTGCCGCTGCTGTGGGCCGGGCTCGCACTGAATCTCGGCGGCACGTTCACGTCGCTGCGTTCGGCCGTGGTCGGCGCGATGGCCGGCTACCTGTTCCTGTGGTCGGTCTACTGGCTGTTCAAGTGGCTGCGCGGCATCGAGGGCATCGGCTTCGGCGACCTGAAGTTGCTCGCCGCACTCGGCGCATGGATGGGCTGGGCCGCGCTGCCGCAGGTCGTGCTGTTCGCCGCGGTGACGGGTGCGCTCGTCGGGCTCGTCGCGACCTGGCGCGGGCGCATGCGCTTCGAGGAGCCGATTCCGTTCGGCCCGTTCCTCGCGGCAGGCGGCGTCGCCACGCTGTTTTTCGGTACCCCTTTCTATTCGGCGCTCGGCGGCTGACATGACACGCTGCCAGCGTCCGCCATGTTCGCTGCGTCGCGGGGAGGCGCCTCGCTTCCGTGCGGCGGCCCGGCGGAGGCTCACATGTTTGCAATAGGACTCACCGGCGGCATCGGCAGCGGCAAGACGACCGTCGCCGACCTGTTCGCCGCACGCGGTGCATCGCTCGTCGACACCGACCTGATCGCGCACCGCATCACCGCACCGGCCGGTCTCGCGATGCCCGCGATCGAACACGCATTCGGACCGGACTTCGTCGCGGCCGACGGCTCGCTCGATCGCGCGAAGATGCGCGCACTCATTTTCAGCGACGACGATGCACGCCGGCGCCTAGAAGCGATCACGCATCCGCTGATCCGCGCCGAGACCGATCGCGAGGCCCGCGCAGCGCAGGGCCCTTACGTGATCTTCGTCGTGCCGCTGCTCGTGGAGTCAGGTAACTGGAAGGCGCGCAGCGATCGTGTGCTCGTGGTCGACTGTCCGGTCGAAACGCAGATCGCACGTGTGATGCGACGCAATGATTTCACGCGCGAACAGGTCGAAGCGATCATCGCGAGACAGGCAACGCGCGAAGCGCGTCTCGCGGCGGCCGACGACGTGATCGTCAACGACGCGACGACACCCGATGCGCTCGCCGCGCAGGTCGATGCACTGCACCAACGCTATCTCGCATTGGCGGCTGCCGCGCACTGACCGCGGCGCGCGATCGTGATGGTGTACGAAATTGGTGCGTTGCTAGGGTAGACAGTGAGCATTAGAATGTCCTGCATTGTTTCAATCCCTACCCTAGAGGCGAGCGCGCTTGATTCTTTACGAGTATCCGTTCAACGAGCGAATTCGCACGCTGTTGCGCCTCGAAGACCTGTTCGAGCGCTTCGCGTTCTTTTTGGCTCAGGAGGACCCGCGTGAGCATCACGTCGCGCTGACGACGCTGTTCGAAATCGCCGAGGTCACGGGCCGCGCGGACCTGAAATCGGATCTGATGAAAGAGCTCGAACGTCAACGCCAGACGCTCGCCCCCTTTCGCGGCAATCCGGGCATCGAACAGAATGCGCTCGAGTCCGTGCTCGGTGAAATCGAGCAGACGCTCGCCAATCTTGCGCAGATGCAGGGCAAGACCGGGCAGCATCTGGTCGACAACGAGTGGCTCGCCAGCATCCGCAGCCGCGCGGTGATTCCCGGCGGCACGTGCAAGTTCGACCTGCCGTCGTACTACGCGTGGCAGCAATGGCCCGCGGAACAGCGGCGCCAGGACATCGCGAAATGGATCCTGCCGCTGCTGCCGCTGCGCGATGCCGCGGCGATCGTGCTGCGGCTCGCTCGCGAATCGGGCCAGGCGTCGAAGGTGATGGCGATGCAGGGCAGCTACCAGCAGATGCTGTCGGGGCGCACCTATCAGCTGATGCAGGTGCGCGTGCCGCCGGAGCTGCGCGTGATTCCCGAAGCGAGCGCCAACAAATACATGTTGTGGGTACGGTTCACCATGCAGGACGGCGATGTGCGGCCGCGCGCGGTCGACATCGACGTGCCGTTCCATCTGACACTGTGCAATCTGTAACGGCCGTGTGCCGGTTCGACGCTTTCGTATGACTACCGTTGTGAAATGTCCTTCGTGCGGCGCAGAAGTGCGCTGGACGCCTGAAAACAAGTTCCGTCCCTTCTGTTCGGCCCGCTGCAAGCAGCTCGACCTCGGCGCATGGGCCGCGGAAAAGTACCGGATCGGCGGGTCCTCCGACGAGGGTCCGTCGTCGGAGGAAGACGGCACCGACGGCCGCCGGGACAGCTGAGCGGCGCACGGCACCGCCCATGGTCGGGGATATGGCCCGCCTTTCAGGCGAGCCGTCACGGCGTCATTGCGACGCCGCTTCCTTCTCGAGCAGTTCCAGCACCGGCAGCGCCGCCGGCAACAGCGGCGCGACCTCGACCGGCAGTTGCTGCCATACGAACGCCTGCCCTTCCTTGCTGTGCGGCTCGCCCGTCCAGCCCGTCACCTTGCAGAAATAGAGCCGCACGTACGCGTGCGGATAATCGTGTTCGAGCGTATGCCAGCGGTGGCTGGCCGTGACTTCGATGCCGAGTTCCTCGTGCAGCTCGCGCGCCAGCGCGTCCTCGACGCTCTCCCCGGCCTCCAGCTTGCCGCCCGGAAACTCCCAATAGCCTTCATACGGCTTGCCCTGCAGCCGCTGCGCGAGCAGGTAGCGGCCGTCTGGCTGCACCATCACGCCGACCGCGACTTCCGTCACCTTGCGGCCGTCGGGCGCGCGCACGGCGCTCGTTCCGGAATTCGTGCTCATGCCTGCTCCTTGCGGCCCGACCAGTCGCGCGCGAACTGCCATGCGACACGCCCCGAACGCGAACCGCGCTCGAGCGCCCAGACGAGCGCATCGCCGCGTGCCGTCTCGATCTCGGCGTCCGCGCAGCCGAAATGGCGCAGCCAGTGCGCGACGATGTCGAGGTAGTCGTCCTGCTTGAACGGGTAGAAGCTGACCCACAGGCCGAAGCGCTCCGACAGCGAGATCTTTTCCTCGACGACTTCACCGGGGTGGATCTCGCCGTCCGGCAGATGCTTGTACGACTCGTTGTCGCTCATGTACTCGGGCAGCAGATGGCGGCGATTCGACGTCGCGTAGATCAGCACGTTGTCGGACTGCGCGGCGATCGAGCCGTCGAGCGCGACCTTCAGCGCCTTGTAGCCCGATTCGCCGTCCTCGAACGACAGGTCGTCGCAGAACACGATGAACCGCTCCGGACACTGCGAGATCACCTCGACGATGTCGCCGAGATCGTGAAGATCGTCCTTGTCGACTTCGATCAGGCGCAGCCCGTCCTTCGCATAGGCGTTCAGGCACGCCTTGATCAACGACGACTTGCCGGTGCCGCGGGCGCCGGTCAGCAGCACGTTGTTCGCCGGCTTGCACTGCACGAACTGTCGCGTGTTCTGCTCGATCAGCCCTTTCTGCCGATCGATGTTGTGCAGGTCGTCGAGCGTGATCGTCGACGCTGCCGGCACCGGCTGCAGATAGCCGCGCCCCTGCCGCTTGCGCCAGCGAAACGCGGTCGCGGCGTTCCAGTCGACGGCCGCCGGCGCCGGCGCCAGCATCCCTTCGAGGCGGCCGAGCAGCGCTTCCGCGCGCGTCAGAAACTGTTCGAGCTTGTCCATGTCGTTCGAGCGCTCCCGATCAGGAGCGGTAGTCCGCGTTGATGCTCACGTAATCGTGCGACAGGTCGCACGTCCAGACCGTTGCCTGCGCGTCGCCTCGGCCGAGCAGCACGCGAATCGTGATTTCGCTCTGCTTCATCACGCGCTGGCCGTCCTCTTCCTGATAAGCCGGGTTACGGCCGCCGGCCTTCGCGACGAGCACGTCGTCGAGATAGAGATCGATCTTGCCGACGTCGAGATCCGTGACGCCCGCGTAGCCGATCGCCGCGAGAATCCGGCCCAGGTTGGGGTCGGATGCATAGAAGGCCGTCTTCACCAGCGGCGAATGCCCGATCGCATACGCGATCTGGCGGCACTCGGCGACGCTCTTGCCGCCCTCGACCTGCACCGTCATGAATTTCGTCGCGCCTTCGCCATCGCGCACGATCAGCTGCGACAGCTGCTGGGCAACCTGCGTGACCGCATCGCGCAGCGCCGCATAGGCCGGCGAGTCGGTCGACGTGATCGCGGGCAGCGTGCTCTTGCCCGACGCGATCAGGATGAACGAGTCGTTCGTCGACGTGTCGCCGTCGATCGTGATGCAGTTGAACGAGCGGTCGGCCACTTCCTTCACGAGCGTGTCGAGCACCGGCTGCGCGACGTTCGCATCGAACGCGAGGAAGCCGAGCATCGTCGCCATGTTCGGCTTGATCATGCCCGCGCCCTTGCTGATGCCCGTCAGCGTGACCGTGTGGCCTTCGATCGTCACCTGGCGCGACGTGGCCTTCGGCAGCGTGTCGGTCGTCATGATCGCCTGCGCGGCGTCGTACCAGTTCGCGGCCTTGCAGTTCGCGAGCGCGGCCGGCAGCCCGGCCTTCAGGCGGTCGATCGGCAGCGGCTCGAGAATCACGCCGGTCGAGAACGGCAGCACCTGCGCGGCGTCGAGGCCCGCGAGGCGCGCGAGTTCCGCGCAGGTTTCGCGGGTGTTCGCGAGGCCCGGCTCGCCGGTGCCCGCATTCGCGTTGCCCGTGTTCACGACGAGCGCGCGGATGCCCGCGCCGCCCGCGCGCACCTTCGCGAGATGCTCGCGGCACACGATCACGGGCGCGGCGCAGAAGCGGTTCTCGGTGAATACGCCGGCGACCGTCGCCCCTTCGTCGACGGAGATGACCAGCACGTCCTTGCGATTCGGCTTGCGGATGTTCGCTTCCGCCCAGCCGAGCGTGACGCCGGCGACGGGATGGAGTTGGGCGGGATCGATCGACGGAAAATTGACAGCCATGGGGCACACCTGCCGGATGGAAAATGCCGGCACGCGCCGGCATCGATTGGAAGAACCGGCGGCCGCACGCGCGGGCCGCCGCAACTCACGTCACTGACTCGAAGCTGCGAACGAAGCGGCACGCGGATGCGCGCCGCCGCCGATCATGACAGCTTCCCGTGACATTGCTTGTACTTCTTGCCGCTGCCGCACGGGCACGGGTCGTTGCGGCCGACCTTCGGCATCTCGCCGCCGGGGCCGCTGTGGGTCATCGCACTGCCGACCATGTCGGCCGTCGCCGTGGCCGCGGTGGCGGCCGCGACGTTCGCGACCGGCGCGCCGGATTCCGCGTAGTCGGCGTGCTGAAACTCGACGTTTTCGAGATGACCGCCGCGCTCCTCGATCTGCTCGGCGGCTTCCTCGAGCTGCTCCGGCGACTGGATCTGCACGTTCATCACGATGCGCGTGACTTCCTGCTTGATCGCGTCGAGCATCGCGGCGAACAGCTCGAACGCTTCGCGCTTGTATTCCTGCTTCGGGTTCTTCTGCGCATAGCCGCGCAGGTGGATGCCCTGGCGCAGGTGGTCGAGCGCCGCGAGGTGCTCGCGCCACAGCCGGTCGACCGTCTGCAGCATCACCGAACGCTCGAACGCGCTGAACGATTCGCGGCCGACCAGCGCGACCTTCGCCTCGTACTGCTCGTCGGCGGCGGTCGTCACGGCTTCGAGAATCTCCTCGGCCGTGATCGACGACGACTCGTTCACCATTTCCTGGATCGCGAGGTCGAGCTGCCAGTCGTTGCGCAGCGCCTCCTCGAGCTCGGGCACGTCCCACTGTTCCTCGATGCTGCCTTCCGGCACGAACTGGCGGACGACTTCGGTGATCACGCCGTGACGCATCGCCGAGATCGTCTCGGTGATGTCGTGCGCTTCGAGCAATTCATTGCGCTGCTGGTAGATCACCTTGCGCTGGTCGTTCGACACGTCGTCGTATTCGAGCAGCTGCTTGCGGATGTCGAAGTTGCGCGCTTCGACCTTGCGCTGCGCCGATTCGATCGAACGCGTGACGATGCCGGCCTCGATCGCCTCGCCTTCCGGCATCTTCAGGCGATCCATGATCGAGCGCACGCGGTCGCCCGCGAAGATGCGCAGCAGCGGATCGTCGAGCGACAGGTAGAAGCGCGACGAGCCCGGATCGCCCTGGCGGCCCGCACGGCCGCGCAGCTGGTTGTCGATCCGGCGCGATTCATGGCGCTCGGTGCCGATGATGTGCAGGCCGCCCGCGGCCTTCACCTGCTCGTGCAGCGTTTCCCACTCGTCGTGCAACTGCTTGATGCGGCGCGCCTTTTCGTCGGCCGGGATCGCTTCGTCGGCTTCGATGAACGCGGCCTGCTTCTCGGCGTTGCCGCCGAGCACGATGTCGGTACCGCGACCGGCCATGTTGGTCGCGATCGTGATGCGCTTCGGACGGCCGGCTTCCGCGACGATCGCCGCTTCACGCTCGTGCTGCTTCGCGTTCAGCACCTCGTGCGGCAGCCCGGCCTGCTTCAGCAGGTGCGACAGCAGTTCCGAGTTCTCGATCGAGGTCGTGCCGACCAGCACCGGCTGGCCGCGCTCGTAGCACTCGCGAATGTCGCGGATCACCGCGTCGTAGCGCTCCTTGGCCGTCTTGTAGATCTGGTCCTGCTTGTCGATCCGCTTCGGCGGACGGTTGGTGGGGATCACGACCGTCTCGAGGCCATAGATCTCGTTGAATTCGTATGCTTCGGTGTCCGCCGTGCCCGTCATGCCCGCGAGCTTCGCGTACATCCGGAAGTAGTTCTGGAACGTGATCGACGCGAGCGTCTGGTTCTCGCTCTGGATCTTCACGTGCTCCTTCGCCTCGACCGCCTGGTGCAGGCCGTCGGACCAGCGGCGGCCCGCCATCAGGCGGCCCGTGAATTCGTCGACGATCACCACTTCGCCGTTCTGCACGACGTAGTGCTGGTCCTTGTGGAACAGCGTGTGGGCGCGCAGCGCCGCGTACACGTGGTGCATCAGCGTGATGTTCTGCGGCGCGTACAGGCTCTCGCCCTCGCCGATCAGGCCCCACTCGGCGAGCAGCCGCTCGGCCTTCTCGTGGCCCGACTCCGTCAGGAACACCTGGCGCGACTTCTCGTCGAGCGTGTAGTCGCCCGGCTTCTCGACGCCCGTGCCATCGGCCTTCTCCTCGCCGATCTGGCGCTCGAGTAGCGGCGGCAGCGCGTTCATCCGCACGTACAGCTCGGTGTGGTCTTCCGCCTGGCCCGAGATGATCAGCGGCGTACGCGCCTCGTCGATCAGGATCGAGTCCACTTCGTCGACGACCGCGAAGTTCAGGGCCCGCTGCACGCGCGCGTCGGTCTCGTAGACCATGTTGTCGCGCAGGTAGTCGAAGCCGAACTCGTTGTTCGTGCCGTAGGTGATGTCAGACGCGTAGGCCTGCTGCTTCTGGTCGTGCTCCATGCCGGACAGGTTGATGCCGACCGACAGACCGAGGAAGTTGTAGAGGCGCGCCATCCATTCGGCGTCGCGCTGCGCGAGGTAGTCGTTGACCGTCACCACGTGCACGCCACGGCCGGCCAGCGCATTCAGGTACACGGGCAGCGTCGCGACGAGCGTCTTGCCCTCGCCGGTGCGCATTTCCGCGATCTTGCCGTAGTGGAGCACCATGCCGCCGATCAGCTGCACGTCGAAATGGCGCATCTTCAGCACACGGCGGCTCGCCTCCCGACAGACTGCGAACGCCTCGGGCAGCAGCTTGTCGAGCGACTCGCCGCCCGCGATCCGCTGGCGGAACTCATCCGTCTTGCCGCGCAACTGGTCGTCCGTCAGCTTCTCGATCTGCGTTTCGAGCGCATTGATCGTCGCGACGGTCTTTTGGTATTGCTTGACGAGCCGCTGGTTGCGACTGCCAAAAATTTTCTGGAGAAAACCGGTTGTCATCGGATCGGATCCTGCGTCGCAGCACCGGCGCCCGGCGCGTGTTGCGCGCCCCGACGCCCGAGCCTCGGCGGCTTAGCGAATTAGTGGAATCAAACGAGGAATTTTAGCACGCGAGAAAGCATGCGCCGGTGTCCCGGCCCGACCCACGCCGCACGCCGAACCCGTGCAGGCAACCGCGCGCACGGCCCGAAAGCCGCCCGTGCGGGAGCCGGCGCGGGTACAATCGGCGTCAACGTCCGCGCCCGTGCGCGCCCGAAGAATGCCTCGATGAACCGATTTTCCAAGCGTTTCGGCCCGCTCCCCGCGTATCGCCCGCAACCCGTGTCCGAAGTGCTCAACCGCACCGACGCGTTCGCGGCGCTGCGCGCCGGCGTCGAACAGGTCGCGTCGCTGCAGCGCGACCTCGCCGCGCTCCTGCCCGACTATCTTGCGAGTCATGTCGAACCGGGCTCCATCAAGGACGGCACCCTGACCCTCTTTGCCGCGCACAATGCGCTCGCGGCCCGCTTGCGGCAGGTCGAGCCGCGCCTGCTCGCCGATCTCCAGAAGCGCGGCTGGCCGGTCTCGGCGCTGCGCGTGCGCGTGCGGCCGAAAGACGCGCCGGAACCGCCGCACGTGAAGCAGGCGCGGATGACGACCGTCGGCGCCGCGGCGTTGCGCGAGCTCGCCGATCACCTCGAGCCGTCGCCGCTGCAGGCCGCGCTCGCGCGGATGGCCGCACGGCACGGCGCGAAGTCGTCGCGCTGAACGCGCACCGCCGCCGCCCGAGCGGGCCGGCCGCCCGATAAAAAAAAGCGACCCGAAGGTCGCTTTTTTTATCGCGGGGCGCCGGACGCCGATCAGGCGAAGGCCGTCTGCGCGTCGAACGCGAAGCCCTTCGGCGCAGCCTGCGGATCGTCGAACGTGACGATCTCGTACGCGTCTTCGTGCGCGAGCAGTTCGCGCAGCAGCGCGTTGTTCAGCCCGTGCCCCGACTTGTATGCGGTGTACGACGCCAGCAGCGGATGGCCGACCACGTACAGGTCGCCGATCGCATCGAGCATCTTGTGCTTCACGAACTCGTCGTCGTAACGCAGCCCGTCGTTGTTCAGGATCCGGTACTCGTCGAGCACGATCGCGTTGTCCATGCTGCCGCCGCGCGCGAGACCCAGCTCGCGCATCATTTCGACTTCATGGGCAAAACCGAACGTGCGCGCACGCGCGATCTCGCGCACGTACGACGTGTTCGCGAAATCGACCTCGAGTTCCTGGCCGGTCTTGTCGACGGCCGGGTGACGAAAGTCGATCGTGAACTTCAGCTTGAAGCCGAAATACGGATCGAGACGCGCGAACTTGTCGCCGTCGCGGATTTCGACCGGCTTCTTCACCTTGATGAAGCGCTTCGGCGCGTTCTGCTCCTCGATGCCCGCGGACTGGATCAGGAACACGAAGGACGCGGCGCTGCCGTCCATGATCGGGATTTCCTCGGCCGTCACGTCGACATAGAGGTTGTCGATGCCGAGCCCGGCGCACGCCGACATCAGGTGCTCGACGGTCGACACGCGCGCACCATCCTTCTGCAGCACCGACGCGAGCCGCGTGTCGCCGATCGACATCGCGGATGCCGGAATGTCGACAGGCGTGGGCAGGTCGACGCGCGAGAATACGATCCCCGTGCCCGGCGCGGCCGGGCGGAGCGTCAGTTCGACCTTGCGGCCCGAGTGGAGACCGATGCCCACGGTCTTCACGATCGATTTGATGGTGCGCTGCTTCAGCATGATGTTCTTCATCTTGATTGAGAATATCAATCAGGAGTTATATTCGATAGACGAGATTATAGCGTAATTCCCTATTCGCCGCTGTTTGAAACTGCGTATCAATCTGTTTCGACTGGTTACCCGCGCCGATACGGGACGGGCCGATGCCCGGAACGGAGGCGTTTCCGGTCATCGGCCCGTGTTACAACTGCCCTGAGGCTGGCGAGCAGCGTTGCCGGCAGGCAACGGCGCACCGGCACGATCAGGACTTCAACGTCGCGAGCACACTCGCCGCATCGCTCACTTCGAACTTGCCCGGCGCTTCGACGGCCAGCGTCTTGACCACACCGTCGTCGACCACCATCGCGTAGCGCAGGGAACGGATTCCCATGCCACGCGCGGACAAATCCTGCGTCAGCCCCAGCGCATGAGTGAAAGCAGCGCTGCCGTCCGCCATCATGCGCACCTTGCCCGCGGTGTGCAGATCACGTCCCCATGCGCCCATCACGAATGCGTCGTTGACGGACACGCACCAGAGCTCGTCGATGCCCGCCGAGCGCAGTTGCTCGGCGTGCTCGACATAGCCCGGCACATGCTGCGCCGAGCAGGTCGGCGTGAAAGCGCCCGGCAATCCGAAGATCACCACCCGCTTTCCCGCAACCTGGTCGCGCACGCTGAAGGCATTCGGCCCCAGCGTGCAGCCTTCGCGCGCGTCGTCGATGAACTCGAACAGTTGCGCGTCGGGCAGCGCGTCGCCCACTTGAATCATGGCTGGTCCCTCATAGCGATACGGTTTTTCAGCGTGTTGCGGACAGCACGGCCCATCCCGCCTCGCTCGAGCGAAGAGGGCACGTTTCCCGGCCCGGCGTCGCATCCGACGCGGCCTGTCGTGGTCCGTGGCATCCGTCACGCCGGCGTTACCGCGGCAAACTTGCCGCGGCTTCGCCTGTGTGCGTCGTCAGTCAGCCTGCTTGCGCAGGAAAGCCGGGATGTCGTACGTGTCGACACCCTTCTCCTGCAGCGCCTGCACGTGCGATGCCGCGGTTTCGCGCGAGTTGCGCCACACCGCCGGCGTATCGAGCGCGCCGTAGTCGGCCGTGCTGACGTGCTGCGGCTGCGCATAGCCGTGCGAGACGTTCACCGGCTGGTTGTCGGTGCCGGTGCGCAGCAGCGTCATCGGAGCCGATTGCTGCTTCTTCGCCGCACGGCCCAGACCCGTCGCCACGACCGTCACGCGCAGCGCATCGCCCATCGCGTCGTCGTACACCGCACCGAAGATCACCGTGGCATCTTCCGCCGCGTAGCTCTTGATCGTGTTCATCACTTCGCGCGTTTCCGACAGGCGCAGCGAACGGCTCGACGTGATGTTGACCAGCACGCCGCGCGCGCCCGACAGATCGACGCCTTCGAGCAGCGGGCTCGCCACGGCCTGTTCCGCCGCGAGGCGTGCGCGATCGACGCCGGCGACCGTCGCCGTGCCCATCATCGCCTTGCCCTGCTCGCCCATCACCGTCTTCACGTCTTCGAAGTCGACGTTCACGAGGCCATCGACATTGATGATTTCGGCAATGCCTGCAACCGCGTTGTTCAGCACGTCGTCCGCGCACTGGAAGCACTTGTCCATCTCGGCGTCATCGCCCATCACGTCGAACAGCTTGTCGTTCAGGACGACGATCAGCGAGTCGACGTGATCCTCCAGTTGCTGCGAACCTGCTTCCGCGACGCGCATGCGCTTGCCGCCTTCGAATTCGAACGGCTTGCTGACGACACCCACCGTCAGGATGCCCATCTCCTTCGCGATCTGCGCGACCACCGGCGCCGCGCCCGTGCCCGTGCCGCCACCCATGCCGGCCGTGATGAACACCATGTGCGCGCCACGCAGTGCGTCGGCGATGCGCTCGCGCGCCTCTTCCGCCGCCGCCTTGCCCATTTCCGGCTTCGCGCCGGCGCCGAGGCCCGTGTTGCCGAGCTGGATCACGGACGGTGCGCGCGCACGCGACAGCGCCTGTGCGTCGGTGTTCATCACGATGAAGTCGACGCCCTGCACGCCACGGTTGATCATGTGCTGAACGGCATTGCCGCCAGCGCCGCCAACGCCGACCACCTTGATGATGGTGCCGTTGGTTTCGGTTTCCAGCATTTCGAATTCCATTGTTGCCTCCGTCAAGAAAATAGAACTACTCGGCCGTTATTCGGCAGGAGATCGGGCAACCCCCTGTCGCGCGCCAGCCGCCGGCACCGGCGCGAATTTCGATTCGGTATGTCAAAAGTTGCTCAGGAACCATTCCTTCATCCGCGAGAAGATCTGCCCCGCGTTGCCGGACTGCACGGCGACCTTGCGGCCGCGCATGCGCTGTGCACTGCCTTCGACGAGCAGCCCCATCGCCGTCGAGTAGCGCGGGTTGCGCACCACGTCGGCGAGGCCGCCTGCGTATTCCGGCGCGCCGATGCGCACCGGTTTCAGGAAAATGTCTTCACCGAGCTCGACCATGCCCGGCATCATCGAAGCCCCGCCGGTAATGACCACGCCGGAGCTCAGCAGTTCTTCGTAACCCGACTCGCGCACGACCTGCTGCACGAGCGAGAACAGTTCCTCGACGCGCGGCTCGATCACGGCGGCAAGCGCCTGGCGCGACAGCGTGCGCGGACCGCGTTCGCCGAGGCCCGGCACTTCGACCATCTCGTCCGGATCGGCGAGCGCCTGCTTCGCGATCCCGTAGCCGACCTTGATGTCTTCCGCGTCCGGCGTGGGCGTGCGCAGCGCCATTGCGATGTCGCTCGTGATCTGGTCGCCGGCGATCGGAATCACCGCGGTGTGGCGGATCGCGCCTTCGGCGAAGATCGCGATGTCGGTCGTGCCGCCGCCGACGTCGACCAGCACCACGCCGAGATCCTTCTCGTCTTCCGTCAGCACGGCCAGCGACGACGCGAGCGGCTGCAGGATCAGGTCGTTCACTTCCAGCCCGCAGCGGCGCACGCACTTGACGATGTTCTGCGCGGCGCTGACCGCACCGGTCACGATGTGCACCTTCACCTCGAGGCGGATCCCGCTCATGCCGATCGGCTCGCGCACGTCTTCCTGGCCGTCGATGATGAATTCCTGCGTGAGGATGTGCAGCACCTGCTGGTCGGTCGGGATGTTGATCGCCTTCGCGGTCTCGATCACGCGCGCGACGTCGGTCTGCGTGACTTCCTTGTCCTTGATTGCGACCATCCCGCTCGAGTTGAAGCTGCGGATGTGGCTGCCGGCAATCCCCGTGAACACGTTGGTGATCTTGCAGTCGGCCATCAGCTCGGCTTCCTCGAGCGCGCGCTGGATCGACTGCACGGTGGCCTCGATGTTGACCACCACGCCCTTCTTCAGACCTTTCGACTCGCTCTGGCCGAGGCCGATCACCTCGTAATGGCCTTCGCCCTTCAGCTCGGCGACGATAGCCACCACCTTCGACGTGCCGATGTCGAGGGAAACCAGCAGATCCTTGTAGTCTTTGCTCATAAAGTGCTCTTGCGTGTGATCTCTCGTTACTTCTTGCGCTTGTCGGTATCGGTCAGGAACCGCATGCCTGCCGCACGAATCGCGAATCCGTTCGGATAACGCAGGTCCGCGTACTCGATGTCGTTGCCCCAACGCTCCGTGACAGCCGGCCACGCGGCGACGAGGCGCTGGCTCCGGTCATGCAGCGACTCGCTGTTGCGTTCCTTGCCCAGCTCGACCTGCATGCCGTTCGACAGCTTCACCGTCCACGCGTAGCGCGCCGACAGCGTCACTTCTTCCGGCGCCGCCTTCAGCGGCGCAAACCAGTTCGCGAAGTCGTGATACCGCGTGACGACTTCCTTCGCACTGCCCTCCGGGCCGTCGAACGCGGGCAGTTCCCGATCCAGTTCGCCCTGGTTCGCGGTGAACAGCTCGCCGTCGACGCTCACGAGCTGCGCGCTGCCCCAGGTCCCGAGCGGTTTGTACTCCTCGAGCGTGACAGCCAGCGCATTCGGCCACACCCGGCGCACGCTCGCGTGGCGCACCCACGGCATCTGCTCGAACGCGGCCCGCGCCGCGTCGAGATCGACCGTGAAGAAATTGCCCTTCAGCCGGCCGACCACGCCCGCACGCACCGTCGGCGAGTTGATGTGCTCGGTGTCGCCATCGATCCGGATTTCGCGCAGCGCGAACGTCGGACGCTGGATCAGCCAGTAGCAGCCGGCCGCCGCCAACACGAGCAGCAACAGCGCATACAGCGCGCTGGCGGCAAGGTTGAGTTGGCGAACGTTGTTCCACATACGTCGTTCCGTTCCTGCGTCAGTCGTTGAGCGTAAGCGACAGCACCTTCACGACCAGCTCCGAATAGCTGATGCCGATCGAGCGCGCGGCCTTCGGCGGCAGCGAGTGGTCGGTCATCCCGGGGGCCGTGTTCACTTCCAGGAAATACGCGTTGCCGGCGGCGTCGAGCATGAAGTCCGCCCGGCCCCAGTCGGTGCAGCCGAGCACGTCGAACGCGCGGCGCGCGATGCGCTTCAGTTCCGCTTCCTGTTCGGCGGGCAGCCCGCACGGGATCAGGTACTGCGTGTCGTCGGCGACATACTTCGCGTGGTAGTCGTAGAACTCGCCGGCCGGCACGATCTTGATCAGCGGCAGGTCGAGATCGCCGGCGATGCACGCGGTGTATTCGCCGCCGCCTTCGATGCTCTTCTCGACGATCACGATCTTGTCGTGCGTCGCCGCTTCCGACAGTGCGGCGGGCAACGCGTCGGCCGTCTTCACCTTCAGCACCGCGACGCTCGAGCCTTCGCTCGCCGGCTTCACGAACAGCGGCAGGCCGAGCTTCGCGACGATGTCCGTCGCGCGCGCCGCGTAGTCGTCGCCGCGCATCACCGTCTCGAACGGCGGCGTCGGCACGCCCGTCTGCTGCCACACGAGCTTCGTGCGGAACTTGTCGAGGCCGAGCGCCGAGCCGAGCACGCCGCTACCCGTGTAGCGGATCCCGTAGAAATCGAGTGCGCCCTGGATCTGGCCGTTCTCGCCGTAGCCGCCGTGCAGCGCGTTGAACGCGCGCACGAAGCCTTCGTCCTTCAGCGCCGACAGCGGCCGCTCGGCCGGGTCGAACGGATGCGCGTCGACGCCCGCATCGCGCAGGCCCTGCAGCACGAGGCGGCCCGAGGTGAGCGACACCTCGCGCTCGGCGGATTCACCGCCGAACAACACCGCCACCTTGCCGAAACGTTTCGGATCGATCCCGCTCATGTCATGCCTTCTGTTGAGTGTGTTGCACGAGCTTCGCCGGCACGCCGCCGATCGAACCCGCGCCCATCGTGATCACCACGTCGCCGTTCTGCGCGACCTTCGCCAATGCATCCGGCACGTCGTCGACCGTCGCGACGAACACCGGGTCAACCTTCCCCACCGCGCGCAGCGCACGCGACAGCGCGTCGCCGTTGGCCGTCGCGATCGCCGCTTCGCCCGCGGCATAGACTTCCGTCAGCACCAGCGCGTCGACCGTCGACAGCACGTTGACGAAATCGTCGAAGCAGTCGCGCGTGCGCGTGTAGCGGTGCGGCTGGAATGCCAGCACGAGGCGGCGGCCCGGGAACGCGCCGCGCGCGGCCGCGATCGTCGCGGCCATCTCGACCGGGTGGTGACCGTAGTCGTCGATCAGCGTGTACTGGCCGCCGTCCGCGCTCGGCACCTCGCCGTAGCGCTGGAAGCGCCGGCCGACGCCGTTGAATTCCGCGAGCGCCAGCTGGATCGCGTCGTCCGCCACGCCGAGATCGGTCGCGATCGCGATCGCCGCGAGCGCGTTCTGCACGTTGTGCAGGCCCGGCAGGTTCAGCACCACCGCGAGCGGCGCACGGCCTTCGCGGATCACCGTGAAGTGCATGCGGCCGTCGCGCGCGTCGATGTCCTCCGCGCGCACCTGCGCGTCCGGCGACAGCCCGTAGCGCACGACCGGCTTCGAGATGAACGGGATGATCTGCCGCACGTTCGGATCGTCGACGCACACCACCGCGCTGCCGTAGAACGGCAGGCGCTGCGTGAACTCGATGAACGCCTGCTTGAGCCGCGCGAAATCGTGGCCGTAGGTGTCCATGTGATCGGCGTCGATGTTCGTGATGACTTCGATCACCGGATACAGGTTCAGGAACGACGCGTCCGACTCGTCGGCCTCGGCGACGATGAAGTCGCCCGTGCCGAGCCGCGCGTTCGCGCCGGCGCTGATCAGCCGGCCGCCGATCACGAAGGTCGGGTCCAGCCCGCCTGCCGCGAGCACGCTCGCGACGAGGCTCGTCGTCGTGGTCTTGCCGTGCGTGCCGGCGATCGCGATGCCCTGCTTCAGGCGCATCAGTTCCGCGAGCATCACCGCGCGCTGCACGATCGGCACGCGCTGGCTACGCGCGGCCAGCACCTCGGGGTTGTCCGAGCGCACGGCCGTCGATACGACGACCGCGTTCGCGCCCTCGATGTTCGCCGCGTCGTGGCCAATCGCGATCCGCGCGCCGAGCGCCGCGAGACGGTCGGTCACCGCGTTGCGCGACAGGTCGGAGCCGCTGACCTCGTAGCCGAGGTTGACGAGCACTTCGGCGATGCCGCTCATGCCCGCGCCGCCGATCCCGACGAAATGAATGTGTTTGACGATGTGTTTCATTGCAGTTTTTCCAGGTTCGCGCCGGCCGCCTTCGCGCAGACACGCGCGACTTCGTCGGTGGCCTCGGGCTTCGCCAGCGAGCGCGAACGCTCCGCCATGTCCGCGAGCGACGCCCGCGACTGGCCGTGCAGCCAGTCGGCGAGCAGTTCCGCCGACAGGTCGCGTTGTTGCACCAGCACCGCCGCGCCCGCATCGGCGAGGAACGCGGCGTTGGTCGTCTGGTGGTCGTCGACCGCGTACGGGAACGGCACGAACAGCGCCGCCACGCCCACCGCCGCGATCTCCGACACCGTCATCGCGCCGGATCGGCAGATCACCAGATCCGCCGCCGCGTACGCGCTCGCCATGTCGTCGATGAACGGCACGAGCCGCACGTCTTCGCCGGCCGCGAAACCGGCCGCTTCGTAATTCGCCTTCAGCGCGTCGATGTGCTTCGCGCCGGCCTGGTGCACGACGCGCGGACGCTCGTCCGGCGTCAGCAGCGCCAGCGCGCGCGGCACGACTTCGTTCAGCGCGGCCGCACCGAGGCTGCCGCCGACGACCAGCACGTTCAGCGGGCCGCGGCGCGACGCATAGCGTGCTTTGGGCGGTTCCGTGTGCGCAAGTTCCGCACGAATCGGGTTGCCCGTCCATTCCGCGTGCGGCAGCGCGCCGGGAAACGCGACGAGCACGCGCTTGGCCAGCTTCGCGAGCACCTTGTTGGTCAGGCCCGCGATCGAATTCTGTTCGTGCAGCACGAGCGGACGGCCCGACAGCGCGGCCATCACACCCGCCGGAAACGTGATGTAGCCGCCCATCCCGAGCACGACGTCGGGCCGCACGCGGCGCAGCGCGCCGAGGCTCTGCCAGCATGCGCGCAGCAGGTTGAACGGCAGCGTCAGCTTGGTCTTCAGGCCCTTGCCGCGCAGTCCGCCGAAGCGCACGTATTCCATCGGAATGCCGTGCTTCGGCACGAGCGTCGCTTCCATCCCGGCCGGATTGCCGAGCCACACGACGCGCCAGCCCGCCGCTTCCATCCGGTGCGCGACCGCGAGCCCCGGGAACACGTGGCCCCCGGTGCCGCCTGCCATCACCATCAGCGTGCGTCGCGACGCGGTCATACCTTCCCTCCCCGCATCAGGACGCGATTTTCATAGTCGACCCGCAGCAGCACCGCGAGCGCGACACAGTTCAGCAGGATGCCCGAACCGCCATAGCTCACGAGCGGCAGCGTCAGGCCCTTGGTCGGCAGCAGGCCGAGGTTCACGCCCATGTTGATGAACGTCTGCGCGCCGAACCAGATACCGATGCCCTTCGCCATCAGTCCCGCGAACGTGCGATCGAGCGCGAGCGCCTGGCGGCCGATCTCGAACGCGCGGCGCACGATCCAGTAGAACAGCAGGATCACGACCATCACGCCGACGAAGCCGAGTTCCTCGCCGATCACCGCGAGGATGAAGTCGGTATGCGCTTCGGGCAGGTAGTTCAGCTTCTCGACGCTGCCGCCGAGCCCGACGCCGAACCACTCGCCGCGGCCGAACGCGATCAGCGAATGCGTGAGCTGGTACGCCTTGCCCTGCGCATAGCGTTCGTCCCACGGATCGAGATACGCGAAGATCCGCTCGCGACGCCACGGCGACAGCCACACGAGCATCGTGAAGGTGCCGACCGCCGTCGCGACCAGGCCGCCGAACAGCTTGCCGTTCACGCCGCCGAGGAACAGCACGCCCATCGCGATCGCGGCGACCACCATGAACGCGCCCATGTCCGGCTCGAGCAGCAGCAGCGCGCCGACGAGACCGACCGCGAACGCCATCGGCAGGAAGCCTTTCGCGAAGCTCTGCATGTACTCCTGCTTGCGCACCGTGTAGTTCGCCGCGTAGATCGTCACCGCGAGCTTCATGATTTCCGACGGCTGCATGTTCGTGATGCCGAGCGGAATCCAGCGGCGCGCGCCGTTCACGCCCTTGCCGACGTGCGGGATCAGCACGATCACGAGGCCGACCAGCGCGATCAGGAAGAGATGCGGCGCGTATTTGTCCCAGGTCGACACCGGCACGCGGAACGCGATCACCGCCGCGATGAACGCGACGACGAGCGACACGCAGTGGCGCATCAGGAACGCGTAATCGTGATACGACGCGTATTTCGGCGAATCGGGCATCGCGATCGACGCCGAATACACCATCACGACGCCGAGCCCGAGCAGCGCGATCGCGACCCACAGCAGCGAGTAGTCGAAGTCGAGCATCCGGGAGCGGCTCGGCCGCACGCCGTTGACGACGCTCGCGAGGCCGCCGGTCGCGGCGCGCGTGGCGGACGCGACGCGGCCGCCGGCGGCATTGCCGCCGGTGTCGCGCCGGTCGTTGAAACGGGAGACGAGGCGATCGGACCAGCTCATGGCGTCGCTCCTTTGTCGATGGCGACTTCATCCACCGCCGCGCGGAACACCTCCGCGCGATGGGCGTAGTTCCGGAACATGTCGAGGCTCGCGCACGCGGGCGACAGCAGCACCGCATCGCCCGGCTCGGCGAGCTCGGCGGCGGCACGCACCGCGCCTTCGAGCGTCGCGTGGTCCGCGAGCGGCACGCCGGTTTCGGCGAGCGTGTCGCGGATCGCCGGCGCGTCGCGGCCGATCAGCATCACCGCACGACACCAGCGCGCGACCGGCGCGACCAGCGGCGCGAAATCCTGCCCCTTGCCGTCGCCGCCGGCGATCAGCACGATCTTCTGCGCGAGCCCGTCGAGCGCGGCCACCGTCGCGCCGACGTTCGTTCCCTTGCTGTCGTCGACGTAGTCCACGTCGTCGATCGTCGCGATCACTTCGACGCGATGCGCCTCGCCGCGGTATTCGCGCAGCGCGTGCAGCAGCGGCGCTGCGGCCAAGTCGATCGCACGCGCGAGCGCGAACGCGGCCAGCGCGTTCGCCGCGTTGTGCAGCCCGCGGATGCGCAGCGCGTCGACCGGCATCAGGCGCTTCTGCGCGATGTCGGGCGTATGCGCGCCGTCGCGCTTGCGCCGGCGGGTCGTCGTCGTTTCGTCCGGCGCGTCGCGGTCGACCGCTTCGACCAGCCACGCGATACCGTTATCGCGCGACAGCCCGTAGTCGCCGTCCTGCACCGGTTCGTTCAGCCCGAACGTGACCGTGCGCGCCGCATCGGCCGCGCCGGCAGCCGGCGCGAACTTCATCACGGCCGCATCGTCGCGGTTGAGCACGCGCGTCGTCGTCGCGCCGAAGATCCGGCCCTTCGCGGCCGCATACGCGTCGAAGCTGCCGTGCCAGTCGAGGTGATCCTGCGTGATGTTGAGAATCGCAGCCGCGTCGGGCGCGAACGTGCGCGCCGTCTCGAGCTGGAAGCTCGACAGTTCGAGCACCCAGACGTCGGGCAGCGCCGTCTCGTCGATCGCGCCCGCGAGCCGGTCGAGCATCGCCGGGCTGATGTTGCCGGCGACGGCGACCTTCTTGCCCGAACGCCGGCACAGCAGGCCCGTGAGGCTCGTCGTCGTGGTCTTGCCGTTGGTGCCGGTGATCGCGAGCACCTTCGGCTGGTAGCCGCTCGTGCCGAGCGCGCGCAGCGCCTGCGCGAAGAATTCCAGTTCGCCCCATACCGCGATCGCGCGCTCGTTCGCGGCCGCGATCAGCGATGCCAGCGCCGGTTCGAGCGGCGACAGGCCGGGGCTCAGCCCGACGATCTCGACGCCGCCGTCGAGCAGCGCGGGCGTGAACGGCCCGCCGACGAACTCCGCATCGATGCCTTCGGCCTGCAGCGCGGCAAGGTTCGGCGGCGCCTCGCGGGTATCGGCAATACGCAGCCGGCACCCGTGCCTCGCGCACCACCGCGCGATCGCGAGACCCGATTCACCGAGCCCCAGTACGAGCACCATCGGCCGCTGCCGATCTCCAAACATCTCGCCAGACATCCTTGTTACCTTTCCTTTACCGCAGCTTGAGGGTGGACAGACCGAACAGGCACAGCATCAGCGTGATGATCCAGAAACGCACTACCACCTGCGTTTCCTTCCAGCCGGACAATTCGAAATGGTGATGCAGCGGCGCCATCTTCAGCAGGCGCCGCCCTTCGCCGTAGCGCTTCTTCGTGTACTTGAACCACGACACCTGCAGCATCACCGACAGCGTTTCCGCGACGAAGATGCCGCCCATGATGAACAGCACGATTTCCTGGCGCACGATCACCGCGACCGTGCCGAGCGCGCCGCCGAGCGCCAGCGCGCCGACGTCGCCCATGAACACCTGCGCGGGGTGCGTGTTGTACCAGAGGAACGCGAGCCCTGCCCCGCCCATCGCGGAACAGAAGATCAGCAGTTCACCGGCGCCCGGGATGTGCGGGAACAGCAGGTATTTCGAATACACCGAGCTGCCCATCACGTACGCGAACACGCCGAGCGACCCGCCGACCAGCACGACCGGCATGATCACGAGCCCGTCGAGGCCGTCGGTCAGGTTCACCGCGTTGCTCGCGCCGACGATCACGAAATACGTCAGCACGATGAAGCCCCAGACGCCCAGCGGATAGCTGATCGACTTCAGGAACGGCAGCATCAGGTCGGCCCGCGCCGGCAGCCCCATCGACAGGCCGCTCCTCACCCACGCCATGAACAGGTCGAACACGCGCACGTTGTTCGCCTCGGACACGCTGAATGCGAGATAGACCGCCGCGAACAGCCCGATCACCGACTGCCAGAAATACTTTTCGCGCGACGACATCCCGCGCGGGTCCTTGTAGACGACCTTGCGGTAGTCGTCGACCCAGCCGATCACGCCGAAGCCGAACGTGACGAGCATGACGATCCAGATGAAACGGTTCGTCAGGTCGCCCCACAGCAGCGTCGCGACCGCGATGCCGATCAGGATCAGCACGCCGCCCATCGTCGGCGTGCCGGACTTGACGAGATGGCTTTGCGGGCCGTCCTTGCGCACGGCCTGCCCGACCTTCATTTGCGTCAGCTTGCGGATCACCCACGGTCCGCACACGAGCCCGATACCGAGCGCGGTGATGGTAGCCATCACCGCACGGAACGTCAGGTACGTGAACAAGCGCAAAAAGCTTGCGTCTCCCTGCAGCCATTGCGCCAGCGCCAGCAGCATGCTTCCTTCCTTCTACTCAGTGTGCGGCGGGCACCGTGCCCGCCGCGGGTTGGTTCGTCAGCGCGTCGACCACGCGCTCCATCTTCATGTACCGCGAGCCCTTCACGAGCACCGTCGCCTGCGCGCCGTAACCGGCCGCGAGCAGCGCCGTCACCAGCGCGCCGACGTCGCCGAAATGGCGGGCCGTGTCGCCGTACGCCGTGCACGCATCGCGCGACGCATCGCCGAGCGCGAACAGCGCATCGATGCCGCGCTCGCGCGCATACGCACCGACCTCCCGGTGGAATGCCGGGCCTTCGTCGCCGACCTCGCCCATGTCGCCGATCACCAGCACGCGCGGCGCCGAATGGGCAGCAAGCACGTCGATCGCCGCGCGCATCGAATCGGGGTTCGCGTTGTACGTATCGTCGACGACCGTCGCGCCCGCGAGGCTGCCGGCGATCGCCTGCTTCACCTGGAGCCGGCCCTTGACCGGTTCGAACGACTCGAGGCCCTGCTTGATCGCCGAGAGTTCGACACCCGCGCCCAGCGCCGCGGCCGTCGCGGCCAGCGCGTTGCGCGCGTTGTGCTCGCCGAGCGCACGCAACCGCACCGTGACGGCGCCCGCCGGCGTGTCGATCGCGAGTTCGCCGCCGTGAAGGCGACCGACGACCTGCGCATCGTTCTGCCGTTCGGCGTCGTGCAGCGCGAAATCGAGGATCCGGTTGCCGGTCGCCGCGACGCGCCAGATGCCCGCGTACGCATCGTCGGCCGGGAACACCGCGACGCCGTCCGGCGGCAGCGCGTGGATCACGGCCGCGTGTTCGAGCGCGACGGCTTCGACCGTCGCCATGAATTCCTGGTGTTCGCGCTGCGCGTTGTTGACGAGCGCGACCGTCGGCGCGGCGAGGCGCGCCAGAACTTCGGTCTCGCCCGGGTGGTTCATGCCGATCTCGATCACCGCGAGGCGATGCGCGGTCGACAGGCGCAGCAACGTCAGCGGCAGCCCGACGTCGTTGTTCAGGTTGCCGGCCGTCGCGAGCCGCGCGTCGGTACCGACCGCCGCGGCGAAGATCGACGCGATCATTTCCTTGACGGTCGTCTTGCCGTTGCTGCCCGTCACCGCGACGAGCGGCAGCGCGAATCGGTTGCGCCAGCCGTGCGCGAGCGCGCCGAGCGCGGCACGCGTTTCGCCGCCTTCGATCGCCGGCATCGCGAGACCCGCCGGCACGCGTGCGACGAGCGCCGCCGACGCGCCGCGCGCGGCCACGTCGCCGAGGAAGTCGTGCGCGTCGAAGCGCTCGCCCTTCAGCGCGACGAACAGGTCGCCGGGGCCGACCGTGCGGCTGTCCGTCGACACGCGCTCGAACATGGTGCCCGGATCGCCGTGGACGGTTGCGCCGGGAATCAGGCGGGCGGCTTCGCCGAGACTGAGCATCGTCATTCGCCACCTCCCTTGCCATGCGTCGCGCGTGCCGCGAGCGCGAGCCGCGCGTGATCCTGATCGGAGAACGTGCGCTTCTTGCCCATGATTTCCTGCGTTGCCTCGTGCCCCTTGCCGGCCAGCACGACGACATCCTCCCGGGCGGCGCCGCGCACGGCCTGCAGGATCGCGCTCGCGCGATCCTCGATGCGGCGTGCGCGATCGGGCGCGGTCATGCCCGCGATGACCTGGTCGATGATGCGCTGCGGATCCTCGCTGCGCGGGTTGTCGCTCGTGACGACGACTTCGTCGGCGAGCCGCTCGGCGATCGCGCCCATCAGCGGACGCTTGGTCGCATCGCGATCGCCGCCGCAGCCGAACATGCAGACGAGCCGGCCGCCGCGCGCCGCCGCGATCGGGCGCAACGCGTCGAGCGTCTTCTCGAGCGCGTCGGGCGTATGTGCATAGTCGATCACGACCAGCGGTTCGTCGTTCGCCAGCCGGCCGCCAAGGCGCTGCATGCGGCCGTTGACGGACTCGAGCCGCGCAATCTCAGCGACCGCCGCGTCGAACGGCAGGTCGGCCGCGAGCAGCGAGCCGAGCACCGCGAGCAGATTGCTGACGTTGAACGTGCCGAGCGTGCCGACCTCGATGTCCGCGTCGCCCCACGACGAGCGCAGGCGGAATGCCGTGCCCGTGGCGGTCGCGCGCACGTCGAGCGCGACCAGCTCGCGATCGGCGTCGGCCGCGTGCACGTCGCCGATTCCGTAGGCAATCGTGCGCACGCGGCCGGCCAGCTTCTCGAGCAGGCGGCGCCCGGCTGCGTCGTCACGATTGACGACCGCCGCGCGCAGGCCGCGCCATGCGAACAGCTTCGACTTCGAGGCTTCGTACTCGTCGAACGTGCCGTGATAGTCGAGGTGATCCTGCGTGAGGTTCGTGAACACGGCGATGTCGAACGCCGTGCCGTTCACGCGGCCCTGGTGCAGCGCGTGCGACGACACTTCCATCGCGACGGCCTTTGCGCCCGCGTCGTGCAGTTGCGCGAGGCTGCGCTGCAGCTGCGGCGCGTCCGGCGTCGTGAAGCCGGTCGGCACCAGCTGCCCCTGCATGCCGCTGCCGAGCGTGCCGATCAGCGCGCACGGCTGGTGCAGCGCCGTCAGCGCGGCCGCGATCCAGTGCGTGCACGACGTCTTGCCGTTGGTGCCGGTCACGCCGATGGCGAGCAGGCGGTCGCTCGGGTCACCGTACCAGCCGCTGGCGATCTCGCCGGCCAGCTGGTCGAGCGCCGGCACCGCGAGTGCGACGGGTGCGGCCGGCGCGGCTGCGAGGCCTTCCGGCTGATACAGCACGGCGGCCGCACCGCGGGAAACGGCCTCGGCAATAAAGGCGCGATTGTCTGCCCCGTCGACCGCATAGCCGAGAAACACGTCGCCTGCCTGCAGGCTGCGCGTGTCGGCATGCAGTTGCGCCGCGGGGGCCACATGCTGGCGCAGCCACGCAAGCGCGGCCGCGATCTGCTGATGCGCCGGATGGGAACTGCGAGCGGCGCTCATCGAACAACTCCTGGTGAATTACGTGTCGTGCTGGATACGATCATATGCTTCGCACCGCCGCCGGCGGCGAGCTTTTGCGGGCCCGTCTTGGCGGGCGTGCCCGGCGTGTCGTCGGACACGACCAGTTGCTTGATCGGCATGTTCGGCGGCACGTTCAGCGCACGCATCGTATCGCCCGCGATCGCCGAGAATACGGGGCCCGACACCTGGCCGCCGAAGTGGCTGCCGGCGGTCGGCTCGTCGACCGACACCGCGATCACGACGCGCGGATTCGGCATCGGCGCCATCCCGACGAACGACGCGCGGTACTTGCGCGTGTAGCCGTGACCTTCATGCTTGTACGCGGTACCGCTCTTGCCGCCGACCCGATAACCCGGCACGGCCGCATCCGGCGACGTGCCGCCCGGCGCGACCACCGTCTCGAGCATCGCGCGCACTTCGCGCGCGGTGGTCGGGTTGAACACCTGCGTGCCCACGATCGGCTGATTGGGGTCGGTCTTGAAAATGGTCACGGGCATCAGCTCGCCGTCGTGCGCGATCGCCGTGTAGGCGCGTGCGAGCTGGAACAGCGACACCGACAGGCCGTAGCCGTACGACATCGTCGCCTGTTCGATGCGCCGCCAGTTCTTCCACGGACGCAGGCGGCCGGCCACCGCGCCGGGGAACCCGACCTTCGGCGCCTGGCCGAGGCCGATGCTCGTATACATATTCCACATTTCCTCGGGCCGCATCGTCATCGCGATCTTCGTCGCGCCGATGTTGCTCGACTTCTGGATCACGCCGCCGACCGTCAGCGTGCCGAAACCCGCGTCGTCGGTGATCGGCGCGCCGTCGAGCACGAAATGCCCGTTGCCCGTTTCGACGAGCGTGTTCGGCGTCACGCGGTGCAGGTCGAGCGCGAGCGACACCGTAAACGGCTTCATGATCGAGCCCGGCTCGAACACGTCGGTCATGATCCGGTTGCGCAACTGCTCGCCCGTCATGCGCGAACGGTCGTTCGGGTTGTACGTCGGATAGTTGACGAGCGCGAGCACCTCGCCGGTACGCACGTCGACCACCATCGCCGCGCCGGCCTTCGCCTTGAACTTCTCGACGGCGGCCTTCAGGTTCGCATACGCGATGTACTGGATCTTGCTGTCGATCGACAGGTCGACGTCCGTCCCGTTGTGCGGCGGAATCTGTTCGGCGACGTCCTCGACAATGTGCCCCAGCCGGTCCTTGATCACGCGGCGCACGCCGGACGTGCCGGACAGCATCTTCTGGTCGCCGAGCTCGACGCCTTCCTGCCCTTCGTCCTCGACGTTCGTGAAGCCGATCAGGTGAGCGGTGATCTCGCCTTCCGGATAGAAACGCTTGTATTCGTTGCGCTGATAGACGCCGGGGATGTCGAGCGCGGCGACCTTGTCCGCGATGTCGATCGGCACCTGGCGCTTCACGTAGACGAAACCCTTGTCTTCCGACAGCTTCACGCGCAACTCCTTCGGCGTCATGCCGAGGAGCTTGCTGAGCTGATTGACCTTGTCCGCGCCGAGATCGTCCGGCACGGCATCCGGAATCGCCCAGATCGCGCGCACGGGCAGGCTCGTCGCGAGCACGAGCCCGTTACGGTCGAGGATCTTGCCGCGCGTGGCCGGCAGCTCGATCGTGCGCTGGTAGCGGCTTTCGCCCTGCTTCTGGTAGAACGCGTTGCCGGGGCCCTGGATCCAGAACGCCCGCGCGGCCAGCGCGACGAACGCCATGAACAGCAGGAACACGACGAATTTCGAGCGCCACATCGGCAGGTGCACGCCGAGCACGGGGCTCGACGAGAATTTCACGTCCTGGCGCTTTTGTGACGGCTTCATCGCGCGCCTCCGCCGCCCTTGGCGGCCGTCTCGGCCGAAGCCGGAATCGGTGCGTCGATCGCCTTCACGGCGCCCGGCGGCAGCGTCAGGTATTGGGTGCGACCCGTCGTGATCGCCTGCATCTTCAGCGAATCGTTCGCGAGTTGCTCGATACGCGACGTCTTCGACAGCGCGCTCTGCTGATATTGAAGCTGCGCGTAGTCCTGCTGGAGCTGACGCTCCTGCGACTGCGCACGCTGCAGCTGGATGAAGATCTGGCGCTGCTGGTTCGTCGAGTTGACGACCGACAGCGCGCAGCCCATCACGATGATCAGCAGGAAGATATTGAAGCGGCTCATGGCGTGACGCGCTCCGCGATGCGCATCACGGCCGACCGGGCGCGCGGGTTCGCGGCGACTTCCGCTTCGCTCGGAAACTGACGGCTGATGATCTTGAGCGGCGGGCTCGGGAGGTCGACGGCACGGATCGGCAGGCGACGATCGACCGCAGGCGCGCTCGCGTGCGCCTGCATGAATCGCTTGACGATCCGGTCCTCGAGTGAATGAAAGCTGATGACCACCAGCCGCCCCCCTTGCTCCAGCAACGACAATGCCGCGTCTAGTACGACTTGCAGGTCCGCAAGCTCTTGATTGACGTGAATCCGTATAGCCTGAAAGGTGCGGGTTGCCGGATCCTTGCCCTTCTCACGGGTTTTGACGACGTTACCCACGATTTGGGCAAGCTCGCCCGTGGTGTCGAGAGGCCCAAGACGGTCGGACTCTGCCCGGCGAGCAACAAGCGCCTTTGCAATCTGAAAAGCAAACCGTTCTTCCCCATAATCCCGTATCACCTCCGTCAATTCCTGCACCGAAGCCCGCGCGAGCCACTCGGCCGCCGACTCGCCGCGCGTCGGATCCATTCGCATGTCCAGCGGGCCATCCGCGCGAAAGCTGAAGCCGCGCGCCGGATCGTCCACCTGCGGCGAGGACACGCCCAGGTCCAGCAACACACCCGACACCTTCTCGACGCCGCGCGCCGCAAGCGCGTCGCGCATCGATGCAAAGCTGTCATGCACGATCGAGAAGCGCGCATCCTCGATGCGCTGCGCCGTCTCGATCGCCCTCGGATCCTTGTCGAACGCGATCAGCCGGCCGGCCGCCGCCAGCCGCGCGAGCACCGCGCGGCTATGACCGCCGCGCCCGAACGTGCCGTCGACATAAATGCCGTCCGGCCGCGTCACGAGCGAATCGACCGCTTCGTCCAGAAGCACGGTCCGATGCTGCAATTCGTTTCCCATCGCGGGCGTCTCCGTCACCGCAATCAGAACGTGAAATTCTTCAGCGCGTCGGGCATGCCCTGCGCCATCGCTGCCTGCTCCTTCGCGATGTAGGTCTGCGAATCCCACAGCTCGAAGTGACTACCCATTCCCAACAACATGACTTCCTTTTCCAGTCCGGCCGCCATCCGCAGCTCGGGCGATACGAGAATCCGGCCCGCGCTGTCGAGATCGACATCCATTGCATTGCCGAGAAAGATCCGCCGCCACCAATGTGCATCCATCGGCAGCGCGGCGATCTTGGCGCGGAATACCTCCCATTCGGGGCGCGGAAACAGCAACAGGCAGCCGTCCGGGTGCTTGGTCACAGTCACCCGTCCTTCTGCCTGTCCTTGCAGCGCTTCGCGATAGCGAGCCGGCACCGACATCCGCCCTTTCGCATCGAGCGTCAGCGCCGACGCCCCTTGGAACACGTTCCGCTCTCCCGTTCAGGGCACCGAAGCACCCGCTCAACGCTCAAGAATTTAGCCCGAATAGCCCGCCAAATCACACAAAAATACACTTTCTCACACTGTCTCCCACTTTAGAGGAAGGGTTTGGCACGGTCAAGGGAGCGGCCCGGTTTTTTGACGAATTTTGTTAGTTAGAACAAGGACTTACGCGCACATGCTCATGCGACCCCTCATACCAAAAACCGTTATAAATGAATGAGCTAGTGCAACTTGTGAAGGTGATACGTGAGAAAGGCGGGCCAGACTGGCGTGCGGACGGGGCTTTCGGGGGCGGGAAAACGCGGAAAAAACGGGCGGTATCGACGGGTGACGACGGTGGGCGGCGTCATGCGCGGCCCACCTCCGAATGTCACAGATAGTATGCAGTGCGTGTCATGACTTTCGACGCGGCGCGCATCAGCATCCGCGCGGGCAGCGGCAGTTCGATCCCGCCGGCATCGGTCGCGGCCTTGCCGTGCTTCACCTCGTCGAGCCGCATCTGCTCGACGATCGCGCGCGACGCCGTGTCGGTCGCCGGCAGCTCGGACAGGTGCCCGTCGAGGTGGCTCTCGACCTGGCGCTCCGTCTCCGCCATGAAGCCGAGGCTGACCTTGTCGCCCAGCGTGCCGGCGACGACGCCGATCGCGAGCGCGCCGGCGTACCACAGCGGGTTGAGCAGGCTCGGACGCGAATCGAGTTCCTTCAGCCGATGCGCGGTCCACGCGAGATGATCCTCCTCCTCGCGCGCGGCTTCCTCGAACATCGCCTTCGACGACGACGAGCGCGCGGTCAGCTTCTGCGCCTGATAAAGCGCCTGCGCACAAACCTCGCCGACGTGATTCACGCGCATCAGCCCGGCGGCATGCGTGCGCTCCGCGGGCGTCAGTTCGCCGGCCGGCGGCTCCGCCGGCGCGGGCACCGGGCGGCTCATCCGGCTAATGCCGGTCAGCGATCGCAGGCCGCGATCGAATTCGCTGATCAGTTCGTCCAACACCATCCTGTTCTCCTGGCTGTGCTGCCGCGGGCGGCAACGGCACGTGCTCCGCTACGTAACCGACTTGATTATTCAGCGGAAATTGCGGTTAACCCGTGATTTTAACCATTGTTGCATAAAGGAAACATGGCAACCTTGAGCCACGGCATTTCGCTTTGTCGGAAAAATCGGCTTTGCTACATTACGTGCGACTTCTTGCGAAGTTGATGGGGCCCGTCAACACACCATAACTATCCGCCCCGCCAAAAAAATTCAGTGATTCTTGGAGATCCGTTAATGAAAAAGTCGCTTCTCGCGCTCGTCGCGCTGGGCGCGTTTGCTGGCGCTGCCCATGCGCAAAGCAGCGTGACGCTTTACGGCATCATCGATGAAGGCTTCATCTTCAACAACAACGCCAAAGGCGGCCACCTGTACGGTCTGGCAAGCGGCGTGATGCAAGGCAGCCGCTTCGGCCTGCGCGGCACCGAAGATCTGGGCAGCGGCCTGAAGGCGATCTTCGTGCTCGAGAACGGTTTTGACGTCAACTCCGGCAGGCTCGGCCAGGGCGGCCTGATGTTCGGCCGCCAGGCTTACGTCGGCCTGTCGAGCCAGTACGGTACGGTCACGCTGGGTCGCCAGTACGACTCCGTCGTCGACTTCGTCGGCCCGCTCGAGGCAGGCGACCAGTGGGGCGGCTACATCGCTGCTCACCCGGGCGACCTCGACAACTTCAACAACGCTTACCGCGTGAACAACGCGGTCAAGTACACGAGCCCGACCTATGGCGGCTTCTCGTTCGGCGGCCTGTACAGCTTCGGCGGTCAAGCCGGCCAGTTCTCGAAGAACCAGGTCTGGTCGCTCGGCGCCGGTTACAACAACGGCCCGCTGGTGTTGGGTGTCGGCTACTTGAACGCACGTACGCCGGCGAACTTCGGCGGCATGTTCAACACGGGCGCGTCGGCTGCGACGACGGCCGTGTCGTCGCCGGTGTACGGCGCGTATGCGAACAGCGCGAACACGTACCAGGTCATCGGTGCGGGCGGCGCATACACGTTCGGCGCAGCGACGATCGGCGCGACTTACTCGAACACGAAGTTCAAGGGCTTCTCGGTCGGGCCGTTCGTGAACCAGACCGCGACCTTCAACAACGGCGAAATCAACTTCAAGTATCAGCTGACCCCGGCGTTGATCGTCGGCGCGGCGTATGACTACACGCAAGGCAGCAAGATCGACGGCAACTCGGCAGCCAAGTACCACCAGGGCTCGCTGGGCGTCGACTACTTCCTGTCGAAGCGCACGGACGTCTACGTGATCGGCGTGTACCAGCATGCATCGGGCAACACGCTCAACTCGGCAGGCAACGTCGTTCAGGCACATGCTTCGATCAACGGTCTCGATCCGTCGACGACCAGCAACCAGGTCGCAGCGCGTGTCGGTATCCGTCACAAGTTCTAATCAGCTTGCCTGACAAGCCGAAGCATCTTGAAGGCGCCTTCGGGCGCCTTTTCTTTTGGGGCTGCGAAGCGGTGTGCGGTGTGCGGTGTGCGGTGTGCGGTGTGCGGTGTGCGGTGTGCGGTGTGCGGTGTGCGGCGGGCGGCGGGCGGCGGGCGGCGGGCGGCGGGCGGCGGGCGGTGTGCGGCGGGCGGTGTGCGCGGAATGATCGCCGGGTACCGCGCTCTTGGCGACGAATCGTTCGCGATGCTGACTCGACACGAACGCCACCATTTGCCGACTCCGGCGTGCAGCGAAGTGCCGCCCCGTTCGAATCGAATCGGCCGCGGGCGGCCCGACCGGGGCGCTCCGCCCGCCGCGGCGCGCCCGGACCAACGCGCGCCGTTCCGATATGGCGCGGCAGCCTGATGCCGCACCACAAACAAAAGAGCCCGGCACAGACCGGGCTCCTTCGTTCGACTTGAGTGTTACGCGCGTCCGTCGCGCAGCTCGCGCCGCAGGATCTTGCCGACGTTCGTCTTCGGCAGCTCCGTGCGGAACTCGACGAGTTTCGGCCGCTTGTAACCGGTGAGCCGCTCCTTGCAGTACGCGAGGATGTCCTTGTCGGTCAACGCCGGATCCTTCTTCACGACGAACAGCTTCACGGCTTCGCCCGAGTGCTCGTCCGGCACGCCGACCGCCGCCACCTCGAACACGCCCGGGTGGGACGCCACCACGTCCTCGACCTCGTTCGGATACACGTTGAAACCGGATACCAGGATCATGTCCTTCTTCCGGTCGACGATCTTCACGTAACCGCGCGCGTCCATCACGCCGACGTCACCGGTCTTGAAGAAACCGTCCGCGAACATGACCTTCGCGGTTTCTTCCGGGCGGTTCCAGTAGCCGGCCATGACCTGCGGCCCGCGGATGCAGATCTCGCCCGGCTCGCCGAGCGCGACGTCGTTGCCGGCGTCGTCGCGGATGGCAATTTCAGTCGACGGCAGCGGCAGGCCGATCGTCCCGCTGTACTCGGTCGCCGTCACGGGGTTGCAGGTCGCGACCGGCGACGTTTCGGACAGGCCGTACCCTTCGATGATCGCCGTTTGGGTCTTCTCGTACCAGCGCTTCGCGACGCCTTCCTGGATCGCCATGCCACCGCCGTTGGCGATCACGAGCTTCGACAGGTCGAGCTGGTTGAATTCGGGATGGTTCAGCAGTGCGTTGTACAGCGTGTTGACGGCGGGAATCGTCGAGATCTGGTATCCCTTCAGTTCCTTGATCATGCCGCCGATGTCGCGCGGATTCGGAATCAGGATGCCCATGCCGCCCGTGCGCATCGTCAGGAAGCCGCAGACCGTCAGCGCGAACACGTGATAGAGCGGCAGCGCGACAACCGTCACGAATTGCTTCACCTCCGGGTACTTCGCGTGCGCGGGATGGTGCCAGGCGCCGGCCTGCAGCACGTTCGACACGATGTTCCGGTGCAGCAGCGTCGCGCCCTTCGCGACACCCGTCGTACCGCCCGTGTACTGGAGGAACGCGACGTCGTCGGGGCCGAGCTTCGGCGGCTTGAAGGTCTGCCGCGCCCCTTCCGACAACGCGGCCTTGAAACGCGTGAACGACGGAAGCTGCCAGGCCGGCACCATCTTCTTCACGTTGCGCACGACGTAATTGACGAGCCAGCCCTTGATGCCCAGCAGGTCGCCCATCGACGCGACCACCACATGCTTGACGGCGGTATTGGCGATGACGGCCTGCAACGTCGACGCGAAATTCTCGAGGATGACGATCGCCTCCGCCCCGCTGTCCTTCAGCTGATGTTCGAGCTCGCGCGGCGTATAGAGCGGGTTGACGTTGACGACGGTGTAGCCCGCGCGGAGCACCGCAACGATCGCCACCGGGTACTGCAGCACGTTCGGCATCATGAGCGCGACGCGCGCGCCGCGCTTCAGGCCACGCGACTGCAGCCACGCGCCGAACCGGCGCGACAGTGCATCGAGTTCGCCGTACGTGATGCTCTTGCCCATGCAGACGAACGCCTTGCGGTCGCGATACTGCCTGAAGCTCTCGTCGAGGAGATCCGGGACGGAAGGATACGGAGACGCGTCGATTTCGGCTGGAACGCCGGGTGGGTACGATTTCAGCCAAATTTTATCCATACCGCGCGTCTCCTCACTGATTTTCGAATGGTCGTGCTAAAACGCATCGTAGCGGCTCGCCCGTCTTGAGACAACAGGGTTAGATGTCCACTTCGAACTTTCGAACAAATTCGTCTGATCATATCTGGAAGTTCGCTCAAATCCGCTCAACTTCCACCAGACAATCGTAAAAGGTCGCCGAGTTGCCGAGGTCGGTCAGCGCCTGGCTCGTCACTTCGTTCGCGTTCCGACCGTCGGCCGACAATTTCTTCCACCAGATCGACAGCCCGACGACGAGCCCCGCCCGCGCGCGATCGGTCACTCTTGCGACCGCCTGCATCGATCCGCGGTCGTTGAATATGCGTACGACGTCGCCCTCCGCGATGCCGCGCGCATCGGCGTCGGCCGGGTGAATATCGAGATGCGGCTGGCCTTCCGTGCTGCGCAGGCTGTCCACGTTCACGAACGTGCTGTTCAGGAAGTGCCGGGCCGGCGGCGAAATCATCGCGAGCGGGTAGCGGGCGGCAAGCTCTGGCGCCGCCTCCGCCGATTCGAACGGCGGCAGGTAATCGGGCACCGGGTCCATGCCCATCTGCTCGAGTCGCGCGCTGTAGAACTCGCATTTGCCGGACGGTGTGCGAAAGCCGCCATTCGCGAAAGGCGCGTCCGCTACCTTGAGCTTCAGCCAGCCGGCACGCTTCAACGTCTCCCAGTCGCTGTCGAGCGCCGGATCGTCCCAGCGAAGCGCCGCCTGCGCGACCTCTTCGTCGCTGTGATAAAGGGCGGGCTCGTCCAGCCCCATGCTGCGCGCGATGCCGCGAAAGATTTCGGTGTTCGGTCGTGCGTCGCCGACCGGCGGAATCGCCGGCAGATTCGCCATCACATAGGTGTGGCCGTACGACTTGTGGACGTCGAGATGCTCGAGCTGCGTCGTGGCCGGCAACACAATGTCGGCGAAGTCGACGGTATCTGTCTTGAAGTGCTCGAGAACGACCGTGAACAGGTCTTCGCGTGCGAACCCCGCAGCGACTTTCGACGAGTCGGGTGCAACCGCAACCGGATTCGAGTTGTAGACGATCACTGCTTCGACCTGCGGCCCGAAAGTCGCGTCGCCCGGATGCAGCAGTGCATCGCCGATGGCATTCATGTTGATGATGCGCGGCAGTTTCTGCGGCCAGCCGGGCATCAGATCGGGGCGCAGCAGCGCCGCCTGATTGACCGGTGCAGATTCCGACGACGACAGCAGCAGCCCGCCGGCCCGGTCGCGCCACGCGCCCGTCAGCGCAGGCAGGCTCGCAATCGCGCGCACGGCGTTGCCGCCCCCGCGCACGCGCTGCATGCCGTAATTGAGGCGGATCGATGCCTTGCGGGTCGCGCCGTAACGACGTGCGAGCTCGATCAGTTCCGACGCCTCGATGCCGCAGATTTGCGCGACACGCGCCGGCGGATAGGACAGGGCTCGCGCCTTGAGCGCATCGAAACCGAGCGTATGGCGTGCGATGTAGTCGTGATCGAGCAGATCCTCGGTGATCAGCACATGCATCATGCCGAGCGCGAACGCCCCGTCGGTGCCCGGTTTCAATGCGATGTGCTGATGGCATTTCTCTGCCGTCAGCGAACGGTAGGGATCGATTGCGACGAGACGGGCGCCGCGACGTTTGGCTTCTTGCGCACGGGTCCAGAAATGCAGGCTGGAGGCGATCGGGTTGGCGCCCCAGATCAGGATCAGCTCGCTTTCCTCGAAATGCTCGAGATGCATGCCGACGCTTCCACCATACGTATAGCGCAACCCTGCTGCGCCGGCCGCCGCGCAGATGGCCCGCTCGAGCCGGGACGCACCGAGTTTATGGAAGAACCGCTGGGCGATGCCTTCGCCCTGCACGAGCCCCATCGTTCCCGCGTAGCTGTACGGCAGGATCGCCTCCGGCGCGCGCGCGGCGATTTCGCTGAGACGGCGACCGATCTCGTCGAATGCTTCGCTCCAGCTGATCGGCACGAAGCGCCCCTCCCCCTTCGCGCCCACGCGTTTGAGGGGCACAGTGAGTCGGTCGGGATGATGAACGCGGTCGGCGTATCGGCTGACTTTCGTACACAGCACGCCTTGCGTCGGCGGATGGTCGGGATCGCCCGCGACCTTGATCGCCCGACCGTTTTCGACGGTCACACGCATTGCGCACGTGTCCGGACAATCGTGCGGGCATACGGCCCGAGCTATCTGAGTGGCGGCGTTCATCGTTCTGGATGCTACTGGGGTGGAGATTCGCAAATTCTACGTGGCCGCGCCGAATAAGGCGTTATTTCGCACGAATTTCCGGCCTATTTGGCTAAAAGGCGGAGGCGGTGGATGGCGAATATCGATACGGGACGAACTTTGAAAAGCCGGTGCGACGATACAGATGTGGAGCAGGTATGAAGGGCGCCAGGCCAGCGGCTTCGCCGAGTTCGCGCGAGTCGATCATTGACCGAAGATAGAAGCGAACAGGCGGGCGAATGGTCCTGGGCGATGGAAAGGGGATATGCGTTGCGCGGCTTGAGCAACAAACGGGAGAGACTCGACGGCCTGAGATCGCGAATTTCTGCGCTGCAAATGCAAAAACCCCCGCCTTG